>JAFTDJ010000023.1 GCA_017454265.1 Bacteroidales bacterium | reverse complement strand
GAGAATGAAAGGCAATAATGTTGCCCATTCCAAGCTTCGCACCAAGCGCGACTTCTCCCTCAACATCAAGAACAAGAGGTTCTGGAGCGAGGAGGAGCAGAGGTACATCACCCTTAAGGTTTCCTGCAAGGGTATGCGTATTATAGAGAAGAACGGTCTCGAGGCCACCATCCGCGAGGCTCAGAAGAAAGGACTTATTGACCTTGTTTAAATTTTACGATTATGGCAAAGAAAGCAAAAGGAAACAGGGTGCAGGTCATCCTCGAGTGCACAGAGCAGAAGGCCAGCGGCGTGCCGGGAATCTCCCGCTACATCACTACCAAGAACAAGAAGAACACCCCCGACCGTCTCGAGCGTAAGAAGTACAACCCTTACCTCAAGAAAGTCACTGTTCATCGTGAAATCAAATAATTTATAGGAGAATAAGTTATGGCAAAGAAAGCCGTTGCAACATTCGCAGCCAAGGCCGGTGCCAAGAGCATGGTCAAGTGCATCCGCATGGAGAAATCTCCCAAAACCGGCGCTTATGTTTTCACTGAGCAGCTGGTGGAGGCCGAAAAGGCCAAGGACTTCTTCGCAAACAAGAAGTAGGACTGTTATTTCAGCAATAGCAAGGAGGGCTGGCCTTTTTGGCCGGCCCTTTTTGTAGTCCGCTGCTGTCATCTTGAGCGGAGCGCAGCGAAAGCCCTGCCTGTAAGTAACATGGTCTTGCGAATCTTGTAAAAAATCGGTAAATTCGCAAGTTATGGCATTCAGTTTCTTTCAGAAGATAGGCAGGGCCATTGCCGGAAGGTCGAGGGTCGACGACGATACCCTCGACGCGATAGAGGAAGCCCTTGTGGAGTCCGACATGGGCGTAGATACCACTCTAAAGATTATCGACAATCTGGAGGAGAGGGTAGACCGGGACAAATATATGAGCCAGGACGAGTTGCGCGGCATGCTCCGAGATGAAATCTCAAAGCTCATTCCGAACACTCCCGAGGGCCCGGAGCTCAACGGCCATCCGCATATAATCCTGGTTGTCGGCGTGAACGGAGTAGGGAAGACTACCACCATAGGAAAGCTGGCGCATTACTGGAAGCGCCAGGGTAAGAGAGTGCTGCTTGGCGCCGCCGACACTTTCCGCGCCGCCGCAGTGGATCAGCTGGACATCTGGGCCGAACGTGCGGGAGTGGACATAGTGAAGCAGCAGATGGGTTCCGACCCCGCGGCCGTGGCGTACGACACTGCTAAGGCCGCCTTGTCCCGCGGCGCAGACGTGGTGCTCATCGATACCGCAGGTCGCCTGCACAACCGCACGGACCTCATGAACGAGCTCACCAAGATACGCAATTCCGTACGAAAGGTGGTGCCCGACGGCCCCCATGAGGTGCTGCTGGTGCTTGACGCAAGCACGGGGCAGAACGCCTTCGCGCAGGCCAAGGAATTCGCCCGCGCCACCGACATCACCGGCCTTGTGGTAACCAAGCTCGACGGTACCGCCAAGGGCGGCGTGGTGGTAGGCGTGAGCGATCAGTTTGGCATACCCGTACGCTTCATAGGCGTAGGAGAACACATAGAAGATATCAAGCCGTTCGACAAAGAACAGTTTGTGGCGGCGCTTTTTAATCCGGAAGATATATGAAAGTAAGTTACAGTTGGTTAAAGGATTACCTTAAGTGTGACCTCACTCCCGCCCAGGTGGCGGAAGCAATGACTTCCATCGGCATTGAGGTGGACGGAGTAGAGGAGAGCGAAGAGATTCCCGGAGGTCTTTCCGGAGTGGTGGTGGCGGAAGTGCTCACCTGCGAGCCGCATCCCGACAGCGACCATCTCCATATCACCACGGTAGATGCCGGCTCCGGCGAGCCCCTGACGGTGGTTTGCGGCGCCCCAAACGTAGCCGCAGGGCAGAAGGTCCTGCTGGCCCAGATAGGCACCGTACTGCCCGGCGATTTCAAGATAAAGAAGTCCAAGATACGCGGCGTCGAGTCCTTCGGTATGATTTGCGCCGAGGACGAGCTCGGCATCGGTACCAGCCATGACGGCATTATGGTGCTCCCTAAGGATGCCGTTCCCGGCACTCCCGCAAAGGAGTTCCTGCATCTTAAGACCGAGGCCGTCATCGAATACGAAATCACCGCCAACCGTGTGGACGCAGCCTCGCACTGGGGCGTGGCCAGAGATTTGTACGCCTGGTGCGTGGTGAACGGAGTGAAGGCGGAACTGGCTCCGCCGGTGGATTTCTCCACTCCGCTCCGCTCCGGTCGAAATGACGACACTGTCATCTCGAGCGAAGCCGGGAGATCTCATACCGCAGGACCCGTTGCAGTCGAAGTGCTTGATCCCGCCGGTGCCCCGCGCTACTGCGGCATCACCATCCGCGGCATAAAGGTGGGACCCTCTCCCGAATGGCTCCAGAAGCGCCTTATGAGCATAGGCAGCCACCCCATCAACAATATCGTAGATATTTCCAACTACATACTCTTCGAACTTGGCCAGCCCCTGCACACCTTCGATGCCGACAAGATTCGCGGCGGCAAGGTGATAGTCAGACGCGCTGCCGAGGGCGAGCCCATCAAGACTCTCGACGGCATTGAGCGCAAGCTCAGCTCGAGAGACATGGTGATTGCCGACTCCGTAGGCCCCATGTGCATAGCCGGAGTATTCGGCGGAGAAGACAGCGGCGTGACCGACGGCACCGTGAGCGTATTCGTAGAGAGCGCCTACTTCGATCCCGCTTCTGTCCGAAAGACCTCCAAGAGCCAGACATTGCAGACCGACGCATCCTTCCGCTTCGAACGTGGCGCCGATCCGCTCATGCAGCCTTATGCACTCCGGCGTGCAGTTCAGCTCATTCTCGAATGCGCCGGCGGCAAGGTGTCCGGAGAGTCGGTGGATATTTGCCCCGCTCTGCCGAACCGTAAGCGTATTCACTTGAATTATAATCGGATACGTTCTTTTGTAGGGAAGGATATAAGCGGCGTTGAGATTGAAACTATACTTAAGGCCCTCGCATACAAATTCGAGAGCCGCTCGGAGGATGGCGCCGTGGTGCTCGCCCCGTCCTATATGGTTGATGTTTACCGCGAGTGCGACGTCGTGGAAGAAATACTCCGAATATACGGTTACAACAACATAGATCTCCCGGCCAGGATGAAGATGAGCGTATCGCCCACCCCGGACCCTGATCCGGAGGCGCTGCGTAATCACATCTCCAATTTCCTGGCCGCCAACGGCTTTACGGAGATTATGAACAACTCCCTCACCAAGAAGGAGTATTACACCCGTCTCACAACCTACCCGGCCTCTGCCTGCGTAGAGATAGTCAATCCCCTGAGCCAGGACCTGAACGTGATGCGCCAGACCCTTCTGCCGGGAGCGCTCGAAGTGGTGGCCTACAACTTCAACCGCCAGACCGGATATCTTAAGATGTTCGAATACGGCAGCGTGTACCGCAAGCTCGAGGGCGGTGATGCCACCAGACTGGAGGGCTACGAGGAGCACACCTGCTTCTGCCTGACTCTCGCCGGTACCCCGGAAAAATCTTGGAAGTCAGCTCCGGTGAAGAGCGATTATTTCCAGCTCAAAGGTTATGTGGAACTGCTGCTCAAGCGATACGGCGCCGATCTCTACCAGATGTGGGCAGAACCCGCGCCGGCAGACATTTTCTCGGACGGCGTTTGCTACAAGCTCCCGGGCAAGGGGCAGGTACTGGTGACCATGGGCGTTGTGAACCCTGGCCTGTGCCGCAGCTTCGGCATCAAGCAGCAGGTGGTCGCTGCCGAGATTTCCTGGCCTGTGCTGTTGGATCTCGTGTCTCGTAACAAAGTAGGATTCAAAGAATTGCCTAAATTCCCCGAGGTGCGTCGCGACCTTGCGCTCCTGCTGGACGAGAGCGTAAGTTATGCCGACCTTCGCGCTGCCTCCTTCAAACAGGCAAAGAAACTCCTCCGGCAGGTCGGACTGTTCGACGTTTACCGTGGCGATCGTGTTCCTGCAGGCAAAAAGCAGTACGCCTTGAGTTTCGTAATCCGGGATGAGGAACGTACCCTCACAGATCAGGATACCGAGCGCCTGATGGACAGGTTGCTCCAGATGTTCCGTAACGACTTCGGCGCTGAACTCAGATAATGCGTGTTTGCCGTCATATCCTCCGTGCCGTGCTGCTGCTGGTCCTGCTTGGCTCCTGCAGTGGCAGGCCGCGTATAATACCGGGGGATACGCTGGCATCCATTTATGCTGATATGTTCCTTGCGGACCAGTGGCTTTCAGACCACTCCTCCGAGAGCAAGAAGGCTGATACCTCGCTGTTTTATGACCCTATCTTCAGCCGTTACGGTTATACCTTCGAGGATTACGATGCGTCTGTCAAGCATTATCTAAAGGATCCGGAAAGGTACTCGAAGATATTCAAGAAGGCATCGGAAAAGCTTAGTAGCGGACGGGACCTGTACAGGAAGAAGATTGAAGCCATCGAACTCGCCCGGGAAGTGGAAAAGTCCCTGGTTGGTTTTGCGGAGAAAGACTTCGGTTCAGATACGCTGCTTTGGCGTACTGCCTATAAGGATTCTCTCCTTGAGTTGTCTCGTATCCGCGATTCGCTTATGCGCGACTCCATGAGCAGGGATTCCCTTGTCCGGGACTCCCTGCTGAGAGACTCTTTGGCGAGGGAGACCGAACTCAAGTCCCGGCCGGAGGCTATAATTCAGTTGTCAGGTGAAAAATTGAAAACAAAACGATAACCAATTAATTACAGATTTATGAACTACCTGGAAAAATATGCTTACACTCCGGATCCTGCAAAGATCGATGCAGGCGTTAAAGCTTCCGCAGAGAAGCTTGATCCGGCAAAATCTGCAGAGGAGCTCAAGCTTTGCTTCTCCATCATGGACCTTACCACGCTCTCTCCCTCAGATACTGTGCAGTCGGTAGGACGTCTCGTAGAAAAGGTAAATGGACTTCCCGAGGCTTTCCCCGGCTACCCCGCACCTGCTTCCATATGCGTCTATCCTAATTTTGCACAGACTGTAAGGAGCCTTAAGAAAGATCCGGAGGTGCATGTAACCACTGTTGCAAGCTGTTTCCCTTCTGCACAGAGCTTTCTGGAAGTGAAAGTGCTGGAGTGCGAGCAGGCAGTGCTCGGCGGCGCTGACGAAATCGACATTGTCTTGGCTCTCAATGCTTTCCTTGCCGGGGATAAGGAGCGTGCCTTCGAGGAGATCGTAACGATGAAAAACGCCATCGACAAGGCTGCTGCATCAGTCAAGCGGGAGGTGGTTCTAAAGGTGATTCTTGAAACCGGTCTTCTGGAAACTCCCGAGAACATTGCAGAGGCTTCTTTCCTCGCCATGGAGGCGGGCGCCGACTTTATTAAGACTTCCACAGGCAAGGTGAGCGTGAACGCCACCCCTCAGGCTGCGATCGTGATGTGCGAGGCTATACGCCGCTTCTATGAAGTAAGCGGACGTCGCGTAGGCTTCAAGGCTGCCGGGGGTATTTCCAATGCAAAAGATGCGCTTCAGTATTATTGCATTGTATCCGATATTCTTGGGGAAGAGTGGCTTACCCGCAAGTACTTCCGTTATGGCGTGAGCCGTCTTGGCAACAGCCTTATAAGTGCAATCGAAGGTAAAACCGTCAGTTATTTCTAGAAAACAACCGATTTTTTAAAAGAATTCCTTGTTGACAACGGCCTCCGGAAAGCACCGGAGGCCGTTATTGCAATTAAGGGTTTCAATCCTTTAGGAAACCCTTAATAAGCCGCATCTTTGCAACAGAAAAACTTTGAACTATGAAGACATTATACTTGAAGATTCTTTTTCTGCCCGCCTTGCTTTGCGCCTGCACGGGCAATTCCGATCTTCCCTGGAACCGTCAGGGCCCTGATGATGAGCCTCTTTTCTCCCACGATGCAATCGTTTTGGGCGAGCAGCTTCCCGATCCTTATTCGGTGGATAATATGACCAAGGCATTCGAATCGTTATATCCTACCAAGGCTGGCAGGGCTCACATCGAGGCAACTGATTTTTATGTCCGCTTCCTTCCCAAGGATGAAAGCCAGATGAGTACACTGCTTGAGCTGGGGATTCAGATGCTGGACCATCCTTTGGATTACCGCATTCTCAAAGAAGGTGACTGGTATCACGATCCCGAAGTCCCTGAAGGGGAGATTACCTGGCAGTATGCCGTGGTGCCGGTGGATTTTGAATTTCCTGCCGGAATACGCTATGAGCGTCTGGAAGACTGTTATCTTTCCGAGCACGACCCTGCTACAAAGGCCGACGGCATAGACTGGGATGAGGTGGAACGAAAGTCTTATATCCTGACAGGCAACGAAAGTATGCTTACACCGGCGGTGCGCTCAGACAGCGGGCCAGTGTGCCCGGAAGGTTATATTCAGATAATGGACCCTGATTATTCTGCGGACCCTGTGGGCGTGAAGGGCGTACGGGTCTGCTGCAACTCATTCGTGAAAATCGCCATGTCCTACACAGATGAGAACGGCTACTACAGAATGGGCAGAAGCTATTCTTCCAATCTGAGATACCGTCTCGTGTTTAAGAATATGAAAGGCTTTTCGCAGGGGATCAGCAACCTGCTGCTGCCGGCATCGGTTTCTGCGCTTGGCTCGCACCCCGCCGCAGGATGCAGCGTTGTATTAGACAGTTATTCGGATTACCATCAGTTCATTCGCTGCGTGGTCAACAATGCCGGATTCGACTACTATCAGATTTGCGACAAATCTGCTGCAACCATACCCGCCCCGCCAAAGGATTTACGTATCTGGGACCTGCCTGTTCTCAATGGAAGCTTCAACATAATGATGCATCACGGAGTCCTGTTGGAGACATTCGAGCCGTTGCATGCAGTATTGGGAGAATTTACAATAGTCGCGCGCCTTGCCCAGCCCGACGTTTACCTGGGTCTGGAAGGTTGCAGTTCCTATAATGAGGCGTACGAAAGGGGGCTGAAAATCTTTACGCAGGCAGGGCATTTCTCGCGCGTGGGAAGGGACTGGTGGCACGAGTACTTGCTGAGTTTCCTGGGATCTTCCGTTTTCCAGACTTTTGCCGAGCTGCTCGGGGGTGTGTTTGGCGGGAGCGGAGGATCGCAAGCCAAGATATCACATCTATATACCAATTATTGCACAACCGTGCTGTACAGGAGACATTACGGGAATTCCGATGCAATCTGCGGGGCAGATGATAAATATTCCCCACAACTGCTTGTATTCTTGGACGAGCGTGGTCTCGGGCTGGAAATGCTGGCGCCGCTGTTCAATGCCGAGGTGAAGGATATGGATACTCTGAAGCAGAAGATGCTCAGCTATTATCCCCAGTTCAAAACCGTTATTCTTGAGGCGTTTACAAGATATGATAATTAAGACTTCTACTATGAAAAACTTCTTTCTGGCAGTCGCAGGACTATTCCTGTGCTGTGTGGGCCGGGCACAAAATTTTGCTCTTACAACCAATGTGCTGGACTACGTGAATTTGGGGACGTTGAATCTGGAAGCGTCCTGCGGCATTGCCAGAAACTGGAGCCTCTCGGCAGGAGTAAAGTACAATCCTTTCTCTTACGGTGAGGGAAGAAGAGAGATTGCCGAAAGGCAGCGGAGCGTAGATGCCGGCGCCCGCTTCTGGCCCTGGCATATCTATTCGGGCTGGTGGCTCTCCGGTAAATTGAAATGGCAGGAATACAACGAAGGAGGCATCCTGTCCCTTCAGTCTGTCGAGGGCGACAGGCTGGGCGGCGGCTTTGCCGCCGGCTACACCTTCATGCTGAATACACACCTGAACCTTGATATCGGTCTGGGGCTGTGGGGAGGATATGACAAGTATAAAGCTTACGAATGTTTAAGATGCGGGAAGATCGTTGACGCTGGAGAGAAAATATTCGTGTTGCCCAACGATATTCTTCTTACAATATCATACATTTTCTAAAAAAATTGTATATTTGCAGTCCAAACCGATGCGCGGGTGGCGAAATGGTAGACGCGCTAGTTTCAGGAGCTAGTGGGGTAAAACCTGTGTGAGTTCGAGTCTCATCTCGCGCACCAAAAAACCGGAGTCGAAAGGCTCCGGTTTTTTAATGATATGTGATCAATCTTATTCGTCGAACTGGATTACAGTACCCTCTGCATACCAGGTGGTGTTGTCAACGATAAAGATAACCTTGTCGCTCCTCTTGAAGGTAACGTTGATGATAGCCTGTGAACCGGTGAGGTTGGCGTTCTTGATCATGTCAGCAACAGCGTTGCCCTGAAGGGACTTGGGGCTGATGCCGCCGAAGCCGAACCAATAGGTAGCAGAAGCTTCACCTACAACCTGCTTTACAACGTGGAAGTTTGCCTTGCTCAGGACAACCTCGGTCTGGTTGAGGTTGAGGTTCTGAGTGTAGTTGGTGCTCATACCGCAGCTTGCGACGAGCAGAGATGCTGCAACAACAGCAATAACAGCTTTGAAAAGTTTCATAATAATTATAAATAATAAAAGTGTTTTCGCATCGCAAAGGTAATAAAAAAAGGATAAATTACGTATCTTTATGCGAAAAAAACACGATATGTATCAATATAAAGCTGTTAAACCGGGTGTTTATATCCTTAGTCTGGACAATCACGTGGAGATTTCGGAGGCAATCGCAGCCTTCTGTTCGGAGAAAAAAATCAAGTCCGGAACCGTAAGCGGCCTTGGCGCTGTCAATGAGGCGACGTTCCGCTATCTTGACCCGCAAACAATGAAGTATGTGGACAAGACATTCCTGGAGCAGATGGAAATCACCAACCTGACAGGCAATATCTCAAGTAAAGACGGAAAACCCTACCTGCACCTGCACATTACCGCAAGCCGCAGCGATTACAGCTGCGTAGGAGGGCATCTGCTGACCGCCCGTATAAACGGGGCCTGCGAACTTGTGCTTGAGGCTTACGAGGCGGAAATAGGCCGCAGGCTTGACCCGGAGACGGGACTGAATATGTACGAATTCTAGCCGGCAAAACTCGCGAAGTATCCTGCAAAGAATACGTTTGTAATCAGGTAACCAATTATCGTAGAAACTATTACACTGATGAGCCCCGGCATCATGAAGCTGTGGTTCAGCAGGTATTTCCCTATCTTCGTCGTTCCCGACCGGTCAAAGTTTACTGTAGCGATATCCGATGGGTAGTTGGGGATGAAGAAGTAGCCATACACGCTGGGAAGCACTCCCAGCAGGACAGGGCCTGCTATGCCCAGTTCATACGCAAGGGGCAGCATCGCCACCACCACGGCGCCCTGGGAATTGATCAGGACAGACACAAGGAAGAATACGACTGCAATGGCCCAGGGATAGCTTGTCACAAGGCCTGTAAGCATAGCCTTCATCTCTTCCATGTAATTTCCAAAGTAAGTATCTGCCAACCAGGCGATTCCGTAGATGGCTACAACTGCCACCATCCCGGACTGCCACACTGCGCCTGCGACGGCTTTCTTGGGAGAAGCCTTGCAGAACATAATGTTGCAGGCGGCAGCCATGAGCATGATTATCTGGATGCAGATGTTCATCTTGGGAAGATTGACGGCCTTGGCGACGGTAATGCCGTCGGCGGTATGAATCATCTGCAGGAATGCAAAGCTCACGATCACCAGCAGCGATGCAAGGAAAATGAAAACCGATGCCTTTGCCTGCTTGGTAATGACCTTGTCCAGGGTGGTAGCGGAATTGCCGTACATGTAGGCATAGGTCTCGGGATCGTTCTTGCGGGCCAGAAAGTCAGGGTCCTTGTCCAGGTCCTTGCCCCTTTTATAGGAGGCGAGGGCGGCGCACATAAGGCCTATTACGCAGGCGGGGATGGTAACCATAAGAACCTGGGGAATGGATACCATATATCCATTGGCGTTGGAGATGGTTACGAATGCGACCACGGCAGCTGCAATGGGGGAGCAGGTGATACCTACCTGGGATGCCACTGAGGCTACGCCGCAGGGCCTCTCGGGGCGAATGTTTTTCTTTAGCGCTATGTCACAGATGATAGGCATGATGGTATATACCACATGGCCCGTCCCCACCAGCACGGTGAGGAAAAAAGTTACCAGCGGCCCCAGGAAAGTAATGTGGTCCGGATGCTTGCGGAGCATCTTCTCGGCAATCTGTATCATCCAGTCCATACCGCCCGAGGCCTGCAGAGTACCTGCGCAGGTAACGGCGGCTATTATGATGTAGATGACATCTGTTGGGGGCGTGCCGGGCGTAAGCCCGAATCCGAATACCAGAATGGCGAGGCCGATGCCGGAAATGGCGCCGAGTGCGAGACTGCCGTAGCGTGAGCCTACATAGAGGGCTGCAAGCACAATCAGCAGCTCAATAATCATCGTAAAGGTCATTGCGTTTGAGTATTATTGTGTAAATATACGCAAAAAAATGTAAAAACAACCCCGGGACCGGCGTCAGATCCTGGCTGCTAAACCCTAGAAACAACGCAGCTTCCAATCTTCGTCCGGTCCCGGGCTGTTTTAGAATAAGCCACTAACTAACAGTAGCCGGGAAGTTTAAGTCGGCAACGGGACCCGGACCTTGTCCTAAGCCCGTGCCCCGTCATTATATAATTAACCGCTCTTCGGCCCTGTGGAAGCGCCTGAGCGCCTCTTCCCGGCCTATGAACCGCATTATATCAGCTATTCCGAGTCCGCTTCCCGAGCCCGTGAG
>JAFTDJ010000022.1 GCA_017454265.1 Bacteroidales bacterium | reverse complement strand
TGGAAGGCATTGTTCACTCTGTTGATGGCATCTTGACGTGCGTTGATATAGGTTGAGGGGGCAAATGCCAAGAACCAATCATTATAGAACATGACGGACTTCTTGATGTCTTCTTTCCACTGTTCGGTGTTATTCCTATTAATTACATACTTCTTCATTGTAAATAAGTTGCGTTACAATGCAACGCAATTTACAACTTTTCTGTGAGATAGGCAACTATCAATGAAAATCGAGATGATGAGGAAGTCTTTTGCCGGCCTTATCTTCGTTGTACAATATCCTCAATACAATAGAAATGCAGATACTCACCTTCCACATTCTCATTCTTGAACGTCAGTAAAGGGAGATGGTCTATAAGATTGCTACAGCCTTGTCTTCTATCCGACAAGTATGCGGCAATTTTGTTTTGCATCATCATCTCCCTGAACTTGCTCGGCTTCTCATAGAAATCGTATCGATAGCCAGTGTTCTTCCAGTAACCGATTTCACCGTTCCCGAACCGGTACCAAGTCGGACTCTCCCGTAATGCCCGTACATACTCAGCGTGAAAACTTGAAGAGTACCCAAAGGCGTTGGAGGGGTCTTCAAGGTCAATAGGTGCTCTTTACCTCCCCGTCAGGAGGTAGATGAAGAGCGGCAATCACCCTCCTGGACACTTCTATGGGCACTTTACGGTCTTTAAGTTTTTGTCGAGCTGTCCACAATTGTCCCGGAGAGAATGCACTACCCAATGAAAAGGATATCTGCATCAAAAGTTGCATGTTTATTAAACTTTACATTTCTTTGTCAAAAACAGAACTATGTTTGAGCCTGATATAAAGAGCATGCGACTTGCCAGGGGGATGACCCAGGAGCAGGTCGGGATTCTTTCGGGGATGAGCAAGTCCCAGATTTCCCGGATGGAAAGAGGTAAGCTGGGCAGTCCAGGCACTTTTTCGAAGGTGCTGAAAGCGTTGGGGTATCGCCCTGTCGTCAGTTACATTGATGAACGCCCTGAAGATAAACTCAACAGAAGCACCGTATTGGCACTCCTGAAAGTTTACTATATATACAACAAAGCATCTCTGGGCATAGAGAGGATCGCTCTTTTTGGCAGCTTTGCCAGAAACGAGGCGGGACCGGAGAGCGACATCGATATACTAGTATCGCTGAAACAGCCCAGCCTATACCAATACTACACGCTGACCAAGCAGCTGGAAACCGTTTTTGGCCGAAAAGTGGATCTTGTATCGGCAAAGGCCCATTTCCAGGAAGGATTCATGGAGAACATCCAAAAAGACCTCATTTATGTTACCGGCTAAAGAACGAATACGGAGAGGTGGACGCCTAAGGGATCTTCAACACCGTCAAGACGGATATTCCCCTACTGCTAGAGACGGCAAAAGCCATGAAGCAGGATGCCGTGAACGGCTAGGCCACAAAAAAGCCGGCTCGCACAAGAGCCGGCTGATCATTTATTTCCGTTCCTCGATACGTTTGCGGAGCCCCGGGGAGAGGCCGAGGGATTCGTAGCCGTCGGCACGGTCAAGCCACTTGGTGGCGATGTTCAGGTCGCCCATCATGTAGAAGGCCAGGGCGGTGTTGTAGCAAGCGCAGGCGCGCTTGGTGTAATTGCCGGTGCCGGAGAGGGCCATCCAGATGTCAGCCGCCCTCTTCCAGTGGAAATCGTAGGCAAGGTAGGCC
>JAFTDJ010000021.1 GCA_017454265.1 Bacteroidales bacterium | reverse complement strand
CATACCCTTCTTCATTTCGCCGCCGTACCAGGTGTTGAGGATAACCTGCTCGCGGGAAGTTACGTTGAAGGCGACGCAGGTCTCGCTGCGCAGACCCAGTTCCTTGTAGTTGTCCACCTTTGCCTTTGCGGCGCAGTAAACCACGAAATCGGGCTCCTGGTCAAACTCTTTCTGGTTCTTGGGACGGATGAACATGTTGGTCACTAATTGGGCCTTCCATGCCAACACCAATATGAAGCGCACTTTCATGCTGGTGTCGGCATGGGTGCCGCAGAATCCGTCGACCACGAACAGACGCTTGCCGCTGAGCTGCTTCTGGGCGAGTTTCTTCACTGCGCCCCAGGTCTTTACGCTCATCTTGTGGTTATCGTTGGGATAGCCCTCGGTTGTCCACCAAATCTCGCCGGGTGCGCCTTCCTTTGTGGTCTTGTCGTACACTATGTACTTGTCCTTGGGGGAACGGCCGGTGTAAACGCCCGTCATTACGTTGATGGCGCCGAGCTCGGTCACCTGACCTTTGTCGTAACCCTCGAGGCCGGGTTTGGTCTCTTCGTTGTAAAGAACTTCATACGTAGGGTTGTAGAGGATTTCCTTTACGCCCTTGATACCATACTTGGAAAGTTGGATGTTAGCCATAATTGATATATAAATATTAATGTTGTTTCCAGTCTGCAAATCTAACAATTTTTACCGTCAACACAAACACTGTTACATCATTATTTTTTGGTATATTTGTAAGCGTGAAAGGGAAACTATACTTGATACCATCGCCTCTGGGCGATTACGATCCTTCTGAGGTTCTCCCTGCTCCGGTTATAGACAAAATTTCGGAGCTTGGAGTATTCGTGGTTGAGGAGCTGCGCACCGCACGCCGTTTTCTCTCCAGAGCCGGACTCAAGGGACGCATAGACGAACTAGAATTCCACGTGCTCAACGAGCACAGTACACCTGCTGAAGTCGAAGCGCTGGTTTCTGTCTTCGACAAGGGAGACGCAGGTCTTGTATCGGAAGCCGGATTACCAGCCGTGGCGGATCCTGGAGCCGACCTGGTCGCCCTTTGTCACCGCAAGGGAGTAGAAGTGGTGCCGATGGTCGGTCCTTCTTCCCTGATGCTGGCCTTGATGGCCTCCGGCCTTAATGGCCAGAGCTTTGCTTTCAGGGGGTATCTTCCCGCCAAAACAGACGAGCGGAGGACTGCCCTGAAGGAGCTTGAACGTCAGTCCAAGGCGTTGAGGCAGAGTCAGATAATAATAGAGACGCCATATCGCAACGACGCTCTGTTTGCCGACATGCTTCAATTCCTCTCACCCCAGACCCGCGTATGTGTGGCGGCGGACATCACGCTTCCGGATGCCTTCATCCGCACTGCTACTGCAGCACAGTGGAAAGGCGCTCCGGCGGTAATAGGCAAACGTCCTTGTGTATTCATCATCCTCGCTTGAAATGCAGACGCCCGAGGAAATCCTGAAACAGTGGTGGGGCTACGACTCTTTCCGGCCCATGCAGAAAGAGATTGTGCTTTCTGCCCTCGAAGGACGTGACACCCTGGCAATACTGCCGACAGGCGGAGGAAAATCAATATGTTTTCAGGTTCCCGCAATGATGCGGGACGGACTGGCCCTGGTGGTGACCCCGCTCATCGCGCTTATGAAAGATCAGGTCCAGAATCTCGAGAAGCGCGGCATCAGGGCACTTGCAGTGCACGCCGGAATGACCAGGCGCGAGGTGGACCTGGCGCTGAACAACGCTGCCTACGGCGACTGTAAATTCCTGTACGTCTCTCCCGAACGGCTTTCCAGCCCTCTCTTCCGTTCATATCTGGAAGTGATGGAAATTTGCTTCATCGTGGTTGATGAGGCCCACTGTATTTCCCAGTGGGGCTATGATTTCCGTCCCGACTACCTGCATATAGGAGAACTTCGTAATTCGGTGAAGGCTCCTGTGATTGCCCTCACTGCAACCGCCACGCCCAAAGTCGCGCAGGATATAGCCATGCGCCTTTCCCAAGATCCGGAAAATCCTTCGTTCAACATCCTGCGCAGCGGATTCGAACGCCCCAATTTGTCTTACATCGTACGCGAATGCCGCGACAAAACCGGGCAGCTTCTGGATATCTGCCGCGGTGTGCAAGGATCCGGAATCGTTTACCTGCGGAGTCGCAGGCGCTGTGAAGAAGTTGCCGCGCTGCTCCGTGCCGAGGGAGTGAGTGCATCGTTTTATCACGCCGGCCTGGGCACGCGCAGCCGCACGGAGCGTCAGGAAGCCTGGAAAACAGGAGAAATACGCGTAATGGTTTGTACCAACGCCTTTGGTATGGGCATAGACAAGCCAGATGTGCGCTTTGTGGTGCACTGGGAGCCCACGGACAGCCTGGAATCCTATTTTCAAGAGGCGGGCAGGGCAGGGCGCGACGGGCTTCGCTCTTATGCCGTGCTGTTATGGAATCCCTCCGACCTGGCCCATTTGCGCCAGATGCTGGACAGTTCCTTCCCGTCGCTTGAGTACATTGCCGACGTATATCAGAAGCTGCACATCTTTAACAACGTCATCTACGAAACAGGCGAAGGGATGACACTCAAGTTCGATTTTGATGCCTTCTGCAAGCAATTCAAACTGAGGCCGTCCTCAGTGCGTAACGCCCTCCGCTACCTGTGCCGGGCCGGGCACCTGAGTTGGAACGAAGATGCCGACGTGCCCACCCGCGTACGCATTTCAGTGCCGCGTAACTCTCTGTATGAGGCTGATTTGCCCCACCCGCAAATGATACCTCTCCTGGAGTCGCTGATGAGGGGCTACCCGGGGGTGATGTCCTACTCGGTAACCATAGACGACGAGAGCCTGGCTCGAGCCTGCGATGTCACCGTGCCCTGGCTGCACCAGTTGTTGTATCAGCTCTCGCTCCAGCGGATAATAAACTATATTCCTGCCGGCCGCTGCTCGCTGGTGTACCTGTATCACGACCGCCTGGTGCCGGGAAATATAGACCTGAAGCCTGAGCGGTACACTTTCCTGCGCTCCAATGCCGAAGCACGGCTTAACGCTATGGAAGGATACCTTCTCGACAGTGAAACCTGCCGCTCCCGCCAGCTTCTGGCTTACTTCGGGCAGACGGAAACGACGGACTGCGGCACCTGCGACGTATGCCGGGCTGCAGGTCCGGAAGCCCGCACCAGGGCAGCGCTCATGAAATTTGCCGCGCAGCATCCAGGTGCGAGCTTGGCAGACCTGAAACAATTCTGCGGCGACCCGCAGAACGGGATGCCGCAGAATGCCATGGAAATTTACCGCGTTCTTTTAGACGAGGGAGCAGTTTCTATTGTTTGACTATTCCGAGTTTTACAAGGAGCGCGCGCGGCTCGGGATCGTGGCCGCGGAAATTGCGGTAGAGGACAGCTTCATCCTCGCTGCTTCCCTTGCTGAGCAGTTCGCGGCGGAAGGCTCCGGATACTTCCCGGTTGAAGATTCCTTTCTCCTGAAACAGGCTGAAGGCGTCTGCTTCCAGGACTTCGGCCCATTTGTAGGAATAATACCCTGCCGAGTAGCCTCCCGAGAAGATATGGCTGAATGAGGTCGAGAAGCAGGTTCCGGGAATCTGCGGCATAAGCGCGGAAGGCTTGAGCACAGTCTTCTCGAAAGTCTCGGTATCGGCTTCCGGTACGCTTGTCCTGTTGTGCCACGCCATGTCTATGGTACCGAAGTCCAGCTGGCGCACCTGAGAATAGGCGGCAAGGTAGTTTTTGGTGGCTACTATCTTGTCTATCAGTTCTGATGGAATGACCTCGCCGGTGTTGTAGTGCTTTGCAAAGCCGCCCAGGTATTCGGGTTCGAATGCCCAGTTTTCCATAATCTGGGAGGGCAGCTCCACGAAGTCCTGGGCAACACTGGTGCCGGTGAGCGAGCCGTAGCGGCCCTCGGCCATCATACCGTGGAGAGAGTGTCCGAACTCGTGCAGGAAGGTGGTGAGTTCGTCGTGGGTAAGCAGTGAAGGAGTGTCTGCAGTGGGCTTGCTGAAATTGGTGACAATGCTTATCAGAGGGCGGCTCTCAACTCCGTCCTTGATGCTCTGACCTCGGAATTCGGTCATCCAGGCACCACCCCTTTTGCCGGCGCGGGGGAAGAAGTCGGCGTAAAACAGGGCCAGATGCCTGCCGTCTTCGTCCTTTACGTCGAACACCTTCACATTCTTGTGATAAACGGGAATGTCCGGGCGCGGGACGAATTGCAGGCCGTACAACCTGGTGGCAAGTCCCAGCACAGCATCAATGCAGCTCTCGAGCTGGAAGTAGGGCTTGAGCTCGGCGTCGTTGAGCGTATATTCCGCCGCTTTGTATTTGTCGCTCCAGTAGCTGAAGTCCCAGGGCATGAGGGATTCCTCTTCGAAACCGTTGTCCCGGGCATATTTGAGTATGGCGGCCACCTCCTTGCGTGCGGCAGGGAGCGAAGGTTCCATAAGTTCGGTGAGGAACTCATCCACCTCCACAGGGGTCTTGACCATGCGCTCCTCAAGGGCGTAGTCTGCATAGGTTTCGTACCCGAGGATATTGGCAATGCGAATCCGGTGGTCTATTATATCCTTCACTATGCCGGAGTTGTCGTATTCTCCGCCGAGTGCGCGGCTGTTGTACGCCATGTACATGCGTTCACGCAGATCGCGCCTTGCGGAGTACTTCATGAAGGGGCCGTAGCTTGGATAGCTGAGGTCGAATACCCAGCCCTCCCTGCCTTTTTCGGCAGCAGTCTGGCGCCCCAGCTCACGGATGAAGTCGGGAAGACCTTCGAGATCAGACTCATCGGTGAGGTCGAGTGTAAATGCGTTAGTAGCTGAAAGAACGTTCTTGCTGAAACTCAGCGAGAGCAGGGACAGCTCTTCGCTCAGTTTGCTGTAAATTTTCTTGTCTTCCGGGCTGAGATTGGCGCCTCCGCGGGCAAAGGAAAGGTAAGTCTTTTCCAGAAGACGCATCTGGTCACCCTCCAGCCCGAGACTCTCGCGGCTGTCGTAAACAGCCTTCACCTTTTCAAACAGTTTCTCGTTCAGGGAAACATACATGGAATACTCGGTCATAAGAGGGGAGACCTCCTCGGCTATTTCCTGAAGGGTGTCGTTGGTCTCTGCTTCCAGCAGGTTGTAAAAGATGGATGAGACCCTTTCAAGGGCTTCTCCGCTGAACTCAAGTGCCTCTATGGTGTTTGCAAAACTTGGTTCTTCAGTATTGGCTACTATAGCGTCCACCTCGGTTTTAGCCTCCTCGATCGCCTTCTTGAAGGCGGGGAGGTAATGCTCGTTTCGGATTTTGTCGAACTGCGGTGCTCCATACTCAAGAGGAGACTCGCTCAGAAGGGGATTTTCCATTTTGCAGGATGTGGTTAACGCCGCGAGGATAAATGCGGCAAGCATTATTCGTTTCATAAGCTGTTAAATTATCAGGCCGTCATATGCCGGATGAACGTGCGGTGGAAGCTGCTTCTCGAACTCGGCATGAGGAGGCAGTAAATGCGAAAGATGCGTGATGTATGATTCTTCCGCCCCCACCTTTTCGAAGAACTCCAAAGCTTCATCAAGCGAAAAGTGAGAATGGTGGGGCCCCGGCTTCACACAGTTTATGGTAACAGCCCTGAGGCCTTTCAGTTTAGCTGTCTCGCAGTCGTCTATGAGATTCATATCCGTCAGGTAAGCAATGTCGTCGAAGCGGTAGCCCAGAACTGAGAGCTTCTTGGTCTTATGGTGCCACCCTTGTATGGGAGTGACCTCCACATACTTTCCTGCGGAACCCTTATTCTCAAGATGCCTGTATCCGAAGCCCTTTTCCCACTGAAGAACTTCGTCGCCGGCGTTGGACCATACTTTGAAAGGACCGCCGGCATCTATGGTATGCATATGCCACTCCGGCGCACCTTGGTACTTGGGCTCTGCAAAGGCGTATGCGTAAGTGTGCCGGAGTGAATCTTCCACATACTTTTCGCAATAAATGTTGACCGGATGGCTTTCGCACAAATTCAAGGCCCTTGTGTCGTCCAGCCCGCCGACGTGGTCCATATGGTTGTGGGTTAGGAGTATTGCATCCAAGTGCCTGAGCCCGGCGCGAAGCGCCTGCTGGCGGAAGTCCGGTCCGCAGTCTATCAGAATCGTGAGCCCCCCGTACTCAACCAGCGCCGAGGCGCGTAGCCTGGAATCACGGGGATCGGTGGAACTGCACACGGGGCAGCTGCACCCTATCATAGGGATGCCGGACGACGTTCCGGATCCAAGAATCGTTAGTTTTGCTTTCATATTATAACGTCCACAATCTTGCCGCTCAGCGACGCCTCATAAGGACGCCGTATGCGTATGTAATTACCTGTGTATCCTTCCATATAACCGAGCCTGTCGGTAGACTCGAAGAGCACTTTCTCGTGAACGCCCCTGTTGGCCGCCACAAACTCATCATGCAGGGTATTGCACAGTTTCTCCAGTTCTGCTACGCGTTCTTTCTTTACGCTTTCGCTCACCTGCCCGTCCATTGCGGCCGCCTCGGTGCCGGGGCGTCGGGAGTAGGGAAAAACGTGAATATAAGCGGGCCTTACCGACTTCAGAAAGCCGATGCAGTCTGCAAAGTGCCTGTCGGTCTCGCCGGGCAGACCGGCCATGACGTCAATCCCGAAGAAGACCAGGGGGCGGCCGGGAGCTTCCATGGCCTTGCGCACATACTCCAGTTTACGGGCGAAGAAATCTGTATCGTAACGTCTTCCCATCCGTTTCAGAAGCTCGTCCGAACCGCTTTGCAGCGGAATATGGAAGTGAGGCTGGAATTTGGTGCCTGAAGCTGTCCAGTCAACGATTTCCTCTGTGAGGAGGTTGGGCTCAATGCTGGAGATGCGGTATCGCTCTATACCGTCAACTTCATTCAGGGCCCGGAGCAAATCCAGGAAGCTCTCGCCCGTACTTCGTCCGAAGTCTCCTGTGTTCACCCCTGTGAGTACTATTTCCTTAATCCCGAGGGCTGCGGCGCGACGGGCGTTATCTACGCATTCGGCAATTGGAACGTTGCGGCTCTCCCCACGGGCATGCGGGACTGTGCAGTACTTGCAATAATTGTTGCAGCCGTCCTGTACTTTCAGAAAGCTCCTTGTCCTTTCTCCGGAGCTCCAGGCGGCGAAAGGGTCTTGCTTTCCGTCCGGAGACACCTCGGTAATGCCGCAGAAGGACAGGGTGCCGGGGACAACGCGGGACTTTTCGCCGCAGCCAAAAACCATGCTCACGCCGGGAATCGCCTCTATCTCGGACCGGCGCAGCTGGGCGCTGCATCCGGTTACAACTATGCAGGCGTCGGGATTGATCCGGTGGACCTTGCGGATGAGATTGCGGGATTTGGCATCGGACGTGGCGGTGACGGAGCAGGTGTTTATGATGTAGATGTCTGCACCGGCCGACCAGGGAACGACTTTCAGCCCCGCTTCCACAAAGCCTCGCTCGTAGGTGCTGGTTTCGGCGTAATTCAGCTTGCAGCCGAGTGTGAGCAACGCTATCGTCTTATACATATTCTTGCCCATTCACATTCACCTCCCACGGGGGGATTCTTTTTGGATACACTAAGCTCAAAATGACCAATCTCCGGAATCTCCCGGGACAGGGCGTCCGCTATTCTTGCGGCGACGTTTTCGAGCAGATTGGACGGAACTTCCATTTCCCTGGCGACAACGGCATACACCTTGCCGTAGTCCAGCGTGTCTTCCAGTCGGTCGCTGACGCCGGCGGCCGTCAAGTCCCGTTCGCAACGGAAGTCCACTACGAACTCATTGCCCTCCAGCCTTTCGCTTTCCAGGCATCCGTGCCTGGCGAAAAACTTCATTCCCAACAATTCTATCGAATCTGCCATCATTTCACTTGTATCGTCTTCATCTTGCGATTCCGGGACGCTTCGGTTAAAGCTTCATTGTTTTTCTGCTGCCTGGACATGAAAAGCTGCCTGAAGAAGTCTTTTGTACGGTCGAATTCTTTCTGGTACGAAAGGCCCAGGCCGTTCCGCTGTGAGAAGTCAAGGCTGCTGGAAAATTCGTCCGCGGAGTGCGAGAATACCTTGAACCGCAACTCTCCGCTCCGGTCTATCTTTACCTCTATGTCTATGTCTCCCACAAAGTCGCCGTAGGAGCTTTTGGACGTGCTGAACTTACGGTTTCCCACCGAACCGTTCACCAGCACACGGTTATTGAACAACTGCGTAGAGACTGCCACGTCGAATATGTCCGTACCCACATTGTCCTGCTGGTAACCCAATCCGAAGTCGAGCGGAATATCCAGTTTCTGGAGTATGTTGTTCAGCTGGCTGGATACAATCTCTCCTACGTTGGACGCTATCATATTGGTACCGTTGACGACTCCGGACCCTTCCTCCGGCAGGAAGGTGCCGAAGAGCAGCAGGGCGACGAACTGCTTCTGCACCTTGTCTTTGGTGCTCAGGGCGGATTCCACGTACATTTTGGTGTTCGGCTCCAGGTCAGGAACGTTGATGGAAAACTCCACTTCGGGATTTTGAAGCTTGCCTCCGATGTTGATGCCGCACTCCACCGGCCTCCGGCTGGAGACGGAGGTGCTGTCTGCCGTCACCAGCGTGGCAAGGGAAGTCTTGACGGTGTGGACCGCCTTTAGGTCCAGGGCGCTCTCCATAATATCGCCGTTGAGCTTGAGCTTGCTGCCGGACTTGATATCGAATTCCTTGCTCACTATACCTGGAATGTTGAACAAGTACTTGCCCTTTTCTATGTTGTAGTCTCCGTTGATCTGGAACGAGGCATTCGACGTGTTCAGGTCCACTATCAGCTGTCCGTTGCCCTCGGCCGACAGGGCGTGCCCGGATTCCTTGTCGATTTCTATGCTGGCGGTTACATCCGGAGATACGCTCACTACGGCGTGGGCGGTAAATTTTGCAGAAGGTGCAGGAAGGACTCTGGATGCAGAGAGCACTTCGTCTTCGTTCAGTGACGGCTCGGCGGTGAAAGTGAGGAGGTCGTTGCCTTGGGCGGTGGCGGAAGATGGAAGGGGCAGGCTCACGTTGCCGGTTCCGTCGGTCGCCACGTCGGCATCTACATGAAGCGCATTGAAGGGCCCCGAAATCCTGCCAAAGCCGGACAGCGCGAGGTCGCCATATACCAGGATGGGACTGTCTTCATCCGGGATGTTTATGGCTTTCAGCTGCCGCATGCGGAGGCGGGTGTCCATACGGAAGTTTTTCAGGTACTTGAAGGCCAGCCCTCCGCTCAAGGTGCCGCTTCCGCCAAAGTCGTCCGTGACGTTGATGTCGTTGAACTTGAGGCCTCCTTCATCAAGTCCCATAGTGCCGTTCAGAATATATGCAACGTTGGTGTACCGCACCCTGGCGCGTGCCTGGTCCAGTTTTATGCCGTCGCTCTTCAGCTGCAGCTTATCGGTGGTGCCGGACAATTGCACTACGCCTGAAGCGTCGCCGCCAAGTTCTGAGATATAATCGCGCAGGAAAGGCGCTCCTATGCCCAGGCCGAAGCGGTCCATATTCACCGTAGCGTCTATGCTGCTGTCCTTGATACCGTATGTTCCGGCCACACCGAGTATATGCTTCCCGTCCTTGTCGTTGTCCAGCTTGAGCCGTACACGGTTGCCGTCATCGGCAAGGGTGCTCTTGAGCTTGAAATCACCGGCCTGTATGCCATCGACGGCCATCTCTTTGAGGGTCAGGTCCGCGCCCAGGCTGAATTCCTTGGGAACCGGCGACAGAATGCCCATATATCCGTCTATGACGCCCTCAATCTTCGGCGTGGATTCAGACAGGAACTCGTTCACAAGATCCAGGTTGAGGTTGCTCAGGCTCACCTGCAGGGTGTCTCTCCGGAATGGCGACATGCAGCCGTCGATAGTGAGGCTCTGAGTTTCGCTGGCGAGGTTGAAACCGGATATTTCCAGCTCTCCGCCGTTCATGGTTATGAACGATTCCTGAAGCTCCCATATGTTTTCCTTTATGCGAAGAATGGACGGAAGAGTGCTGGCGCTTACTGCGGGACGTCCGGCTTCATCCCGCATCAGAAATGCCTGAAGGTTAAGCTCGCTGCCTTTGTTCAGCAGGTCGGAGCCTTCGTATCCGACCCGTACGCTGGTAAGGTTGTCGTCGGTCTCCACGTGCAGCGTGGCCTCTTCGAAACTCATGTCATTCACCTTCAACAAGTCGGCGTTGACCAGGCAACTCAGGTTGCTGTCGGCATTGTCCAGGGCAAGTTTGATGTCGCTTGCCCGTATGCCGCCATATTTGAGGAGGGGGGAATTAATATACCCCAGCAGGGTGCCGTCTTCTGCAATGTCTATGTTTAATGCTGTCCCGGCTGCAATTCCCACCTGGGGCATAACGAAGGCTAGGATATCCTCGGTGTCGTGGAATACGGCACTGAGGGTGGCGTTGTATGCCTTGGAATCTGCAGTGGCTCCGGAGATGAAAAATGAAGGCATTTCACGTTCTATGGAAGCGCTCTTCAGGAACTTTACGAGACCGTTGAAATTGGATGGTCCATTGTATTTCGCGTCCATGAAACCGGAGTTTATCAGGGCCGTCAAATCTTCTCCCTGCAGTCTGGCTTCGGCCTCTATGTCTCCGATGCGGTACAGGCCGTTGTCGTTTCGGAGCAGAAGATCGTTTATCATTACGTGCAAGGGAGCTTTCTTGTGAATGCCCTGCTCGCCGTTTATCGTGCATGCGATTTTGGAAGTGCCTCCGCGCTTGTCTATATTCAGTGCTGCGAGATTGATTTCCTGCAGGTCTGCGCTCAGTTGTGCGGATTTGTCGTTCAGGTCGAAACTGCCTTCGAGATTCAGCAGTGCGTTCGGATCGTTGCTGAGCAATCTTGCGGCAATGGTCTTGTCTTTGAGGCGTCCGTCCAGGCTGAGCCCGCTGTATTCGTATCCCAGGAATCCGAGTCTGGAGATTTCCAGTTTGCTGACGTTGAGCGCCATGTCGCTCCCGAGAGTACCGTCGGCGCTGGCGCTGAATGCGCTCTCGCCTAATTGTTCGGAACCAAGCAACTTGCCGAGATGCAGACGCTCAGAACCCAGATCGACGTTCAGCTCAATGTTTTTTTTGTCTTGCAGCAGGTTGCGCATTAATACTTTCATATTCAGCCCGCCTATTGCGGAACTGAGGCTGGCGTTGGCCTTCAGGTCGCGCATGGGGCCTGAGCCTTCTCCGTTGAGGGTGAAAACGGTTCCCGGAGCAAAGTTCGATATAGGTATATCGGCTCCAACCTCCGCCAGCGCAGCCTGAAGGCCTGCGCCCGTGAACTGTATGTCGTTCAGTTTGGCGGACAGGTAGGTCTCGGACACTTCAGGCAGGCCGCGCATCGTATAGTCCGCGTTGCCGGATGGTCCGTAGGGAGTAGTAAAATCTACGGACTCGACGGCAAAGTCACTTACCGTGCCCTTGAAGCGTCCTTTCTGAATATCTGTGGTGAGCTTGCAGTCCTTGAACGTGCCTCCGCTGTAGTAACTGATGGATTCGAACACAAGCCTGGAAGGGGCAAAGCGTATGTCCATATCCACCTTGTTGACGTAATCTGCCCAGTCGTCGGTGCAGGAATAGCTCAGGACCGCATCGGGAAGGTTTATGTCTGAACCGCAGGCGTCCCTGAGATTGATGTCCTTAAGAATCGTCTTCCCCATTCCGACGCAGCAGCTTCCGCTTGCATCCAGTATGTGGTACCCGCTTTTTTCGCGTGCCTGCAGCGAATTGACCTTGGCGCGCATACGCCCTTCAGAGAAGGATATGTCCTGTCCGTCAACGTCGAAGCTCACATCCAGGTCGCCGTAATCCATTCCTGCATCGTAACCCAGGTAGTAGCAGTGGTTCAGCATACGGAAGCGCGCATCCTTGACTTTGAGGTGTTTTACCGTAAATATGCTGTCCATGCTCATCTCGCTCCCGTCGTCGATAAGCTTGAATATCCTGATAAGGTTGTTCCCGTACTTGTCGTCCGGCTCAATGGCCAGCTGGAACAGCAATCCTTCCGCCTCTACGCGGTTGAGCAGCAGCCCCCGTCTGTTGAACAGCCCTTTGAGGGAAAGGGTGGCGGACAATCTCTCGATACGTGCAAGCGTGTCTGTTACGCCAAGCCCGTAAGGGTCATCGGTATAAGGATTTGTGTCCAGAATGACGGCGTTCTTGATTGTAAGGGCGTTGAATGGATGTACCTGTATGGACTCAATCGTCAGCAGGCCGTCCAGGGATGAAGCAAGTTTTTTGCCGGCATACTGTGCTAGCCCGGTCTGTACTGCAGGAATCTGCAGCACCAGCAGGATCCCCAAAAATAAAGTTATCAGGAATCCCGCTGCACGTGCGGCTATGTATCTGGCCTTTTCTATGACGTCGATGGTTTAAATCCTACAAATTTATAAAATAATTGTTAAATTTGCAGGCTCCACAAGACTTTTTATATGGCAGATATTATTTTGGGCATAGAATCTTCCTGCGACGACACTTCTGCCGCCGTCATCCGCGACGGCTGGCTGCTGTCCAACGTAATAGCTTCACAGGAAGTTCACAGGGCCTATGGAGGCGTGGTCCCCGAGCTTGCATCCCGCGCTCATGAACTGAACATCGTTCCCGTGGTAAGCGAGGCGCTCTCCAGGGCCTGCGTCAAGCCGTCCGACCTGACCGCAATAGCCTTCACACGCGGCCCGGGCCTGCTGGGCTCTCTTCTGGTTGGTACATCCTTCGCCAAGGCGCTCGGCCTTTCGCTGGATATTCCGGTGGTTATGGTCAACCATCTGCAGGGACATCTCATGGCCGATTTCATAAGGCAGGAAGGCAAGCCTGTGAACGAACCGGGATTCCCTTTCCTTTGCCTTTTGGTGAGCGGCGGCAACTCCCAGATTGTGAAAGTGGACGCTCCTCTTTCCTATACTATTCTCGGGCAGACTATAGACGACGCCGTGGGGGAGGCTTTCGACAAGTGCTCCAAAATGATGGGCCTGGGGTATCCCGGTGGGCCTGTCATAGACCGCCTTGCAAAACTTGGTGACCCCGGGCGTTTTAAATTCGCAAAGCCCCATATATCCGGACTCGATTACTCTTTCAGCGGAATAAAGACATCGCTGCTGTATTTTGTGCGTGACGAGATGGCCCGAGACCCGCAGTTTATGGAAAACAACAAGGAAGATATCTGCGCATCTTTCCAGAAGACCTTGATAGACATACTGATGGACAAGCTCATAAAAGCCGCAAAGCAGACCGGTATCAAGGATATAACTATAGGCGGCGGGGTCAGCGCAAACAGCGGCCTTCGTGAAAGGCTTGTGGCCGAGGGGAACAAACGCGGCTGGCGAACCTTCCTCCCGGAATTTAAATTCACCACGGATAATGCTGCAATGATTGCTATAGCAGGCTATTACCATTATCTTGCCGGTGAACGTACTCCTCTTGATGTAGCTCCTGTCTCAAGACTTGCAGATTTTTGAAAAATTCTTGCTAAATTGCAAGGTTTTTGTATAAAAATCTATGAGCGTTAACAGAATCGACCTTGTGCGGAGTTCCTTTGAGAAAAAGGCTCTGCAGTCCGAGGCCTTGGACAAAAAGGTGTCGGAGATATTCGGCGAACTGGTGTTCGACCGCGCCAAGATGAGGCAGTATCTCGATCCCAAGACATTCAGCCGCTTGCTCGACTGCATAGACAACGGCAAACCCCTGGACCGCAAGACTGCAGACGAGGTTGCCGGAGGAATGAAAGAGTGGGCGCTGGAACATAAGGTTACCCACGTCACGCACTGGTTCCAGCCGCTTACAGACGGTACCGCAGAAAAGCACGAGACCCTGATAGACTACAACGGTAAAGGCGGAGTGATAGAGCGCTTCGACGGCAGCTCGCTGGTGCAGCAGGAACCGGATGCTTCGTCTTTCCCCAGCGGCGGCATACGCGCTACTTTTGAGGCCCGGGGATATACCGCATGGGATCCCACATCTCCTGTTTTTATTCAGGAAGACACGCTCTGCATCCCCACTATTTTCGTGTCATACACCGGCGAGGCCCTGGATTACAAGACGCCGTTGAAGCGTGCGCTGAAGGCTGTCTGCGAGGCGGCGCTGCCTATATGCAAGCTCTTCGACCCCAACGTAACAAAAGTGTACTCCTACCTTGGCTGGGAGCAGGAGTATTTCCTCGTGGACGAGGCGCTCTATGCATCCCGTACCGACCTGATGATTACGGGACGTACGCTTATGGGGCATATGTCCTCGAAGAACCAGCAGCTGGACGACCACTACTTCGGCGCTATCCCTTCGCGTGTCGCGGCATTTATGCGCGATTTGGAAATAGCGGCGTTCCGGCTGGGCATACCTGTGAAAACGCGTCATAATGAAGCCGCGCCAAATCAGTTCGAACTGGCACCCATTTACGGGGAAGCCAATCTTGCCAACGACCAGAACCAAATACTCATGAACCTGATGGAGACCATCGCCAGGAAGCACTCTTTCGTGGTACTGCTGCACGAAAAGCCCTTCGAAGGCATAAACGGTTCGGGAAAACACAACAACTGGTCGCTTGGTACGGATACCGGAGTCGGACTGCTGGGGCCGGGAAAAGACGCCCGCGGCAACCTGCAGTTTATGATTTTCCTCGTGAACTCCCTTGTGGCCGTACAGAAGCACAACGCCCTGCTCAAGGCCAGCATCGTCAGTGCGGGCAACGAGCATCGTCTGGGCGGAAACGAAGCTCCTCCCGCAATCGTTTCTGCTTTTATGGGGCGCACTATGACGGAAGTGCTGCGCAAACTTCTCGAACTTCCTTCCGGAACACCTGTCGAGATAGCCGGGAAGAAGGGCAAGGGCGTCGGACTGGTCGAGATTCCGGAGATCCTTCTGGACAACACGGACCGCAACCGCACATCCCCGTTCGCATTTACCGGAAACCGTTTCGAGTTCCGTGCAGTGGGGTCCTCCGCCAACTGTGCAGGAGCCCTCACCGTGCTGAACGCCGCGGTGGCCGATCAGCTGCGTGAGTATAAAAAAGCCCTTGACGCCGAACTGTCCGCAGGAAAGGAGTTCGATGTGGCCGTTATGGATTCCCTGAAGCCTCTCATTGCGTCTGTAATAGACGTGGTGTGTTTCGACGGCAACGGATACACCGAAGAATGGGTCCGCGAGGCAACCCGCAGGGGCTTGGATACCCGGACTTGCGTCCCGGAGCTCATCGCATCCTACGCTTCGGAGCAATCGGTAGAGATGTTCAGCCGCACCGGCGTTTTCTCAGCCCGCGAGCTTCAGGCCAGGAACGAAGTTAAGTGGGACACCTATTCGAACAAAATTAAAATCGAGTCGCTGGTCATGGCGCGTATGGCCATCAACCATATTATCCCGGCCGCTCTCGAGTATAAATCCCGACTGCTCAAGGGAATGAAATACAATCTGGACGTATTCGGAAATCTGGAAGGCTGTACTTCTGAGCGCATTCTGGTAGAAGAAATATCCGCCCTGGTAGAAGATATACGCCTGAAAGTTGACGCTATGCAGACGGCCCGCAACGAGGCCAGGTCTGCAACGGACTCCTACAGGCGGGCTATGGTGTATTCATCCATCGCCGCAAGTTTGAGGGAACTCCGCAAGCCCCTCGACAGGCTCGAGGAACTCGTCGACAACCGTATATGGCCTCTTCCCAAGTATCGTGAATTATTGTTTATAAGTTAGTTGTAGTGTTATGGAAAAAACAAAGGTTGCAATTGTTGGTTACGGCAACATAGGCCGCTTCTCTCTCGAGGCTGTCCGTGCTGCCGCTGATATGGAATGTGTGGGCGTCATACGCAGGAGCGGTTCCGCCGAAGGCATACCGGAGCTGGCTTCCTGCAAGGTGGTGTCCGACATCCGTGAACTGGGCAAGGTTGACGTTGCCATCCTTGCCGTTCCGTCCCGAAAAGTAGGGGAGACAGCTCAGAAGTATCTGCGTCTCGGCATCAGCACGGTGGACAGCTTCGACATTCATACGGATATCTGCGCCCTGCGCTCTCAACTGGATCCGCTTGCCAGGGAAAACGGTGCGGTGAGCGTCATCTCCGCCGGATGGGATCCCGGCAGTGATTCGGTGGTGCGGGCCCTTATGCAGGGACTGGCCCCCAAGGGCATAAGCTATACCAATTTCGGCCCCGGCCGCTCCATGGGCCATTCTGTTGCCGCCAAATCTGTAGAAGGCGTGAAAGATGCACTCAGCGTCACCATCCCCATCGGTACCGGTCTGCATCGCAGGATGGTATATGTGGAACTCGAACCCGGAGCCGAGCTCTCCAAGGTCAGCGCCGCCATCAAGGCGGATCCCTATTTTGCACACGACGATACCCACGTGTCTGCCGTGGACAGCGTTGACGCCCTGAATGATATGGGACACGGAGTGAATCTGGTCCGCAAGGGAGTGTCCGGCGCCACTCACAACCAGCTGCTGGAGTTCAATATGAAGATCAACAACCCCGCGCTTACCGGACAGGTGCTCGTAATGGCGGCAAGGGCTGCGGTGCGCCAGCGTCCGGGATGCTATACTATGATAGAAATCCCCGTGATAGACTATTTGGAAGGGAATCGTGAAACTTTAATAAGTCAATTGGTATGAGTGTGTTTACAGATAGATACATCAAGAATTTCATGGCCGAACTTGAGGCCCGCAATCCAGGTGAGTCTGAGTTTCATCAGGCGGTAAGGGAAGTGCTTGCCAGTGTAGCCCCGTGTCTTGAGGAGTACCCGTATCTTCTTGAAAACAAGATCATGGAACGAATGGTTGAGCCTGAACGGGTGATTATTTTCCGCGTACCCTGGATGGATGATGCAGGAGAGATTCACGTGAACCGGGGTTTCCGCGTGCAGATGAACAGCGCCATAGGTCCTTACAAGGGGGGCATCCGCTTTCACGCGAGCGTCAATCTCAGCATCATGAAATTTCTGGCTTTTGAGCAGACTTTCAAGAATGCGCTTACAACTCTTCCCATGGGAGGCGCAAAAGGCGGCTCCGACTTCAACCCGCGCGGGAAATCCGACGCGGAAGTGATGCGTTTCTGCCAGAGTTTCATGACGGAACTGCAGCGCCACATAGGTCAGGATACAGACGTTCCCGCCGGCGATATAGGCGTGGGCGGCCGCGAGATAGGTTTTCTCTTCGGTCAGTACAAGCGACTCCGCGATGAGTTTTCCGGAACTCTGACCGGTAAAGGCTTTGCATGGGGCGGCAGTTCCCTGCGCCCGGAGGCTACCGGTTACGGCGTGTGCTACTTTGCTTCGCAGATGCTTGCCACCCGCGGCGAGAGTTTCGAGGGCAAGACGGTGGTTGTATCCGGCGCCGGAAACGTTGCTCAATATGCCGCTGCCAAGGCTATGCGGCTGGGCGCCAAAGTGGTTACCCTTTCCGATTCCGACGGCTATATCTGGGACCCTGACGGGCTGGACGAAGAAAAATTTGCCTACGTGCAGCAGCTGAAGAACGTAATTCGCGGGCGTATCAAGGAATACGTGCAGAAGTATCCTTCCGCAAAATATTTCGGAGACGGAGCCAAGCCCTGGAGCGTAAAATGCGATATAGCGCTTCCTTGCGCCACCCAGAACGAACTTGACGCAGAAGGCGCAAGGCAACTTGTAGCAAACGGTTGCATATGCATAACCGAGGGTGCCAATATGCCCACCACTCCTGATGCTATCGCCATCATCCAGGAGGCGAAGCTGCTGTATTCGCCCGGCAAGGCTTCCAATGCCGGCGGCGTAGCGGTCTCCGGTTTGGAGATGACCCAGAATTCCATACGGCAGAAATGGACCCCTGAGGAAGTGGACGCTCATCTGCGCAGGATAATGTCAGACATCCACGATGCCTGTACAAGGTACGGTACGGAGGAAGATGGCTACGTAAATTATGTAAAAGGCGCCAACACCGCCGGTTTCCTCAAAGTGGCCGGTGCGATGATGGACCAGGGACTGGTTTAGCCATATGAATACGAATAACACGTTGATGGCCGGGAGGGTTCGTCGTATCTTGTTGATTTCCAATAGCTACGACAGCTTCTCCCTGGAGGAGGACGGGCGTCTTGACAATCAGATTGCCCAGGAATATGCAGAGCTTAACCTCAGCAATCCTCCTGAGATCAAGAGAACGCCGGGTACTGCGGAAGCCCTTGAGCTGCTGGCCGCAGGCGAGCGCTTCGACCTTGTCATCACTATGTATTACGTAGGAGCCGTCAGCGTGTTCGATTTCGCCAGGCAGGCCAAGCAGTACAGTCCTTCAATGCCCATTGTGCTGCTGTCGTCGTTCTCGAAGGAAGTTTATCGCAAGATAGAAGAGTTCGGAGGAGAGGACATAGATTATGTGTTCTGCTGGAATTACTCCACAGACCTTATCATCGCCATTATCAAATTGATGGAGGACAGGATGAACGCCGATGCGGACATCCTGGAGCAGGGGGTTCAGGCCATACTGCTTGTAGAAGATTCCATTAAGTATTATTCCACATACCTGCCGGCGCTTTACAACATAGTGCTGCGGCAGAACAAGGAGGCAGTCAAGGACGCTCTCAACGAGCAGCAGCAGATACTTCGGAAACGTTCCCGCCCCAAGGTGCTGATGGCTACGAATTACGAAGACGCCGTGGCTTATTACCACAAATATGGAAAGAACTTGCTGGGCATAATCTCGGATATCGGTTTCGTGCTCCATAAGGGAGACAATCCATCGACTGAAAAGATTGATGCCGGAATAGACTTCTGTCGCCTGGTGCGCAAGGAGAATCCGAGGATGCCTTTCCTCATGCAGTCTTCCCAGGAGAGTATGCGCTCCGTTGCAGCCCGGATGAAGGCGGGATTCCTGCTCAAGCAGTCCAAGACCCTCACGCAGGAACTCGAGGAGTATATGGAGAGGGAGTTCGGATTCGGCGACTTCGTTGTAATAGACCCTGATACACGGGTGGAAATTGCCCGAGCCCACGACCTGTATGAATTCGAGACCGTGCTCAGGGATATTCCTCCGACTGCTTTCAGAAGGCTTACAGACAACAACTACTTGTCCAAGTGGCTCTTTGCGCGCGGTCTCTTCGGACTGGGACGCAGACTCAGCCCGATACGTTCCGAAGACTATGAAGACATAGAATCCCACCGCCGTGCAGACCTCCGGGCTATACATGATTACCGCATCTCTCAGGCGCAGGGCGTTGTCGCGGCATTCAACCCCGGGGCTTACAATGATGCTATCTGGTTCTCGCGGTTCGGCAACGGATCCCTTGGCGGCAAAGCCCGCGGCCTCGCTTTTCTCAACCAGTTGTTGCATAAGTACAACCTGTACGACAAGTGGGAAGATGTAAGGGTGCTGGTTCCCCGTACACTTGTCATCACGACAGACTACTTTGAGCGCTTTATCAAGGACAACGGGCTCAAGTATGTAATCAATTCAGATCTGAGCGATTCCGAGCTGCTGTCGGAGTTCGTTTCGTCGCCTTTGCCCCAGGACCTTCTGGCCGCCCTTCGAGCCTTCATCAAGGTCGTGCGCAGGCCTCTAGCAATCCGTTCGTCGTCCAAGCTTGAGGATTCCTACCACCAGCCGTTTGCCGGAGTATATTCCACTTATATGCTGCCCTATGCCCAGAACGAGGACCAGCAGCTTCGAATGCTTTCCAAGGCCATCACCAGCGTGTATGCAAGTGTGTTTTTCGGTTCGGCGAAGAGTTATATCGTTTCTTCCGGCAATGTTATTTCCGAAGAAAGGATGGCTATAGTGATAGAAGAAATCTGCGGCAGCAGGCAGGGAGAGTATTTCTTTCCCACGCTTTCCGGAGTGGCGCGTTCCATCAATTTCTATCCCGTCGGACACGAAAAGCCGGAAGACGGCATAGCCAAGCTTGCTTACGGCTTGGGAAAGGCCGTTGTGGACGGGGAACAGGTGTTGCGCTTCTCGCCCAAGTATCCCAGGCACGTACTCCAGACCTCTACGCCCGAACTTACCGTGAAGGACACGCAGAGAGTGATGTATGCAATGAATCTGCGACCGGAGAAGTTTACGGCATCCGTAAATGATTCGGTGAACCTGGAGCGTCTGGGCATTTCGGAGTGTGAAGCTTTTCCTTCGCTCAAGAGGGTTGCCTCCACATGGGATCTTGGAAATATGCGTATAGTTGATTCCGCTATACCTGAGGGCCCTAAATACGTAACATTCGCATCGATGCTCAAGTACAACACTTTCCCGCTGGCCGAGATTGTGCGTACCCTGCTCGAGATTTCCAGGGAAGAGATGAAATGCGAAGTGGAACTGGAATTCGCCGCCGACTTCGATAAAGACGGGGCCGCCGTTTTCAATGTGCTTCAGGTGCGGCCCATATCCGCAGACTCCAGATATGCCGAAGTTGATTGGAGCAAAATAGACACGGATGCTGCTTTCCTGCTCTCGGAATGCGCCCTGGGTATCGGATGGGTAGAGGGAGTCAGCGACGTAGTGTATCTGAAGCAAGACGCATGGGACGTGCTACGTACTCGCGATATTGCCGCGCAGGTTGCCGAAGTGAATACACGGATGCAGGCAGGGAAACAAGGCTATATCCTCATCGGCTTCGGCCGCTGGGGTACCAGCCAACCGAGTCTTGGCGTGCCTGTAGGATGGGGCGACATTTCTGAAGCCAAGGCCATTGTGGAGTGCTCCCTCAAAGACTATCAGATAGACCCGAGCCAGGGAACCCATTTCTTCCAGAACCTGACTTCGTTCAATGTCGGCTATATCAACGTGAACCAGTTTGCACGCCCTTCCGAGAAACTGGATTTCGCCGTGCTGGATGCACAGCCTGCAGTATTTGAAACTGAATTCCTGCGCCATGTGCGCTTCCCCGCGCCGCTTGGCATCTGCATAGACGGCAAAACGGGGAAGGCTGCGGTTTGTGCTAAATAATTTCCAGGACGGCCTCCGACCTTATGTCGGCTGAAGAGCTGCCGACAAATATCCGCCATTTACCCGGATCCACCACCCACTCGTGCGCTTCTGCGTCGAAGCGTGAGAACGACCGGCTGCCCAGGTTTATAGTGGCCTTTCCGGTCTTTCCGGCTGGGATGAACAGCTTCTCAAAGCCTTTGAGTTCGTATGCGGGCCTTTCAACTTTGCCTGCAGGCGGGGCGACGTACACCTGTACGACTTCGCTGCCGTCCCTCTCTCCGCTGTTCTTTACATCTATTTCCAGTGAAAGCCGGATCTGGCCGTCACTTCTTACGGAACTTTTTGAGAGAGTGGCGTCGCCGTATTCGAAAGTGGTATAGCTCAGGCCGTGCCCGAAGGGGAAACACACCGGGATGCCCTTGCTGCCATACCAGCGGTATCCCACGAAGACTCCTTCGTCGTAGTACTCTTGCCACCACTGTTCGCCTTCGACCTGTATGCCCGGGTACTGGCGCTCGGTTTTCAGAGGACCGTCATCCAAAGACGCCGGGAAGGTGAACGGCAGCCTGCCGGACGGGTTTACCGCTCCGGTGAGCACGTCAGCCAGCGCATGCCCGGTTTCCGAACCTCCGTACCAACCCTGAACGATGGCATTGACCTTGTCTTTCCACGGCATGGCCACCGGCGAGCCGGAGATGTTTACGACAATCAGTCCGGGGACCTTTTCCGCCAGAGCTTCTATGATGCCGTCCTGACCGTAGGGGAGGGAAAGGCTCAGTCTGTCCGTGCTCTCGTTGTCTTGATTTGCGCTCTTGTTGAGTCCGCCTACAAATATTACGGCATCCGCCCCTTCTATGGCGGCCAGTGCATCTGCAAGCAGTTTGTCTGCCGGGCGCGGATCACTCAGGTCCTGGCCCGTACTCACGCGGTTATAGGAAGTGGAGACGTCTCCGACATATCCTCTTTCCCATACCACGTTTGCATTTGGGAAAGCTTCCCGGAGTGCTTCAAGCGGTGTAATTTCATATTTTGTCTTGAGGTTGGAACTGCCGCCGCCTACCACCATTTTCTTGACTGCGTTTTCTCCTATCACCACCAGCCTGCCTCCGTCGGGGACGCTGAGTGGAAGAGAGCCCCGGTTCTGCAGCAGCACGGTTCCGGCGGCAGCTATCTCGCGTGCGGCAGCGTAATGCTCCGGGGAATTGAACCTGCCGTAATGCGGTTCGGCGCTCATTGATGTGCGGAATATGAGTCGAAGGATACGTGTGGCTTTATCATCCAGTTCTGTCGTGCCCACGCGACCGTCGGCTATGCGCTGGAGATAGGGATCGGCGAGGTGATAGTTGTTGTAGCTGTCGGAGGGCGCTCCGCGCAGGCCGTTGGTCCAGGTGCCATATTCCATATCCAGACCGTTGGTGATTGCCTGGTCGTCGTCTCGACATCCGCCCCAATCGCTGACGACCACTCCGTCGAAGCCCCATTCTCCCTTGAGTATGTCGCAGAGGAGTCGCTTGTTGTGGCAGTTGAATTCTCCGTTCCAGAGGTTGTAGGAGCCCATTATCGCCCAGGCGCCGCCTTCTTTCACGGCAGCTTCGAATGCCGGCAGGTAGATCTCGTACAGGGTGCGGTCATCAACTACCGAGTTGGTGGAGGTACGGCGTGTCTCCTGGTTGTTCACCGCAAAATGCTTTACGCAAGCGGCGACTCCGTTCTCCTGCACGCCCTTCACGTAGGGTACTACCATTTGCCCGGCGAGGTAGGGATCTTCTCCCATATATTCGAAGTTGCGGCCGTTCAGCGGAGTGCGGCATATATTCACACCGGGGCCGAGCAGTACGTCTTTCTTGCGGTAGCGTGCTTCTTCTCCTATGCTTCTGCCGAACAGCAGGCCCATCTCCCTGTCCCAGGTGGCGGCAAGGCACGAAAGGGCCGGGAAGGCGGTACAGGAGTCATTGGTCCATCCGGCCTGATTCCAGTCGTCCCAGAGAACTTCAGGGCGGATTCCGTGAGGCCCGTCCGTGCACCAGACTTCGGGGATGCCGAGCCGGGGGACTCCGCGGGAGGAAAACTTGGACTGTGCGTGCGTCATTGCCACTTTTTCTTCGATGGTGAGCTGCGGGAGCACTTCCGCAATGCGTTCTTCGATGCTTTTTACGGCAGGCTTTGCAGTGCAGGCCGCGAGAACCAGGGCGGCGGGAAGCAGGATTCCGTATGATATATACTTTTTCATGATCCGCTTGAGTTTAAAGTGTCCATTCTTCTTCTGTGAGATCGTCGATCCCTCCATCTACCATGCTGTTGCAGAGGAGGTCGGGGATGGTGTTGGTATGCTCCGTTACGGGAACCTTGTAGGTTTCCTTTTTCTTTTGGATGAGAGTCGTAGGCTGTGTGGAGTTATTTGGTTGTAACTGTGGTATAGTGTGGTGCATACCTTGCAGATATAATAACTTTCTGTTAAAAATCAAAATCCGTCTTATAGGATAAGTTTCACGCGGAAACCTCGTTCAGTGGGTTCCTCCACCACCTGGCGGCACTCCTGGGAAAGTGAGCTGCGCTGCGCGTCGGACAGAGGCGTAGCGGTCATCTGCTCCACCATGAAGTCCAATGCGGTGACGCCGGACAGCTCGCTGTGGGTGATGCGGACGGTTATTGGACGGTACCGGGCCATCACGTCGCCGAGCATCTTGTCAGTCAGCCGTTCTGCTGTTGCCTGTTTGTCGGAAATGCCGTATTTGTGACAGAAAGCGGCTATGGCGGAGCGCATGCCCAGGAAGTCGAAGTCGGGGCCGCCAATCTCAAACACTTCCTTCCGGATACGCTGGATAAAGGCCTTTGTGGCGCTGTGTACAGGCTGTTCAAATATCTGCTGCGGCGTAGCGTCCTCGTGGATATATCCGTCGTACATGAAGAAAATGCGGGTGCTCACATCGCGTGCGAATTTCATTTCGTGAGTGACGATGAGCATCGTAAGGCCTTCTTCCGCCAGTGAGCGGATGACACTGAGCACCTCACCCACCATTGTGGGGTCAAGGGCCGATGTGGGTTCATCGAAAAGAATGACTTCCGGCTTCATGGCAAGGGCGCGGGCGATGGCCACCCGCTGTTTCTGCCCTCCGGAAAGAGAGGACGGGTAAACATTGGCTTTCTCGGCCAATCCTACTTTGCGAAGAAGTGTGAGCCCTTCTTCGCGCGCCTGTTCAGGCGAGATATGACGGAGCTGGAGTGGCGCCATGACTACATTCTCAAGCACGGTTTTATGCGGGAAGAGATTGAAGCTCTGGAATACCATGCCCATCTTCCGGCGAAGCCGGCTCACGGGGTAGCCTTTTTCCATTATGTCTTCTCCATCCACGAAAACGCTGCCTCCTGTGGGCGGATCCAGCAGATTAAGGGCGCGAAGCAGGGTGCTCTTGCCCGTACCGGAAGGGCCGATGATGGAGATCACCTCGCCGCGGCGGATATCTGCATTGATGTCCTTCAGTACCTCCAGGGAGCCGTAACTCTTTTTCAAGTGGGAGATACGGATAATGGGCGTTTGGGCAGACTGTGCCTGAGAGACCGATGATTGTCTTTCACCTCCCTTGCGGCGGGCCAGAAGCCAGGCTCCTCCTCCGAGTAAAGCCAACAGCGCCAAGGCCCAGGGCCACTTCTTTCCCTTGCCGGCGTCTGACGGGCCCTGAGAGGGATCCGTGAGCAAGCCGATTTCCCCTTTCCGCGTGAGCAGCACTATGTGCGAATCGATGTATCCGTCGGAAAAGAGCACCTGTTTCTGCCGTTCCCCGGTGATGCTGATGGCGCCTATGGCCAGGTCGGCCTTGCCCGTTTGAACCGCCGGAATCTGGGATGCAAAGTCCATTACAAGGTACTCCAGCCTCCAGTTGCGCCTGTTGGCCCAGCGGGTGAGAAGGTCTATCTCAAGGCCGGAAGGATGACCGGAACTGACGAAATTGAACGGAGGCATGCCCGGGAAGGTGGCAACGCGAAGGGTGCGTCCCGTTCCGCTCTGCTTGGGGGCAGAGAGGACCGAAGGATCGTCGGCATTGCTCCAACGGTCGATAATCTCGCGGTAGGTGCCTTCGCGGCGGATATCGGAAAGGTAACGGTTGAAATCCTCCTGCAGTTCGCTGTCTCCCAGCTGGAAGCAGACACCGATCGGGATGGGGACAAGCCCTGCACCCACAGAGTCCACCTTGGAAGCAATCTCTTTGTTGAACGTAAGGGTAAGGCTTTCGCTGCCCGCCACGTCAACCTTGCCGCTTTCCAGTGCCACTAGCATGTCGGCCATATTGGCAAATCGCTGGATATCGGCCCCGGGAGCCATGCCGCTGACGGCGATATCCTGTATACTGCCTATGACAACCCCCACTTTTTTCCCGTTCAAGGCTTCAAATACAGAAGGGATGTCGTCCTTTTGCCCTACAGTGCTGCCGGAGGAAAACATGGCCGGAATGTAGCCCGCCAGGCCGAAGAGCGACAGCGCAGCGGCGGCAACTACAGCTTTGCCCTTTCTGTGCTGCGCCAGAGAGGAAAGCAGCACTCCGATGATCCATGCCACGGTAAAATAGATGATAGCCGTTACGATGAGCGGAAAGAAGGCCTCGAAAGTGCGGGAGCGGATGAGGTCCGACGCTCTGGTCATATCGGTGACTGCAATGTATCCCACGATGCTCGTTCCCTTCAGAAGGCTCACCACCTCACCCTGGTAAACAGGCATGACGGACTTCACTACCTGAGGCAGTACAATCCTGAAAAACGTCTGTCGTGGCGTATAACCCAGGGCCAGCCCGGCCTCCGTCTGTCCGCGGTCGATACCCTGGATGGCGGTACGCAGCATCTCGCCGATATAGGCTGCAGTGTTCATGCCGAAGGTTACGATGGCAACGACAATGCCCGTAGCATCCAGCGGCGCCATTATTACGTAATACATCAGCATGAGTACCACCAGTACGGGAGTGCCGCGCATAATGTCTATATATACCTTCGCGGTTTGTTGCAGCCACTTCCGCCTGCTCATGCGCATCCAGCAAACCGCCCCGCCCAGCACGGTGCCCAGCAGGATGGCGCACAGCGTGATAAGCAACGTTACCTGAAGGCCGTCCAGAATCATTCTGTAGCGGTCTTCTGCAATCAGATTATTGGTAAAACTTTCTACAAGACTCATAGGCCGCAAAGATAATTATTTCTGCGGAAACAGACCACCCCAGCCAAACGCAGAGACCGAATTCAGGGCAAAAAATTTGCCGGTGAGTTCTTCTCGGCAAAGGAGGGGGAAACGCAAAAAAGGGTGGCTTCGTTTATGCCGGTTTCTTCAATACGCGGTGTCAGGTATTTTTTTGCAGTCATTATCTAAAAAGTACTTCGTTTGTACATCCCGAACGGGCAGTGGACTTTTTGCATCTGGCGGTTCAGTATCATTTCTGCGGCTGTCTGCCCCATCATTCGGAAGTCCGTAGATATTGTGGTGAGGCCTCCCAGGACCAGCTCGTTCATGTCGAACTCATTGTAGGATATGATGTTCACATCTTGTCCTACCTGCAGTCCCGAAGCCTTGATTTTGCGTACAAGTCCCACAAGTCCGGCGTCCAGCTGGGAATTCAGGACAAGGAAGGTGTCATGAGGCTTTATGTTGTCCGGCGCTTCGCTCAGGAATTCTACCGGAATATCGTGGTCGGCTGCAAAGCGCTCAATTCCTTTATGGATGTGGGGACCGTACAATGACTTTGGCAAAGTGATGACACGCAGCTTTTCTATCCTGCCTCCGCTGCTCAAGCCTTGGGAAAGACCTTCATAAACGTCGTTCTCGAAATCTTGATAGACGGCCCCGAAGTGCCCGTTCATATCCGGCTGGAGGCGGTCCAGCATTATCATTTTGCGGAATGGTATGCGGTTGAGCTGCTTTTCTACACGTTTCTGTGTCTTTGTGTTCAGCGGGAAGTGGGGGGCCACGACGTAGTAGTCGAAGCTGTCCAGATTGTTGTCCAGGTAATACTCGAACAGGTCTATGCTCTGGTTGTGGTTGAGGATGGTGATTTCCGCATTCTTGCCAAGCCTTTCAGCAAAGGCGTTGAAAAGAATCTGCTTGTAAACAGAGAACTTGTCGAATATGACAAGCACCTGGGAACGGGAGCTGGAAGCAGGGTCCTGAGTAAAGAAACCACGGCCCTGCCTTGGCAGCAGCAAGCCTTTTTCCGTGAGGATACCGTAGGCCTTCTTTGCCGTCTCCCTTGAAATGTGAAGCTCTGCTGCGAGCTCGTTCATAGACGGGAGCTGCTCGTTTACGGCCAGCTTCCCGTTGTGCAGACCCCGTTCAACCTGGTTTACAAGCTGTTTGTAGATAGGGTCCTTGCCGTTGGTGTTTATAGTGAACTTCATTATTTTGTTTTTTTCTGTTTCTTGTATTCTTCCAGTTGCTCGAAACGCTGGAATCCGCTTTTTGCAAGTTCAGACTCAGTTTTCAGCTTGAATGTATTGGACATATTGTGACAAATTGATTATTATCTGTGGTGTGCTGTGGTTCAAAATTAAGAAAAATTTGCAAAGCACAAAAATAATTCTCACTTTTGCATCACACCACAGCATACCACAGTTAAAGATGAAAGTGTCAGCAAAATGGTATAAATGGGAAGTTTTGTTCTTGCTTTGGATGGCATATTTGCTCAACCAGGGCGATAGGCAGGTCTTCAATACGGTTCTCCCTGCAATCAGGGACGCCCTTCAGCTTACCGATACCTCCGTAGGCCTTATAGCCACTATTTTCAACTTGTTTTACGCCGCCATGGTGCCCGTCGGCGGTTGGGCCGGTGACCGTTTCTCCCGCAAGTGGGTGACTACGCTGAGCATATTGTTCTGGAGCGTCGCCACGATGTTCACAGGTCTTGCGACCAGCTTCATGTGGCTTATAGTCCTCCGCTCCGTTGCTACCGGAGGCGGCGAGGCCTTTTTCGGCCCGGCCAACTATTCGCTTCTCGGGCAGTATCACACCGGCACGCGTGCACGCGCCATGTCGATCCACCAGACGGCCTATTACGTTGGTGTGATTCTGGCGGGGTGGCTTGCCGGTCTGATTGCGGACAAACTGGGCTGGCAGTACTCTTTCATCATTTTCGGCGCCGTCGGCATAGTCTGGGGCATACTTATGATTGTACGGCTGAAGGATTACCCGGCGGGTGGAGATTCTTCGTCGCCGAAGGATCTCTCCAGGCCCGGTTTCTTCGAAGGATTCAAGACTGTCTTTACCACCCCCACGGCCCTTATGCTCACCATAGGCTTCAGCGGCCTGATATTCGTCATCACAGGCTACATGACATGGGTACCCGCCTACCTTCAGGAGGAATTCGATATGAATCAGGCTGCTGCAGGTTTCAACTCCATGTTCTGGACATACGTGGCTGCCTTCATCGGAGTGCTGCTCGCCGGTACCCTTTCCGACAAGCTCGCCGCCCGCAGCCATAAGAGCCGCATGCAGCTCCAGGCAGCAGGTCTTCTGGGAGGTGCCGTTTTTCTCTTCATGATGGGAGGCCACCCCGCCCGTTGGCTGCTTTACGCGAGTTTCGCCGGCTGGGGCTTCTTCCGCGCTTTCTTCGATGCCAACACCTACTCCGTACTGTACGACGTCACCCCGCCCCGCCTGCACGCAAGCTGCTCAAGCGCAATGATAATGACGGGATTCGCAGTGGGCGCGCTGGCTCCGGTTATCCTGGGGGCGCTCAAGGAAAGCATGGGTTCGCTGTCGCGGACTTTTCCCATACTTGCCGTCATTTGGATAGTGTGCGGCATACTTATGCTCATAGTTGCAAATACAAATTACCAGAAAGACTATAATAAACTACACTAAAACATGCAAGCAAAAGATAAACTTCGCAGACCCAAGGCGGGATTGCTCCTCATAGCCTCTCCCCGTTTCAAGAACCTGAGCGGTCCGGTGAGAGGGACATACGGCGAACGCAAAGACAAAGCGGTCAAGGAAATCAAGGCTACTATGGATTTTCTGGAGCTCGTGGATCCGGGTATCGTGTATGAGAGGGAGGATGCACAGAAAGCGATGGATTTGTTCTACTCTGAGAAAGTCGATTTCGTGTATGCCGAGTTCCTGAGTTGGAGCGAAGATTTCGCCTGGATACGATTCCTGCGCGACTGTCCTCCCATGCCTGTCTTCTTTGCGAACGTCGCCAAGCCGAGGATGAGCTTCGAGACCACGCTCGACGAAGACGACTTCGTGGATTATCTGTGCGCCGGAACGCTTGTGGGCTCGTTGGAGGGCTCCGGAAGCGTGCGCCGGGTGCCCCGCAAGGGCGTGCATACGGTGTTGGGGACGAGAGAGGAAGTGACGGAAAAAATGAAAGTTTACGCCGACGCCGCAAAAGCCCGCAGCATCCTGCGTCATTCCAATGTAGGCCTCATGGCAAATATGAACGAGGCGATGTGGAGCACGTATATCGATAACTACGATCTGTTTACTAAGATAGGCCCGGAAATCCATTACCTGCCCTACAGCGAATACGGGGCGGAAATAGACAGTCTTACCGATGATGAGGTGAAGGAATATGCGGATGAACTCACGTCCAGGTACAAGATGATGCCTGACGTCGAGTACGACAAGTTCATAGGCTGCGTCAAGGCGACCCTGGCCATCAAGAAGCTCGCCCGGAAGAACGACATAGACTGCTACGTTTATAACGACATAGACCAGGCCACATTCCGCACCGCGGGATGCCGCGCCGGTTTCTATCCCCGGTGGTTCAACGAGAACGTGAGCGTGCTGGTGCCGGAAGCGGACATAGGCGCCGGCCTGATTACATACATACTCAAGCTGTTGAGCGGAAAGAATGTGAATTTCATTGAGCCGTTCCATATCGAGGACGACTTCGGTACCTTTGCCGGCGGGCACGCTGGCCCCAACGACCATAACGACCCCGAGTGGCAGGACAATGTCGTGATTTCCAGGGATGTGCGTTTTGCCAAGACGAACTGGAAATATGCCGGGGCGCCTTTCGCCTGGTATCGGTTCAGCCCGGGCATGAAGACGGTTGCCGGCCTTTACGAAGAAGACGGCCGTTACAAGCTGATTACTTTCCAGGCGGAAAGCCTATCCGAAAAAGATACTCCCCAGAGCACCAAAAAGCACCTCCTGGCAACCTACAGCCACACTATTTTCAGGCCGGTGGTGCCGGTGAAGGAACTCTTCGAGCAGATACTGAAGATAGGATCAACCCAGCATTTCGCCATCGCTGACGGCGACTGGCGCCCACAGCTCGAGGCCTTCGCCGAAATAATGGGATTTGAGTATTACGATATAAGAAAGAATCGTACATAAAACTCACCCCCAAATCAGCAGAACGTAAGCAAAAGTAACATCGTACAATAATTGAAAAAGTAAGATAGAAATATATGAGTTTTATGTATAACCCGTTCCCCTATCACGACCCCAAGCCCGTGAACAGGCCGGAACTTTCAAAAAAGACGGTAGAATCGATAGTGTCCGGCGGCAATCAGGCAGTTGCAAAACGACTGATGACGGAGCTGGCCCCGATGGTGGAGAAAGAAGGAGTCATCATAGCCTTCGACGGATATACGACGGCCAAGTGGGATTTGATGGTGAGCCTTCTGGCAAGGGAGTGCGAGGTGTTCGGTTTCAAGATTGAATTTGTGGACAGCGCCGTCCGCACATTCAAGAGCGGCGAGGAAATAGACAGTATCATAGACCCTCTCCTGATCTGGGACAAAAGAATTGATCCCACCCTCCTCTATGGCAAAGTATATCACGGCGGATACATCGGCTTGATGGATGAAGCCGGGGTAAAGGCTTTCAGGGAGTATGTTCCCGGCCTCAAGGCTCCCGGCAAACTTGTCATAGTGTACGGTTACGGCTCCCTTATAAAGGAGTTCCGCGGGATGTACGACGTGAAATGCTGGCTGGATATAACCCCCATGAACAGTATGCTCCGTATTCGTGCCGGCGAGTACGCCAACATAGGCAAGAAGCACACCGGCATCATCAACAGGACTATACGCCGCTGCTATTACTGCGACTTCGAGAATGCGGTGCAGCTGCGCAAGGAGCTTTTTTCCGAGAGCGCCATCGACTGGTACTTCCTGGACAATGACCGGGCGAACCTGCAGATGATGCCTTTCGGCAGTTTCTCGGAGATATGCGCCCAGCTTGTCAAGTATCCTTTCCGCGCCAAGCCATGTTACCTGGAAGGCGTTTGGGGCGGCTCCTATATGAAGAAGCAGCGCGGGCTCCCGGAGAAGATGCGCAACGCTGCCTGGGTGTTCGACTTCATACCTATGGAAGTCAGCGTGCTGGTTGATGCAGGAGGTGAGAAGCTGGACATCAATTTCTGCTCTTTCGTCCACAAGGAAGGCGTAAAGCTGATGGGCGAAGACTGCGTGCGCAAGTACAAAGGGTATTTCCCTATACGTTTCAACTGGGACGATTCGTATCACTCGACCGGCAATATGAGCATCCAGTGCCACTCCGGAGGCAAGTTCAACGTGGAGAACTACAACGAGTTCGGACGCCAGGACGAGAGTTATTACGTAGTGGTGACCGGTCACGAGGCGAAGACCTTCATAGGCTTCCGCGACGACGCCGACATTCCCGCTTTCTTCAAGGAGATAGAGGCGGCCGACACCGATCACGTGCCCTGCGACTATATGAAGTATGTGAGCTATGAGGAATCCAAGCCCGGCCTGCAGGTTATGCTGCCTGCCGGCACCATACATTCCAGCGGCCGGAATCAGGTGATTCTTGAGATAGGCTCGCTGACCATAGGCTCCTATACTTATAAGATGTACGATTATCTCCGTCTCGACTTCGACGGCAAGCAGCGCCCTATCCACACGCATCTTGGGGAATTGAACGTACGGCAGGACCGTCGCCACAGCGTGATACATGACCCCGAAAGCCCCGAGTACATCGTACAGGAGCCAAGACTGGACGTCTCCGGGGGCGGTTGGAGCGAATACATCCTGGGCGAGAATCCCCAGATGTACATATCCCTGCGCCGCCTGGAATTCGACAAGGCGTGCGAACAGGATACCCGCGGGGAGAAATTCCACGTGCTTACCCTGGTGGACGGGGAAAGCATACGTATCCGCAGCAAGGAACACCCTGAGAGGTTTTTTGACCTTGATTTCATGGAGATAGCCTGCGTGCCTGCGAGCATGGGCAGATACGTTATCGAGAATCTCGGCAAGGAGCCCATACGCGTACACAAGACTTGTCTGCGAGATGGATACCAGAACGATCCTGCTTGACGTAGGCGGCACTTTCATCAAGTGCAGCGACGGCCGGCAGATTCCTGTGCCGTCTTCCGGGAGCCGCATGCAGATACAGCAATCCTTAAAGGATGCTGTCGGCCCGGTTGAAGCAGTAGATGCCGTCGGCGTTGCAATTCCCGGCCCCTTCGATTACCGTGAGGGGATTTTCCTGATGAAGCATAAGTTCGCCTCGGTTTACGGCTGCAGCTTCCGGGAGATTGCCGGGCTGCAGGAGGACGTGAGCCTTAAGTTCATGCACGACGTAAATGCGGTACTGGCCGGGGCGCTTGAAATGCTTGATCTGGGAAGTTCCAACTGTGCACTTGTCACTCTTGGGACCGGTCTTGGCTTTTCTTATGCAGTTTCCGGCGTTGTTCAGTGCAATCAGTCCCTGTCTCCTGCGTACGGGCTTTGGAACCTGCCTCATAATGGCGGACTACTGGAAGACCGTATCAGCGGACGCGGTATTGTCTCTGCTTATGAGCAGATTACTGGGGGTTCCGGACTGTCGGCATACGACGTAGCGCGTCTGGCTTTCTCAGGCGATCAGGCGGCTTTAGACGTCTATCAGGGCACGGGCAGGCTTCTCGGCCAGGTTCTCGCACCTTTGGCCCGGAAGTTGGAACTTTCGGCTGTATTGATCGGAGGCCAGATTTCCAAATCTCTTTCTTTGTTTGTCGGGCCTCTCGAGGGGGAACTTCCGGGAGTCGCTGTGGTACCTTCTCCGGAAGGGGCTGTCTTCCGGGGGCTGAAAAGTATGTTCTGATATGCTGGTTATAGGCTTTGGAGACCTTGAAATGGCGATTCACGAGCCCCTGGACGGATTCTACAGGGGAACCCGTTTCGACAGGTCGGGAGTTTTCGACAGCATTGTCTTCAAAGGCGTTGAGTATGCAGACCGATGGTTCGAGGGTTACGACCCTTTCCGGCACGATACCGTATGCGGTCCTGCAGAGGAGTTTTCCGCAAACGGCTTTGAATCTGCAGCGCCGGGAGAGGCTTTCCTGAAGATTGGAGTGGGGTTGTTGAAAAGACCTGATGATGAGGCGTATGACCGTTTCCGTCTTTATGAATTGTCCGATGAGGGGGATTGGAGAATTGAGAAAAGTCCCGGGGGTGTTGCCTTCAGGCAGATCCTTCCTGGATGGTACGACTACAGAAAAGATATTTGTTGTACCGGTCCGGATTCTTTTGAGATTCGCCATAGCCTGGACAGCCTTGGCCCCGTGCTGGATGGAGAAGTGTATAACCATAACTTCTGGACCCTTGGAAATCTGGGAGTCGGCCCCGACAGAATGCTGGATGTGGCTTTCAGACCTGAAGGCAGCTGGCGTGCGCAACACGACAGCGTTGCACTTTCCGCCTCCGGCCTGCGCTTCTCCAGAAAACTGGTAGAAGGCGAATCGGTGTATATGGGAAATATGCACGCAGCCGGTGCCTCCAGTACTCCTTACGCTTTAATTCTCAGGGAGGCTTCCCGCGGAGTGAGTATAAGCGGAGATACGGCTTTGTCGCACATCGTTTTCTGGGCGAACCACAGGGTCGCCTGCCCGGAGCCGTACAATACATTCCGTACGCGCCTGCCGGCGCTCAGGTATTCAACCGTGAGCCGAAAAATGGGAACGAAAGGAGTTTGAAGGGGCTGACAGGCAGCAGTACGGAAGCTCCTATTATGAGGTTACTTCCACCACGCCATGGAACTTCGCCCTGCGGAAGAATGACAGCGTAATCGAACTCGTGGAGGAGCGCCATTATGATGGTTCATATCCCTGGAATGTGGACAATGCTCCGGTCGTGCTGCGTGCGAAGGCAGTGGAACTCCCGGACTGGGTTGCCGTAAACGGCTCGGTCGGCCCTGTAGCGTATTTTACGGAAGACGGAAAAGACACAGGGGAAGAGCGATGGATAGAACTGATTCCTTACGGTTGCACCACCTTGCGCATAGCGGAGTTCCCCACAAGACGTTAGGACTGGTGGAGTCCAGATAATAAAAAAAACCGGCAATTGCTTGTCGGTTTTTTTTGTGGTGCTGGCGGGAGTTGAACCAGCGACACATGGATTTTCAGTCCATTGCTCTACCACCTGAGCTACAGCACCAGTTCCCTTGTGGGAATGCAAAGGTAGAAATAATTTGAGACTTTACAAATAAAATTTTATATTTTTGTCTCGAAATGCCCGGGTGCTGCTTCATACAGGTGATTCTCCCGCTCCGTCTGGAGTGGGTGCCTTGGTACAGCAGCCCAAAAGCCCTTGCCCCCGGAACGCGTGTTTCCGTCGTTTTTGCCAGGCGCAGCTATGTTGGCGTTGTACTGCAATGCACGGAAACTCCGGGGCTCGACGAGACCAAGATACAAAGTGTAACCAGAATCTGTGACGAACTGCCGGCGGTGAGCGCGGAGGAGCTCGCCTTCTGGGATTTCCTTTCCGGGTATTATCTGTGCAGTATAGGCGAGGTCTACAAAACGGCCTGCCCGGCAGGTAAAATCAAGGGGGAGCAGAAAGCCGCCAGCATCCTTGAGCGTCTGCATCAGCGCTTGGCTGTCCGTGAAGAGGCTTTAACAAAAAAACATCGTGATAATGTGCGGGAGAGGCTGGAAGCGGAAAGAGATAAAATCAGGCGACAGATAGATGAACTCACCCGGATTCCTTGTCCGGTCACATCCGGAAAGACTTCCCGCCCTCCCAAACCGGTGCTTTTTGCCGGCGCAGGCCGTCCGGAACACTACCTGGAGCTTTGTCGCGATGTGCTTTCCCAAGGTCGGAATGTACTTGTACTTACGCCGGAAATAGCAATGGGGGACTTGTTGGAAGGTATGTTTGAGAAAGCCTTTCCCGGACAAGTCCACAGCGTGAACTCGCACATCTCCGAGGCTCGCAGGCGCAGGGTGGCCGAAGATCTCCGCAGTTTTGGCGGGCAGGTGGTGATTGGCGCGAGAAGTGCCCTTTTCCTTCCGTTCAGCAGGCTCGGTCTTATAATAGTAGATAACGAGCAGGACCCTTTTTACAAACAGTCCGAACACAATCCGAGATACAATGCCCGTGATGCCGCTGTAATGCTTGGCCGCATACACGGATGCCCGGTGGTGCTCGGCTCTCCGTCTCCGTCGCTGGAATCCTACTATAATGCTGTGAGCGGTAAGTACGAATTGCAAAAAGCCGTTCAGCCATCTGCGCGTATGACTGTCATAGACGTAAGCGAGGAGAAGCACAAAAACGGTATGGTGGGACATTTCTCAAGGAAACTCCTCAAAGCTGCAGCATTATCGGGAGGTCCTGTTGCTTTGATACGCGGCTGGGAAAAACCGGACGAGTTGCTTGGGCAGGCTGCAGAGTTGTTCAAGGATATACAAGCCGACATTTATACACCTGCCCAGGCCCGCCTGTCCGACCTTGGAGGGTATTCCCTTGTTGCGATACTTCAGGCGGACGCTCTGTTTTCAGACGACGGATTCCGTTCCGACGAGCGCGCCGTGCAGACCCTGGCCATGTTGCGGGAGCAATGCAGGGGTACATTCATAGTGCAGACAGCCAAACAGGAGCATCCTGTATTCAGGAGCTTCGAAGACATATATCCACGGCTTCTGGAGGAGAGGCGAAGCTTCGCCCTACCCCCCTATACCCGTCTGGTGGATACGGATTTCGGCGGGCGCAAGGAGCGGCTGGTCTTGACACCGGACGGCAGCCTCACAAAAAAGAAACAGGAATTGCGTGCGAGGGCGCTTGACTTCGAGAAGAAGGCGGGGGGCCGTGTACGCGTAATCATAGACGTAGATCCAATATAATGAAACTGATTATCATCGGCGCCGGCCCAGGCGGTTATGAAACAGCGGCGGAAGCTGCCGCACGTGGAATTGAAGTAGTATTAATATCCGACGGCCCTCTCGGAGGCACCTGCCTGAATGAAGGATGCATTCCTACCAAGGCGCTATGTGCTATGGACGCTCCCGATCAGGAACGTAAACACGCCGTCGTGGAGCAGCTCACCGGCGGCATAAACCAGCTGATGCGCAATCCTCTCATCACTGTTGTGCAAGGCGTTGCGAGTCTGGGATGCGGGCATTGCGTGGATGTGCGTGCCGATGACGGGAGCACTCTTCACTTCGATGCGGACGCAATTATCATTGCAACCGGTTCCGTCAGCGCAAGCCTTCCCATCCCCGGAGCGGAAAAGGCCCTCGACTCTTCTGCAATGCTGGAACTGAGCGAAGTCCCGGAACGTCTTTGCGTAATAGGCGGCGGCGTAATCGGCCTGGAATTCGCTTCCATCTACCGGAAATTCGGCTCTGAGGTTACAGTGCTGGAGTTCTGTCCCAACATCCTCCCGCGCTTTGACGTGGACCTTGCCAAACGCCTGAAGGCATCCCTTGTCAAGCGGGGCATAAAGATAGAAACATCTGCCCGTGTAACGGCGATTGAAGATGGCGCAGTACGCTGGTCCAAGAGCGACAAGGAATTCGAAACGGCTGCCGACTGCATCCTTATGGCGGTAGGCCGCAGGCCGAACCTGGCCTCCCTGAATCTCGATGAGGCGGGCATAGAATACACTCCGCGCGGCATAGTGGTGGATGAGAACATGCAGACAAACCGGCCGGGAATATATGCTGTCGGAGACATTACCGGCGGTATGATGCTCGCTCACGTGGCCTCCGCCCAGGGACGCAAGGCCCTTGCGCACATTATCGGCGAAGCATGCCTTATAGATATGTCAGTCGTGCCGGCCGCAGTGTTTACCGTGCCCGAAGCCGCTACCGTGGGACTGACGGAAGAGGAGTGCGCCGGAAGGGATATTTCCGTCGGCAAAGCCAACTACCGCGCCAACGGCAAGGCTGTCGCGAGCGGAGAGGCCGACGGCTGGTGCAAGGTCATTGCCGACAAGGCCACCGGCAAAATAATAGGCGCCCATATCCTGGGCGCCCATTCTTCGGACCTCATTCACGAGGCCGCCGTATTGATAGCCCTCGGAGCCACTGCCGGGCAGGCGGGGGACATAATCCACGCCCACCCCACGCTCAGCGAGGTGTTGCTTGCGGCTGTCAGAGGCGTTTGAGTATTTCCTCGGTCTGGGCCTCGTATCCGGGCTTGCGCAGCAGGGCGAACATATTCTTTTTATATGCTTCCACACCGGGCTGGTTGAAAGGATTGACCCCCAGCAGGTAAGCGCTTATGCCGCAGGCGGCTTCGAAGAAATAGAACAGTTCGCCTATGCAGTATTCGTTCACTCGCTCGATGGATATCTCTATCTGGGGTACTCCGCCGTCGATATGGGCGAGTTTGGTACCCAGTGCAGCCATTGCGTTGCAGTGCTCCACATTCTTACCGGCAAGGTAGTTGAGCTGGTCGAGGTTCTGCTCGTCGCTGCCTATTACTACGTTACGGTTCGACTTCTCGATGCTGACCACCGTCTCGAACATGCAACGGTCGCCGTCCTGGATGAACTGGCCGATCGAATGAAGGTCGGTGGTAAAGTTGGCGGAGGCAGGGTATATTCCCTTTCCGTCCTTGCCCTCGGATTCGCCGAAGAGCTGCTTCCACCATTCGCCAAGGAACATGAAACGGGGATTGTAGGTTACGAGAACCTCCACTTTTTTGCCCAGTTCGAAGTACTGCAAATTGCGCATTGCAGCATACTGTACCGCGGGATTCCCGGCTGAGCGTACGCTTACCTGAGCCTTTGCCGCTTCAGCGCCCTTGAGCATCGCCCGTACGTCGTAACCGGCTACGCAGATGGGCAGAAGGCCGACGGGGGAGAGTACGGAGAAGCGTCCGCCTACGTTGTCGGGAACTACGAAGGTGCGGTATCCTTCCTGTGTCGAAAGCGTCTTGAGAGCGCCGCGGGCGGCATCGGTAACGGCTACGATACGGTCAGCGGCCTCTTTCTTGCCATAGCGCTTTTCAATATGCTCCTTGACGATGCGGAATGCCACCGCAGGTTCCGTGGTGGTGCCGGACTTTGAGATGACTATGCATGCTACGCTGCTCTTTTCTGCAAGGTCCATCATTTCCGCCAGATACTCTTCGGATAGATTGTTGCCGGCAAAGACTACGCGGGGCCTTGCCGGATCCTGAATGAACTGGTGGTTGAGAGCCTCCAGGGCACAGCGTGCGCCGAGGTAGGAACCTCCGATGCCGATGACGACCACGAGGTTCACTCCGCGTGCCTTCCAGTCGTCGCGTACGGCCTCACAGGCGGTAATGAGCGACTCCGGGGTGCCGTCTGGCAGCGTTTTCCAGCCCAGGAAGTCGTTGCCTGCTCCGGTTTCCTTGTCCAGTATGTCATAGGCTTCGAGCGCCTTCTGCACATACTTCTGATAATCTGCATCCTTTACGAAGGAATTGCAACCGTTTAAATTGATTTTTACCATAGATGATATGTTTTCTTTGTTGTTAAAATTCGAATCCTGCCCAGGCTGCGCCGTAGCAGCTGTGGTTGTAAGGATTAACGACAAAAGAAGCGCCGACAGGTATCCTGATACTGCCGGCATCCAGAATCTTTTCATATTTGAGTTCTAAATGAATGGGCGCAAAGTCGCGGGAATAGTTTGTATATGAACCTTTCAGGACGCTGGCGCCCAGGGCGAGGCTGCATATACCCCATTTCTCCGATTTGTAGTATGTGCCGAGTTCCAGATAAGACGACAGCGAGAGCCTGTCCGGAGCGCCGGTACTGTCCGGAATCCAATCTCCCCAGAAGAAGGTGAACCATTTGGCCGTGAGAGGGAACAGGGAACTGTCGTAAACGAGGGCAATCTCGTCCACGTGATTTGTCTGTCCTTTCTTCCAGTTGAAAAAGTTCTCCTTCCCAGGGTCGCTTGCGTAGCGTGCATAGTAGTCTGCAAGGTGGAAGGTGAAATCACCGGCTTTCCAGCTGAGGTCCCAGTCGATTTCTTTGTACTGTCCGTCGAACGAGAGGTAGTCGTAGTTCTCAATAGTGAAGTTTCCGAAGTTCAGGCACACATCCGGATTGAAGTGGGTGCCGCAGACCCTGTCGCCACGCCACAGATAGGCAGAAGACAGCAGAACTCTGCCGTCCACGGAAAAACCGGGGCCGGCAGCTCTGAGCGGAGCGCAAGCCAGTATCATGGCCGCTATTGCTCCGAAATATCTCATTTATATTCTTTCTCGCCGAGTAAATCACGTACCAGCAGGGGCTCGTTGGTGGTTATGGCGTCCACCCCCACCTCAATCATCCTGCGGATATCATCCGCCTTGTTTACTGTCCAGGCGTTTACCGACATGCCGCGCTGATGAGCGCCCCTGACCCACTCGGGATGGGCTTTGAACATTTTGTAGTGGTAATCCACTCCGTTGATTCCCAGGTCTCCGTAGATGTCGGGATTCTGGTTTCCTATGGGGTCTGCAGAAAGGAACTGGTTGATAAACCGGGGATGCTCGCGGGCGACTTTCTCGCAGATGTGCTTGCTGAAACTGATGAACAACACACGCTCCGGGGTATAGAGATTATGGGCCTTGAGTGCGGCAATGGTCTTTTCTACCAGCAAATCCTCACGCTCCGGAGATGGCTGCTTCTTAAATTCGATGACCAGCTTCGTGTTCCGGTTCTTCGCTGTCTGAACAAGGTACTCGTCCAGCGTCGGACGACGTTCTCCGTTGGGGAGGAGGTCGTTGGCAAAGTCCTCGAACTTGTGGGTTGCAATCTTCTTGCCCTCGATGCTGTTGTCGTGATTTACGATGACTACGTCATCTGCTGTAAGGTGGATGTCGCATTCGCTGCCCCAGAGACCCGCGTCCTGGGCCGCCTTGAGAGAGGCGATGGAGTTTTCGCTCATTCCGCCCTGTTCCGACTTCCAGAAGCCGCGGTGGGCTACTATGGCCACCTTGCCTTTCTGGTCTATTACGGGGAAACCCGTCTCGGGATTGTAGCTTATTTTTTTCGATGTGGAGCAGCCGGCCATGGCCAGGGCTGCAGCGGCGATTGCCATAAATTTGAAGAGACGCATATTAGTGTAGCTTAGTTCTGCAAAAATACCAAAAAAAGCTTATATTTGCGATACCACATTATGAAAAAGTACATTTTAGCTTTGGACCAGGGAACAAGCAGTTCCCGCGCCATTATCTTCGATCACGACGGCACGCCCTGCGCCGTAAGCCAAAAGGAATTCACCCAGTATTTTCCACAGCCCGGACTGGTGGAACACGACCCGGAAGAAATCTGGTCCAGCCAGTATTCCGTAATGAAGGAGGTCATAGAGAAATCGGGCGTTTCAGCACAGGAGATCGCCGCGGTGGGTATCACCAACCAGCGCGAAACCACCATAGTGTGGGACGCTGAGACCGGTAAGCCCATACACAACGCAATCGTATGGCAGGACCGCCGTACGTCGGAATACTGCGACTCCCTGAAGGCCCTCGGCCTTACGGAAAAGGTGCGCGACAAGACCGGCCTGCTCATTGACGCCTACTTCAGCGGTACCAAGATACGCTGGATACTTGAGAACGTGGATGGAGCCAGGGACCTTGCCCGGCAGGGCCGCCTGCGTTTCGGTACTGTCGACAGCTGGCTGATATGGAAACTGACAGACGGCCGTGTGCACTGTACCGACGTATCCAACGCCTCCCGCACCATGCTGTTCAACATTCACACCCTGCGCTGGGACGATGAACTGCTCAACCTTCTCGGCATCCCGGCTTCCATGATGCCTCAGGTGCGCTCTTCCAGCGAGGTGTACGGATCCTGCGAACTCCTTGGCGGAGTACCGGTCGCAGGTGCTGCGGGAGATCAGCAGGCCGCTCTCTTCGGGCAGATGTGTACCGATCCCGGAGAGGTCAAAAACACTTACGGCACAGGCTGCTTCTTGCTGATGAACAGCGGCTCCAAGGCCATCAAGTCTGAAAATCAGCTTCTCACCACCATTGCATGGAAGATAGGCGACCGCGTAGACTATGCCCTGGAAGGCAGTGTTTTCGTTGCCGGCTCCATAGTCCAGTGGCTTCGTGACGGCCTGGGAATAATAAAGAGCTCATCTGAAATAGAGGCCCTGGCCTCACAGGTGCCCGACAGCGGCGGTGTATGTCTGGTACCTGCGCTCACCGGACTCGGCGCCCCGTACTGGGACCCTTATGCCAAAGGTACCGTCACCGGTATCACCCGTGGAACTACCGCTGCACATATTGCACGCGCCGCCCTCGAAGGTATCGCATTCGAGACCATGGATGTTGTGGATGCGATGCGCAAGGATGCGGGCGTTGCGCTTCGCTCCCTGAAGGTGGATGGCGGGGCTTCCCGTAACAACCTTATGATGCAGTTCCAGGCCGATATACTGGGCACCGATGTGGTGCGTCCCGTAGTCACTGAAACCACTGCGCTCGGAGCTGCGTATCTGGCAGGACTGGCCGTCGGCTTCTGGGCATCCCTGGATGAACTCAAGATGCAGTGGCGTGCAGAGCGCGTATTCCATCCCGAGGCAAGTCCCGAGTGCGTGACAGCCGCGGTAAACGGTTGGAAAGACGCTGTTTCCAGAACATTGACAAAAAAAGCAGAATAAGCAAATGGATCTTTTTACAAAATGCCTTTTTGAGCTGGTCGGCACTTTCGTGTTGATCCTCCTTGGCGACGGCGTTGTCGCCTGTACCACTCTCAAGAAGTCCAAAGGCTTCGGCGGAGGTTGGATTGTAATAACGATTGGTTGGGGTCTCGCGGTAATGTGCGGCGTTTTTATCTCAGGACCGTATTCCGGCGCTCACCTCAATCCTGCCGTTACCATGGGCCTTGCCCTGGCGGGCCAGTTCCTTTGGTCCGAAGTGCTGCCTTACATAGTCTCCCAGCTTCTCGGAGGCCTTCTCGGAGCCGTCGCGGTGTTCCTTTTCTACAAAGATCACTTCGACGCCACAGAAGACCCCGATACAAAGCTCGGCGTATTCTGCACCATGCCTGCAGTCCAGAACAAGTGGCGCAATTTTTTCTGCGAAGCCCTGGCGACATGGCTGCTGGTCTTCGTAATCCTGGTTTTCTCCACAAAGGAGAACGTTGTGCTTGGAATGGGTTCCCTTGGCGCCTTCCCCGTGACCATGCTCATTATGGCGATAGGCATGTCACTTGGAGGAGCTACCGGATATGCCATTAACCCTGCCCGAGATCTTGCTCCGAGGATTGCCCATGCCATACTGCCCATCTCCGGCAAGCGCGACAGCGGATGGGGTTACAGTTGGGTGCCCGTATTGGGACCTGTTGTGGGAGGCTGCATCGCAGCGCTTTGCTTCTCCCTGATGTACTAGGAAACTATCTTGGCATCGCAATAGGCGCATCTGGCGGTTCCGTCTTCGGAAAGCCGGATGCGTTTTTCTACGTTTTCGCAGTTGCAGATGCACTTGGGGTTGGGGCAGCGCCCGGGAACGTCGGCGACGGGCCCCGGGCTCCATGCGTGCGAAGGGGCGTCTTTCCATTCCAGCAGTTTGCTTATCAGTGCCATGCGGACAAATTTGCCGTTTTCCACCTGGCGGAAGTAAGCGGCGCGGGGATCTGCGTCCACCTCGGGCAGGATTTCGTTTACGCGAGGGAGCGGGTGAAGGACGGCCATGTGCCTTTTAGCCAAGGACATACGTGCGGTGTCCAGTACGAAGCTGTCTTTCACCCTGTCGAATTCGTCCTCATCCAGGAAACGTTCTTTCTGAACCCTGGTCATATAGAGAACGTCAAGCTCTGATATTACCTCTTCTATAGTGTGCACCTCCCGGTAGCTGATGCCTGACCGGTCGCAGACGTCCTGCTTGATGTAGTCCGGAAGTCTCAGTTCATCGGGGGCGATAAGTATGACCTTGATGTCCCTGTAACGCGCCAGGGCCTTTATGAGGGAGTGCACTGTGCGCCCGAAACGGAGGTCTCCGCAGAATCCGATTGTGATTCCGTCTATGCGCCCAAGCTCCCTCTTGATAGTGAGCAAATCTGTCAGGGTCTGAGTGGGATGGCTGTGGCTCCCGTCGCCTGCATTGATGATGGGAACAGGGGAGACCAGCGCTGCGGCTAGAGGAGCGCCTTCTATATGATGCCTCATCGCAATCACGTCTGCAAAGCAACCCACTACGCGTACTGTGTCCTGGACAGTTTCCCCTTTGCTGACCGATGAATTGCGTGCGTCCGAGAAACCGAGTACATTTCCGCCCAGTTCCATCATCGCGGAGGTAAAACTCAGGCGGGTTCGGGTGCTGGGCTCGTAGAAGAGCGTCGCAAGTTTGTTGAATGCACAGCGCTCACGGTATGCGGCGCGGTTGCTTATGATGTCTTCTGCGAGGGCGATAATCTCGTCTGTTTCGGCCTTGCTCAGGTCTGTGGGGTCGATAAGGTGCTTCATAGACTGTTTCTGAATTCGATGATATTTTTTTTCTGATCTGATGCAATATAACCTTCCTCGGCTGCAACGTCCACGAGAGCGTCGAGGTTGCTCAGGGAGTAGTTCACGGTGCCTGCTGCAGAGAGCCTTTCAATTCCGCGCTGTATTCCGTAGGTGAAGATGCTGACGATTCCAAGCACCTCCGCGCCTTCCTGGCGAAGGGCGTTCACGACGTCGATTGCACTGCCTCCGGTGGAAATAAGGTCTTCCACTACCACGACCTTGCACCCCTTTTCCATGCGTCCCTCTATACGGTTCGTCCTGCCGTGACTCTTGGCTTCGCTCCGTACGTAGCCCATAGGCAAGTTCAGAAGTGTGGCGGTTATTGCCGCGTGGGCAATGCCTGCCGTGGATGTGCCCATCAGCATTTCGCACCCGGGAAAATGTTCCCGTACCAGGGCGGAAAGGCCGGCTTCCACCTTTTCGCGTACGGCAGGGGCGGACAGGGTCAGGCGGTTGTCGCAATATATGGGGCTCTTGATGCCGCTGGCCCAGGTAAACGGGTCGTCGGGCCGCAGGAACACGGCACCGATGCTCAGTAAAGCTTTGGCTATTTCTTTTTCCATAACTGTATAACTGTCATGTCGGGTAAAAACGGAACATCTAAATAAAGTCATTCAAGCACCTGTTGTATGCTGCAACGGGGTCGGGAGCGGCGGTGACAGGCCGTCCGACGACTATGAAGTCAGATCCGAGTTCCCTTGCCCCGGCAGGAGTGGTGATGCGCACCTGGTCGTCTGTCGAAGCTCCTTCGAAGCGGATCCCAGGGGTCACTGTAACGAAGCCAGGGCCGCATGCAGCCTTCACTGCCGCAGCTTCGCGCGGGGAACACACCACTCCGTCCAGACCTGCATTCCGCGCGTTCACTGCATAGCTGGAGATGGTTTCTTCCATGGAAGAGCCGATGAGAAGTTCATCCCTCAGCATTTCGGCGCTTGTGGACGTAAGCTGCGTAACGGCTATGAGCAGAGGACGGCTGCCGTCGGGCCTGGTGAGGCCGTCAAGAGCCGCCCGCATCATGGCGCTGCCGCCGGCGGCGTGCAGATTCACCATGTCCACATCAAGCCCGGACAGTACCCGCATGGATTTTTTTACGGTGTTGGGAATGTCGTGAAGCTTGAGGTCGAGGAAAACATTGTGCCCCCTTTCCTTGATGCTGCGCACGATGGAGGGGCCTTCTGCGTAGAACAGCTCCATACCTATCTTTACGAAGGGCTTGCGGCCGCCCTTGAAGAGGTCCAGAAAATCATACACCTCTCCGGCCCCGCTGAAGTCGCAGGCTATAATGACGTCTCTTTTCATGCGCATCCAATTATATCACTAAGTTTTTCTATTCCAAGTTTTTCCATTACGACGGGCAAATCTTCTACGATTTCCTTGCAGGCAAACGGGTTACGCAGGTTTTCCGAACCGACCTGCACTACTCTGGCTCCGGCCATCATCATTTCCACCACGTCCTGCGCGCCGCTCACGCCTCCACATCCCATTACCGGAATGCTGCAGGCATGCGCAACATCGTAGACCATCCTCAACGCTACCGGAAATACTGCAGGGCCGGACAGCCCTCCTGTCCTGTTGGCGAGTACCGGGCGGCGGGTCTTGATGTCTATGCGCATCCCAAGTATGGTGTTGATCAGGCACAGGCCGTCCGCTCCGGCATCTTCGCAGGCACGTGCGACGGAAACTATATCGGTAACGTTGGGACTGAGCTTCACTACCAGGGGCTTGCTGCATACGGAGCGTACCGCCTCGGTCACTTCAGCTGCAGCGCCGGGGTCGGTGCCGAACGCCATTCCGCCGCCATGCACGTTAGGGCAGGAAATGTTGAGCTCGATGATGTCGATGCCCCCGCAGCTGTCTGCAATACGGCAGCACTCCTTGTATTCTTCGGCGGAGAAACCGCTGATGTTGGCAATGATGCGGCCGCTGAATATGCGCCTCAGGGCCGGCACCTTGGCATTTACCAGTTCGCGGATTCCGGGATTCTGCAGGCCAACCGAGTTGAGCAGTCCGCCGTTGCACTCGGCAATACGCGGCGTGGGATTGCCGAAACGCGCCTCCAAGGTGGTGCCTTTAAGCGATATGCCACCGAGAACGTTCAGGTCCATGCTGTCTGCCAGCTCCAGGCCGAATCCGAATGTGCCGCTTGCAGGAACTACCGGGTTCGTGAAGCTGAGACCGCAGAATTCTGTAGAAAGCTTTCTTACCATAACAGTTTGTCCTTGTCGAAAACCGGGCCGTCCGCACATACCCGCGCAGGGCCGTCAGCAGTCTTGATTGTACATCCGTAGCAGTAGCCAGCGCCGCATCCCATCCTTTCCTCCATGCTGGCTTGTCCGGGCCCCGGCAAAGTATTGCAGACGGCGCGCATCATAGGAAGCGGACCGCAGGTGTAGAAGAAGTCGTGCCCTGGAAAGACTGCATCGGTGGCGTATCCTTTAATCCCCATTGAACCGTCCAACGTTACTATTTGCGGCTCCACATCAAGCTTCTTGTACTCATCCGCAAGCACCACGTCGGCCGCCGTGTTGAAGCAAAGCACAGCGTTGACTTTTTTCCCGGCGCCAAGCAGGGTTTTGCACAGAAAAAGCAGGGGAGCGCTGCCAAGACCGCCTCCTGTCAGAAGGGCGCTCCGTTTGCATGCTTCTGCAGAAAAACCGCGTCCGAGAGGTGCGAGAAGTTCCAGGCGGCTGCCTCCGGAGAGGCCTGAGAGAATCTCTGTGCCTTCTCCTACAGCTTTGTATATCAATACTATATGTTCGCCGTCAGCGTCGCAGACCGAAATGGGTCTCTTGAGGAACTTCCCGGGAATTCCCAACTGAACAAATTGGCCCGGAGAAAAGGCGGGAATGCCATCTCCGCACATTTCCAGGCGGAAACAATTCCTGTTCAGCGGCTCGTTGGACCGGATTTCCAATGATATTTTACTTATATTCGGCATCTATCGTGGATACTGTGAAGCTGATTTCTTCCAGGACATCGAGCAAAACCCGAACGGTTTCCAGGGCTGTAAAAGTGGTTACGTTGTTTTCTACCGCGAAGCGCCTGATGTCGTAGCCGTCCAGGTGGGATGACTTCTGGTTGAGGTCTATGGTGTTGATTACGTAGCTTACGTGACCCTTGCGGATGGAGTTGGCTATGTCATCGCTGCCTTCGTTAATCTTGCGCAAGGTTCTGGTGCGCAGCCCGTGCTCCTTGAGGAAACGCGCTGTGCCGCTGGTGGCCTCCAGGTTGAATCCAAGGTTGTAGAAGCGGCGAATCAGGGGAAGGGCTTCCTCCTTGTCCTTGTCTGCTATGGTCACCAGTACAGTGCCGTAAGGCCGCACGTCCATGCCGGAAGCCTGCAGCGACTTGTACAAGGCGCGGGTAAGAGTCTTGTCGTAGCCTATGGCCTCTCCGGTAGACTTCATTTCGGGTGACAGGTAAGAGTCTATGCCCTTGATCTTGCCGAAGGAGAAAGCCGGTGTCTTTACGAAGTGGCGTTTGCGCTCGGGGAAGTACACCTCGCTGATGCCCTGTTCCTTCAGTGAATGCCCCAGCATCACCCGTGTCGCAATCTGCGCAATCGGTATGCCGGTAGATTTGGAGATGAACGGGACCGTACGGGAAGACCGGGGATTCACCTCGATTACGTAAACGTCGTCGTGTTCGTCCACTATGAACTGAATGTTGAACAGTCCCTTGATACCTATTGCAAGGCCGAGCTGAACCGTATTATCTATAATCTGCTGCTTTACCTTATCGCTGAGGCTGAAGGAAGGATAGACGCTGATACTGTCGCCGGAATGTATTCCGGTGCGCTCAACGTGTTCCATTATAGCCGGGATGAAGACGTCCGTCCCGTCGCAGATGGCATCGACTTCAGTTTCGCGCCCCATGATGTAACGGTCCACCAGCACAGGGGAATCTTCGTTGATTTCCACTGCGTTGTGAAGGTAGTGGCGGAGCATCTCCTCGTTGCCGACTATCATCATGGCGCGGCCTCCCAATACGAAACTCGGGCGTACCAGTACCGGATAGCCGATCTCTGCGGCAGCCGCCACTCCGTCCTCGACGTTGGTAACCGCCTTTGCCTTGGGCTGGGCTATACCTATGCGTCTCAGTATTGCTTCGAAGAGCTTGCGGTCCTCGGCATTGTCTATGGCCTGCAGGTCGGTGCCTATGAGCGGCACTCCGAAGTTGGAAAGAGGCGCTGCAAGATTGATTGCAGTCTGGCCTCCGAGGGTTACGATTACTCCGTCCGGCTGCTCCAGACGTACTACATTCATAACGTCTTCGGGAGTCAGGGGCTCGAAGTAGAGCTTGTCGGAAATGGTGTAGTCCGTGGATACGGTTTCAGGGTTGTTGTTGATGATTATGGCTTCGTATCCGGCTTCACGGATAGCCAGAATGGCGTGTACCGTGGAGTAGTCGAATTCCACTCCCTGGCCAATCCTGATGGGGCCGGAGCCCAGGACCAGGATTTTCTTGCGGGCGCTGCGGGCAGACTCGTTTTCACCTTCGTAGGTGGAGTAGAAATAGGGGACATATGTTTCCCTTTCGCCGGCGCACGAATCTATCATTTTGTAAACTGGACGTATGTCCAGGCTTTCCCGCAGGCGTATCATTTCCTCCTCGGTCTTGCCGCGAAGCTGGCCCAGGAACTTGTCTCCGAAGCCCATCCGCTTGGCCTTGAGCAGCAATTCGGGATCAAGTTCGCTCGCCGCCTGCAGCTCCCGCTCCATACGTACAATATTGTAAATCTTCTCGAGGAAGAGCATGTCTATCTTGGTGCGGTCGTAGATGCGGGCCAGGTCGATTCGGAGCCTGAGCAGCTGGGCTATGGCGTAGATGCGGTCGTCTGTGGGACGGGAAATATAGTCCAGGAGCTGTTCCAGGGTCCAGTCATCGAATTTCTTTTTATGGATGTGGCAGCAGCCGTTCTCCAGAGAACGAATGGCCTTCAGGATGCTTTCTTCCAGTGTGCGGCCTATGCTCATCACCTCTCCTGTGGCCTTCATCTGGGTGCCGAGCTCATTTGAGGCCTCAGTGAATTTGTCGAAGGGAAAGCGGGCTACTTTGGTTACGACATAATCGATTGCAGGCTCACAGCAGGCAGGAGCTCCTGCAATCATTATCTCGTCCAGGTGCAAGCCTACAGCGACTTTTGCGGTGACCCGGGCTATGGGAAAGCCGCTGGCCTTTGAGGCGAGGGCGGAAGAACGGGATACCCTGGGGTTTACCTCGATGAGGTAATATCTGAAAGAAAGGGGGTCCAGGGCAAACTGTATGTTGCACCCTCCTTCGATTCCCAGGGCGCGTATGAGCTTCAACGCGCTGTCCCTCAGAATCTGGTATTCCTTGTCGGTAAGGGTTTGGGCGGGTGCGACTACCATGGAATCACCTGTGTGTACTCCTACGGGGTCGATGTTCTCCATGCTGCACACTGCGATTGCGGTATCGGCGGCGTCGCGCATCACTTCGAACTCAATTTCCTTGTAACCCTTGATGCTTTTTTCCACCAGCACCTGGTGCACAGGGGAGAGGGAAAGGGCGCCGCGCATCAAGTCGCGCAACTCCTCCTCATTGTCGGCAAATCCGCCGCCGGTTCCACCAAGGGTGAAGGCGGGCCTGAGAATCACGGGGTAGCCGATTTCTGCCGCTACGCGGACTCCTTCCTCTATGCTGTAGCAAATTTCGGACGGAATCACGGGCTCTCCTATTCTCAGGCATAATTCCTTGAACTTCTCACGGTCTTCAGCCATCTCGATGCCCTCGAAGGACGTGCCGAGTATCTCCACTCCGCATTCTTCAAGTACGCCCTTCCGGGCGAGCTGGACGGCCAGGTTGAGGCCGGTTTGCCCTCCCAGTCCCGGGACTATGGCGTCAGGGCGCTCGTAACGGATGATTTTGGCCAGATACTCCAGTTTAAGCGGCTCCATATACACCTTGTCGGCAATATGGGTGTCAGTCATGATGGTGGCCGGGTTGGAGTTTACAAGAATAACCTGGTATCCTTCTTCCTTGAGCGCAAGACAGGCCTGGGTGCCCGCATAATCGAATTCAGCTGCCTGCCCGATCACGATAGGGCCGGAGCCTATGACCATTATTTTGCGTATATCAGTTCTCTTTGGCATTTTGCTGTTCCTCCATCATGCTAATGAATTTGTCTATCAAGTGAATGAAATCCTTGGGACCGGGGGCGGCCTCGAGCTGGAACTGTACTCCGAAGACCTTGTCTTCCAGGTTTTCGAAACCTGCTATGAAGCCCTCCGGCACAGTTACATGGGTGGGAGTGAGAGATGTGCCTTCCACATTCCTGAAAAAGAAGCTTTGGTTCAGTACAGCAGTGCCGATACGTCCGCTCCCCAGGTCGCGCACCGGGTGGTCTCCGTGAATGCCGCAGCCCATCCATTCGGGCCGGGCACCGTAACTGCAGGCGATAATTTCGGCTCCGAGGCCAATCCCGCATACGGGGAGCCGCCCTTTCAGTTCGCTGAAGAGCTTGTTCACCTCAGGCACTTCCGGAACGTTGTCTGGGCCGTTTGACAAAAGTATCCCGTCAGGATTGTACGCAAGGATATCGGAAGCCGGGGTGTCGAATGGAACTATCGTGACATTGCACCCTTTGGCGCCGAGCAGCCGCAGGATGGAATGCTTGATGCCGCAATCTACTGCTACCACGTGGAAGCGGTGGCCCTGGGTGCGGGTAAGCCAGCGCTTGCGGCAGCTGACCTGCTTTACGGCCCTGCTGCCTTCGGGGGTGTTGCGAATGAGCTCCAAGGCGTCTTCTACGGTCATGTCGGCATCTACGATTGCTGCCCGGGGACGCCCCAGGCTGCGTATCTGCTTCGTGAGCATTCGGGTGTCGACATCGCTGACGCATGGAATGCCGTGCTCCTCCAGTTCTTCTTCCAGAGTTTTGGTAAGACGGAAGTTGCTTGGGGTATCGCAGCACTCCCGGACCACAATACCGTCTATGAACGAGACCTTGGATTCGAAATCTTCGTCCGTGATACCGTAATTGCCTGCCAGCGGATAAGTCATAACCACAATCTGGCCGGCATAGGAAGGGTCTGATAAAATCTCCTGGTAACCCACGACTGATGTGTTGAAAACAATTTCGCTCACGCGGTTGCAGTCCGCGCCGAAGAGGGTCCCGTAAAATTCGGTCCCGTTCTCAAGCACCAGTTTTTTCTTTGGTCGAATCATATTGCTTTATAAACTGTTTTGTTATTGTATCTGGTTTCAAGGACACGGCCGTAAACGGTCAAACCGTCAAAGGGCGTGGATTTGCCCATAGAGAGAAAGTTCCTGCTGTCTATGGTAAAAGGCGTGTCCAAATCTAAATCTACGTTGTCCTGTGGTGCCCCGGAGAGTCGGAATATGCGTCTGGGAGCAATGGAAAGGACCTCTACGAGCCGGTCCAGGCTCAACTTTCCGCTTCGTACGAGCCCGGTATATAGAACGGGGAAGGCTGTCTCGAGTCCCACGATACCGAAGGCGCTGCCCGCGAGACCGCGGGATTTTTCCTCTGCAGAATGGGGCGCGTGGTCTGTTGCCACAACGTCTATGGTTCCGTCTTTAAGTCCTTCCACCAGCGCATCTCTGTCTTCGGCTGTGCGAAGTGGAGGATTCATCTTGAAACGCCCGTCTTCCTGCAGGTCGTCTTCGCAAAGCAGCAGGTAGTGCGGGGCGGTTTCGCAGGTAACCCTTACTCCGCTCGCCTTGGCTTCGCGAATCAGCTGCACGCTTCGGGTCGTGGAAATATGGCATACGTGGTAACGGCAACCTGTCTTAGCGCAAAGCTCAAGATCCCTTTCTATCTGTATCCATTCACTCTCGGAGCAGATCCCACGGTGCCCGTGTGCGGCACACCAGCGCCCGGCGTGAATATAGCCGCCGTGCAGCAGGCTGTTGTCTTCGCAGTGTGCCGCTATGATGACATCGGCGGCTGCAGCGGCCTCCATTGCTGCCAGCATTATATCCTGCCCCTGAACGCCGCTACCGTCGTCGGAGAAGGCGACGCATTTGTCTTTCAGGGCTTCGAAGTCAACCAGCTCCAGCCCTTTGCGGCCTTTGGTTATGGAACAATATGGCAGTACGTTGATTATGGCGTCACGGTCGATGATCTCCTGCTCCAGGGCGAGATTCCCGGGAGAGTCGGGGACTGGATCGAGATTGGGCATTGCGCAGACGGTAGTGTATCCTCCGCGTGCTGCAGCAAGGCTTCCGCTGCGAATTGTTTCCTTCCAGGTCTGCCCGGGTTCCCGCAGATGAACATGCAGGTCGACAAAGGCGGGTAATGTTACCATATCACTCCAACTAACCAAAAAAAAGGACAGCTATAACGGCTGCCCTTGGTTATTATTCATATAAATAGTATGCAAATGAAGTCGGTCATTTCTTTGCGCATTTGTGCAAAGGTATAAAGAATACGCGGAACAAAAAATTTTTTTTATAAACAATGGATTGTGAATAAATATTGGATTTTATAGCGTACCTTTGCAACCAAGTGTGTATACTGTTGCTCTATGAAAAAGATCTACTCTGGAAAGACCAAGGACGTTTTTTCCTTGGAAAATGGTAATTATCTTCTCAAATTCAAGGACGATTGTACCGGAAAGGACGGCGTGTTCGACCCGGGCGAGAATTCTGTAGGGCTTACGATTGAGGGCGTGGGAGACGTAAATCTCCGTATGTCCATCTATTTCTTCGAGAAAATCAACGCTGCAGGGATCCGTACCCACTATGTGTCTGCGGATCTGAAGGACACGACAATGGAGGTGCTTCCGGCCAAGGTGTTCGGACACGGCCTGGAGGTGATTTGCCGTCTTAAGGCCGTGGGGAGTTTCATCCGCCGCTATGGCGAGTATGTGGAGAGCGGCTCAGACCTTCCCGAGTATGTGGAAATGACTTTCAAGAACGATGCTAAGGGAGATCCTCTGGTTACGAAAGACGGACTCGTGGTGCTGGGCGTGATGACCGAAAAGCAGTACGACGACATCAAAGCCGAGACGCAAAGGATAACCCGTATCGTTGCGGATGAGATGAAAGACCGCGGCATGCAGCTGTACGACATCAAATTCGAATTCGGATACGACGCCAACGGTGAAGTGATGCTCATAGACGAGATAGCCTCCGGCAATATGCGCGTTTACAAGGACGGAAAGTATATAGAACCGATGACCCTTTCACGCCTGTTCTTCGAGAAATAATGAAAGTCAGCATAATAATGGGTTCGAAGAGCGACTGGGGCGTGATGTCTGCAGCCTGCGACCTGCTCGGAGAATTTGGAGTTCCCTTTGAAAAAAAGGTAATAAGCGCACATCGCACTCCTGAGTTTTTCGTCGATTATGTGAAGGGCGCGCGCGGGCGCGGCGTGGATATCGTGATAGCCGGTGCAGGCGGGGCCGCGCATCTGCCCGGAATGGCCGCTGCGCTTACTACGCTGCCCGTTATAGGAGTCCCTATAAAAAGTGCCGCGTTCAACGGCCTGGATTCGTTGCTCAGCATAGTGCAGATGCCGTCCGGCATTCCGGTGGCTGCCATGGCTGTTGACGGGGCGAAGAATGCCGCCCTGTACGCGATAAGCATTCTGGCCCTCCGGGACGCGCAACTTGCGGAAAAGCTTGAGGCATACCGGATTTCGCAGAAAGAAAAAGTTTTGCAAACAGAACTCTAAACGATGAACATACACCGCATCTACGTAGAAAAGTATTCGGAGTTTCAAGTCGAGGCGCGCAGCCTTCTGGAAGAATTCAACGAAAACCTTTCTCTGGGGCTGCGTTCCCTGAGGCTTGTTAATGTCTATGATCTTTTCGGCTTCAGCGACGAACTGCTGGAGAAATGCCGGTACACGGTTTTCGGAGAGACTGTTACCGACAAGGTTAGCGACGAGTGCCCGCTTGACGGCAAAAAGTACCTGGCAGTGGAGTACATCCCCGGCCAGTTCGACCAAAGGGCTTCTTCCGCTGTGGATTGCGTACATCTTATAGAACCGGATGCAGACGTGCAGATTCGCAGCTCGCGCCTCCTGATCTTCGAAGACAGCCTTTCAGATGCAGGACTTGCGGCAATCAGGCATTACTTCATAAATGCGGTTGAATCCCGTGAGAAGGACCTTTCCAAACTGCAGGCCCCCGGAAGGGCGGATGTGCGGCCTATGGAAGAGCTGGACGGGTTCATCACGATGAAGGATGCGGAACTTGAAGGATTCTGCCGTTTGCACGGCCTTGCCATGAATGCAGACGACCTCAGGGAAGTCGTGCGCTGGTTTTCGGGTGAAGGGCGTAACCCTACGGAGACGGAACTTCGTATCCTGGATACCTACTGGAGCGACCATTGCCGGCATACCACTTTCAATACGGACCTTCAGGAGGTGGCGGTGGACGATTCATTTATCAAGCCTGCCCTTGAAAGCAGCTTGCGCCAGTTCTCGCAGATAAAGGAGTCCCTGGGCAGGGGCGACAAGCGTTTCTGCCTGATGGAACTTGCCACTATAGGAGCCCGCTATCTTCGCAGCAAGGGACTCCTCGACGACCTGGAAGTCAGCGGCGAGAACAATGCATGCAGCATTTACGTTGACGTCGATACCCCTGCCGGTACGGAAAAGTGGCTGCTGCAGTTCAAGAACGAGACCCACAATCATCCTACGGAGATTGAGCCTTTCGGCGGCGCATCCACATGTCTGGGGGGCGCTATCCGCGATCCTTTGTCGGGACGTGCGTATGTATATCAGGCAATGCGGGTAACCGGAGCCGGAGACATAAACCGGAGCGTCGCGGACACCATTCCGGGAAAGCTTCCTCAGAGGGTAATCAGCCGCAAGGCCGCCGCCGGGTATTCGAGTTATGGAAACCAGATAGGACTTGCGACCACCCACGTACGCGAGATTTATCACGAGGGCTATATGGCAAAGCGCCTGGAAGTAGGTGCCGTGGTAGGCGCGGTGCGTGCGGCTGACGTCCGGCGTGAAGCTCCCCGGCCGGGCGATGTGGTGCTGCTGCTTGGCGGCCGTACGGGACGGGATGGTATTGGCGGCGCCACCGGCTCGTCCAAGAGTCATACAGGCACATCCCTTGAAACAGCCGGCAGCGAGGTTCAGAAAGGAAACGCGCCGGAAGAGCGCAAGCTGCAGCGCCTGTTCCGCAGGCCGGAGGTTACGCGCCTCATCAAGCGTTCCAACGATTTCGGGGCAGGCGGAGTAAGCGTTGCCATTGGCGAACTTGCCGACGGACTGGATATTTATCTGGACCGCGTACCTGTGAAATATTCAGGCCTGAACGCCACCGAGCTTGCTATCAGCGAGTCTCAGGAGCGTATGGCCGTGGTCGTTTCGGCCGGGGACAGGGATGAATTTGAACGCCTGGCCAAGGAGGACAACATAGAAGTGAGCTATGTGGCCGATGTCACCGACAGCGGCCATATGCGCATGTTTCTGGGAGACAAGAAGGTGGCGGACTTGAGCCGTGCCTTCATAGACAGTACCGGCGCGCCTCATTACGCCCGCGCCTGCATAGGCGCCGTAGAGGAGACGGACCCGTTTGCTCGTACTCCTGAAGGGGACAGCCTGAAAACCCGGCTTCAAAGTGTGCTGCAAAGTCCGAACGTGGCATCCATGCAGGGCCTTGTGGAGATGTTCGATTCTACTATCGGACGCTCTACTGTACTTATGCCATACGGAGGTCTTACCCAATCCACCGAAACTCAGGTCTCGGTTCAGAAACTGCCTCTGGAGGCTACGGATACTGCAAGCATCATGGCTTTCGGGTTTAATCCCGACCTGAGCAGCTGGAGCCCTTACCACGGGGCGGCGTATGCGGTGGTGGAGGCCTGCTCCAAGGTGGTTGCTGCCGGAGGGAACTGGTCTGGTATGCGTTTCTCCTATCAGGAATACTTCGAGCGTATGACGGCAGAGCCGCATAGTTGGGGCAAACCTCTTGCTGCGCTTTTGGGAACATTGAGAATGCAGGTGGAACTGGGCCTGCCTTCCATCGGAGGAAAAGATTCCATGAGCGGGAGCTTCGAGGAACTCAACGTGCCGCCTACTTTGATTGCCTTCGGTATCACTACAGTGAAAGCTTCCAAGGTTATTTCCCCTGAATTTAAGTGGGACGGCAACCGCATTTATCTGCTTCGTCATACTCCGCTTCAAGATTATATGCCGGATACGGCACAGCTCAAGCAGGTGTGGGATTTCGCGCACGCCCATATTCAGAACGGCGACATAGTTTCCGCATGGGCGACAGGTTTCGGCGGAGTGGGTGAAGCGCTCGTCAAAATGTGCCTGGGCAACCGTTTCGGAGCTTCCGTCAATATAAATGAAAAAGAGCTGTACAGTTTGTCTTACGGTTCGTTGGTGGTTGAATCTTCAGTTCCTCTTGAGGCACCGTGGGCTCAGTATCTGGGAGTAGTCCTGGAAGACGATGTGTTAGTGGTGAATGGGGTAAAAATGCCTCTGGACGAGCTTGAGAGCTCTCTCAACAGGCGCTTTTCCAAATTGTATCCCGTTACTGTTCCACCGGCGGCTGATGTTCTGATGCAAGCCGCTCCGGGGCCTGCCCGCCGCTTCCGTTACCCTGGCGGAAAGGTGGATAAGCCTGTGGTGTACATCCCGGTATTCCCCGGAACCAACTGCGATTATGATACGGCAGCAGCATTCCGTGCGGCAGGTGCCGAAGTCAGGACCGGCATTTTCCGCAACCTGACCGCCGATGACGTGCGTAACTCCATATCGGAAATGGCCGCTGCAATAGGCTCCTGCCACATCCTGGCTCTCGCCGGAGGCTTTTCTGCCGGAGACGAGCCAGACGGCAGCGGCAAGTTCATTGCCAATGTACTCTGCAATTCCAGCGTGGCGCGCAGCATCGAGGCGCTTTTGGCAAGGGGCGGACTGATTCTGGGCATATGCAACGGATTCCAGGCGCTGGTGAAGAGCGGACTCCTTCCTTACGGCCGTACGGGGACTTTGACCACATCATCGCCTACTCTCTTCCGTAACGACATCAACCGACACGTCTCACGTATGGTCACGACACGGGTGGCGTCCGTGGCGTCCCCCTGGCTTCAGGGATTCAAGCAGGGCGACCTTCATACTATAGCGGTAAGTCACGGTGAAGGCAAGTTCGTAATCGACAGGGAACTTGCAAAAGAGTTGTTCGGGCGGGGTCAGGTGGCTTTCCAATATGCGGATCCTGCGTCCGGCGAACCTTCGATGGATCCTTCTTTCAATCCCAACGGCTCCTTATATGCAATAGAGGGCATAGTGAGTCCGGACGGACAGATACTTGGCAAGATGGGGCACTCCGAGCGTTTTGCTCCCGGCTTGTTCAAGAATATAAATGAGGAACTGCGGCAGCCTCTGTTCGAGAACGCCGTCAATTATTTCAGGCATAAGTAGTATGGTAAAGGGCAGTCTTATTTTTGAAGGGAACGAGAAACAGGTATTCTCGACCGATGTCCCCGATCAGGTGATATTCCGTTACAAGGACGTAATGGTTGCCTACAACAATGTAAAGAGGGCCCGTTTTAAGGGGAAGGGCGCACTGAACAACAAAATATCGGCCCTGCTGCTCAACTATCTGAATGAAAACGGAGTGGAAACCCATTACATCAGCACTTTGGGAGAGAAGGAGCAGCTGTGCAGGATGATAGAAATTATCCCGTTGCAGGTTGTCGTGCACAACCGGATTGCAGGTTCCCTGGCGTACCGCCTTGGTGTCGAGGAGGGCTATGCGCATCCGAATACCATAGTTGACCTGCGATACAACAACGATGCGCTGGACGATCCTTTCATCAACCGCGACCACGCGGTAGCCCTCGGCCTGGCCACATACCAGGAACTTGACGCCATGTACAATACGGCACGCAGGGCCAACGAGTTGCTTAAACCGCTTTTCCACCGTGCCGGCATAGAGCTCGTAGATATGCGACTGGAGTTCGGGAAAGCCGCTGATTCCGGAGCGATTATTATTTCCGATGAAATCAGTCCGGACACCTGCCGCCTGTGGGACGAGACAAGCGGGGAAAGACTGGACAAGGACCGTTTCCGTCTCGACCAGAGCAAGGTGATAGAGAGCTACAGCACTGTCCTGGAAAGATTGAAAGAAGTATTAAACGTCTAAAATATGGGTGTACTTGCTGTATATGGCGTAGAAAACGCATCCAATTTCATCTATTATGGTCTCCATAACCTGCAGCACCGCGGACAGGAGGGTGGGGGCATAGTCACTTTCGACCGCGACGGGGTCCCTCACCGCTACCGTGGGCAGGGCCTTCTGAGCGAAATCTTTATCAACGGTGAGCTGAATCATCTGCCCGGAAGCCTTGGTATCGGAAGTGTAAAGTATGCGAATGCATCAAAGTCTGGGCTGGATAATGTAGAGCCCTTGTTCTTCCATCATCATTCGGGAGATTTTGCGATTGCCGGAGAGGGGAGCCTGGTTAATGCCAGGCAGGTCGCGGAGTACCTGGAGAGACACGGTTCCATTTTTCAGACCGGCACGGACAGCGAACTCCTGGCCCACCTCATCAAGAAAGGCTCCAATGTGGACAGGATAGTGATGATCGTGAAAGCCCTTAATATGATAGAGGGTGGTTTCACCTTCGTCATTATGACCAGGAACCGTATCTATGCATGCCGCGACAAGTACGGAATCAAGCCGCTGTGTATAGGAAAACTGGGCGACGGATACGTGGTGAGCAGCGAATCCTGCGCCTTTGAGATTATGGGGGCCGAGTTTGTCCGCGACGTGAAGCCCGGAGAAATCGTGTCGCTGGACCGTCACGGCATACGGAGTACCATATATTCCCATTTCAACCGGCACAGGATGTGCGCGATGGAGTATATCTATTTCGCGCGTCCCGACAGTGACATAGACGGTTGCAACGTGCACGCCTACCGCAAAGAGGCGGGCCGTCGCCTGTACAGGGAGTGTCCGGCAGACGCGGACATAGTGGTCGGTGTACCCGAATCCAGCCTGAGCGCCGCGCAGGGCTACGCGGAGGAGAGCGGTATCCCTTACGAAATGGGACTTGTAAAGCACAAGTATGTGGGCAGGACATTCATCCAGCCTGTTCAGTCGCTCCGGGAGCTGGGCGTGAAGATGAAGCTCTCTCCCGTGCGCAGCATAGTGAACGGCAAGCGTATTGTCCTGGTGGATGATTCCATAGTGCGCGGCACAACCTCGCTTAAGATAGTAAAACTGCTGCGGGAGGCCGGTGCCACTGAGGTGCATGTCCGGATTGCCAGCCCCATGATGCGCTATACCTGCCATTACGGCGTGGATACCTCCACCCCAGAGGAACTGCTGTGTTCTCACCGTACCCTGGAAGAAGCCCGTCAGGCAATCGGGGCGGATTCCCTGGGGTACCTGAGCCCGGAGTCTACCCGCGCATCTTGTTTCGGCTGTGCGGACCCCTGCCAGGCCTGTTTCACGGGCGAATATCCCACTTTGTTGTACGATGAATCAGTAGAAAACGAATAGCTATGGCCGAGAATTACGAACGCTCAGGCGTCAATCTGGAAGCCGGTTACGAGGTGGTCCGCAGAATAAAGTCCCACGTGGCGTCCACCGCAAGAAAAGGATCTATGGGCGGTATTGGTTCCTTCGGGGGAATGTTCGATCTTTCCGCATTGGATTTCAAGGAACCGGTGCTGGTGAGCGGTACCGACGGAGTGGGAACCAAATTGAAAATCGCATTCGCGCTAGACAAACACGACACGATAGGTATTGACGCAGTAGCAATGTGCGTCAACGACGTGCTCGCGCAGGGTGCCGAGCCGCTCTTCTTCCTTGACTATGTGGCGCTGGGGCATAATGAGCCTGCAAAGGTGGAGGCGATTGTTGCCGGCGTTGCCGAGGGATGCCGTCAGGCCGGTTGCGCTCTGGTAGGAGGCGAAACGGCAGAAATGCCCGGGATGTACGAAGGAGGCGAGTACGACATTGCAGGATGTACTACGGGCGTCGTGGAAAAGTCTGCCCTTATCGATGGCTCCAGGGTTAAAGTGGGCGATGTACTCATTGGTATTGCTTCCAGCGGCGTACATTCCAACGGCTTCAGCCTGGTGCGCAGGATTGTTGCGGAAGCGGGTCTTGACTGGACGGACACCAGCGTGCCGGAACTCGGCGGGCGCGGCATTGGCGAGGTGCTTCTGACTCCGACCAGGATATACGTGAAGCCGGTACTCGACGTTGTCCGTAACTGCTGCGTTCACGGAATCAGCCATATCACCGGAGGCGGGTTTGACGAGAACATCCCTCGCGTACTCAAGCCGGGCCAGGGTGTGCAGGTAAAGGAAGGAAGCTGGGAAATCCTGCCTGTATTCCGGGCTTTGGAGCGTATGGGATGCATTCCGCACCGGGAGATGTTCAACATCTTCAATATGGGCGTGGGCATGGTTATAGTACTGGATTCTTCAGAAGCGGACAAGGCTATGGAGATCCTGCGCGGATATGGAGAGAAGACCTCCGTAATCGGAGAAGTGATAAACGGCGAAGGAGTAACGGTCCTCTGAATATGAAAACCATTGCAGTCTTTGCCAGCGGAACCGGCTCAAACTTCGAGGCTATTGCGTGTGCCTGCGAAGACGGAAGGATTCCGGCCCGCTGCGCCCTCTTGGTCTGCGACAAGCCCGGGGCTGAAGTCGTGGAACGTGCGGCCCGCCACGGAATCCCTTCCTTTGTCTATTCCCCGAAAGATTATGTCGGAAAGGACGCTTATGAGCAGGAAATCGTGGCCAGGCTGGATGCGTCCGGAGTGGATCTCGTATGTCTGGCCGGATATATGCGTATCGTCGGGGATGTGCTGCTGAAGGCATACGAAGGCCGTATCATCAACATACATCCTTCTTTGCTCCCGGCATTCAAGGGAGCGCATGCAGTCGAGGACGCTCTGGCGTACGGGGTGAAGGTGCTTGGCGTCACCGTCCACTACGTAAACTCCGAGCTGGACGGCGGGCAGATAATCGCCCAGAGGGCGTACGATTACGATGGTACCGATGCAGGGGAAGCACATCGTATCGGCCACGAAATAGAGCATAAACTTTATGTAGAAACTATAGCAGAACTGTTAAAATGAGAGCACTTGTAAGTGTGAGCGACAAAACCGGCCTGGTGCCTTTCATGAAGGGACTTGAGGCTCTTGGATGGCAGATAATAGCCACCGGAGGAACGCAGAAACTCCTCGAGAAAGAGGGAGTTAAAACTATCGGAATCAGTGATGTCACAGGTTTTCCCGAGATCCTGGACGGGCGTGTGAAAACCCTTCATCCCAAGGTGCACGGGGGAATCCTTGCCCGCAGGGAACTGCCGGAGCACATGAAGACCCTGGCGGAGCAGGGCATAGAAACTATAGACCTCGTCTGCGTCAATCTGTATCCTTTCCGTCAGACCATCTCAAAGGAGGGGGTGACGCTGGAGGAAGCGATAGAGAATATAGATATAGGCGGGCCTTCTATGGTTCGCAGCGCCGCCAAAAACTGGAGGGACGTGTCTATTGTATGTGACCCAGCAGATTATGAAACCGTGCTCGCCGAAATACGCGACAAAGGTAATACCTCTCCCGAGACCCGGCTGAAACTCTCTGCCAAGGCATATACGCATACGGCCGAATACGACAGCTGTATCGCAAGTTACATGCGCGGGAAGGCGGGACTTGCTGAAAAACTCTTCCTGGAATTCGACTTCAAGCAGGCCCTTCGCTATGGCGAGAACCCTCATCAGGAAGCAGCTTTCTATGCAGACTCCAAGCCTGTGCCTTTCTCTCTGGCTTTTGCTAAGCAGATCCAGGGCAAGGAACTGTCCTACAATAATATACAGGACGCGAATGCCGCCCTTAACGTGTTGAGGGATTTCGACGAGCCCTTCTGCCTGGCGCTGAAACACATGAATCCCTGCGGCGCCGCAGTAGGCTCCACGATAGAAGAAGCCTGGCAGGCAGCATACGAGGCTGATACCGTCAGCATCTATGGCGGAATTGTGGGCGTGAACCGCGAACTTACCGCAAAAGTGGCGGAGGGCATGAAGCCCATTTTCCTGGAAATTGTGATAGCCCCTTCTTATACTCCCGAGGCTCTGGAAATCCTCGCAGCAAAGAAAAATCTGCGTGTGCTGCAGGTGGATATGACCAAGACCGGAGCACCCGTGCCGCAGTATGTGGGTGTTGCCGGTGGTCTGCTGGTGCAGCAATTGGATACGCAGGTCGAGCAGGTTACGCCGGAAATGTGCGTGACTCGAGTCAAGCCTTCTGCCGGTCTGATGAAGGATCTGGAGTTCGGGTGGAAGATAGTCAAACACGTGAAATCCAATGCAATAGCAGTCGTGCGTGATGGCCGCACAATAGGCATCGGCGCAGGACAGACGAACCGCGTCGGGTCTGCCCGTATAGCTTTGGAAGAGGCTAAGGCCGCCGGGTTCGGCTCAGGCCTCATCCTCGCATCCGACGGTTTCCTTCCCTTCGATGACACCGTGGCGCTGGCAGCAGGATATGGAGTGAGCGCCATCGTTCAGCCCGGCGGCAGCATCCGTGATGCGGACGCCATCGCCAAGGCAGACGAACTGGGGATCTGCATGCTGTTTACCGGTGTAAGACACTTCAAGCATTGATATGAAAGTATTGGTAATAGGATCCGGCGGCCGCGAGCATGCGATAGTGGACGCGCTCGCCCGTTCTCCCAAGGTGTCAGGAATCTACTGCGCTCCGGGCAATGCCGGAACCGGGGATCAGGCGGTCAACGTGCTTCTGAAGGATACCGACGTGGAAGGCCTGAAGGCCTTTGCGCTGGAGAACTCGGTGGACTTGACTGTGGTAGGCCCCGAAGCTGCGCTTGCAGCCGGCATAGTGGATGCCTTCCGGGCCGCAGGGCTGAGGATTTTCGGCCACACGAAGGCTGCTACGGCCATCGAGAGTTCCAAGGAGTTCGCCAAGAAGCTGATGGATAAGTATGGCGTTCCCACCGCTGCCTACCGCAGTTTCTCCGATTATGAAGAGGCGCTGGAGTATGTTTCCGGCCGCACTTTCCCCGCAGTGCTGAAATACGACGGGCTTGCTGCAGGCAAGGGGGTGGTTATAGCGGAGAATGAGATGCAAGCAAGGGAAGCGCTTGCTTCTATGCTCCTTGACCATAGTTTCGGACAGGGGCGCGTAGTGGTCGAAGACTATCTGGAAGGGCCGGAGTTTTCCTTTATGTGTTTTGTGGACGGGGAACGCGTGTATCCTATGCCGCTGGCTCAGGATCACAAGCGTGCCTTCGATGGAGACCGTGGTCCGAATACCGGCGGAATGGGAGCCTATACAGGATTGCCGTTCATTTCTGATGAAGATAAGGAATTTGCCTTCAGGGAGATAATGTGCAGGACGGCGTCCGCGATGGCGTCTGAAGGATTTCCGCTGAGCGGAGTGCTGTACGGCGGTCTTATGAAGACCGCAGACGGTGTAAAAGTAATTGAATTCAACGCACGGTTCGGCGACCCTGAGACCGAGGTTGTGCTGCCCTTGCTGGAGAGCGATATAACAGATGTTTTCTGCGCTGTCGCAGACAATCGTCCAGGGCCGGAACTGAAATGGAGCGACGCTGTGTCCATTGGCGTGGTATTGGCGTCCAAAGGTTACCCGGGAGCATATTCAAAAGGATTCGAAATTACCCTCCCGCAACTCCCGGAAGGGATGCGACTTTATCAGATGGGTACATCAACAAAGGACGGCAGGCTGCTTACTGCCGGAGGCCGCGTCCTTATGCCGGTTTGCAAAGGCGCGGACCTGCATGAAGCCCGCACCCGTGTATATGAGATTGTAGAACAGGTCGGATGTGAGAACCTCTTTTACCGATCTGATATAGCGCACCAGGCGCTGTAGGTGTTTTCCATAAGCATTGCTATGGTCATCGGCCCCACGCCTCCGGGGACGGGCGTTATCCAGCCTGCGACTTCGGATGCCGAGGCAAAGTCCACATCCCCGGTAAGATGTCCGTCATCCGTACGGTTGATGCCTACGTCTATTACAATGGCACCCGGCTTTATCATATCGCCGGTTATGACCCCGGGGCGTCCTACCGCGGCAACGAGTATGTCCGCCTCGCGCGTGACTGCCTTGAGGTCCGGGGTACGGGAGTGGGCGACGGTCACGGTGGCGTTGCGGTCGAGAAGCAGCTTGGCCACAGGCTTGCCGACGATGTTGCTGCGTCCTACAACAACGGCCCTTTTGCCTTCGATGTTCTCTCCGGTGCTCTCTATGAGCTTTATGATACCCTGCGGAGTGCATGGCACGAAGCACTTGCGGCCCAGCCACAGATTGGCTACGTTCTGCGGGTGAAAACCATCTACGTCTTTTCGGGGCAGGATTGCGTCGATCACGCGGTCTTCGTTGATGTGGCGGGGGAGGGGAAGCTGCACCAGGATGCCGTCCACGTCGGAGTTTTCGTTGAAACACCCGATTAATTGCAGCAGTTTCTCTTCGCTCACGTCTTCCGGAAGTTCCAGCAGACGGCTTTCCATACCCGTGAATTCCACGGCTTTAAGTTTTCCGCGTACGTAGGATCGGCTTGCGGGGTTGTCGCCCACGATGATAACTGCAAGGCAGGGGACTCTCTCACCCTCTTCCCTGACGGATTCAACCCGCTCTTTTAGTTTTTCTTTGATGCCCAGGCTAACTGCTTTGCCGTCAATTATATTTGCCATCATTGTTCTTTGATTATTACTTGGAAGTCGGAATAAATGGGGAAATGGTCGGAGCAGACCGATGTGCCGCCGGAAATAGGTTCACTGACTACCCTGTAGGCGAGAGGGGTGGCGTTGCGGTAGTAGATGTGGTCTATGAGCGTCCAGGTGCTCGCATCTGTGCGGAACCCTGTGTAAGTGGGGTGGTTGTCGGAGGAAGCCGCCTCGATTCGGGCATTCTTCATCCATTCGTTCATGGGGGCCAGAGCTTCGCTCTCGTATGCCAGGTTAAGGTCGCCGCAAAAGAATACCACGTCGTTTTCCTGCACCTGCTGCTTCATCCTCTCTATGGACATGGTAGAGCAAAGTGTACGTGTGGGGATGTCGCCGTGGGGGAAGAAATGAGTGCACCAAACGAAGAAAACGAAGTCCCGGTTCTTGTCTTTGAGTTTTATCCACAAAGACAATTTCGGCGTGCCTCCACCTTCGTATATTCCTGCATATGAACTGACGTCGGGGGTTTCGCTGAACCAGTACCGCCCCCAGTCAAGAAGTTCATAATTACCGGCGCGCACGGCAATTACGTCTCGGTGACCGCCATTTTTGAAAATCGCGTCGTCCGTGCACTTTTCAATACTCTCATATCCGGCTTTCTTTATGCCGTCCTTGGCGTACAGGAAGTAGTCGTAGCCCGGGAAGTTGGCGGTCATAAACTGGAACTGGGTGCGCCGACACTCCTGGAGACAGATAATGTCGGGGTCGGTAGCCTTGAACATCTGCTTGCAAGGCTCGGCGCGGTAGGTGGTCCAGGTATGTCCGGCCGCTTCATCTTTCGATTGCAAAATATTGAAAGACATCACCCTTAGCTGCAGGGTGTCAGCCTTGGGCTCGGGATCGGGTTCGGGATCTGGCTCCGGGTCGGGAGCGGGCGGCTCCGGATCTGTCTTTTCGGTATCGGGTTTGTCGGTGTCGGCCGGCTTCCCTGAACTGCCGTCGCAGGAAAAAGCGAGGAGCGCGAGAATCATAAGAATTGAGACTGAATACTTTCCTGTCATAACTCTATCTTCTGGGATGGTGTTTCAAAACTTCCTTTTGCCAGGTGCTGGAATCAATATGGGTGTATATTTCGGTAGTGAGTATGCTTTCGTGCCCGAGCATCTCCTGGACGATGCGCAGGTCTGCGCCGTTTTCTACCATGTGGGTTGCAAAGGAGTGCCTGAATGTGTGCGGGGATATCTCCTTGCGTATTCCTGCCTGAAGAGCCCGGTCTTTGACCATTTTGAAAGCGGATACACGGCTGAGTCTGCCCCCGCGGAGGTTGAGGAATATCAGGTCTGAGAACTCCGGCGACGAAGGCTCGGGCCTGACGCTCAGCCATGCGTCTATTGCTTCAATGGCCGGAGTTCCGATAGGGACGAGACGCTCCTTGTTGCCCTTGCCCACGATTCTTACGAAACCTTCTTTGCGGTATAAATGTGAAATCTGCAGCCCGCATGCCTCGGAAACGCGTAATCCGCAGCCGTACAAGACCTCCAGAAGCGCCCTGTCGCGCAGGTCTCCCGGCTTGTTGCAAGGCACGCCTTCTATAATTGCAGTCACTTCTTCCACGGAAAGGACGGCGGGCAGGTAACGCCCAAGTTTGGGCGCATCCAGCTTGTCGCAGGGGTTGTCCTTGCGCTCGCCCTCCAGAATCAGGAAATCGAAGTAAGACCTCAGCGCGCTCAGGACGTGGGCCTGGCTGCGCTTGGACAATTTTGCGGAGCGTTGTTTCAGGTATTCGCTGACATCTTCGGAACTGCACGCGGACGGATTTGTGCCGAGAAACTCCTGGAAAGAAAGTGCTTCCGCGCTGTAGGAGGCTACCGTGTTGGGAGAGAGCTGTCGCTCTATGGAAAGATGGTATGAGAACAAGTCCACATACAAAATTAGCAATTTTTTTATATCTTTGTAAAATTATGTGGAAGACGTTGATACGGTGCCTATGCGCAGCCCTGGCTGCCTGTCTGCTTTTCGCCTGCAACAGTGCTGAGATCCAGACTCTTCCGCTGCGGCGCGTCACGCTGATGTATTCGGCCGCTTTCAGCAATCTTTCTGCATCCATAGCGGAAGACGAGCGCGAGTTGCGCGAAGGATATATCCCTTCTGCCGGCTGCAACGAGGTTCTCCTCATTTATTCTCACCATACCACAGGTCCCGGTTATTATACCCCGACAAATCCTGTATTGGAGAGGGTGTACAGAACCTCAGACGGAAAGACACGCAGGGATACGATTACCGTGTACCCTGATTCAGACGTGAGTTCCACCCCTGAGGTGCTGCATAAAGTGCTGACGGAGGTGAAAGAGAAGTTTCCCGCGCCGTCCTACGGGCTCATCTTCTCTTCGCACGCCCGCGGATGGCTGCCTGTGGATTACAGGGAAAACGATATGATCCTTTTCGGTGCCGGCGCGCAACATAAGGACTATCCTCCCACCAAGTGGCTGGGAATCGAGAACGCCGACGGCTCCGGAATAGATATCCGGGACCTTGCGGACGCCATTCCCATGAAGTTGGACTTCTTCGCGATAGACGCCTGCCTGATGGGCTGCGTGGAAGTCGCATATGAACTTCGGGACAAGTGCCGCTTCCTGATGTGTTCCCCTGCAGAGATACTGACCAACGGCTTCATTTACGACAAGATGGGGCCCAGGCTGTTCCATACCGACACTCCGGATATCTTGCAGTTGTGTAAGGATTATTACGATTTTTATATGGCTCAGAGCGGCTATTATCGGTCTGCAACCATTACCCTCATAGATTGCGGCAGGATGGAACCGCTGGCTGGGATCTGCTCGGAAATCGTTTCCGCTTATGGGGACGAAATCGCTGCCCTGGAACGCTCCACGGTGCAGGCGTATTTCTATAACAACCTCCATTGGTTTTACGATATGAGGGACATTTTCTTCAAGGCGGGCGTACCCAAGGCGGAAATGGACCGTCTCGACGCCGCACTTTCGGAATGCATTTCATACAAAGCCGCAACCCCGACTTTTTTCGACCTCAAACTGGAGAATGTGTGCGGTTTGAGCATGTATCTGCCTTATCCCGACAGGGAAGAACTGAACAGCTACTATAAAACACTATCCTGGAACAAGGCCATTGGCCTGATTCAATAAAGCGCCCTATGCAAATGATGAACGAAAAAATTGCTCTGGAAGGTCTTACATTCGACGACGTACTGCTTGTTCCCGCATACTCGGAAGTACTTCCCAGAGAGGTTGACCTGCATACCAGGTTTTCCCGGAACATTACGCTCAACATCCCTATCGTGTCTGCCGCAATGGATACCGTAACAGAGGCTCCTATGGCTATTGCACTCGCCCGCGAGGGCGGAATAGGCGTGATTCATAAGAATATGTCCATAGCCGAGCAGGCTGCCGAGGTCCGCAAGGTCAAAAGGGCGGAGAGCGGAATGATTTGCGACCCCGTGACTATTCGTGCAGACCAGACCGTAGGCGATGCCCTGCGCCTTATGCAGGCCAACCATATCGGCGGAATTCCCGTTACCGACGAGGCTGGCAGACTGGTCGGAATCGTTACCAACCGCGACGTGCGTTTCCAGGAGGATATGGATGTGCTCATCCTTGAAGTTATGACTTCGGAAGGCCTTGTGACCATTCCCGAAGGCAGTACTGACCGTGCACACGTAAAAGAGGTACTTCAGAAACATAAGGTGGAAAAGCTTCCTGTGGTGGATAAGGACGGACGCATCGTGGGACTTATCACCTACAAGGACATACTCACAGAGAAGCTTCACCCAAATGCCTGTAAAGACGCATTGGGTCGTCTCCGCGTTGCCGCCGGAATCGGTGTGACGCCAGACTCCATTGAGCGCGCTGCCGCCCTTGTCTCGGAGGGCGTGGACGCCGTGGTCATAGATAGCGCCCATGGTCACAGCAAAGGCGTTCTGGAACAGCTCGGCCGCATCAAGGCTGCTTTCCCGGGACTTGACGTAGTGGTCGGGAACATTGCTACGGCAGATGCCGGAAAGGCCCTTGCAGGTGCAGGCGCAGACGGTATCAAGGTCGGCATAGGGCCCGGCTCCATCTGCACGACCCGTATAGTCGCAGGCGTAGGCGTCCCCCAGCTTACCGCTATATGGGAAGTATCCCAGGCCGTTAAAGGCAGCGGAGCGCCGGTAATTGCAGATGGTGGCCTCCGCTACTCGGGCGATATCGTAAAAGCTCTTGCCGCCGGCGGCGACTGCGTAATGTGCGGTTCCATGTTTGCCGGTACTGAGGAGGCCCCGGGAGAGACTATTATCTACAACGGCCGCAAATTCAAGTCTTACCGCGGAATGGGCAGCATTGACGCTATGAATGCCGGCTCCAAGGACCGTTATTTCCAGGATAAGGAGACCGAGACAAAGAAGCTTGTCCCCGAAGGTATTGTCGGGCGTGTCCCCTATAAAGGAACTCTTGAAGAGACGGTTTATCAACTTATTGGAGGCTTGCGTTCCGGTATGGGATATTGCGGAGCCGCAAATCTGGCCGCCCTCAAGGACGCAAAATTCACACGCGTCACAGCCAGCGGCATGGCGGAGAGCCATCCTCATGATGTTACAATTACCAAGGAAACCCCAAATTACTCCAGAGGAGAATAGGATCTTAACACCAGATAAATTATGACTACAGCTAACGTACGTCCGGCCTCGATGGATCGCATTACTACTCCCGTCCTGGCCCGGAAATTCATTGATGAGCAGATTAAAGAACTTCGCGAGCAGATTGGAGACAAAAAGGTGTTGCTGGCACTTTCCGGCGGCGTTGATTCATCCGTGGTGGCAGCCCTGCTGATAAAGGCGGTGGGCAGGCAACTGGTGTCTGTGCACGTGAATCACGGCCTTTTGCGAAAGGGAGAGCCCGAGCAGGTCGTCCGGGTTTTCCGGGATGAACTCAATTCCAATCTGGTGTATGTTGACGCTGCCGACCGTTTTCTCGATAAACTGGCCGGAGTAGCCGACCCCGAGCAAAAGCGCAAGATTATCGGCGCCGAATTCATAAGGGTTTTCGAAGAAGAAGCACGTAAACTGGAAGGCATAAGCTTTCTGGCCCAGGGCACCATATACCCCGACATTGTTGAGTCCGGCCCTGTCAAGTCCCATCATAATGTAGGTGGTCTGCCCGAAGATCTCCGGTTCGAACTTGTAGAACCTCTTAAATTTCTCTTCAAGGATGAGGTTCGTGTAGTTGGCAAGGAACTTGGCCTGCCGGACAATATGGTTTTCCGTCAGCCGTTCCCGGGCCCGGGCCTGGGAGTCCGCTGCACAGGCGCCATCACACGCGACCGGCTGGAAGCCCTTCGCGAGAGCGATGCAATTCTGCGCGAGGAGTTCGCCAGGAACGGCCTGGAGGGCAAGGTATGGCAGTATTTCACTATCGTTCCGGATTATAAGTCCACCGGCGTGAAAGACAACAAGCGCAGTTGGGACTGGCCGGTAATCATACGTGCCGTCAACACCCGTGATGCTATGACCGCCACTGTGGAGGAGATTCCGTATGAACTGCTTCATCACATCACTCAGCGCATAGTGACGGAGGTCCCGGGCGTAAACCGCGTTTTGTACGACCTCACCCCAAAGCCTACCGGTACTATCGAGTGGGAATAGGCGCATGCACTTCTGCAATGCAGCATCGAGCCAGTTTGCCGGCGTCTTCTTCAGGGAGGATGCCGGCTTCCTTTAGTGCCTGTACGGTCCATTGCTCCTCGGGCATGTTTAGCCTGAACAGCACTATCGAGTGGGCTGCCTGCCAGGATTTGATATATGGGTGAAGTTTCAGGCTGTCTTCCGGCATCTGCCACAACCGCAGGGGCCTGTCCGGCTTTGAACAGACTATGAGGTCGCTCAGGGCGTCAAACTTCTCCTGGTCGAACCGGTAAATATCCATCAGCTGCTCCTTGAATGAGTAGCCGCCGAGCCTTTCACGGTATTCCACCATCTTTGCGGCAAAATATGGACCGATGCCAGGCAGTTCGTCGAAGGCGGATGAATCGGCCTTGTTTATGTCCAGTCTGGGGATGTCGATGAACGGCTTCAGACGCTCAAATACTGAATCTGCAACCACGTAAGACTTTGCGAAGTCGGAGGCCCGCCTGAAGCGTCCGCCCTTGGTCCTGTAATTGTCTATAGACTGCGCCTGCTTCTCGCTGAACCCCAGCCGCATCAAGTCTTCCACGCTCACGGTGTTGGGATTGAAACGAAAGCTCTCGACCCGGCGTGTCCTGCGTCGTACCGTTTCCACCCTTGGACTATGCTCCGCGTTCCGCCGTACCGCTGAAGCGTTTCCTGAACTGTCGGGGGCGTCATCTCCAGAGGCTGGTATGTAAACGAAAACGGTATCCGGGCGGTCACGCATAGCTTCGATATGCAGCGCCGCCGCCCTGTGGATAAACAGGGACGACTGGTAACCTATAATGAGAAATGCAAGGGCTATGCCTCCGGCCTTGAAAACAGTGCCCGGAACTTCCTTATCTTTCTTGTCCTTTTTCATCGCCACGTCCTCTCTCCTCCTTGTACTTGTTCCGGTGTTCGCGGGGACCTTGCTGGGGCAGGCCCGCCACAACGATTACAATCTCTCCTTTGGGCTCCTGCCCGCTGAAATGCTCAAGCACCTGAGCCAGGCTTCCCCGGCAGTGCTCCTCGTGCAGCTTGGAAATCTCCCTGGCCACGGAACATTCCCGTTCCGGTCCGAAGACTTCTACAAACTGCTCCAACGTCTTCACAAGACGTCTGGGTGATTCGTAAAATATCATAGTTCTCGTTTCTTGGGTTAATGTGTTCAGCAGTGTCTGACGCCCCTTTTTCTGCGGCAGGAAACCTTCGAAGCAGAAACGGTCGCAGGGGAGTCCCGAGCTTACCAGCGCGGGTATGCAGGCGGTAGCTCCGGGAAGCGTCTGCACCTCGATGCCCTCACGGGCGCATTCCCTGGCAAGCAGGAATCCGGGGTCCGAAATGCCAGGCGTGCCTGCATCGCTCACAAGGGCGACGGTGTGGCCATCCATAAGCTTTTCCTTTACAACGGCCAGCGCCTGATGCTCGTTGAACTTGTGGAATGCGCTAAGTTTTCCCTTTATCCCGTAATGCTGGAGCAGAACGCCGCTCGTACGGGTATCCTCGGCAAGGATGATGTCAGCCTCCCGAAGCACGGAAAGTGCCCTGAGAGTGATGTCGTCCATGTTGCCGACAGGAGTGGGAACTATGTAAAGGATACCGCTGGGCATATCACAAGTTTTTATTATATTTGTCTGCACAAAGCTAAGCAAATGTTTTCAGAAAACCACAAAAAATCCGGCTGCATCGAGGTAGTTTGCGGATCAATGTTCTCCGGTAAGACCGAGGAACTCATCAGGCGCCTGCGCCGCGCACAGTTTGCCAACCAGAAAATAGCCATCTTCAAACCAGCTATAGACAACCGTTATTCGGACGTTGAGGTGGTCTCGCACGATTTCCATAAAATATCGTCCAAGCCGATAGGCGATGCTGCCGAGATGCTGAAAGTGGAACCTGATGTGGAAGTGGTCGGAGTGGACGAGGCCCAGTTCTTCGGCCCCAACCTGGTAGATGTGTGCCAGGCCCTTGCAAACAGGGGAGTGCGCGTAATCATAGCAGGACTCGATACCGATTACCTTGGCAAGCCTTTCGGCCCGATGCCCATGCTCATGGCTGTAGCCGAGGATGTGCAGAAGGTTCACGCAATTTGCGTGAAGTGTGGCAATCTGGCAAATCATTCTCACCGCCTGAGCAAGAGCAAGGATCTGGTCGTGCTGGGCGAAAAAGATGTGTACGAGCCCCTCTGTCGGGATTGCTATAATAAAGCTATTGCGGAAGAACGCTGACGGGCCCTACGTATTTGAGGCATTCCTCTTCCATCATAGCCCGTGGATTGGTGCCCGGAATACCCTGTGGAACATCCATCCCCAGGATGGCGAACAGTTCCGTCCAGTACTCAGGCATCGTGCCGTCCGGAGCCTTGAAATTCATAGGAGCTTCACTGAAAATATAACTGCCGTCGGGGCGTCGGTAACTGTCCCGCACCAGTTCCGTGCAATACAGGGCTGTGTCGCAGGGAACGAAACAGCGGTTGTATCCGAGTCCGGTGTATCCGCGTGCGCGCTCAACGTAGCGTTCCGCGTCCTTGTTGTCTTTCAGGCGTTTGACAATGAACCTTGGGTATGAGCCGTCCTTAAGGGTGAAATCGTTTAAAAAAGTATCCAGCGGATGCCTGTCAACACCGTGTTTGATAGTGGCGTCGATAATCCACACCGAGTCTCCACGCACATCTGCAATCGCTGTATGTATGATGTTGAGGGAGTCCTGGTTGGTGGATACTGAGATGGCTTCCGCCATGGAGCCGGCAATGCGATAATTCTCCGGGATACCCACGAAAATCAGGTCTCCGGTGCGCAGCTGTGCGGGGCGTGTCGTGCAGGCTGCAAGCACTATCAGAAGTGAAAGGATATATAAACGTTTCATCGGCGCAAAGATATTTGTTTTTGCTCTATTTTTTGCAATAACCCGGGAAAAGTTTTATTTTTCGGACTATGAACGAAAAAGTCAAAAGTTTTCTGCGCTCTCTGGTGAGCCTGTCGGATTATGTCGATCTCGACGGGGCCAATGCGTCCATACGCAAGAACATTTATTTCCGGGGGCCGAATGTTTTCATCCTGGCCTGTGCTATTATAATTGCATCCGTAGGCCTGAATGTGAATTCTATCCCGGTTATTATAGGCGCGATGCTGATTTCGCCGGTGATGGGCCCGATATTGGGGTTCGGCTTCAGCCTTGGCGTGCAGGATACGCAGCTGCTCAAGGACTCCCTGCGCAATCTGGGCGTAATGGTGGCAATTAGCATTGCCGCTTCGGCCATCTATTTCCTTCTCAGTCCGTTGCGTCTGGAAAACCCGTCGGAGCTGCTTGCACGTACTAATCCCACTATCTACGACGTTCTCATTGCTCTTTTCGGCGGTTTTGCCGGCATCCTGGAAATATCCCGCAGCGAGAAGGGGACCGTGCTGTCGGGAGTCGCAATCGCCACCGCCCTTATGCCGCCCCTCTGTACTGTAGGATACGGTCTGGCCATACTCAACTGGAGTTATGTTGCAGGAGCGTTGTACCTCTTTCTCATCAACAGTATCTTCATCGCGCTGGCAACATTCATCACCGTTAAACTGCTCAAGTATCCCGTGGTGGCGGAGGCGGAAGGGGGCAGGCGTACCCGTTTGCGCAGCCGCTCCCTGGCCATCATCCTTGTGGTAATAATCGTCCCCAGCGTAATCTCTGCGGTTCGTATTATAAAAGAAAGCAATTTCCGGACACACGCGGCCCGGCTGGTATCGGACAACAAGACGATAGGCAAAGGTTTCATTTACGACTACAATGTGAACGTCAATGCCAATCCGCCGGTGCTGGAACTCTATATGGCTGGAGAAAAGCTCTCCTCCAGGGATAAGGAAAAACTTTACGACGAAGCTGAAAAATACGGAATCCTGCGCAGCCAGCTGCAATTCCGTGAGGAAGCGGTCAACACCAGGGAAAGCATAACGGAAACAGATATAGTGCGCGGGATATTGGAACATTCCGACCGCCAGGCTGAACGGCTCTATGAGACTATAGCGACTCTGAACGACTCCATTGCAACGCTTAACGCCCAGCTCAGGGCGGCGAGGAAAGCCTTGGGCAAGGAGTTGCCGCCTGCGGATAAGAAGGCAGAGGCCGACAAAGATTGCGAAGATAGCTAGAATATGTTAATTTTGCCAAATGAAGAAGTATATCGCAAACATATTCCTGTTCCTGTTGTGCCTGACCCTGCAGGCTCTTGCCCAGGTACAGGAGACGACGGTAAGATGGAGCGTAGAGGCCTCTCCGGCGGGAGATGACCTTTATGAGTTGATTTTCACAGGCGTTCCGGCTGAGTCCTGGCACAGTTACGGGACGTTGAGCAAGTACTCCGCTCCTACCCTGACCGTTGAAGAAGCTGGCAATTGCACGCTGCAAGGCCCGTTGTACGATATCAGCGAGGCTGTAATGGAAGACGGAGACCCTGTATTCCATGGTGCTTTCAAACTTGGCCAGAAGGTTTCGGCGCCGGATGGCGGCAGACTGAAAGGATACCTTACTTACTTGGCCTGCACAGAAGGCTCCTGCACGCCTCCCACAGACTGGGAGTTTGAAATTGAGCTTGGTGCCCCTGTAGTACACAGCACCGTGATATCCAATCCCGAAGAAGAATCCGGAGCGGATGGATCCCTGTGGGGCCTTATTCTTGAGGCCATTATCTGGGGCTTTGCCATGCTGCTCACGCCTTGCGTCTTTCCCATGGTGCCAATGACTGTGTCCTTCTTCCTGAAGAGCTCCAGTTCGCCCGCGGAAGGCCGTTTCAAGGCGTTCATGTACGGGCTGTTCATAGTGCTGTTGTACACCGTTCCAATCTGCCTAATTATCCTGATTACCTGGCTTGCAGGAGGGGATGCCGTGACGGCTGATATATTCAACTGGCTTGCTACCCACTGGCTGCCCAACAGCATCTTCTTCATAGTGTTTATGTTGTTTGCGGCCTCGTTCTTCGGGGCATTCGAGATAGTCCTTCCTTCCAGGCTTGTGAACAGTAGTGACAAAAACTCGGAAAAAGGAGGTCTTGCCGGTATTTTCTTTATGGCGCTTACGCTGGTGCTGGTGTCCTTCTCCTGTACCGGTCCCATAGTCGGTTCCGTCCTCATTCGCTCCACGTCCGGGGAATTCTGGACCCCTATGGTTACGATGCTGGCTTTTTCTGTCGCCTTCGCTATGCCTTTTACCGTGTTGGCGCTTTTCCCTTCACTGCTCAAGAAACTCAAGGGTAAGAGCGGTTCATGGCTCAATAGCGTCAAGGTGGTCCTGGGCTTCATCGAAGTGGCTCTTGGGTTCAAGTTCCTCAGCGTTGCAGACCAGACATACCATTGGGGCCTGTTGGACAGGGAGGTATATCTGGCAATCTGGATTGTCGTATTCTCCTTGCTGGGACTATACCTGCTCGGTAAGATAAAGTTCCCCCACGATGATCCGGAGCAGAAACCTCTGGGGGTAATCCGCCTGGCCCTGGTTATCATAGTGTTTTCATTCGTGGTGTATATGATCCCTGGAATGTGGGGCGCCCCTCTTAAGGCTCTCTCCGGTTATCTTCCGCCTCTCGAAACCCAGGACTTCGTTCTTGGCAATGGCGTCTCAGCATCAACATCACGTGCTTCGCAGAGCCCTGTCGGGCAGAAGTACGACCTTACGATGCCTCTTGGACTTGAAGGATTCTTCACCTTGGAAGAGGGCCTTTCTGCGTCTTCGCTGAAGGGCAAACCTGTTTTTGTGGATATTACCGGTCACGGCTGTGTAAATTGCCGCGAAATGGAACAGCGCGTCTGGAGCGATCCCCGGGTACTGGACATACTGCGGAACGAGTATGTGATTGTGGCTCTTTACACAGACGACAAGACCAAACTCGACAAGGAGAAATGGGTTACGACGGAAGGTGGGAAGGTGCTCAAAGACCTCGGGCGTGCCAATTCGTATATGGTCCGTGAGCGTTTCGGCGTCAACGCTCAACCAAATTACGCTCTTCTTGACAGCGACGGGCAGCTGCTGGTCCCTGTCAGAGGGTATAATCTGGATGTGGATGCGTTCATAGAATTTCTGCGCTCCGGGGTGGCTGCCTATAGGAAATAGCCACGGCCGAAGCGCAGAAGAACTATTTCGTATTTCAGGAATCAGAAAGGATTCTGCGGCGGGGCAAAATCGTAGAAGGTCTTATATGCTCCGCGGCGGGGCGCTCCCGGCTTGTCGGGATAGAAGTCCTTCATCTCGTCTACTCTTGCTTTGAGCGGCTCAAGACGCTCCTTAAGGGATGCATCCAATGTCTCATATCGTACGGCCTTGGTGAAGTTGGGATCCTCTCTGTAATTATATACCCGTCCGTCCCAGAAGTATGCGTAGTCGTTATCCATTGCATAGCGGGACGCCTTGGGAGAAGGAGTGGTGGGCCACAGTGGATTGAAGTGAATCAGCACAAGAGGCTTCTCGTTGGGCTCTTTGCCGCACAATTCGGGGTACAGGCTCACGCCGTCCAGGACGTGCCCCTCCGGGGGCGTAACACCCACTATGTCGGCGATGGTGGGGTAGATGTCGGTCAAGTCGGCAAGATGCTCCGCTTTTCGGCCGGCAAGTTTATCTCCCCAGCAGATTATCATCGGGACGTGAGTGCCGATGTAAGTTGGCTCGCCCTTGCCTCCGCGAACCAGGCTTCCGTCCTGTTGCTTGGAGACTATGCGTGTTGAGGTGCCGTTGTCGGAAGCAAAAATAAAGATGGTGTTATCCCATACGCCCTTGTCTTTCAGGTGCTGCACCATTTTACCGACCTGGGAATCCATATATCGCACCATATAACGGAAGTAGGCCGTATCTGCCCCGGCGGTGAACCGTGAGTCGTACAGGTCATCCCAAAGCTCCGTGTCCGGTGTGGTGGTATGCGGGGTATGTACCAGCGGCTCTGTAAAGTAGAGCAGGAATGGCTGCTTCGCTTCCACCTGACGGTCAATGTAGCCGGCTGCATAATCGTATGCGGCGTCAGGCCCGTAAATGGCAAAATCGTAACGTTCGCCGTTGTTGTCCCACATACTGTTGGCGTAGCGGTCGGTCTGGCGTGGGCCCCGGCTCTCCATGTACATCTCTATTTGGCTGCAGAAGAACTCATCGAAGCCGCACTTGGGCAACATCGCGCGGCTCCTTCCCAGCTGCCACTTGCCGGAGATGCAGGTTGAGTATCCTGCCTGTTGGGCAAGTTGGGGAAAATAGTGCTCATCGTCGTTCATGTATCCGAACGCCACATAATTGCGGTCGTTGTACTGACCCGTCATCACTTGCACGCGGCTGGGAGACGAAAGCGGCTGGGCATTGAAGTTGGTGAATTGTATGCCCTGGCTTGCAAGCGCGTCTATGTTCGGCGTCTCGTATTCGGCGCCGCCGTAGCAGGTGAAACACTCGGCACCGATGTCGTCGGCAAAGAAGAAGACAATGTTGGGCTTTGCGGGTTGCTCCGGGGAACACCCGGCAAGAGCCGCGGCGGCGGCTCCGAGGCCTCCGGCAGCTTTGAATACGGTTTTCATGTTACTGGTTGCTTTGTGCTAGTTTCTTTTCGCTGGGGATAAGCAGTGCGCAGAGGCCGACGCCGATGAGGGCGCCGACGGCTACTGAAAGCATAGCCGCATCCCATGAACTGCCGTTGGCAATGCCGCCGACGACTATCTTGGAGCACACGGCGTCGCCGACGAGGTAGCCGAACAGTCCTACGAAACCGGCTGCGGTACCTGCCGCGTTCTTGGGAACAAGGTTGAGGGCCTGCACTCCGGTAAGGGCCACAGGACCGTAAATGAAGAAGCCAATAAGGCACAATGCAACGTACACGAGCACTTTCTGCATTCCCGGTTCGACATTAATGATACCTGCTCCGACCATCCAGTAAAGCAAAACGCCGATGGCGCAAAGGAACATGCAGATCACGTTCATAGGTGCGCAGCGACCCTTGAAAATCTTGGAAGTGGCCCAGCCGCATGCTATTGTGCCTACGGCGCCTACGATGTTGTGGACCGAGAATGCTACCTTGCTCTCGGCGGCTGTCATGATGCCCTTGGTTTGCAGGTAGGTAGGAGCCCAGTCGCCGATGCCGTATCGTACCATATACACGGCTACGTTCGAGATGGCGACTACCCAGAGGAGCTTGTTTTTGAGTACGTAATCTACGAAAAGGGTCTTGAAGGGGAGCTTTTCGCCGGCGGCTCCCTTGGCCTTGATGCCGCTGTGGTCGCCGCGCCAGTCTGCAACGGATGGAAGTCCGCAGGACTCAGGCGTGTCGCGGATGGCCCACCAGCAGAACAGGGCGATAATGAGGGCGATAATTGCGGGGAATACGAAGTTGCCCCTCCAGGTCTGCACGAAGCCAAGGTCTCCGGCAAGAGAAACACCGGCGATAGCGAGGAAACCGAGTGAGAAACTGCCGATGGTATGGGAAACGTTCCACACGCTCATCTTGAAACTCCGCTCGTTCTGGCTGAACCAATGGGCCATGATACGCCCGCAAGGAGGCCATCCGAAGCCGCTTAACCAGCCAACTACCAGCATCAGTACGAAGATAATGGCTGTGTTGACAGCCGTGTTCGGGCCGAAAGGAATCAAGCCTACGGCCATCATGGTGAATGCGGACAGAACGAGGCCTACGCACAGGAATTTGCGTGCGTCGGAGCGGTCTGATACGCTGCCCATGACGAATTTGCTGAATGCATATGCAATCGAAACTGCAGACATCGCAAGTCCAACCTTGCCGGCATCCAGAATGCCGTCTTTAATCATATCAGGTGCTGCAAGGGACAGGTTCTTTCGTACGAGATAGTAAGCGGCGTATCCCAGGAAAGCTCCCAGGAATACTTTGAGCCTCATAGCCTTGTATTCCTTATCTACTTTTTCAGCCGGGATTTGCGCCTTCGGCTTGGGCGGGTCAAGAAATCTAGCCATTTCCTATTGGTTTAAGTCAATTATTGAATTAATGTGTAAATATAGTCATTAGTTTTAGATAATTGACAAAGTGGCAGTGGCAAAATAATTGATACCTTTGCAAGAAACATTAGAATTATGGCAGAAAAAGATATAAAAGAAGCGGTTCAGGAGCCTGAAGAAAAGGCTCCCAAGAAAAAGAAAGAGGCCCAACTGCAAAAGCAGGTGGAGGAATTGAATGACAAATTGTCCCAGGAGCACGACAAGTATGTGCGCCTTTATGCCGAGTTTGAAACGTTCCGCCGCCGCAGTTCGGAAGAAAAGCTGGCCTTGGTCGGCAGCGCTGCTGCAAAGACTATAGAAGGCCTGCTTCCTGTTCTGGACGACTGCGAGCGTGCAATGCAGATGCTGGCTGAGTCTTCCGACGAGGCTGCACGTGAAGGTACTTCTCTCATTTATAATAAATTACTTGAGTATCTCAAGAGTTGTGGGCTTTCAGAAATCGAGGCTAAAGGACAGTCTTTCGACACTGATTTCCATGAAGCTCTCACGCAGGTTCCTGCACCCAGCGATGAACTGAAAGGGAAGGTTATAGATGTCTATCAGAAGGGCTATATGCTCAATGGCAAGATAATCCGTTATGCCAAGGTAATAGTTGGAGCGTAAATCGATATGGCAGAAAAAAGAGACTACTACGAGGTTCTGGGCATCGATAAAAATGCCTCGGCCGACGACATAAAGGGCGCATACCGCAAAGCTGCGCTCAAATGGCATCCGGACCGCTGGGTGAGCGGCACCGACTCTGAGAAGAAGACTGCCGAAGAAAAGTTCAAGGAGGCTTCCGAGGCGTATTCCGTGCTCAGCGACCCCGACAAAAAAGCCAAGTACGATCAGTTCGGTTTTGCCGGAGTTGACGGAGCTGGCGCACAGGACTGGAGCCAGGGATTCGGCAGCCTGAACGACATCTTGAACAACCTCTTCGGAGGAGCTTTCGGCGGGTTTGGCGGATTCGGCGGATTCAGCGGATTCGGCGGCGGTCAGCAGGGACCCAGGGTCGTGCGAGGGCGCGATATCCGTACGCGCGTGCGCCTGAGCCTTGAAGAAATAGCGACGGGCTGTACCAAAGAGGTCAGCATCGAGCGTAACAGGCTATGCCCGGAGTGCGACGGAAGGGGAACTAAGAACGCCTCCGACGTTAAAACATGCCCCACATGCAAAGGAAGCGGTCAGGTGCAGAATGTGGTGAACTCTCTCTTTGGGCGTACTATGACATATACTACCTGCCCTCAGTGCGGCGGAGAAGGAAAAATCGTTTCCAATCCTTGCGGGCACTGCAAGGGCAGCGGTTTGGTGCGTAAACGCGAGAGCGTGAAGGTCAAGGTGCCTGCCGGTGTGGAAGACGGGATGCAGCTTACCATACGTGGAGAGGGGCACGGTGCCGCCCGGGGTGGAGTCGCCGGTGATTTGCTGGTTATAATTGAAGAACAGCCGCACCCCCAGCTTAAGCGGCAGGGCAACGACTTGTTCTATACACGGGTTATCAGCACTCCTGAGGCTATTCTCGGCACTGAGATACAGATTCCCACGTTGGAGGGAGCGCACAAACTCAAGATAGACGCGGGTACCCAGTCCGGTACTGTAGTGCGTTTACGTGGCAGGGGAATGCCCGATGTGAACGGTTATGGCAAAGGTGACCTTTACGTTAAGATTTTGGTGTGGATACCTCGAAAACTCAACCGCAACGAGAAGGAGGCGATTGAGAATCTTAAGAACAATTCCAGCTTCAAGCCGGATCCGAACAGGGACGACAGGGAACTCTTTGAAAAAGAAAGCAAATATTTTTAAAAAACTTTTTGAGAACTGAAAAAAAGTTTCTATTTTTGCAGTCCCATTGAGGCAGCCTCTCGTTGAACGGTTCAGTGACGCTGCACTTTTTATTGAAATTTTGTTATGGATTTAATTAAATTGGTGGAAGATTCCTTCTCGCAGAACAAAGCAGCCTCCTATCCTGCTTTCAAAGCCGGTGATACAATCACCGTTACATACAGGATTAAAGAAGGTGACAAGGACAGACTTCAGAATTTCCGCGGAGTAGTCATCCAGATTTGCGGTGCTACCCCTTATACAAGGACTTTTACTGTGCGCAAGATCTCCAACGGTGTCGGCGTAGAGAGGATTTTCCCTTACGAAAGCCCGTTCATCGACAAGATCGAGCTCAATAAGGTTGGTAAGGTCCGCAGAGCGCGCATCTTCTATCTCCGCAAGCTTTCCGGTAAGAAGGCTCGCATCAAGGAGGCCAAGCGTGTTGTGAAGGAAGCTTCCGCCGAATAGGACTATACCGGGCCTTGGCCCGGAAACCGGCTCCTTAGCTCAATTGAATAGAGCATTTGACTACGGATCAAAAGGTTACAGGTTTGAGTCCTGTAGGAGTCACCACTTTCAGAACGCAATTGTTTGAATTTCAAGCAGTTGCGTTTTTCTTTTGTCGGGGTTGCACCACCAATGCACCACGAACTCTTTGCACCGCGCAAAATAATACGGACTAAAGCAGTGTTTCCAAACACTAAAATCGTAAAATTTTTGGTGTTTCCAAACACTTTTACTAAATTTGATGCCGAGATAATGACATCATCATGGAAGGAATTGAAATCATACAGCGAAATTTCGAACGCCGGCTCCGGGAAACCCCGCAGACCTTTTACCGCTATCTTTATGGCCAGATAGACTGGCGAGACAGGCTGATAGGCATAAAAGGTCCGAAAGGTACCGGAAAATCCACGCTGATTCTCCAGCATATCAAAGAGACGTTTGCCGATTCGGATGCTGCGTTGTATGTATCTTTGGACGACCTGTGGTTTGCCTCGCATTCGCTCACAGAACTGATAGAATACCACTACACCCACGGTGGGACACACATCTTCCTGGACGAAGTCCATTATTATGAGGGCTGGCAGACGCTGCTGAAAAACCTCAACGACAACTATCCCGGACTCCACGTGGTTTACTCGGGTTCCTCCATGCTCAAGCTGGATTCCGGAAAGGGTGACCTGTCCAGGAGGCTTCTCGACCTGACGCTCAAAGGATTGTCATTCAGGGAATACCTTCTCTTCGAAGGCCTGAAGGACATTCCCCGCGTGGAATGGAACGACCTCCTGACCAAGCATGCTGCCATAGCCAGGGATATACTCTCAGACGGATTCAAAGTCCTCAAAGCCTTCGAGGACTACCAGAAATTCGGTTATTATCCCTTTTACAAGGAGGTATACTCAGGATTCGGTCTGCGCCTGCAGAACGTCGTGAACCAGGTTCTTGACAGTGACTATGCACAAATTGAAAAGGCGGAGCCCGGAACCATCCGGAAAACCAAGAAGATGTTTATGATTCTGGCCGAAAGGATACCCCTGACGCCCAATATGTCCAAACTGTACGCAGAACTGGAGACCGACCGCAACCAGGGCCTCAAGATGCTCGACTCCCTTGAACGGGCCGGCCTGCTCTCTCTCCTTTCCGACAAGCCCAGGACGCTCAACAATCTGTCAAAGCCGGAGAAAATCTACCTGGACAACACCAACCTGATGCACGCTTTCACCCCGTCGCCGAACGAAGGGACCTTGCGTGAAACCTTCTTCCTGAATCAGGTGGGACAGTCGCACGAGGTCACATACCCGACAAAGGGAGATTTTCTCGTGGACGGGCGCTGGCTCTTCGAGGTAGGAGGCTCTTGGAAGACCTTCGATCAGATCAAAGATGAACCGGACAGTTTCCTCGCGATAGACGATGTGGAGATAGGCCACGGCAACAGAATTCCCCTCTGGATGTTCGGACTGCTCTATTAAAACCGTTCATATTCTCTTGCTCGGTATTGTTCAACTCATTCATCTGTTCTCATGACATCATTCGCCGGGGGTATACGGCCAAACGATGCTAGCACGAACATACTCAATGTTTGTCTTATTGAGTAGATCCGAATGACCATCAAAGAAGTAGTTGACAAACGCTTGGGTTTCATTATATTCCAGACCCCAATAGCCGCTCGCCTGCATGTTAGTACCGCCGACGCTGCTGAAACCGTCACGAACGGCTTGGTAACCGACAGCTTCGCATATTTGTCCCCAATAGGGCAATTCCCAAGTTACACCCGTGACAGGCGTGGTGGTGTTCTTTTGGGCAATTGCCGACTCTGCCCCTGAAAAGTCTGTAAGCCCACACCCCTCGTCTTCCAGTGCCAGTGCTACATTCCGGGGGGTGATGTAGCGGGTCGTCGAGTTCACAAGGATAATCAAGGCCACGTAGAGCACGCCCGAAGCCCCGTTGGCGGTGTAGGTGGCAGCAGGGATGCCGGTCAGGCTGACAGTGCTGGTGCCGTCGGTGACGGTCAGCGCCGTGGGGTTGCCGGGCAGTGCCGTGCCGTCATACTTCTTCAGCGTGAAGCGCACAATGGCCTGCTGGTTCACGAAGTTTGCGGCGCCTGTCGTCGTGATGTTGCCGTCGTTGATGCTGGCAATGGTGACCGTCGCCTCGGCGTAGTCGCAGTGCGTGGCGATGTATTCCAGCGTGCCGTCCTGAGTCGTGTAGTCGGGACTGGGGAATTTCATGAACTATGACAGATTCTTTTGTTTCTGTCAAAATTTTACTAAATTTGACACTTGAAAGGAAAACTGTCAAAAAGATGGAAACTTACGACCGTAATGTACCCTACAACCAATTGCCACCTCTTCCTCCAGCTACAGAGTTGTATCGCGATGAGGAAGTTCTGAATAAGCTTATGACTGCCAGCCGTCGTCTTGCCGAACTGAAGGGGCTGGCATCTACGCTTCCCAACCAATCCATTTTCGTGAACACGATTGCTCTGCGAGAAGCTAAGGCCAGTAGTGCAATCGAGAACATCTTTACTACAGATGATGAACTTTATCGGTCGCTTTCTTATCAGGAAGATGATTATCTGGAGGGGCCAGCCAAAGAGATTCTCCACTATAGGGAGGCGCTCTGGAAAGGATTTCAAAGAATCACGGCAGAAAAGACGCTGACAATTGACACGGTTGTCGATGTGTACCGGGAAGTCAAAAGGACTCACGACAGCATACGCCCCTATCAGACCGAAGTGGCAATCAAAAAGAGAGGATGGGGTTCTCTGGTTGCAGAAACCGTTTACACCCCGCCCCGCGGCAAAGGAGTCGTTGAAAAGAAGATGGCAGATCTCCTGGAGTTTCTGAATGATGATACAAAGTATCCGATAGATTCACTTTTGAAGATGGTCATGGCTCATTATCAGTTTGAGGCGATACATCCGTTCCGGGATGGCAATGGCCGAACCGGCAGGATTCTTTGTATCCTATACCTGATTCAGAAACAGCTTTTGGACTTGCCTATTTTATACCTTAGTGCATACATTCTTCAGAATAAGGATGACTATTATTGGAAATTGAACGGCGTTACGGGTGCTCTTCTGTGGAAACCTTGGATTATGTATATGCTGGAGGCCGTTTCCCAGACAGTTGAATACACGACTGACAAAATTATCCGAATCAAGAATTTGATGGATAAGACGCGGGTGATGATGCTGGAGAACAGCTTGCCTGTAGGAAGGATGGACATCCCAAAACTCTTTGAGCAACCATATATCCGGCCGAGGAACCTACTCTCGGACAAGATAAAGAGCGTTAACACGGCCAAAAAGTATTTATCCCAGCTTGAATCTTTAGGTATGCTGACAAAAGAGAAAGTGGGAAAAGAGTTTATCTGGTTTAATACAGATTTGATGACCATCCTGTCAGATTGACTTTTTGCAACCCAATGCAATGTCTTAATTGCTTATTATGCAATTATTTGCAATGTAACGTGCTGTTGGAGTCACAGAGAAACCCCATTGGAGTGCATCCAGTGGGGTTTTCTTGATAGAATTGGCCCAATAAAGCTTTGATGAAGGAACAACATATCAGACAATTAGGGCATGTTCTGATTTGCCCCTGCATGTTAAGTTGTACCGAGCAGGGCTGCCTTGGCCCTGTCCCCGAGCTCGGTTTTGGCCTGAATATGGTCCAGAACGGAGCGCACGAAGGGATTTGACTCGAAGTCTCCGCGCACCTGCTCGAAGTCGCTCTCTTTCTGCTCCTTGTTGCCGTCTGCGCCGAATCCGGTCATGGAGGCCAGGTTGAACTCCTTTCGTGCATCTTCGTAAATGAGCTTGTCCAGTTTCTCCACAGCTTCCTTCCAGATGCCGATTATCTTAATGGCTTCTTCCTTGGTCATCTTGGAAGGGTTGATGCCGTAAAGCTGCTGAATGTGCTGGAATGCCCAGGTCCACTCATAGCTGTAGTAGTTGTCTGCCATTTGCTTGAAAGCGTCGGCAATAACTTCCAAGGAAGTGACCTCGCCCCTTTCGATTCCGTTCATAAGGGCCTCTATCTCGCTCTTAGGCGCAATGAGCCCGCTGATGTCCACCCATTCGCCCGAGCCTACGGGGGTGTCGGGACGTAACTTGGCACGCAGTGATGCTTCATTCAAGTCGGAAAAACTTCCATCGGCTTCCTGGAGCCTGGAAATCAGGGAGTTACCCATAAACTTGTCTATGGCGATGCGGTACAGTTCCATGCCTCTCTTGAGGGAGGAGTTTGTAATTTTTACGCTATGGAACGAATACACGTCGGAGAGCTCCCCGCTGGCATAACGCAAGTTCTCCAATGTCTGGAGCCCTTTTATCATCTTCTGTATCGTAAAAGGGGAGAGCAGATTATAGTTTATCAGGTCGTGCCTTCCTTCGGCAGGGCGTCCGTCTCGTTTGGGCCACTTGCGTGCGTCACGTATGGTACCTACACTGCGCAGGTTAACGCCGGGGGCAAGGTAAGATGTCTCGCCCTTCTCTATGAGGTAGGAGAAAGGGAGGTTCGTGGTATCGGAGTGGGTGACGTGACGACCCATTACAAGGGAGAAGGCGCCGACGCGGGCAGGCCAGAGTATGTACGAATCGGAGGCAGTCTTGGCTCCCCGCTCCAGCGTGCCCTGATGGATTGGCCCCAGCTTGTACATGTGATTGCTCTGGTTTGATCCGGAACCGGCGTTCATGAAAGAGAACATTCCGGCAATGAGAAGGGTGCTTTTGTGGTGCGTCACGGTATAGGGGCCGGCAAAGATGGCGCAGGCTTCTCCGTTCTCGCCCTGGCAGTTGCAGAAAAACAGGGAGTCGCTGGCTGAATAACCATGGCCGAACTTGCAGGCCTGTCCCACATAGCAGCGGCTGAGCATTGAACCATCTGTGACGGAGCTGCCTTCCGAGATGATGAAGTCTTCGCAAATTACCCCCTCGCCTATGAAAACGGGAGCTTCTGCAGTACTGTTGACGGAACCTTCCCAAAGCTTAAGCGCCCCTTCGATCCGGCATCCGTCGCCCAGACGAACATTGCGTATGGTTGATACCCCTATTATGCTCGCGCCCTTTCCTATGCTGCCGCGGGATGATTTGCAGCTGCACACGTAAGCGTTTATCACTACATTCATTTTCTCTATGAATGACGGCCGGTGGCGATATAGTGCAATCATATATGCCTCGTGCGAGGAGAGCCGGTCGTGTATGGTCACTTCGCGTCCTCCTGTCTCGTTGAGTACGGACACTTTTACTCCGTTTCCGAAGCTGCTTACGCCCTCGACGGCAATAGTTCCGGCGTTGTCTATCATGCAGCCTTCTGCAATATCGTAATTGGCGATGTAACCGCGTATGTCGCGTATACAGCAGTCGTCGGCTACGCTTACGTTGTGCAGCGTAGCATTTTCTATTCCGCTATGCAGGATAACGCCTCCGGGAAGGGTGAAGTCCTTTTTGAACTTGCCCAGACGTATCTCTCCGCTGAATGCGGTATTGTGAATCCGGGAGACCTCGAATCCGTCTCCTACCTGTATCTGTTTCCAGTTTTCCGAGGTGCACCCCTGCTGCTGAAGAGCGGAAATCTCTTCCGGGGTGAGCATTCTGTATTTCATATGAATTTATTCTACTGTTACGCTTTTTGCAAGATTACGAGGCTGGTCGACATCAAGACCCTTTGCAACTGCGATGTGATAGGCAAGCAGCTGGAGAGGGATGACAGATACCAGCGGGCAGAGGAAATTGGAGGTGTGAGGCACTTCGATGACATGCTCGGCAATGTCTTTGACAACCGTGTCGCCCTCGCTTACTATTGCCAGAACCTTTCCCTTGCGGGCAACGACCTCCTGCATGTTGCTGAGTATCTTCTCATAAAGATTGTGGTGAGTGGCGAGGAATACCACCGGCATATCTTCGTCCACCAATGCGATAGGGCCGTGCTTCATCTCTGCGGCAGGATAACCTTCCGCATGTATGTAACTGATTTCCTTGAGTTTAAGAGCGCCCTCCAGGGCTACAGGATAGTTCATTCCGCGCCCAAGATAAAGGAAGTTTTTCTTGCCTGCATATTCGGCGGCGAGAGCTTTGATTTCTTCGTCGCGGGCAAGAATCCGGGCAATTTTGTCCGGTATGGTCTGCAGCTCCTCAATTGCATCGGTGTATGTCTTTTCGTCAACTGTACCTTTCTCGCGGCCGATGGCAAGAGCAAGCATTGCGAGAACGGTGGTCTGGCCGGTGAAGGCTTTGGTGCTGGCCACACCGATCTCGGGGCCGACGTGGATGTAGGTGCCGGTGTCGGAGGCGCGTGCAATGCTGCTGCCGACTGCGTTCACGATGCCGAAGACCATGGCCCCTTTCTCGGAGGCCATCTGTATGGCAGAAAGTGTATCTGCGGTTTCGCCGCTCTGCGAAAGCGCGAATACTACGTCTCCCGGGTTGATGACGGGGTCGCTGTAGCGGAATTCACTCGCGTACGCTACCTCTACCGGGATGCGGCAGAACATCTCTATGAGCTGCTTGCCTATGAGGGCGGCGTGCCATGAAGTGCCGCAACTCACCATTATGAAACGGCTGGCCTTTATAAGCTCTTCGCGATGCTCCGTGACAGCGCTGAGTATGATACGCTTGTGGGCGGGCAGAAGCCGGCCTCGCATACAATCCCTGAGCACTGCGGGCTGGTCGAAGATTTCCTTCAGCATAAAGTGAGGGAAACCGCCCTTGTCGAGCATGCTCACGTCCAGATCGATTTCCTTGGCCTGCACGTCAACGCTCTCGGCGTTGAGATTGGTAATCTGGAGCGGCTCGCCCCTGCGGCAGCACACGACTTCCTCGTCGTTTACGTACACTACCTTGTTGGTGTAGCCTGCAATGGGGGAGGCGTCGCTGGCGATAAAGAATTCGCAGTTGTCTTCTCCCAGGCCTATTGCCAGCGGGCTGCTCTTTCTGGCTGCAATGATGGTATCGGGGTCCTGGCGGTCGATTACGGCTATGGCATAGGCGCCGACAACTACCTTGAGGGCGGAGCGCACGGCGGATGCGAGATCCAGCTCGTGCTTGAGTTTGGTGTATTCGATGAGCTGCAGGAGAACCTCCGTATCTGTTTCACTCTTGAAGGTGAATCCACGTTCCTTGAGCTGGTCGCGAAGGTCGTTGGCATTTTCTATGATGCCGTTGTGTACCATTGTGAGATTGCCGCTCTGCGAAAGGTGAGGATGTGCATTCACCTGGTTAGGCGCTCCGTGGGTGGCCCAGCGGGTATGGGCAATACCTATTGTTCCACTGCAATCATGGCCTTCGGCTATCTGCTCCAGATTGGAAACCTTGCCTGCGGCTTTGTAAATATTGAGTTTTCCTGCCTCGTTGATTACGGCTACGCCGGCGGAATCATATCCGCGGTATTCCAGCCTGTGGAGGCCCTTGACAAGTATCGGGTATGCCTCACGGCATCCCAGATACGCTACTATTCCACACATATTTTAATTAATTTTTCTTTACGGGATCGCAGGTCAGGCCTACGCCCAGTTTTTTGAATATTTTGCGGTCCACCTCGCTCAGCATCACTGTTGAGTGTACCTGGCAACATTCGAACTGGGGAAGAGTTTCGAGCGCACGCCTGCAGTTTTCGTCCTTGATGCTCAGCAGCGAAAGGGCTACCAGCACTTCATCGGTATGAAGGCGCGGGTTGTGGCCGTGGAGGAATGTGACCTTTGTTCTCTGAATTGGTTCTATCATCTCTTGCGGAATGAGCTGCACGTTGTGGTCTATGCCGGCAAGGTGCTTGGCTGCGTTCAGAATGAGCGCCGCGCTGGGACCCAGCAAGGGAGTCGTTTTTTCGGTGATGATGGTGCCGTCGGGGAGCTCTATGGCGGCGGAGGCGACACCGGACACCATTTTGCGTTCGTATGCGGCTACCGTTGTCTTGCGCCAGGCGGTGGTTATGCTTGCCTGTCGCATGAGCAGGGCTATCTTGTTCACTTCGGTGTCGTCGCACTGTCCCTCTGCAAGTCTTCCGAGAGATTCATAATAACGGCGTACGATTTCGTCGCGGGAGGCGTCGCAGCAGGTATCTTCGTCGCAGATGCAGAAACCCACCATATTCACACCCATATCTGTGGGCGATTTGTACGGATTCTCCCCGTAGATGCCCTCGAAGAGTGCGTTCAGTACGGGGAATATCTCTATGTCGCGGTTGTAGTTGACGGCCGTTTTGCCGTAAGCCTCGAGATGGAAGGGATCTATCATATTTACATCGTTGAGGTCGGCAGTGGCGGCTTCGTAGGCGAGATTGACAGGATGCTTCAAGGGCAGGTTCCACACCGGGAAGGTTTCGAACTTGGCGTATCCGGCCTTGATGCCGCGCTTGTGCTCCTGATAAAGCTGGCTCAGGCATACTGCCATCTTGCCGCTGCCGGGCCCGGGGGCCGTAACCACTACCAACGGGCGGGTGGTCCGTACATAATCGTTACGCCCGAAGCCTTCTTCTGAATCGATCAGGGAAACATTATTGGGATAGCCCTCTATGGTGTAATGATAGTACACGGTTATGCCCATTCGCTCCAGTCTGGCGCGGTAAGCGTCGGCGCTGGATTGTCCATTGTAATGGGTTATTACTACGGAACTTACAAGCAACCCTCGATTTTCGAACTCGCTGCGCAGGCGAAGCACGTCCACGTCGTAGGTGATGCCCAGGTCTGCCCGTATCTTGTTTTTTTCGATGTCTGTAGCGCTTATGACTATGATGATTTCCGCGCTGTCAGACAACTGCATGAGCATTTGCAGTTTGCTGTCGGGCTTGAACCCGGGCAGCACGCGGCTGGCGTGAAGGTCATCGAAAAGCTTGCCTCCGAATTCCATGTACAGCTTGTCGCCGAACCTGGCAATCCGTTCCTTGATGTGTTCTGATTGAATTTTGAGATATTTCTCGTTGTCGAATCCGTATTTCATACGGACTGCAAAGGTAAGGAAAAAATAATTAACTTTGCATTTTAATGCTCATAAAAATGAAAATAGAAAAAGAAAAGGTCGTGGCGGTGAGCT
>JAFTDJ010000020.1 GCA_017454265.1 Bacteroidales bacterium | reverse complement strand
TTCCGGATGGGACAATCCGGAAACATCGCATCACGTATATCTTTTCTGTCCATGATATAGCTTTCAAAAAGTGTCTTGGTTTCTTTTCTCACCTGCAAATCTACGAACTATTTGATTATCAAACAAGAAGGCACTTTGCGGAAAGTAAGTTACCTCTTTGTAACCGTCGCAGATTATCAATGGAATAGACGTCAAAAAAAACGACAGTCATTTCTTTTCTGACTGCCGGAATCCATATATATCGATAAATCCGATTTATCTAACAGACAAATAGACGAATTATCCAATACTGCAACAATGTATCACTTAAAAATCCCATTCTGAGTGTCATTGTTTCTGATAAAGTTCCTTCTCCAGTTCCTCGCGGGAATGATGCTGGCCACCGCGGTTATACACCATGTAAAGGCCGAAGCAAGGCGTTTGTCGCCATCCTGGAAATGGCCGCCTTGATTCCATTCTAGCGTGCAGTTCTCTGCTCCGAGCTGAGCCTTGAGGAGTTCATATTCGGCACGGACGCAGTCCCCTACCCGTTTGATGGCCCGGTTCTTAACGTGCTCTTCCTGGTCTCCGAGGCTGAGGTATACTTTTCCCGTCTTCACGGGATGGTCTTTGGCAAAGTCCAGCCAGTCCCTTATCCATAGCGACGGAGAAGCCGCGGCGATTGCCGCAAAACGATCTGTCTGCATGGACGACCACAGGGCAAAGAGCCCTCCCAGCGAGTAGCCGCCAAGGATAACGGGCAGCTTCCCATATTCGGCCTCAAGTGCGGGCAGAAGCGACTCCGTTATGTAGCGCAGCGTCTCCCCGGTCTTTGTTCCCACTTCCGGGCTACGGTTGATGGCGTCGTCGTGCCAAGGCGTAAGGTCAAGGTCCCAGTCGAACACCTGGAACGCCGCAAGCACAAACGGCACTCCGCAGGCCTCGGAAATGAGTTCTGCGGTGCGGTCGAAGATTCCGCGCTCATGGTTTCCAAGTGTCTGGATTAGGATATACCTTGGCCTGGCACTGTCCCGGATAAAGCACTCGCGGCCGCCGATGATGGAAGTTTTGTGACTCATAGCACACAAAGATAACACTATTCACAGTTAAAGTTGTCTTTGCGGGGAATCCTTGAGCCAAGGACATAGAACAGAGTCATCAGCACGGCCTTCAGCACTCTTTTTTGTTCCTTGTCAAGTTTCATACTTATTTCAATAATGCCGCAAGGCCGAATGCAATTAAAAACCCTACCGTTATAATGCCAAAAGTAATGCCCATGCCGGTCATGCCGGACTTGAGATTCTCACCAACCTGCTTATCCAGCTGTTCATCACCATATTTAGCGGTTTGTATTCTTTCTTCATAGATGCAAAGATGTGGCAGACTGTTTACACAGGCTTTTGGACGTGATCCTAAATAACTACAGCGACAGCGTTACGCGGATGTCGCCCTCACCTGCTTGCAGGAAGGATTTGAGCGCATCCAATGACTCGTATTCCATTTTGCCGATACGGGTGTAGCTCCAGGAGTTGCTGCCATAGAACAGCACAATCTGGTTGCCGCTGTAGAGGATGACATCCCCGGCCTTAGTGGTGATATGGGTGTCGGTGGCGGGAAGGGAGCGGCCCAAGGCACCCACTTTCTCAAAACCGCCGTAATCACTTGCAGTATAGGTGATTGGAGCTTCTTGGAGCGCTCTTACAAGTGCCTCAGTAGCGGCGTTTTTCACAAGGACTATTGGGAGCGTGGTCCCGTCTATGGTAATCTGAATCTTATTCGGCATATTTGATTCTTCTTTTGGTTCCTCCTCAGTATTCTGTCGCACTGTGACTGGCGCAGAAGGCTTGGCACAGGAAAGCAGGGCTAGGAGCACAAGCGCTGCCCCAAGCCCTGCTACA
>JAFTDJ010000019.1 GCA_017454265.1 Bacteroidales bacterium | reverse complement strand
GTGTTTGATGATGAATTTTTATGCGATACTACTTACGTTGAATTCCGAAGCTTTGATTATATACACTGGAGATTCCCTCGATTCCTCCCTCGTTTTCATGGCGTAACGTATATGGGTAATTTCGATCTCGCTCGTGAGGGTATTCATAAAATAGATTATTCCAATCTGGATTATAACAACTTGTCTTTCTACGTGGAACTCTACTTCCGCCATATAACTGAGGATAATCAGCTTGTTGACAGACAAGAAATAGAATTTTGCTTCACAAGCAATGATTCTTGTCCTTTTCGTGAGGGCGAAGTGTATTCATGGCCGAGTGATTTCATAACTGATCCCACAGGTCGAAATGTTGTGAATGCACATGTTGTTTCGGAAAGAAAGCCGGGATGGCAGAAGTGGCGACCTGTCCAATCCAAAGCACTGTCGAGTTCATTCAGGTTTAAATACAGAGAGATTGAAAATGGTTTTGTTTATAAAGAAATCACAGATGAATATACAAAAGACGTGCTTGATGTGTATTTTGATTTTGAGTTGGTTGTATTAAATGTCATGGACGATTTGGGCCCAGAAGTATTACCAAATGTTGGAGATACCATACGTATCAAGAATGGCCATTTTATACAATCATTATACTGTTACGACACAGATTTTTTACATCAATTGATAGTTCCGAATGAAGAAACCCGCTGACATAGCTCTGCTTTTGGGCTTGCTTCTGTGCCTCTCGGTGCACTTATCTGCGCAAACAGATGTTTCCATCCAGCAGCTGGCCGGCTCCGTTAAAGAGCCGTACAGCGAACTGGACAGTTCTCGGGTGGCTACGGGTTACTTGATGGACAGGGCCCTGGATTTGGTTGATGTATGCAGGTTTGACGGTACGGCGCTGTTTAATTACAATCGGTTGAGACTTGATGCAATCACGGCCGTGCCCTCTTCTTGCCATACTTACATTTCCTTTGTTCAGCCCCCAGCAGAGCCCGCCGGTGCTTCTTTTGCGGCAAACTCCACATTCACGGCACCAATAGGGACAACGACCCACGTGTGCATGAAACTTTACACCGACCCTCAGGAGATCCGCAACGGATCACCGGTGGAGTCGTTCATACTGCCGATAGTGTCCCGAACCATGCCCGGGCCGCTGGATCCGATACAACTTTAAACATGTAATAATTATTAAATATTATGTTAACTGACAGAGCAAAAGAAATCGTAAGCGGCGCAGAGAGCAAGATGCAGGACGCGCTCAAATTCCTTGAGGAAGACCTCAAGACCTACAGGGTGGGCAAAGCCAATCCTTCAGTGTTCAACGGCCTGATGGTAGATTACTACGGTTCCCCCACACCGGTGCACCAGGTTGCATCCATCTCCGCTCCCGACGCCAAGACCCTGACCCTCCAGCCCTGGGAGAAAAACATGATTCCCAAAATTGAGAAGGCCATCATGGACGCCAACCTCGGCTTCACGCCCCAGAACAACGGAGAAATTATCCGCTGCACCGTGCCCGCCCTCACCGAGGAGCGCCGCCGAGACCTTATAAAGAAGGCTAAGGCTACCGGAGAGAACACAAAAGTAACCGTGCGCAACGCCCGCCGCGAGGCTTTCGACCTTCTCAAGAAAGCCCAGAAAAACGAGGGCCTCTCTGAGGACGTAGAAAAAGAAGCCGAAGACGAGGTGCAGAAACTCACCGACAAGAAGGTGAAGGCAGTGGACGAGATCGTCGCCGCCAAGGAGAAGGAAATACTTACTGTATAGGCCTGACCTGCTCCCTTTCCTGCCTGATATCATGGCCGTCAAACAGGGCGCCGGAGAATTTAGTCTGCGAAGTCTTGTTGAAGGTCCAGCTCAGATGCAGCAGGAAATACCTGCCGAAGGACGGCTTCCAGCTTTCCTTGAGAGATACGGAATTGAGGGTCGTGGAATAAGAATCGTTCACGCCCAGCAGGTCTGTACCCGAAACGCTTATGCCCAAGCGCCCCTTCAGCAGTTTTACTCCCACGGAAGCGTTGAGCACGTGTGAGGAGGTGGAATAATCTACGACACTGGCCGTCTTGCTCCATCCGAACGAATAGCTCGCAGAAGCAGACCATATCTTCAGGAAATCCACCTTGGAGGTGGCTTGCAAAGTATTCCTGAGGGTCTGGCCGGCAGGCGCCGTTTCGCCCCTGGTCCTCGTATAGCTGAAACTGTCCGTCACGCTCATCTTCAGCCATTTGTACGGAGTCCACATGATACGGTTGTTGAAGCTGTTGAAAGAAGAGCTGTAATTGGCCACAGGGGAGCCGCCGACCATTGCGGAAGAACGGCTAAAGCCGTAAGAAGGGCTGACGCTCAGAGTCATTCTAAGCGGCTGGATGCGCTGCATATACGTTCCGGACAAAGCAATGTGCCAGGATAGCGGAGCGTTGCACCAGGTAGACAGCATTGCTCCTGCAGGAATCAGGTAGCCGCCGTGATCCGCGTCAACAGCAGCCTCGGAATAATACCGTATATCGGAAACGATGGGTGCGGTATCAATATTGCCGTTCATAGTCAGGGAAATGCTTCCGTTCCTTATCAGGGTAGCATTCCTGTATGAGAGGACCCCCAGGAAACTGGTACTTGGACGCAGGGCCGGATTGCCGGCCACAAGGCTGACGGGATTGCGGTCGTCTATCCTGTCCGCAACCTGGGAGGCATCCGGAACATGCGACATTGCCGTCAGAGTGAGAAGCCAGGATTTATATGCGGCACTCACCTGGCCGTCTATAGTCATGTATTGTTTGCTTTGAGAGCCCTGGGGCGAGAGGCTTACCATAGAAAGATGCGCGATTGCTCCGGTATTGAACCCGTTCCTGGAAAAGCTTATAGAAGAACTAAGTCCATAGGAAAGCTGCCCGTACGAAAGGTCGTAACTGCCTCCGTCCAGCGGGCCGCCCGGCCTTGGGTACAGGGAGGTAGCGTCACGGGAGCGCCTGTCGTTTGAGCTTGAAACGCCGAAGCCTATCGATGCCCGCAGTGACTGCACGTCAGTATTGATAAGCAGGCCTTCCACTCCAACGTGTCCGGATATCCCGGCATTGCTTCCGGCTCCTTTCCAGAGAATATTCCTCTTGTTGGTAGATGTATCCAAAGTGTCGGTTACATTTGTAAAACCGGAAGAACGGCCGGCATTGGCTGCAAAAAAAGCGTCGAGAGTAGCCTTGTTGTTAAGCGTTTTTGTCCATCGCAGGTGTGTTCCCACAGACCAGTCCCGGTTTTTGTCGGAGCCTGTCTCCAGTTGCCTGAAAACGGTACCGTCGGCCAGTTCGTTTTCCGTGCGTTCGAGAGTAGCGGCGTCATCGGACACGAAAGATGCGTTTACTTGTCCGTAAAAAACACCGGCAGTTTCGTCCGCATAAGTACCATGAACGTTGATTTCGTGCCGCCGGGCCACGTCAGAACTCACCATGGAATCCAGACTCTCACGGGCAGGGCTCCCGGGAAGTTCGAAATAATGCTCCCGCGTATAATTTCTGTCTCGCTTATAGACTTTCCTGGTGTGATACTCCGCGTAGAGGTTGCTCCCCAGAAGCCTGTCGTTCCAGTGCTTTTCCAAGCCTGCATCGGCAAGCAGCGTTTCTGAATAATTACGCAGTGGAGACACATTCAGAATGTCCCGTACGTTGTTGGAGTTCCTGTTTATATTGTTTGCGTTAAGGTTGACGTAGGTAAGGAAATCTTCCGAGAACAGGTTCGCTGTAATACCGGCTCCGTACCTGGGTTGAACATTTCCGCTGTCGTCGGCAGCTCCGTCAGTACCTCCGCTCACTATCGCATGCGCGTCCCAGGCGGAGTACAAGGGCTTTTTGGTCTTGACGTTCAGCACCTTTTCCTTTTCTCCCACGAGTATTCCCTTCCGGCGGTCTTCTATGCTGGTTTCGTCGTAGGCCTCTATGGTAGAGACGTCTGCCGCCATAAGATGGCCCAGGGCAGACATAGGTGAGTCTCCGAATATCAGTTTTCCGTTTATGTATGTCCGCTTGACAGGTTTGCCGTCCACATACACCCCCGAATCCCTGATTTCAACTCCGGGCATCTGGTTGAGGATATCAACAAGGCGGTCTCCGTCCATAGTGCTCACGGCGGAAGCATGGAATATCAGCGTATCGCCCTTGACGGTGACGGCGTCGCTGCGGGCAACCACCTTTGCCGCTCCCAGCCATTCGTAGTCCTTCATCTCAAGCTCCAGCTCAAAAATATTTTCCCCCGGGAACACCTCGGTTTCCAGAATGCTCGGTCGCATATTAAGGTGGGTGGCAACTATCTTCACCTTGCCGACGGGCACATTGTCCAAACGGAACAAGCCCATATTGTCCGTTGCCGTCTTTAGCGTGTCTTTTCCGCTTATAATCCGCACGTTGGCGGAGGCTATTCCGGTTTTATGCGTACCGTTTTGTACACCCACCGCAATTACCACTCGCCCTTTTACAGGCGCGCGGGTGCCCTCCAGCTGCTGCGGCATGGCAGGAAGGCAAAGGGGCAGCAAAGCGGACAGGAGCACAATGATGAACGGGCGCATCATGTATCAACAACTACAACACCGGGCTGATATTCACGGTAAAGCAATACTCCTGAGGATGTACCATATATTCGTCCCTGGGTATGGCCCCCCATGAATTCACGCATCCAAGGCCCATCTGACGCAGGTCGCAGTTCACTGCGGTGAGACCCAGAGATCTGTTCTCCTTGTGCAGCAGCGGCAGCAGCTCGCGGCTATGGCGCCACTCGCCCACTGTGAGGTCCAGGGTCTGGCGGGTGAAGGGCAGGGCCGATGCGGAGAACAGTTCCGGAGAAGTGAGTTCCAGGCCGCGGCCGTCTGCATCAAGCAGCTTGTAACTGCGCACTCCGACATTCGTACCGTGCTCCTGAGGCCTTGCTGCACCAAAGTCGTAGCGCTCTGTAACATCCTGTACCCAGCGGCTCAGACGGGAGGCGCTGCGGCGGTCGCAATAGGTGTCGAAAGGGCCCTCCCCGTAGAAATCTACCGTGGAATATTCGCCGGGCATAGCGAATTCCACGCCCACACGGAAGAGGTCGGGCGCCTGCGAGAGCTTGCCGTTGTCTTTGAGAGTCATCGTAAGAGTGAGCAGGCCGCCGGCGGATGCCTTCCAATTGAGCAGCACGTCCGCATACTCCAAAGGGTATGTGACGGTGAGGCATACTGCATCTTTTTCCGAGGCGGCGATCATAGCCACGGGGCGGAAATCGGGATACAGCCAACAGGCGGACTTCCTGTCCAGCCTGGCTCCTAAGTCGTTTTCTGTGACGGCCCGGCCGAAGCAAGGCAGCAACGGTATGCTTATCATCTCCCGTCCGTTTACTTTATAGGAAGCAAGCGCTCCGCTGTCCTTGTCCCAGGAAGCCGCCCAGCCATCACCGTGCACTGTGTATCTTTCTGTCGTCTCTTCCAGGGTCGGAACGGTATCGTCTGCGATAAGTGCGGGCCTACATACCAGCTCCCGTGAAACGGCAATCTGGTCTGCCGCTACCTGCGTGCCGGCAGGAAGTATGCCGTCTGCAGTTTTAAGGCTGAAGTCCAGCCACAGGGATACGTCGTGTCCTGCTGTTTCCGAAATGTTCAGTCCGTGGACCGGTACCGCCAGAGTATGCTGGGGAGCGATGGCGGGAACATCAAAGACGCCGTCTTGTACAGTCTTGCCGTCCTGCACCAGCTGCCAGTGACAGCGGTAGCGGTCCAGGCTTATAAAGAAATTCTCGTTATAAATATTTACAAGTCCGGAAAGCAACTCCTCATGCGTAGCGCTGCACAATATGCTGCGATACTGGTAGCGCACCTCCTCGGCATCCGGATGGGAAATTCTGTCGGGAGACACTATACCGTTGCAGTTGAATGAATTGTCGCCATAGTCGTAGGTATTGAAGTCGTTTCCGAACACGAAAATCCAGGAGGGCTTGTCGCCGTCCAGTTTGGAGCCTGCTCCGTTCTCTGCACTCACCTTTCCCTGGGCCGGGTCGTAGGGCCAACGGAGCGCCTGGTCTTCAAAATCCCATATGCATCCGCCCTGGTATTCTGGATACTTGCGCACCATGTCCCAGTATTCTTTGAAACCGCCCATGGAATTTCCCATTGCGTGGGCGTACTCGCACTGAATCAGCGGTTTGGGAGGATTGGAGTTAAGGTATTTTTCGCATTCGTCGTAGCCTGCGTACATGGGGCAGAAGATATCTGTGTTGTCTTCCAGCTCTGCACGCTCATACTGCACGGGGCGTGTCTTGTCGAAAGACTTGAGCCAGGCATAGGTCTTCTCGAAGTTGGGGCCGTTGCCGGCTTCGTTTCCAAGACTCCAGACAATGATTGAGGGATGGTTCTTGTCGCGGTACACCATACGCTGGGTGCGTACCATATGCGCCTGTTCATAGAGGGGGTTTTTTGCCAGGGTCTTCTCACCGTAGCCCATTCCGTGGGACTCGATGTCGGCCTCGTCTATCACGTAGAGGCCGTAGCGGTCACAGAGTTCATACCAGTAGGGGTCGTTGGGGTAGTGGCAGGTGCGTACGGTGTTGATGTTCAGCTCTTTCATTACCTTCACATCGTTCAGCATCTCCTCACGGCTCACGTTGTAGGCTCCGTCGGGGCTCATTTCGTGGCGGTTCACTCCCTTGATAAGCACGGGCTGTCCGTTCACCAGCAATTGCGAGTTTTTGATGGATACGCTGCGGAATCCTACGTTCAGGGTTGCGGTTTCGACGGCCTTGTTGCGTATGTAGGCGGTGACGCTGAGCGTGTACAGATTCGGGGTCTCGGCGCTCCAGAGGGCCGGAGTTTCTATTTTGCCGTTCCAGCAGGCGCTGCCGCTGTACACCTTCTCCTGCCGGGAGAGAACGCTGCCGTCTGGCGCAGTGAGCTCATAGCGCACGGCGGTGGCCTCGGGTGCCGTGGTTACGTCGAAGTCGAAGGCGCCGTTCATATCGGCATCCACCCGCACGTCCTTGATGCCTCCCTTCTTGGGGCGCAGGTCGAGTTGCACTCCCCGGGAGATCCCACACAGGCGCCAGAAGTCCTGACATTCGAGGTATGTGCCGTCGCACCAGCGCATTACCTCAAGGGCAATGAGGTTGTCTCCCTTCTTTACGTAGGGGGTGAGGTCAAATGCCGCCTCCAACTTGCTGTCTTCGCTGTAGCCGACATACTTGCCGTTTACGAACACCCGCACATTGGAGGTTACACTTCCTATGCGGAGTACTACCGTACGGTTTTTGAGCTGCTCGCGGCTCAGGTTAAAGTGGCGGCGATACTGTCCCACGTGATTATGTTCCGCAGGCACGTACGGCGGATTGTTCTCATAGTGCCCCTGCCAGGGGTAGGGATGGTTCACGTAGATGGGGTCGCCGTAGCCGTTGAGCTCCCAAATGCCCGGGACAGGCATGGTATCCCACTGGGAATCATCCATGTCGGCGGATTCAAATCCGGCAAAGAGTTCCGGTATGTAACTGTCGAACCAGCGGAACTTCCATAGTCCGTTGAGGCTTACCGTAGGGACGTCGGAATGCACGCTGGCGCTCATAGGAAGGCGGTTCACTTCGGAAACCGCAGGGTCCTGCCAGTCGGGGAGCGCCGTCACGGCCAGGAGGGCGCAGATGAGGGTACTTGTAATTATCATAGCGTTATCAATTTGTCCGTGAAGACTTCGTGTTCGCGTTCGCTCAAGAACCGTACCTTAATGGGAATATAGAAAAGACGCTCCTGCAGTTGAGGGGGCATTTTCTTGACATCCAAAAGGCGAACGGCGTCTTTTTCCGTCGTTGCCACCGCCGCAGTGGGGTTGCGCTTTATTTCCGCCACCAGGGAGCGCATATCGGACAGGGAGTATTTGTGATGGTCCGGGAAATGCCTGTGGGACACCACCTTGTATGTGTCGCTCAGGTGTTTCAGAAGCGGGATGTCATTGGCCACGCCGGAGAAAAGAATCACCTTTTTGGAGTATGTATAGCGACTGTCCGTATTGGGGAAGAGGGGCACCGGAGCTTCGTAAGAGATACTGGTGAACAGCAGGGTCTGGGAGACGTTTCCACGGGTAACCCGGCAATTCGACGGGTCATAAGACCCGTATCCCAGGATACGCGCCGCCTCCCGCTTTTCTTCCGTCGTAAGGTCTCCGGGGCACTTGGTCACGATTACGGTGTCGCAGTCGTAGAGACGTTCCTTGAGGTCACGCAGGCGGCCGGACGGCAGCAGGGAATCGGTACTCACGGGGCGGTTGTAGTCGCTCAAGACTATATCCATGGTTGCTTTGAGCTTGCGGTACTGGTATGCGTCGTCGAGCACTATGACTTCTGCATCTTCCAGCTTCCTGCAGCCTTCTACGCGGTCTTTATCTACGGCCACGGTGATGTCCGGGTACTTTCGCTTTATCTGCGCGGGTTCGTCTCCGTAAGTGCCGGCAGATGCGTCCCGGGGGAGTACCTGGAAGCCCTTGCTGCGGCGTTTATAGCCGCGGGAGAGCACCGCAATATGTTTATCCGCCCATTGCGGGCAGGCTCCGAGCTCCCGCACAAGCATCTCCGTGTGTGGTGTTTTTCCTGTGCCGCCGACAGTAATGTTGCCTACACAAACCGTCGGCACCGCGGCTCGGGCGCTGCGCCGGCCGTCGCGGTAACGGGCGTTCCGTATCTTCAGTATCAGTTTATATATCATATACGTTTGAGCTTTGGAGCGGGGCGTCTGCCCATTTATCGGCGATATAATCCAGCGTGGCGTGAATTTCCTGCGGGTCTGTGGCGGTGACCAACTTCATTCGCGTAGGCTTGAATTCCGGCAGTCCCTTGAAGTAGCAGCTCAGGTGGCGGCGCATCTCGTAGATGCCGCGGGGTATGCCCTTGCACTGCAGGGAGAGGTCCAGGTGTCGTTTGGCCAGAGCTACCCGCTCCGCCACGCTTAAGGGCGGCATAGGCTCGCCGGTATCGAGGTAGTGGCGTATCTCCCTGAATATCCACGGGTGGCCGAACGAGGCCCGCCCTATCATTATGGCGTCCACTCCGTAGCGCTCGAAGGCTTCTTTCGCCTTGGGCCCGTCGGTAATATCGCCGTTGCCTATGATGGGTATGTGCATGCGGGGGTTGTTTTTGACCTCGCCTATGAGGGTCCAGTCAGCGGAGCCCTTGTACATCTGCTGACGGGTGCGGCCGTGAATGGTAAGGGCCTGGATGCCTGCGTCTTGCAGGCGTTCGGCAAGCGAGACTATGATTTTGGAGTCTTCGTCCCAGCCAAGGCGGGTTTTCACGGTGACCGGCTTTTTCACAGCTTCCACTACGGCCTTTGTGATTGCCACCATCTTGTCAGGCTCGCGCATCATTCCGCTGCCGGCGCCGCGGCCTGCTATTTTGGATACGGGGCAGCCGAAGTTTATGTCAATTATGTCTGCTCCGTGTCCCCCTGCGATTTCTGCAGCACGGTCGGCCATTCTGGCAGCCTCCACCATAGATTCAGGGATATGACCGTATATCTGGATACCCACAGGGGCCTCTTCCGGGAGCGTCCGCATCTTGGCTATGGCCTTGTCTGCATCGCGTATGAGTCCGTCTGAGGGGACGAACTCCGTATATACCATTGCGGCTCCCTGCTCTTTGCAAAGTATGCGGAAAGAAACGTCCGTAACGTCCTCCATAGGTGCGAGAAACAAGGGTTTTTGCCCAAAGTCCAAATCTGCTATCCGCATAATGCACAAAATTAAAAAATATTTACGAACTTTGCACCCGGAGAGATGGCCGAGTGGTCTATGGCGGCGCACTCGAAATGCGCTAAGCGGGCAAAACCTGCTTCGGGGGTTCGAATCCCTTTCTCTCCGCAGAAAAAAAACCGCAGGATATCCCTGCGGTTTTTTTGCGAAGAACTACTGTGATTTCCGCAACGCAGCGGCTACAGGTCGTAGGTAAGTCCTACTGTGAGTACCTTGTTGTTCGCAAGAAGAGGAATACTGCTGTAAGGCAGAGTACCACCGAAGCCGTTCTGCATCATAGCGTTGATGCGGAAACGCAGCACCCTCACGGAAGCGCCGGCGCCCCATACAATGCCGTAAGCGCCGTAACCGATGTTTCCTGTGACGTCCAGCCAGCTGAGAGGATTCACGGCAATGCCGAAGCGGGAATCCCAGTAAGGGGTGTACTTGTTGTACATATAGCGCCCCGTTACACCGACGGTGAGAGCCTTGTAGAAAGGCATGGAATACTTGACCCCGGCGTTTACCTGATACTGCAACATCTCAAACTTGGTCTTGCCCTGTACGCTGTGCAGCTTGATGGCCTCGAGCGCCTGATTCTTCAGGTCGTCGGTAATTTTCTTCAGGCCGTTTTCATTGAAATCCGTAATAGCCATATCCTTGACGCCGGCGAAAGAAATCTCTCCACTGGAAGCTCCGGCGTTGCCGTAGTACCAGAGAAGTCCGCCGAGATCCGTAATGGAAGCGGCAAGGACCAAATTTTCAACCGGGGTGTATTCCACTCCGAAGTCAAGTGCAAGGCCGGCGCCTGAAGGCATGCCCAGCTTACCCTTCGACTTGAGGTTGGTGAGGCTCAGTATTCCATTTTCGTCCGGATGTATCTTGTAGCTGGTGCTGGTGAGATTCAAGTTACCTTCAATCGTCGCAGTATATGCATCCACTCCGGTTTCGATGTCGAAACGGTTGAAGCTGTAGTCTGCACCGTACAGCCCGGCAAGCAGTTTGCCCCTGGCGCCTATAGACAATTTGTCTCCGATTTTGCGGGAATATCCATAGACCAGCTCGGCATACATCTTCGCCCCGAGGCCCATTGCTTCGAGATTAAGGGGAGTTTCCGAAGAACCCAACTTGGCAAACTTGAAGATGTCGTAAGGGACGGAGACGCCGTAAACGGCACGTGCATTGAGTTCGAAGGTGTGGAAATTCTTCCCGCGGGCGATACCGTAAGAGACCAGGTTGTACTTGATTCCACCATCGAAGGCATTAACGGGCTTGAGGCCATCTGCGAACTTCTGGGCGCTGACGGAACTGTGCAGGGCCGTTACCACTCTGCCCTCATAGGGGTACAGGAAGGCAGCGGCACCCACGTTGTTGCGGACGTTGGAGCGAAATTCACCTATACTTATGTAGTCGTGATCAGGAGTAATCGCAGGGTTGTCGCTGGAAATGCGGTAATAGTCTTTGAGCAGGAATCCCTCGGAGAAGGACTGGGCGCCCATGGTAACTGCAGACAGCAAGGCCGCAGCAATCAGTATAAAACTCTTATTCATTGTCGTTGCCCTCCTTGTTATATTTGAAAAGCGTTATACCTCCCTTGAGGGTAGCATCTGCAGATTTTACGGTAAGTCCCTGCTTGGTGGAAAGAAGCGTTTGGGCGTGCGCCTCCGACGCCTTGATGTTCGCCACTAGATGGAATCCGTAGATATCGGGAATCTTACCCTCCTTGGCATTGATGCTCAATGTGATACTGGATGGAGAAGGCTCTTCCAGCGAACCTCCCTGAATATCGATGAAGGTTTCCACCTCGATGTTTTCGTCTTCAACAAAATCGTCGGGATCATCATCACTGGGTTTTATCACTTGAACAAACGGGACCGCCACATCGAAAGGAAGCGTATTCTCCAACTCCACATTGACTTCCAGATGGCTGAGCCCGAACTGTCCTACGGGAAGGTTAAGATCCTTTACAGGAATCGACATCTCTTCGAATTTCAGCGTTTTGCCTGCCGCAATATTGGCCTTGTATTGATAAGAGAGCACAAACATTGGATGGGCCTTGCTGCGAAGGTTGTCGGTGATATTGGCCGGAAGATTCATCTTAATGTTCTCCAGACCAAAACTGCCGATGCGCTCATTGACGACCTCTCCCAAAGAAAACTTCGCAAGCTGCACGGCTTCCGAACTGTCGAGCTTGAAATTCCTCAACTCTTTTTTGTCTGAATATGAGCCGGCACTGACAACTGCATCGGCATTCAATTCCACAGAATTATAAAGGGGATTGACCATGGAAAAGGTCAGCTCCTGATTCATCAAAGGCAGTCCGACAAACTGGAACATAAACGTACCTCCACCCGGAGAAGCTGTCATATTGTACGGAGTCCACTGATACTCTTTTGACGGGTCCGGTATCTGTTTTACCAGATCATATACGCTGTTGCTGCTCACGTTGTCGGCCGCATCGGTATAGAGCAAACCGTCGGCATCCACCTTTATGAAGTCTTTGAGCATTGCTCCGATACTGGTAGAGTAAACTTTGTCCAGAACCAGCGCCAGAGTAAGCGGCTGCATGCTGCCAAGCGGAACGGAAATCTCGTTTTCGAACAAGGTCATTTCCTTGTCGAAACCCTCGGATATGTCGTAGTCCATATTGGACTTGCACCCCGCCGCAAACACTGCGGCAAGGAAGAATAGAGGAATATACTTTTTCATAATTTAAAACTGCAGTCTAGAACACCCATCCGATATTGATTCCGAGGGAGGTGAAGTTCCCGTCGAGGATAGGGTGGAATTTGCCCTGTGTATCCACACCAGGCGAAATGGCAAATACAAAGTTCGCCCTGAAATGGTCTCCGACCTGAAGGCCCACACGCGGGCCGAGGTCCATATAGACGAGGGAGTTGAAGAAAGCGTCCAGACTCCCCTTGAACTGCCCGAAGCCGGGACCCAGGGTCACGCCTATAAGCGGCTTTATGGTGCTCCTGGGGAAAAACTTGAATTCTGCAACCACTTTTACAGACTCCTGAAAATAGCGCATATCGCTGAAGAGTTTTTTCACTTGGCTGAATACGCCTCCGTTGCTGGTCTTGAAATCCAGTTGAGCGCCGACTGCAAACCAGTCGGTAATACCGAAACGGTATTCACCGAATATCGTAAGTCCGGGGCTGCGGACAAGCTGGGTGTCGGGAGTCAGGAAAGAAGGATTGAAATTAGCTCCTCCGATTCCGACTTCTATAGCATGCTCGAAAGCTTCCTGAGCGTGCAGGGAAAAGCCGCCCGAAAGGATAATTAACAGACAAAGAAATTTTTTCATAATTACGCGTATATTTATGCAAATATACGAAAATCGCGGATTAATTGCTATTTTTGCAAAGATGACGCGCAAAGAAAGATACGCCGGCGTGGTCTCCTGGTTCGAGGCCAACGTGCCTGTAGCCCAAAGCGAACTGGTATTTGCAGACCCGTACCAGCTCATAGTATCGGTAGTCCTTTCCGCCCAGTGTACGGACAAGCGGGTCAATATGGTGACACCGGAGCTCTTCCTGCGTTACCCTACGCCTGAAAAGCTGGGCGCGGCACAGGTGGAAGACATATTTGAACTGATTCACAGCGTATCCTACCCCAACAGCAAGGCCGGTCACCTGAAGGCCCTCGGGCAGAAACTCTGCTCAGACTTCGGAGGGCAGGTACCATCGTCCGTGGAGGAGCTTATGACACTGCCCGGAGTGGGGCGCAAGACAGCCAACGTGGTGGCTTCCATCGTCTATGACGAACCCGTGATTGCTGTAGATACCCATGTTTTCCGGGTAAGCCACCGCCTGGGGCTCTCCCGCGGCAAAACCCCCTACGATGTAGAGAAAGACCTGGAAAAGAACATACAGGCAGGGCACCGGGCCACAGCCCATCACTGGCTGATACTTCACGGCCGCTACACCTGCACCGCCCGTTCACCTAAATGCAGCACCTGCGGCCTCACGCCCTGGTGCGCCTTTTATGCCCGCAATGCCAAAGGTTAAAAACATAATCGCAGCACTCCCGGAGCCCGAAATCCTTGACCTGGAATCACTTAAGGCGGCACTTGCCGACGGTTCCGTCGAGCTCGTGTGCGTACTGGGCCCCACAGCATCGGGCAAGACACGCTACGCCGTACAGCTGGCGCACGTATTGGGAAACGCCGAGATCATTTCCGCCGACTCCAGACAGGTTTACCGCCGCATGGACATCGGCACCGGAAAAGACCTTTCGGAATACGGGAATGTACCCTTCCACCTCATAGACATTACCGAACCCGGCACCCAGTATAACGTACACCGGTTTTGCGAAGATTTCAAACTGGCCTTCAACGACATACGTTCACGCGGGGCAGTGCCTATCCTCTGCGGAGGCACCGGCCTTTACATCAGCGCCGTTACCGGAGGATACGACTTCCGGGAGCGGAAGCCGCTGAGCGCCGCCCCCAAAAACACCTCCTCAGAAGCTCCGAAGACCTTCTTCATAGGAACCCTGGTCTCACGCGAGCTCAGGAACAAACGTATAGACGCGCGTCTGGACGCACGCCTGGCAGAAGGTATGACGGCAGAAATCCAGGGTCTTCTGGACGAAGGGGTACCGCCCGAGGTACTCATCAGCTACGGACTTGAATATAAATTCGTTACGTTATACATGACCGGGCAGCTTGACTACCCGCAGATGCGGGAGCGCCTGGCCATCGCCATACACCAGTTCGCAAAGCGGCAGATGACCTGGTTCCGGGGCATGGAGCGCTCCGGCGTACGGATTCACTGGGTAGATCCTACTTTACCCGTTTCTTCGGCAGATTGAAAAGCGTCTGCACCTCCGCCATCGCGGCATCGCTCATTCCTTCAGGCTCCTGGCCCATCTGGCGTGCAGCGATGTAGATTTTGGCGGCCTTGTTGAGCACGTCAGTCTGGTCGAAGGCATCCATGATGTCGGTGCCGACGGCGACCGTTCCGTGCTTTTCCCACAGCACCACGTCGTAACTGGCAATCAGCTCCAGGGTGGCGTCGGCCAGTTCCACCGTTCCGGGATTGCGGAAAGGCACGAATCCAAGGCCCAGCGGCGCAAAAGCCAGGGTCTCGGGAATCATAGACCAGAGCGTGCGGGTAAGGGTCCGGGAGTCGCAGAAACGGCGCAGGTGCGACATCGCCACGAGCTCTATGGGGTGCGTGTGCAGAGTCGCCTTGTAGCTGCTTCCGCTGGCAATGAGATAGTCCTGAAGGGCAAGGTGAGATGGCAGTTCCGAAGTGGGAGTAACGGGCTCATCGGCCTCCATCACGTAGTGGGCGCAATCGTCGCAAATACGTATAATACAGCCGTTTCCCATGGGCTCGCGGGCGAGGTCGCGCATACGCCGGCCCGTGCCTTTGGCATAGAACCAGCAGCCCTTCAGCGCGGGGAGCGTCTTGCCTATGGGGAGGGGATCTCCAAGCGCCGGAAGCGCCCGCATCGCGTCATCCACGAATTCCGTCACGTTGACTGTAAGGTTGCCGCCGTTACGCTCGGCCCAACCTGCCGACCACAGGTATCCGGCAACCTCGGCCGCCTGTCCTACCGCTGCGGCAAGCCCGGGCCGCCCGTCGAGTATAGAAATCTTGCTCATACGCCAAAGATATAAATTTATTCCGACAGCAGAAACTTCCTGACCTTGTCTCCAAAGTCCACCGCATCGTTCCGCCTGTGCTTTTCTACGAGCGCTGCATTGCGTTCCTGATTGCCCATGAATGTATAATTGAGGGCGATACCGCCTCCGAGCAGGCCTGTAACCCAATAACCGCTTACGAAGTTGGCCACGGTAAACGCAAGCGCCGCCGCATTCAGGGTGCCGGAAAGCACGCCTTCCCCGAATTCCCCGTTGTAGAAGTGCCCCAGCGGAGGGAAGAAGGACCAGACCATAGCGGCTGTTGCATTATGAGGCAGAGGGTGCGCCGCGTACAGATTCAGGAGCGCCTGGAGGCGGGGGCTGGGGCCGTCCCAGCTGAGATAGCGCGCTGCGTAAATTTCAGAATTGTCGTACTGCCCGTCGTAGGCAAGCACGAGCGCGTGCAGGAGCAGGGCCTCCCGGGAGCCGTCTCCAAGCTCTTCCACCAGCACCGCGGCCTGGGAGAACTCTCCGCCGAGGAAATAGCACAGCTCCTGCTCGTACAGGACCTCTGCACGTTCCTTCTCGTCGAGGGCGAACATACGTATCCTGGAGAGCGTTGCGGAAGCGTCCGCCCAACGCCCGAGCTGCTTGTAACAATCCGCCTTGGCCCGGAGGGCATCGTTAGTCTCCTCCAGTCCGGCGCCGTCGTATATGATGCGCTCATAGCCGACGGCGAGCGACTCCCAATCCTGTGCGCTAGCGGAAAACAGAGCGCAGAGGAATATGGATATTGTACAGAACAGCCGTTGTCTGAGCATCGTTTATCCTTTGATTGTATATACTTACGGACATATAACTGCCGTAGATGTTCCCCAGGTAAAGTATGCCGCCTATTACCATCGGCACTATCGTCTTCCAGTTGCCGGGGCCGTCCTTGAGCCAGTGCTCCGCAGAGACAGCCCCCATCGCGCCGGTAAGAAGGAAAGCGGAAATGCCCTCTCCCAACTGCCCCGCATAGACTTTTCCGAGTCCCGGCACCACCGCCGATGCGGCTGCGGCCAGCCAGGGGCTTTTCTTTTTCTCCTCGTAGCGGCTTTTGTAGATGGAATCGAACTCGCGCTCCGCCGCCTCCAGGGCAAAGTCGTTGTAACGGAAAGACTCCGCGGCACTGCGGAAGGCCTCCGGGTCGTCCCTCAAAAGGGCCAGGCCGGCAAGCTGGACGCCTCTAAGCTCGGCGTACGGGCCGCTGTATTCCTCAAGCCGCTTTACAGGGCCGGAATAATCGCCCAGGTGCGCCGAGATGGCATTTGAATAGAAGAAAGAGCGGTCGTAAAAGGACGACTCCTTTGGAACCGCGTTCAGAAAAGCCCCGGCTTGTTCCAAATGCTTGAGCTGGTACTCCGTCCAGCCCTTCAGGAATGTAAGGGTGTCCGACTGGTGATAGGGGCCGGAGCCGACCAGCCTGGCAGCATCAAGCTTAAGGTCGTTATCTATAAGATATTGCGCAAAATCGTAGTCCTGCGACACCCAGCGTGCTGCAGGACCGCTTGCGCCGCGCGGGAGCCCGGGGGACACCGGTACCCCCTGCCGGTCTCCGACTGCACGCAAGGCCTTGCGCCTGGGCGAATACGCCTCGGGGCCCTCGTGAATTACCGGGTCGTCTGGATTGAGGTACGTACGAACCGTCCCCAGCCTGGAATCCCGGAGCAGCCTGTCGCCGGTTGCGAAAAACGCCGGCACGAATCCTATGCTGCGGACCGCCTGGCGAAAGAACATATAGTTGGGAGGATCGTAGAAATCGCGTCCGGTGAGCTGCCTGCGAACAGTGTACATAGCCCTTTCGAAGCCGTTGGCGCCTGCCGGGGGAGTTTCCTGCAACTGCACGGAAGAAAAATCAGCATTTCTGAGGAGCTGCAGGTCGGAAGTCTGTCCGGAGGCTTTCAGGCATGCAAACAGGAGCACGGCAGCCGCAAATGCAGGGCGCTTCATTGCTCAGGTTCCTCCAGCTTCATCGGACGGGCGTCTGCCGGTACCTGAAAATTGAAATTGGGATCGTCCACATCCACCTTTACCGAAGAATAGAGAGTGCGGACAATACTGGAATCGCGATTCTTGCCATAATTGATGTCGGTTACGCGAAGCGGCAGTACAAAACGCCCGTAACGCTGGTAATCAGAAAGGTACTTCTTGCTCAACAGTTTACCGTCCGGGGCTGTATAGGCACAGTATATAGGGAGATAATTTTCGTAAACTATCTCTACCCTGGGCAGATTCTGATCGGACGCGGTAAAAGTCTTTTTTACAAAGCCCTCCTCACGGGTTGTGGTTACAGCTTTGTAGCCGTAATAGCCGAGACCAAGGTCGTCTATGTGGCCGCCCATGAAAAGCATCACGAGCTCCGAATTGGAGCTCAAAGACGGATCTATCTGTGTGAGGACTTCGTTGGTGTCTGTTTTATATAACTGCAACTCCCCCTTGGCGTTGGACACCACATAATAGCTGAGGGGTTTGCGGAATAAAGTCACCAAGCGTCCATTGTTGGTACAATAGACGCTTTTGGTGACTGTAGTAAGTTTACCGTTCAGAACCGTCTTGACCTCCACGTCGGCGCTCACCTTGCGCTGGGCAAAAGAAGGCGCGCATACAGCCAGGAGCAGTATCAGAACGATTGGTAATTTATGCTTCAAGGCTTATGCCCACATGAAGAATTTACGGTTGTTGATATACTTGCTGATATCGTTGTCTATTGTTCCGATAATGAGCATAATGAAGTCAACCAGGTCGACGATGCCGAAAATACCGCCGAAGGTGAAGGTGTAAAGGGCCCACATGCCGGGAGCGGTTCCCATATAGTGGCGGTGTACGCCGAAGCATCCAACAAGGAAGTTGAGAATCAGGGCGGTAACGGGCTTGACAACTTTCTGCTCAACGGCGGGAAGGTTGGCGGCAGCGGGAGTTGCAACCTCAAGAGTTACGACCTCGGTAGCGTTCTCGATAATGTTGTCGATAGCGTTGTTGTCAACCTTGTAGTTGGCAGCGTTTGCAGAAAAGGCTATTGCCACTACTGCAATGAGGGAAAGAACTAATTTTTTCATAAAAGTAATGATGTTGAAAGTTGATTCATTCGCATTCCCCGCAAAAATAATTATAATTTCAACAAACTGCGTGAAAATACTTCTTTTTTTACTATATTTGTTTCATATACCACTATTCGAAACACCTAAAATAATTCATATCTATGTTTTTCGAGCGAAATCGCCTTACCCTTCCGGCTGCAGTTCTTCTGGCCGGGATTCTTGCCTTGTCTGCCTGCACCAAGGACAAGAACTACGAAATCAACCCGAGCGACCTTGATCTGACGATGACCCTTCTGGGCGACGGAGTAACCATCCCCATCGGCAACTCGAATGAGATTACACTTGGCAGTCTCATCAACTCCGCCGGAGAAGGTCTGAACGATTACATCAAGACCGGCAACAACGGTGAGCTTATCCTTTCCTACAGCAGCAATGCATCCCTTTCAGACCAGATAGAATCGCTGGACATTGCCAACATGGCCGTCATCGACGGCGTTTCCTTCTCCGACGATTTCAGCTATCACATCGGCGATTTCGACGCGTCCGCCTTCAACATTGGAGCAAAGAATTACGACCTGAAGGTCAAATTCAACGGCATGGACGTACTTGATGTCAAGACCAAGGAAATCTCAGCCACGGCAGACGGCCTCAATTTCCACGCCGGCCTGGATAAATATAAAGACGTAATCTCCGGCAACGCCGACCTCAACCTTGCGGAGTCCATCGGAGACATTCTCTACGAGCAGGGCATCATTCAGAAGGCCACTCTGAGCAACGCCGCCGCCGTCTATCCCCTCGAGGAGATTCCGGTTACGAAAGAGCTTATTCCGGACATCGAGCTCGCCAAGCAGGACGTTCCCCTGAAAGTAGATCCCATAAAGCTTGACGACAACGTAACGGCCATGACCAATATCGAGACCAACCCCAACGCCAAGCTGAACATCACCCTGAAAGTGATCAACCCCTGCCTGTCCGAGGGTGAGATGACTCCCGATATCAACCTGGATTTCACCAAGCTTCTTCGCATCAAGGGCGGCAGCATGCTGAACCTCAAGGACATGAAGCTCTCCAGCGGCAACGGCTGGACTCTTACGAAGGCGTTTGACGTAGAAGGGCTTGTAAAGACCGACTACGAAGATGCATTCTCCCTGAACGACGTGGTCCCCGTAACCGGAAAAGTGTCTGTATCAGACGGAGCCAAGACCACCAAGACCATAATAAACGGTATGGCCGGCGACGTGACGGTTTCCATTACAGCCCGTTTCTCCGACCTCACCATAGACTCTGCAGACATAGCCGTGAAGACGGATCCTTTCAACCTGCAGGACAACATCAGCTTCAGCGAGCTGGAGGACACGCAGCTCCCGGGCGGCATAGAAGATGTAAAGAAGATAATTCTCGACGAGACCAAACCCCTCAAGCTCAGGATTACGCCCAAGAACCTCGACAGGCTCAAGCAGAAAAACCTGCTCTACAAGTTCACGCTCGATTTCCCTTCCAGCATGACTGTTGACGGTACAACCGCCGGCAAGCTCACCTTCAGCGGAGATCTTGCAAACGGAGCAGTGGAGGAGAATATCGTCATCCGCGAGCTCGTGCCCACCGTCTCCGGCGGCAAGCTTTCGCTCGACGCGAACGTCGCCGTCACCGCCGAGGTGGAGCCTAAGAACCTCGTGCTCAACAGCGCTTACCTGCCCGCCACTCCCGAGCAGGACCTTTCTTTCACCGTAGCGATTGAAGGCACCCCGGTAATCAAGGACTACATGCTCGTGCTCGGAAATTATGAAGAGAAGGCCGACCTGAGCGAAAAACTCGAGTTCGACGCAAATGGCCTTGGCGACTTCGGCGGAGTACACATCATCCCCGAGGGTTCTCCCGCAATCGTCATCAATTTCGACATGCCTTCCATCAAGGGCATCAGCCTCACACCGGGCAAGGACGGAATCAAGGTTGTCCTGCCAGACATAATGGTGTTCGACGCTTCTGCCATAGCTCCCGAGCTCAGCTTCAACGCATCGGAGAATTCCATCACGATACGCAACAGCTTCCCCAATCAGATCACCCTGCCATTAAAAGAGCTGTACGCCAAGCCAGAGATCATAGGAGGCCAGAACAAAATCGTGAGCGCCTTCACCGCCTCCGGCAACGTTGCAATCCCCTCAGCCGAGGTGTCCCAGGCCGACCTCAAGGAGAGTTTCGGCTCCGACATAGGATTAACAATCGCCGTCCCGGAAATCAAGGCCAGGAGCATTTCGCTTGACGACGATCTCTCCTTCGACGTGAACCAGAAATTCAACCTGATCATCAAGAACCTGCCCAAGGAACTCAAGAAGATAAATGAGGTTGTCCTGGATGAGGTGTACGCCAACCTTGAGGCCAGTTTCAGCGGCCTGCCCGCCACCGATGACTCTCCTTACCTGGCATACATTACCGTGACGCTGCCCGACTTCATAGTTCCCAACGTCATCCCCTTAAAGGGTGAAATCAAGGACGGCAAGCTCAGCGCTACCCCCGTAAAGATTGAAAAACTCGCCAACATCGAGCCCAACGGCGACACCATCGAGAGCGAAATCATCATAGAAGGCAAGATTTCCGCCGACGGCTCAAAGATCAATTTGGCGACTCTCAAACCGGACATCACTGCATCCATCAGCGCATCCATCCAGGACAAGAACGGCAAAATAGCGGTCACAAGCGCTACCGGGCAGTTCACTTACGAGCTGGAAGAGAAGACCTCCATCGACCTTAGGGACATGCCCGCCGAACTCAGGTCTGAGAGCACCGTACTCGATATGGCGAATCCTCAGATAGACCTCAAGATGACCACGAACCTCGGTATTCCTCTTATCGCTTCCATAGACATAGTTCCCTTCCGCGCAGGTGCGGAAGTTTCCGAGGGCATCGTCTCCCTCAAGGACATACGTCTCCCTTACTCCACAGACGCGACAAAAAAGGCAACTGAGACATTTACCATAAACGATAACCTGTCTTCGCTGCTCAAGCATTTCCCCGATTCCCTGCAGATGAGAATCAAGGCGACTGTGGATCCCGGCGTGGAGTCCAGGCTGGAAACTACTGCAAAATACATCCTCGACCTGGACTACGGCCTCGTAGTTCCCCTGGAGTTCGGCAAGGACTTCTCCTTCTCGACTTCCACCGAACTCGACCTGTCCGGCGCCGCTTCCCTCACCGATTTGGGCGACTTCGGAATCAAAGGCCAGGTGCTTAACGATTCGCCCCTGAACCTGAACGTCAAGATAGACCTGCTCGACGAGAACGGTACGGAGATACCTCAAAGCAAGACCAGCAGCATCAACATTGCCGGTGCTTCAACCAGCGATGTTGAATTCTATCTCAGCCCCGCAGACAGGACAAAGAAGGTCAGCAAAGCGCGTCTCAACATCAAAGTAACCGCAATACCCGACAAGCCTGTAAAAGAGACAGACCGCATCCAGTTCAAGAACCTGGTTGCTGTTGCACCTGAAGGCATTACCGTGAAACCCTAATTATTCAGCCTCGGAATTATGAAAAAATTATACATCATAACCCTTGCAGCCGCAGCGCTGCTGAGTATCGGAGCTTCGGCACAGTCTTTCCGCTCGGGATACTTCCTGGACAACTATGTGTACGGCTACCGCATCAATCCCGCCCAGGTGAACGACAGGGGCTTCATGGGACTTGCGATAAGCAATATAGACCTGCAGAACGTCTCCAATATCGGAGTGTCCTCCCTGCTTTTCCCCAACGGCAATTCACTTGTCACCGGCCTCAACAAGGCGGTCAGCGCGGATACTTTCCTCGGCGGACTCAAGCCAGACAACTTCATTTCCCTGGATGAGAGCATCAACGTGCTGTCCTTCGGTATCGCCAACGGCAAGCGTATGCACACCGTAGAACTGAACGCCAGGGTGATGAGCTCCCAAAACCTGCCGTACGAACTGTTCTCCCTTGCCAAGAAAGGCTCCACCGGCTCCTACGACCTCGGAGGCCTCTTCGCAAGCGAGAACGTGCTTCCAGACCTTTCCTACGGCTATTCCCAGTGGATCAACGACAACCTCTCCGTGGGAGGAAGGGTGCACCTGCTGCTCGGTATAGCCAATGTCAACCTCTCGGCAAACAATACTGCAATCTACCTTGGCCCGGACAAGATTTCCATCAGCCCCGACCTGTCCGTAGCAATGTCCGGTATGCTGGGGGCCGACACTAAAGCGGACGGCAGCATAGACCTCAACTCCCTTGGCCTCAAGGGTTCTCCAGTAGGTGGTTTCGGAGCCACGCTGGACCTCGGCGTACAATACAAGAGCGACTTCGGGCTGGAGGCCATGTTCTCCATAACAGACCTTGGAATGATTTCCTGGAAGAACTCCATCAGCGGAACCGCTTCAGGCGCCTACGAGTATTCCGGCGGCAGCATAAGCTTTGACGGCGGCACCGTAAAGACGGACATCACGGACGCCCTGAACGGAATCACCGATGCCATAAGCTTCAAGACAGGAGCCGGCAAGAGCAGTATGAGTATGATGCCGTTCAACATCGCAGCAGGCGCCCGCTACTTCATGCCCTTCTACAACAAGCTTTCCGTCGGAGCACTCGCTACCTACCACAACGCCAAATATGCATCCTGGTTCGACGCCAGGCTCGGCGCCACCTTTACTCCGGCCCGCATCATCACCCTTACAGGAAACATCGGCTACGGCACCTTCGGAGCCGTCTGGGGCGCGGCTGTTGACCTCCACCTCGGTCCCGTCAACCTTCTTGTAGGCATGGACAGCTTCCTCGGCAAGACCGGTACAATCAAGGGCGTTCCAGTTGCCATCCCTATCGAGCGCTTCATGCAGAATGTTCACGTAGGACTCGCCTTTACATTCTAGGTAGTATGATAAAACAACTTGGCAACGGAGTCTGCTACATTGGAGCGGACGACTTGAGCATAGACCTTTTCGAGAGCCAGTACATAGTTCCGGAGGGTATTGCGTACAACTCGTACGTAATTCTGGACGATAAAGCAGCAGTGCTGGACACCTGCGACGCCCGCAAGGCGGATGAGTGGAAGGCCAACCTGGACGAGGCCCTGGGAGACCGCACGCCGGACTATCTCGTGGTGCATCACATGGAGCCGGACCATTCCTCGCTTGCAGCCTGGGTGTTGGAGCGGTGGCCCGGCGTAACCCTTGTCTGCAGCGTTCAGGCACAGCGCATGCTCGGGCAGTTCTTCCCCGGCATCAGCCTGGAGGGCCGTACGCTTACGGTGAAAGAAGGCGACGTGCTGGAACTGGGATCCCACAGCCTCCGCTTCATCGCCGCCCCCATGGTGCACTGGCCGGAGGTGCTCATGTCTTACGACGCTGCCGACGGCGCCCTTTACAGCGCAGACGGATTCGGCAAGTTCGGAGCCCTGGGCAAATGCGGCTTCTACGGACGCGACGATGACGACTGGGCCTGCGAAGCACGGCGCTACTACTTCAACATCGTGGGCAAATACGGGCCGCAGGTGCAGGCCGTGCTGAAGAAGGCTGCCGCTCTCGACATACGCAGCATACGCCCCCTGCACGGCCCCGTTCTGGAAGACAATCTAGGCGAATACCTGCGACTGTACGATATCTGGAGCCGCTATGAGCCGGAGACAGACGGGGTATTCATCGCCTGTGCATCCATCCACGGAGGAACTCTTGCCGCAGCTGAGCGGCTGGCTGATATTCTGCGGGCAAAGGGAGCGCCCAAGGTGGTGCTCAGCGACCTCACACGCAGCGATATGGCAGAGAACGTGGAGGACGCGTTCCGCTATCCGCGTATGGTTGTGGCAGCCTCTTCGTACGATGCCGGCCTGTTCACCCCCATGTACGACTTCCTGCACCGCCTGCAGATCAAGGGATACTGCAAGCGCAAGGCGGCCATTGTGGAGAACGGTTCCTGGGCGCCGTCTGCCGGGCGCGTGATGCGCGAGATGCTTGGTACCATGAAGGACGTTACCGTCCTCGAACCCGCCGTCACCATACGCTCCCGCCTCCGCCCCGAAGACCTTCCCGCCCTCGAAGCACTCGCCGACGCCATATTGCTGTAGCCCTTTAGGGACCACAAATTAGAGGTATGCCCTGCAGGGACGCAAAAAGCTGGCAATTGCCAGCTTTTTGTGGTCCCTGCAGGGCATGATCCTGCGACTCCCTGATTATGAGTCAGGTGCTCTAACCAACTGAGCTAAGGGACCGGAAGGACGGTCTTAATACCGTCCGGTATCACACTTTGATCTCTACTTCTACGCCGGAGGGCAACTCAAGCTTCATAAGGGCGTCAACGGTCTTGGCGTTGCTGTCCTCGATGTCGAGAAGCCTGCGGTAAGAATCGAGCTCGAACTGCTCGCGTGCCTTCTTATTCACGAAGGTGGAGCGGTTTACGGTGAAGATCTTCTTGTTTGTAGGGAGAGGGATAGGGCCATTCACCTTCGCGCCAGTAGCTTTCACCGTGTCGACGATCTTGGCTGCGGACTTGTCCACAAGCATATGATCGAAAGACTTGAGTTTAATTCTAATTTTCTGATTCATATAATCTTTATTTTTTAACAATCATTTTTATTCGTCATCCGCGCTGAATCTGTAGCCGCTCTTCTCCACAATGTCCTTGGCCATTGCCGGCGGCACCTCCGCGTAGTGGTCGAACGACATAGTGCTGGTGGCACGTCCCGAGGAGAGGGTGCGCAGCACAGTAACGTAACCGAACTGCTCGGAGAGCGGGACATAGGCCTTGACAATGCGGGCGCCGCTTGCAGAAGAATCCATAGAGGTAATCTGGCCGCGGCGGCGGTTCAGGTCGCCTACTATTTCTCCCATATATTCCTCCGGAGTCACTACCTCGAGGTCCATGATGGGCTCGAGGAGGACTGGCTTGCACTTGCGGCAAGCGTGGCGGAATGCCATACGGGCGGCAAGCTCGAATGACAACTGATCAGAATCCACCGGATGGTATGAGCCATCCAGCAGGGTAACCTTCAGGGACTGCACTTCGTATCCTGCAAGGACGCCGTTGGCCATTGCGGATTCGAAGCCTTTCTGCACACTCGGGACGAACTCCTTGGGGACGTTGCCGCCCTTCACCTGGTTGTCGAACTGGAGTCCGGACACGCCTTCGTCGGCAGGACCGATCTCCACAATGATATCTGCAAACTTGCCGCGGCCGCCCGTCTGCTTCTTGAAGACCTCGCGATGCTGTACGCTCGCGGTAACTGCCTCCTTGTAGTTGACGTGAGGGGCGCCCTGGTTGATTTCCACGCCGAATTCACGGCGCAGACGGTCCACGATGATATCGAGATGAAGCTCGCCCATACCGCTGATGACGGTCTGGCCGGTCTCGTTGTCGGACTTTACGGTGAAAGTAGGATCCTCCTCCGCCAGCTTCGCCAGCGCCACTCCGAGCTTGTCAAGATCGGCCTGGGTCTTGGGTTCGACCGCGATACCGATAACCGGATCGGGGAACTCCATAGACTCCAGCGAGTAGCGGTGGTTCTCTGCGCACACGGTGTCGCCCGTGTGGAGATCCTTGAATCCTACGGCGGCGCAGATGTCTCCCGCCTCCACGAACTCGATGGGGTTCTGGTGGTTGGAGTGCATCTGGTACAGACGGGCCACCCTCTCCTTCTTGCCGGAACGCGCGTTCATCACATAGGTGCCGGCATCAAGATGACCGGAGTAGGCACGAATGTATGCAAGCCGTCCCACGAACGGATCCGTAGCTATCTTGAAAACAAGACCGCAGAACGGAGCCGAGGGCTCGGGGGGAAGCATCACGTCCTTGTCCGTTGCCATATTGGTGGCGCGGGTCTCGCCGATGTCCAGCGGAGAAGGCAGGTAACGCATTACCGCATCCAGGAGGAACTGGACTCCTTTGTTCTTGAATGAAGAACCGCAGCATGCGGGCACTACTTGCATGGCAATGGTGCCTTTGCGCAGGGCGGCCACTATTTCATCCTCGGTAATGGAATCCGGGTTCTCAAAGAACTTCTCCATCAGGGCGTCGTCGAATTCCGCAACTTTCTCCACCAGGGAGGCACGCCACGTATCGACTTCTTCCAGCATGTCTGCAGGAATTTCGCCGTATTCGTAGTTGACGAGTTCGTCGCTTGAGTTGTAGAAGATAGCCTTGCGTGCAATCAGATCGACGATACCTTGGAAATGCTCTTCCGCTCCGATGGGGAGACAGATGGGCACCGCAGTAGCGCCGAGCTTGGTTTTGATCTCTTCCACACAGGCGAGGAAGTCTGCACCGACGCGGTCCATCTTGTTGACGTATGCCAACTTGGGCACGCCGTACTTGTCGGCCTGGCGCCACACGGTCTCGCTCTGCGGCTGCACGCGTCCGACCGCACAGAATGTTGCGATCGTACCGTCCAGCACACGCAGGGAACGCTCTACTTCCACCGTGAAGTCCACGTGACCGGGAGTGTCGATGAGGTTGATCTGATAAGTGTCTCCCCCGAAGTGCCAGAAGGCCGTGGTGGCAGCGGAGGTAATCGTGATACCCCTCTCCTGCTCCTGGACCATCCAGTCCATCGTGGCAGCACCCTCATGGACCTCGCCGATCTTGTGGGTCTTGCCGGTGTAGTAAAGGATACGCTCGGACGTGGTTGTCTTGCCCGCATCAATGTGGGCCATAATGCCGATGTTCCTCGTGTATTTGAGATCTCTACCCTTCATCAGGTGTTCAGGCTAAAAGCGGAAGTGGGCAAATGCCTTGTTGGCCTCTGCCATTCTGTGCATGTCTTCCTTGCGCTTGAATGCACCACCTTCATTGTTGTACGCGGCGATGATTTCTGCGCAAAGTTTTTCTGCCATGGAGCGGCCGGAACGCTTGCGGGCGAAGGCGATCATATTCTTCATCGAAAGCGAGATCTTCCTTTCCGGGCGCAACTCCGTCGGCACCTGGAAGTTAGCTC
>JAFTDJ010000018.1 GCA_017454265.1 Bacteroidales bacterium | reverse complement strand
TTTTTCGGCGTCCAACTACTTTCGATCACCCCTCCCCTTCCCTCCCCTGACCGTAGGGGAGGGAGATAATAAAGGAAAAGGTGATACTGACCGTAGGGGTGGGAGATATAAAGGAAAATATTATTCGGAAATAACTATGATGATAATCTGCTGTTCTCAGCAATAACCGCGTAAATATGACAGTTATCGGAATCGCCGGCGGATCAGGGTCCGGCAAGACTACGGTCGTAAAGGCCATTACAGAGAAGCTGAAGGGCCAGAAAGTTGTCGTAATCCCGCAGGATTCGTATTACAAGGACTCCAGCGACCTCTCGGACGAAGAAAAACGAGTCCACAACTTCGACCACCCAGACGCCATTGAGTGGGAGTTGCTTTGTTCGCAATTGCGTGACCTCAAAAACGGCAAATCCGTACAACAGCCCATCTATTCTTTCATTTCCTGCACCCGCTCCAAGACTGAGACCAAGCTCGTTGAGCCGGCCGACGTGATTATCATAGAGGGAATTCTGATTTTCACCTGCAAGAAACTGCGCGACCAGATGGATATCAAGATCTTTGTCGATGCCGATGACGACGACCGGCTGATGCGTGTTATGGAGCGCGACATTTCCGAGCGTGGCAAAGATGTTCATTGGGTCATCGAGCGTTACAGCCGTACGGTGAAGCCTATGTATCTGCAATTCATAGAGCCCAGCAAACGCTACGCAGATATAATCATTCCGCAAGGCGGACACAACAGAGTTGCGATAGACATCATCACGGCAACAGTTGAAAAATCTCTTAAGGAGCAGAAGTGAAACAAGAAGACAAAGCAGGCATTTACACCACCGTAATCATTCATCTTGCGGTGCTTATCGTCCTGCTGGCTACCTCATTGGGGTTCTCGCTGCAAAGCGAGAACTCTTTTGTTCTCGACTTCAGCAAACTGGAAGAGCTCGAACGGCTTCAGGAAGAGGTGGAACGCCTGCGCAAGGAGGCTGAGTTCCAGCAGGCTATCAGCGACCGTCTGGAAGCCGAAATAGGCGCCGCCCCCGGAGGCTACAGAAACGTTGCGGTTGACCGGGCTGCTCTGAAAGATGACCGGGGTACCGATGCCGACCAGCTTTACAAAGACGCAGAGCGCCTCGCGAAGGAGTTGAAAGGTGGATTCGAAGTGCCCGAAGACGACTTCACCGCCAATGTGCCTTCAAAAGATGAGGGAAAGAAGAAAGAGCAGAAGACCTACAGCGGCCCGTCAGTAGTTTCTTATTATCTCGAAGGCCGCAAAGCCAGCAAACTGAGCATACCTGCATACCGTTGTATGGGGGCGGGAGAAGTGACGGTTCTCATTACCGTAGATAACAGCGGAACCGTGATTGCTGCAAAAATCGACGAAAGCTGCTCATCTTCCGACGGGTGCCTGCGTTCATTCGCAATACGGGCAGCACGCCTGAGCCGCTTCTCCGCAGACCCGAAAGCACCCGCCCGTCAGCAAGGAAATATTGTTTATAAGTTTATTGCGCAGTAGCAAGCTGCAGGCTGGCGGAGGCAAGTCCGGCAGACTCGGCCCTGAGAGTAAACTTCCCGTCGCGGCGGACGATGACCGATGCCAGGCCGTTGAACGCATTGATCTCGTGAAGCCCGAAAGCCTGGTGGCTGGTAGGATCACCGGCATCTGTCGCCAGAATCTCCGCTTTTCCGTCAACAGTAAATGATATGCGGTCAGAGGCATTGGGGACAAGGTTCCCTGCAGCGTCAAGCACAGAGGCTGTAATGAAGACCAGGTCCTTGCCGGCATAATCCACACCCAGTTCCACGCGTTCCGGCGCACCGGCAGTACAAACTTTGTCCACAGCCCAGATTTCTCCGGCTTTATATGCATCCATATCCTTATATACCTTCACTTCCACAGTGCCCGGCTCATACACTGCATCATCCCAGCGCAGACGGTACTCAAGCAAAGACTTCTTCCTGATACCCTGCGACTTGCCATTAATAAAGAGTTCGGCAACAGAACCGGAGGTATAGACGTGCACCGGCGTGGTCTCTCCTTCCCGCCCCGGCCAGGTCCAGTGCGGAAGCAGATGCGCCATCTGCAGTTCGGGCCGCCAGCGCGCCTGATATAACCAGAAACGGTCTTTCGGGAAACCGGCAAGATCCATAATCCCGAAGTAAGAACTGCGTGAGGGCAGGGGCTCCATCAGGACTTTCTGTCCCCAGGATGCGAACAAAGCGATAGCAGCCCGCTTCTCCTCCTCAGTATGGAAATTGGTGAGCACGGATGGATCAAGGTTATAGGGTGTAGGCTCGCCCAGATAGTCGTAGCCCGTCCATACAAACTCTCCCATACACTCAGGTACCTGGTCTTCGTAGAACCACTCATAATCGGGCTTCGACGCCCAGGCGGGAGCGTACAGGTCGTAGGAGCTCACCTGATAGGGCTTTCCGTCCAGCCATCCCTTGCCTTTCTCATCGATAACGGGGAAAAGATAATACCCGCGTGTAGATATGCACGATGCGGTCTCGGAACCATAGAACGGCTTCCCGGGATGTGAGCCCCTGAAGCCCTCGTATGCGTGAGGCTTATAGTTGAAACCATAGACATCAATCGTGGTTGCGTAAGGCTGGGATGCGGCCCAAAGATTGTCGTTACCCGCAGTAGAAGGCCTTGTAGGGTCCTCCCTGTGGCAAATGTCCGTGAGCCGGGAGGCTATGGACCACTTTTCTGCAATACCCTGCTCCCCCACTTCGTTCCCTATGCTCCACATAATGACGCTGGGGTGATTGCGGTCCCGGTGAATCATCGCCACCAGGTCTTTTTCCACCCATTCGTCAAACAGCGTTGCATATCCATTGGGCTTCTTGGGCACGGTCCAGGTATCTGTAAGTTCGTCGATCACCAGGAAGCCCATCTTGTCACACAGGTCCAGCAGTTCCGGGGCAGGAGGATTATGGCTCATACGGATGGCGTTGCAGCCCAGCTCCTTCAGCTTGAGCAGGCGGCGCACCCAGGCATCCTCGTTCCATGCAGCGCCAAGCGCTCCGGCATCGTGATGAAGACACACACCCTTCAAGAAGGTTTTCTCGCCGTTGAGCCAGAATCCGTCCGCACGGCATTCCGCACTGCGTATTCCGAATGGCGTGCAGTACTTGTCGGAACGGTTGCCCTCCGTGAATATAGTAGTCTCGGCAAGGTACATCTGAGGGCTGTCCGGAGTCCAGAATTCAGCCTCAGGGACGGAGAATTCCTGAATTATCTCCATCCCGTCTGCAAGGCTGTCTATAACTGTTACAGCGGGAGGAACAGGGACTGATCCGTCTGCCTTGAAGATTTTTGTCTCGACCTTCGCGCAGACGGGCTCTCCTGCATTCCGAATCCGAATCCTTAGCTGCACGGCGGCTTCGGATCCGGCAATGGCGCTTGTAACCACTGTCCCCCAGTGATCCACGTGCACAACGGAGCGCTTCGTAAGCCAGACGTTGCGATAGATTCCGCCCCCGGGATACCATCGCGAAGACTCCTCGGGATTGTCCAGGGCAATGACGATTTCATTGCTACCTTCGTGAAGGGCCGGAGTGAGCTCCACCGCATACGAGGCATAACCATATGGCCAGCCGCCGCAATCCTGTCCGTTCACCATCACACGGGAATGGGACATAGCTCCATCTATTTCCAGAAAAACCTGTCCCTTCAAGTCTTCAGGCTTGACATCCAGAGTTTTGCGGTATTCCGCCCTGCCCCACCAGCGCAGTTTTCCGCTCTCGCCAGGGTACTCCTGCACGAACTCCCCTTCCACTCCCCAGTCGTGAGGCAGGTTCACAGTCAACGGCTCAGCCCCGTCCAGGGAAAAAGACCAAGCGTCATTGAAAAGAACACGGCTGCCGTCACCTGCTCCAGAACTGCAGGAAGCCATACTGAGCAACGCGGCAAAAAAAGCCGCAAAAAAGCATGATTTCTTCATAAAGCAAATATATGAAAGTTTCACCGGTTTTTTATTAACTTTGTAAATTATGCGAAGATTGTTTTTGACTATTGCTTCACTCCTTGCTGCGGCAGCCTGTTCCCAGGAGCCGGGCCGCTCCTCAACAGAGGCTCCGGACATACTCCGGGCCGTGCCGTCCGATGCTCTCTGTGTAGGTCTTTTCAGTCACTGCGATCACGCTATAGAGCGAATGACTGATTCGACGAGCATACTCCGCAACCTGGATTACGGCAAGCTGGGCAGGCAAAAATCGGTAATCGCACTTTGCAACGTAGGAAGCATCGTTCCATTGCTGATAATCGAGACCGGCAGGGCCAAAGCCGGTGGAGAGGACGCAGAAGGCCTCAGGGCCGCAACGGACACCCTGGACCAGACAGCTTCACTTGCAGGACGCGCGGCAGAGCTGAACCTTTTCAGCGAGCAGATTGCGGTCGGGGGGCATAACGCCATTCTCATTTCCCCCTCTGCAACCGTAACGACTGTGGTTAAGAGACACCTCAGCACCAGCACATCCATACTTGACGCGCCATACTTCAGCCAGGCTCTGAATGCAATGGTATCTTCCGAAGCCATTGCGTGGCGCAACAGCGGCGCAGACAAGCTCTTCAGTACAGAACTGTACAGCATACCCCGCCGCCAGGCAAGCAGCTTCATCAAAGGCGCTGCCGAGTGGACCGTAGCAAACGGCAACAAGCTCACTACCGTACAGCCCGAGGCGGAAAAATACTTCTGCAATTTCCTTGCGGCAACCGAACCCGGCCGGTCAAAGCTTGGCAACTCGGTTCCCGAAGGCGCTGAACTTATAATAGACATCCCTATTGCCGACCTCGCAGCCTGGCGCAAGTCCTTCGAGACGCTCCAGGATGCACGTGTGCAATTGGAGAGTTACAACAAAAGGCTGCAGCGTCTCAAGAGTACTTACGGCAAAAGTCCCAAGGACTGGGAAAAGGAGCTTGGGATATGCGAAGCAGCGTATATCGCCGGAAACGGCTACCGCCTCAACATGATTCGCACCGCCAAGGCCGGCAAGCAGAAAGATGTTGCAGCAAACCCCTGCCCGGGCTTTGTACGCGCCCTCTTCGGCGAGCCATTCAATGATGCGGACAGCTGCTGCGTGTGCCGCGGCAACTGGATTATCAGCGGCGAGCGCTCCGTGCTCGACACACTGCAGCTCAAGACAATAAAGAGCTGGCCGGACAAAGCATCGGCCGTGGCCCAGGTGCCCGGCAAACGTTTAACGTGGACAAAAGACAATTTCATACTATGGGAGGATTCCAATCTGTAAACAAAATGCTCGAAAAGAGCTTCCGTGAAAACTGGAACCGTTCCGCCCTGTCGAATTATCAGGGTGTAACTTTGAAGTACTGCGACGTCGCCAAGCGCATCGAGTACCTGCACCTGTGCTTTGCCAGCTGCGGCCTTCAGAAGGGCGACAAAGTGGCCCTGTGTTCCAAGAACCAGGCGAACTGGGGCGTATGCTTCCTTGCCGCAATGACATACGGAGCTGTTCCCGTGCCCATTCTGCACGAATTCAAAGCGGAAAACATACATTATTTGGTAAACCACTCCGAGGCCAAGGTCTTTTTTGTCGATGAGGCAAACTGGGAGGGACTGTCTGAAGCTGAAATGCCCGGCGTACAGGTATTCGTACGTATGTCCACCCTGAACTATATCTTCGCCCGTGATGAGGCTATGATAGAGGCCAGGGAGAAGCTGTCCGAGACTTTTCACGCCAAATATCCAGACGGATTCGGCAAAGACGACCTCAACTATTTCAAGGACGGTCCGGAAGATCTGGCCCTCATCAATTACACCTCGGGAACATCAGGATTCTCCAAAGGGGTTATGCTCCCCTACCGTTCCCTGTGGTGCAACATCCGTTTTGCAGGAGAGAGCGCTGAACCGCAGATGACCAACGAGTCCCATATGGTCGCCCTCCTGCCGTCCGCACACATGTACGGAATGATGTTCGAATTCCTCTTCGAGATGACAATAGGCGCGCACGTGCATTTCCTGACCCGCGTTCCCAGCCCCAAGATTATCATGAAGGCTTTCCAGGAGATTCATCCGGATGTAATCATAGCAGTGCCGCTCATCATAGAGAAAGTGTACAAATCCCAGATAAAACCCATTGCCGACCACAACAAGACCTGGCTTCGCATACCCATCGTAGACCAGATAGTACTGGGCAAGATACGCGAAGGGCTTATCAACGCCTTTGGCGGCAACTTCGAGGAAATTATCCTCGGCGGTGCAGCCTTCAACCCCGAGGTCGAGCAATTCCTCCGTAAGGTCAAGTTCCCCTTCACTGTAGGATACGGCATGACAGAATGCGGTCCCATCATCACCTACGCCCACTGGAACCGCACCAAGAAAGGCTCCTGCGGCTACGCCATCCCCGGTTGCTCCATCAGGATCGACTCACCCAATCCCTATAAGATTCCCGGTGAAGTACAGGTAAAGGGAGACAATGTGTTCCTCGGATACTACAAGAACCGACAGGCGACCAAAGCCTCATTTACAAACGACAATTGGTTCAAAACAGGTGACATGGGAGTAATGGACGACGACGGATACCTCTATCTGCGCGGCCGGTCCAAGTGCATGATTCTGGGGCCTTCCGGCCAAAACATCTATCCAGAGGAGCTGGAAGCCGTTATAAACAACGTCACCTACGTTGTGGAATCACTGGTAATAGAAGACAACGGCGGACTTACCGCCCTCATATATCCGGATTACCGGCAGGCCCAGGTTGACGGGCTGGAAATCGAGGAGATGGAAAAACGCATCACCGACAACCTCCCTGAGGTGAACAAGGTACTCCCGGGTTACGCCCAGATACGCAAGATAGAGTTTCTGTCGGAAGACTTCGAGCGCACACCCAAGCGCAGCATCAAACGTTACCTCTACCAGCGATGAAAAAGTTCGACAGCAGATACCTCGAGATGGCCGAGATCTGGGCCCGCAATTCTTACTGCAAGCGCCGTCAGGTGGGAGCCTTGCTGGTGAAGGACAATATGATTATTTCCGACGGCTATAACGGTACTCCCTCAGGCTTCGAAAACGTTTGTGAAGAGAACGGGGTGACAAAGCCTTATGTACTGCACGCCGAGGCCAATGCCATATCCAAGATTGCCAAATCCGGCAACAGCAGCGAGGGCTCCACTCTCTACGTAACCGCATCACCTTGCATCGAATGTGCGAAGCTGATAATCCAGTGCGGCATCAAAAGGGTGGTGTACAAAGACGAGTACCGGCTCACGGACGGCATAGACCTGCTGCGGAAGGCCGGAATAGAAGTGGAGAAAATAGATTGAGATGAAGAAAGATTCTGTTATCATACTTCTGGCGGGAATTCTGCTGGGAATAGCCGCCGTTCTCACCGTCCAGCATTTCAGCGGCAACAGGCGCATGCTGCGCACAAGTTATCAGGACTGGCGCAAGCTAAACCTGATTCTACAGACAGTTGACGACAATTACGTAGATACCGTGGACCGTAAGAAGGTTACGGACGCCGCTGTCACCGCCGCACTCGCCGCACTCGACCCGCACTCGGTCTATATGCCCCCGCAGAAACTCTCCGAGACCGAAGAAGACCTCTCCGGCAATTTCTCCGGCATAGGCATTCAGTTCAATGTCCCAAATGATACCGCAGTAGTCATAGAGGTTATTCCAGGCGGACCTGCAGAGAAGATAGGAATGCTGGCAGGAGATCGCCTGCTGAAGGTGGATGACACCGAAATCGCCGGCGTGGGATTTCCCCAGGACAGTATGGTCCGGCGCATGAAGGGCCCGTCAGGTACCAAGGTAAAAGTTACGGTAAAGCGGGAAAAGGAAACCATCCCCTTTGAGATCACGCGGGGACGCATCCCAACCCACTCGGTAGATGCCGCATTCATGGTCAACGACAGCACCGGGTTCCTGCGCCTGAGCAAATTCTCTCGCACTACTTATCAGGAATTCGCAAGTGCAGCCGCTCAACTGGAGGATAATGGCATGAAACATCTCATCGTCGACCTTCGGGACAACAGCGGCGGCTACTTTGACCAGGCTCTTCTGCTTTCCAACCTCTTCCTCAAGAGAGGTCAGGATATAGTGTATCTCGAGGGTCTGCACCGCCAGCGCCAGGTGTATAATGCAGACGGAAAAGGTACACTTCAAGATATCGGCCTCACGCTTCTGGTCTCCGATGGCTCCGCCTCTTCGAGCGAGATATTTGCAGGGGCCATGCAAGACAACAAGCGCGCAACCCTGGTAGGACGCCGCACATACGGGAAAGGGTTGGTGCAGGAACCGGTTAATTTTACCGACGGATCCGGCATTCGCATAACGGTTGCCCGATACTACACTCCCTCCGGACGTTGTATCCAGAAACCCATTTCAGACGATTACATGTACGACATTTACAAGCGTTACGAGAACGGAGAAATGGTAAATGCAGACAGCATGCACGTTTCCAACGGCGGAATTCTGCCGGATGTATTCGTACCTATGGACACCACCAAAGTCGGAACTTTTTATATCGGCTGCAACAAAAAAGCCACGACCATGCGCTTCGCCTCGGCGTGGTTCGACTCCCACAAGCGCGAGATCCAGGCTATCGGAGACTACGGTGAGCTTCTGCGCTATCTCGACGGTGCCGGCCTGGAGTCTGAGTTCCTTAACTTCGCAAAGTCCCGGGACGGCCTGTCCCCTACTTCTTCTGAATGGTCTGTTGAACGGAACTATATGTTGACCCAGATCCGGGCTCTTGTAGGCCGTTACTCCAAACTCGGAGACAACGCTTTTTACCACCTGTATCTCAGTACCGACGAAGTTTTCAAGGCTGCAATGGAGGCACTGTAGTTTTATGGTCTTTCCTTTCGCCGAGATAATGACAATATAGAGATCTTCTTGCGAAATCAGACGGAATTTGCCTATATTTGCATGGATATAGAATATTAACGGGCGTATGAATCAGTTCATTGCAACCAAAATAGCCGATTACTTCGCGACGAAACCTGTCGTGCGGGCATATATTTTCGGTTCGTTTGCAAGGGGCGAAAACGCTCCGGGCAGCGATATTGACATCCTGGTTACATTTGATCGTAGTGCAAAAGTGAGCCTTTTCGACCACATCAGCATGACCTACGATCTGGAAGACATCCTGGGAATGGAGGTTGACCTGGTCACGGAGGGTACGCTTCTTCCCAGAGTGGCGGCATCGGCCGAGAATGATAAAGTTCTGGTATATGAGAGATCCAGTTAAAGATCCTGCACGACTGGAGCACATGCTGGAGGCCATCGACCGCATCTTCGAGTTTGTCAATGGTAAAGCCAAGGAGGAACTTCAGAACGACAGCATCCTCTATTATGCCGTTGTCAAGAACATAGAAATCATAGGCGAGGCTGCATATATGCTGACTCCGGAATTCCGGGACACCCATCCTTCAACTCCATGGAAGATTATCGTTGGAATGCGCCATTTTCTGGTACACGGCTATTATGAGGTGGATGCAGAAGAGGTTTGGAACGTTGTAGAAAAAGACTTGCAACCGCTGAAGGAACAGATTGCTTCCTATCTCAAAGAATTCTAATCAAGGCTTTTAAAAAACCATTCAGCCCCGACAGAAGCGATTCTGACGGGGCTGAATGTGTAGGAATGCCGGGTAAGGGCCAAGCAAGTTTTACGGCGTCACCAATTACTACTATCCGGGAAGGGTGTACGCCACGCTTGTGTGCTTATCCAACATCGTCCTGCTCTTTGCCTACTTCGGCAGCGTGATGCAGTGGAAAAAGTGGAGGGTGCCCGCATTGGTCGTGGGCATTCCGCTGGCCATTTTGGTCGTCGGAGCCCTTGCCCTGTGCATCCGGCCGGGAGATCAGGTTGGGAGCATCATCGGCCGGGAAGTTGCCGATGCTGTCCTGTATGTTCTTGGCATCATTATGTCCGGTGTCTGCATCACGTCTGTCTGGGTGGTTTACCGCTGGGCCTCCCGTTTCGACCCGGACGATTTCTCCAATCCGGAAGATTTCCCGGTGAAGGCTGCCCGGAGGTGGCTGGTAATCATCCTGGTGAACGCACTTTTGTGCTGGACGGTTGCCTTGTCTGCCCATAAAGGCATTCTGGCGGTGATTATGCTGTTGTTCTCCGTCGCCCTAGTGATCTTTGTCATTACTGCCCTCCACCCCAACCGCATGCGGACTCTCATGGTTCCCGAGGGGAAAAACCTGCGAGCAACACCGTTCCAACAAAGAGGCAACAGGAAATTCTCTCGGCCATCCGTACGGTGGTCGAGAAACAGGAAGCATTCAAGGATCCGCACCTTACCCTTCAGGATGTAGCGGAGAGAAGCGGATACAACCGCACCTATGTCTCCGGCATCATCAAGGCGCAGTTCGGAGGATTCTTTGCATATATAAACGCACTTCGTCTGCAGCACGTGGAAGCCTATCTCAAAGAGAACCCCTCGGCCACTATCTACGAGGCCGCCGAGGTTTCCGGCTTTGGCTCCCGCCAGGCCTACTACGCCGCCAAAGCCCGGCTGGGAAAAGGAGAATAAACTCCCAGACACAAATTAACAGTCGAACTTGCCCGGATGCATACGAGTGGAAAGACAAATCAAGTACTTAGAAAGTACATAATTGCCATCTAGCGGCCAAAAGTGTTCTTTGCCCCCACTTCACATCCGGGGGCCAAGGACGTTTTCTACCGTAGAACGCAGAAAGTGTACTTTGCCAATACTGAGAATTAAATCCCCCAATTCCTCGAAGATTTGGATTCCCTCCGGGCATTGAGGTTCTGGATTCCAGACCCTAATGACCCTTCCACGTGGAAATAAAAAACCGAGGGGATAGAGCAGAGTGCCTTGCGGCACGGTTCAGTGCTGAACTACTTCAGATACCTCTAATACCTGCGATAGTGGCTACGAACCTTCTCAAGTTTTCCGTTACGGTGACGTGTGTACGCCCTTACCCGGACAAATCTCACTACCTCCACTCCAATGGAGATTTGAATAAGCGTCAGATAAGTTCTCATAA
>JAFTDJ010000017.1 GCA_017454265.1 Bacteroidales bacterium | reverse complement strand
TCCCCCAAGACCTCCTTTGTCCGCAAAAATACGAATAATAGGTGGTCCAGGTCCTTTCCTCTCCGATAGGATGGTGGCGGGTGGCCACCCGCCACCATCCTATCAACAGTCGAAAAGACTTCCTGCTGCAAAAGTAAGATATACTAAATTATCAGAAGTACTTCTTCTCCTGCCTGTCCAGAGCCACAAAAATAAACAGCAGCATCGTGAAAGCCCACAGCGATGAGCCTCCATAGCTGAACAGCGGCAACGGAATACCTATCACCGGCATCAGCCCAAGAGTCATTCCTACGTTGATACACAGGTGCATGAAGAAACAGGCGGCAACACAGTATCCATAGATGCGAGTAAAGCTGCTGCGAGCCCTGTCGGCATCCTGCATCAGCCACATTATCAGCAGTCCGTACAGCGCAAGCACCGCTATGCATCCTGCAAACCCCCACTCCTCACCAACGGTGCAGAAAATGAAGTCCGTGCTTTGTTCCGGCACGAAACCGAAGGTGGTCTGCGTACCTTTAAGATATCCTTTTCCAAACACGCCGCCAGAGCCGATTGCTATGAGCGACTGGTGTACGTTATAGCCTACTCCACGCAGGTCTTCCTTCATACCGAGCAGTACTTCTATCCTTTCCCTCTGATAATCTTTGAGCACACGGTGGAAGAAGAAATCCGCTGCGAATATGAGCATCACTCCGGCAATAACTCCGGCAATTCCGTTGCGAATCACCCTCCGGCGCATCCTGAGTGAAGTCGCCTGCCGCAGGTAAAATATGAAATACCACAGAGCCAGGAGGCCTACGATGATGAGAGACACCCACCAGTTCACCCTCACTGTAACTATAAACAGCACAACGGCAAGACTCAGCAGCACTATCCACCAGCCAGACAGGCCCTCACGATAAAGGACAAAGGCAAAACCCACATAAACCAACGCCGACCCGGTCTCGTTCTCTCCGATTATTACGGCCATTGGAAGCAGAACCACGGCAATGGCGAGAAGAACATCCCGCCAATTATTGAGCTTGAATCCCGGGCGGCTCATAACAGAGGCAAGAAGCAGCGAAGTAGTAATCTTGGACAACTCTGCCGGCTGGAATTTGACGGGGCCCAGCTCGAACCAGGAATGCGACCCCTTGACGTTGCTGCTCACGAAAATCACCAGCACAAGCAATACAAAAACCACTCCGTACGCAGGTTTGCTAATGCTCTCCCAGATATACGGACTGATGACGAAAAGAACCAGGGAAGCCAGCGCCAGGGCACCGGCAATCCAAATCAGCTGCTTGCCGCTGTTGAGGCTGAAATCCAGAATGCGCGCTGGCTCTCCTGCACTCACGGCGGAATAGATATTAACCCATCCGAAGAGCATAAGCAAAAGATACACGACGATGATTCTCCAATCAACCGTATTCTTTAAGCCCCTGTCCAGTTCTATTTCCCGCATTACCTGATGAGTTTAGTGTTCATTACTCTTTGTTCCAGGTACTTACGACCCTCGCTTATCTCGCCGCGAAGATACTGCTCCACCAACAGCGATGCAATTGGCGTAGCCCATGTGGCACCGAATCCTGCATTCTCAATATACGCTGCAACGGCAATCTTAGGGTTGTCCTTGGGGGCGAAGCAGATAAATACGGAATTATCTTTGCCATGGGGATTCTGCGCCGTGCCGGTCTTGCCGCAAATATCAAGTCCGGGCACACATGCAACGGTGGCGGTGGAGCCGTCTCCAAACTGGTTGACCGCCTTCCACATACCGGGAATCACTTTGGGAAACTGAACCGTATCCACAAGCGTGTACTGTCTTTCGTAATACTTGGGATCTATTTTCACACCTTCCGAGGCCTTGACTACGTGGGGTATGTAATAATATCCCCGATTTGCCAAGATAGCAGCAAGATTTGCTATCTGCAGAGGAGTAGTAAGTATTTCCCCTTGACCGATGGACAGTGAGACGATGGTAGGGAAGCGCCAGCGGCCCTTCTTGTAGTAACGGTTGTAGTATGCAGACGAAGGGATGTTGCCGGAAAGTTCGGAGGGGAAATCGCTTCCCAGCTTATGTCCCAGGCCAAAGCTCATCACCACCTCCCGCCAATGGTCATAGGCTTCTTCCGTGCTGTTGTATTTGGGATTCTCCAGTATGTTCTTGAATACATAACAGAAATATCCGTTACAAGACATTTTGACGGCGTCTTCCAGATTGAGGGGAGAACGGTGCGAATGGCAGCCAAGCTTACGACCGCTGGAAGTGTACACGTAGCCGTTATAACATGGGTACGTCATCCACGGCTCCAGCACCCCGTCCTGAAGGCCAACGAGCCCGTTGACAAGCTTGAACACGGAGCCGGGAGGGTATGACGCCGATACGGCCCTGTTGTAAAGGGGCTTGTTTTTATCCTTCACCAGTTCGTCATAGTAACTGCCAAAGTCGGCAAGAACGTCAACGTCTATGCCGGGACTGGAAACCATCGTAAGAATCTCTCCCGTTGAGGGTTCAATTGCAACCAGACTTCCTTTCTTTCCGGCCATCAGCCGTTGTCCGTACTGTTGCAGGCGGGCGTCTATTGTAGTAACGATGTCTTTTCCGGGCTCCGCCGGCACATCATACTCCCCTTCCTTGTAGGAATCTTTCAGCCGTCCGCGGGAATCGCGGTTATACAGATGCCATCCTTTCCTGCCTCTCAGGTCCTCCTCGCGTGCGGCCTCCAGCCCGGTACGCCCGTAGTAATCGCCGGCCCTGTAGTCGGGATGCTCTGCAAGGAACTCGGCATTTACTTCGGATATGTAGCCCAGCAGGTTCCCTCCTGCGTTGAACGGGTAATCGCGCACCGTACGCACCTGTCCCTTGAAACCCGGAAAGCGAAACTGCTGCTCGGCAAAGCGCATATAGGTTGACGCATCCACCTGCTTGAGCAGCGTAAGCGTCTGCCAGCCTATGCGGGTGCGATACTTGCGGTAGTACTCCATCTTGTCTCGAATGAAAGTAACCGACGTATCCAGAACCTCCGCCAGCGCAAGCGTATCAAGGTATGGAACCGCACGTGGGGTAACAAGTATGTCGTAGCTGATAACGTTTCCGACCAGCAGCAGGCCGTTACGGTCGTAGATTACGCCCCTTGGAGGATAAATAAGTTCGCTGGTGATGGCGTTGTTTGCCGCGGCTGTCTTGTATTCCGGATTGATTATCTGCACGTAGAACAGGCGGCCGACAAGAATCAGCAGCACAGCTCCGAGGACAATGAGCATCTTTGCCGGACGATTCCCGCTCTCCATGGCTATTCGGGTCTGAGTATCCTTGAGACGTACATGCACAGCGGTACGCTCACGACCGTTGAGAGAACTATGAGCAACAGGGCGCGCCAGAATGCAACGGTTCCTGCAGAATCGGCCCAGACGTACACGGTAAAGAAGAGCGCGCAGCTCAAGAAGAAGAAAAGAACCTCCTTCTGGTAGGTGATACGCTTAAGCGTCTGGATGTCTATGCCTGCATCCACGCCGTCTCCGAAGACAAGACCGGACAAGCGATGACGCACAAGGGCGACCGGAACAAGGGCCAGGGAAGAGAGTCCAAGCAGCCCGCCGGAGAAGAAGTCAACCGCAAATCCGATTGCAAAAGCAATGAGCATCAGTACTACACTGCCGTAGTTTCGGGGCATCATCAGAATTATAGCCGGCAACAGCGAGAACATCACGTACCTCGACAACCCGAAGAACTGGTTGAAGATGACCTGTACTGCAAGCATCAACAAGCACAATAACACGAAACGTCCTTCTTTCATTGCTCCAGCTCTTCAATGGTTTTACGGTCGGGGTTCTCCGCAATGATTACATAGCGGAGTTTTGCAAAATCCTGGAACAGCTTTACGTCCACAACGTGAACGGCCCCGTCAATCAGCCTGGAGCCCGTTGTTACGCCGAGCGGAATGTCTGCCGGATATACAGAGGATATGCCGCTGGTGCGCACGGTGTCTCCGGGAACTATGTCAAGCTGTGAAGGAATATTGGAGAGTATTGCGTGGTCTGTACCCGTGCCATCCCACTGCAGGGGCGCCACCAGGCCCTCTTTGCCCAGACGGGCGCTTACGCTTACACGTTCGTTCAGGAAAGAAAGTGCGTAGGAGTACTTGCGGTCGACTGAATTGATGATTCCAACCACGCCCTGGGGAGTGATTACTGCACTGTAAGGGGTCACTCCGTCGGCCGCACCCTTGTTGAGCACGATGAAATTGTGCCGGCTGTTAGTGCCCATAGACGCAATCTCCGCCGGAATATAATTGAAGCGGGGTTCCAGCTTCGCAGAATCCAGAAGACTACGGGCTCCCGCTATTGCAGCCAGCTCCTTATACTGCTGCAGCTCTTTGAACAGGGCATAGTTGCGTCCGGCGAGTATATCGTTCTGCTCGCGCAATGAGAAATAATCCCGCGTCTGCGTCAAGCCTTTCCAGAAAACGGCGGAAACATTATGAGAGAAACGGTTTACCCAAACATCTTGGAGCGCCGCACTGCTTTTAAGCAACGCAATCGCGGCAATCTCCAGCAAAATGAAGACTGCCGCGGTGGCAAGGCCCAGAAAGAACTGTGAGCGCCGGGCCATCTATCGCATAAGGAATGAGTAACGGTCTGTGTTCTTAAGAGCGTCGCAAGTGCCGCGCGCAACAGCGTGGAGCGGGTCTTCACCTACATGGAACTTAATATTCACCTTGTCCGTGAACCGCTTGGCAAGACCCCGGAGCTGCGCGCCGCCGCCGGTGAGCCAGATACCGTTCTCCACGATATCGGAATAAAGCTCGGGAGGCGTGTTCTCCAGAACGTGCATAATCGAGTTCTCGATTTTTGCAATGCTCTTGTCCAGGCAGTGTGCGATTTCCTGATGGGTAACCGTAGCCTCCACAGGATGTGCCGTCATAAGATTGGGGCCACGTACGATGATTGGCTCTGGCTCTTCTCCATCGATGTCCGGAATCACGGCGCCTACGGCAATCTTTACCTTCTCGGCCGTAGTCTCACCCACCCTGATGTTGTGCTGCTGGCGCATATACTGCTGAATATCTGCGGTGAATACATCGCCTGCCGTACGGATGCTCTCCTGCACCACAAGGCCTCCCAGGGAGATAACTGCAATCTCGGTAGTGCCGCCGCCTATGTCGCAGACCATATTGCCCACCGGTTTTTCGACTTCCAGGCCAAGGCCAAGGGCGGAAGCCATAGGCTCGTAGATAAGATAAACGTCACGTCCTCCCGCGTGCTCCGTAGAGTCGCGCACGGCCCTTATCTCAACTTCCGTAGATCCCGACGGAATACCCACAACGACTTTGAGGTTCGGATTGAAGAGATGGGGGCGACGACGGTTGTTTACCTGCTTTATGAAACCGCGGATCATCATTTCCGCAGCGTTGAAGTCTGCAATGACTCCGTCTCGCAGGGGCCTGACCGTGCGAATTCCGGAATTGTTTCGCTCATGCATCAGCTTTGCCTTATGCCCGATAGCGATGCACTTTCCCGTATTATTGTCTATTGCCACGATACTCGGCTCGTCCAGTACAATCTGATCATTCTGGTAAATGACTGTATTGGCGGTACCGAGGTCGATGGCTATCTCCTGGTTTAGGAATGAAAACGCCATATTTACTGATATTATATTCGTACAAAATTAACTATTTTTCCAATAATTCCACTACATTTGTTTCAGATTTTAAGAGCACTCGAATGTCCAGGCCAATATATGCTATTTTCGTCGCAGGCGGCACCGGCACACGTATGGGAACAAGCACCCCGAAGCAATTTCTGGAACTGAACGGAACTCCCGTCCTCAGGCGCACCATAGAGCGTTTTCTGGATGCCGATGGCTCCGCCAGGGTAATCACCGTGCTGCCGGAACGGTATATAGATGAATGGAAACAGATTTGCATTCGCGGCTCCGCGGCGTTTCCCCAGACCATCGTAAAAGGAGGGATGACGCGTTTTCATTCGGTCCGGAATGCGCTTGGGAAGGTGCCTGACGGCGCTATTGTTGCCATACAAGACGGGGTAAGGCCCCTGCTGAGCACCGGTCTTGTGCGGAATATGCTCTCAAAGATGGATGACTGCAAGGCCCTTGTGCCGGTAGTGCCGGTAACAGATACCCTCAGGGCCGCAGGACCGGGAATTATAGTACCCGACAGAAGCAGTCTCCGAGCAGTGCAGACGCCTCAGATGTTCTGGTCTGAATTGCTGAAAGAAGCCTACCGACAGCCTTACGATGAAGCATTCACCGACGACGCCTCCGTTGCGGAGCGCGCCGGAATTCCGATAAGCACCTGTCCCGGAGAGCGGTTCAACATCAAAATCACCACTCCCGAAGACCTTTCCATCGCCTCCGCCCTCATTTCGGCCGGCCTGGTGTAGATAGTTCACAAAGACGACAAGCCGCTACATGCGACCGGCCAGAGGCTGAAACCGCACCTGGGGGCAACTGTGCAAGCAGCAGGGGAAATCTGTACGACTTTCAGGATTTAAAGATTCCTGAAGGTCGTACTCTTGAAGTCCTTCACCCAAACCTGACGCTCGAAGGCCTGGTCCAGGGACAGCATAGTTTCTGTGGACTGAACGTATGGAATACGCTGAATGGTGTTGATAATGGTCTCCATAAGGTGGTCGTTGTCTATACAGTAAACCTTAAGGAGAAGAGCTGCGCGACCGGTTACAAAATGGCACTCCACAATCTCCGGGATATGCTTAAGCGCATCTGTAACCTCTTGATATTTATTGTCTTCAGACAATGAAATACTAATGAACGCACAAACATTAAGGCCAAGCGTTCCGGGCTTAACCAGCATTTGGGATCCTGTAATGACCCCGTTTTCCTCCAATTTTTTGACCCGCTGGTGAACAGCCGCGCCTGATATCCCGCACTCTCTTGCAATTTCCAGATAAGGCATTCTGGCATTGTTGACAAGATAGTAAAGTATCTTTCTGTCGGTTTCGTCCAGGTGATAATTCGCCATAAATCTTACTTCTTTTTCGTGTATCTTCTACCCTTGTGGGAAGTTGGTGAAGACTCTTCGATGATGGTTTTGCACTGGTCCTCGGTAAGGGACTCGGCGCTCATGTTCTTGGGAATACGGTAATTCTGGTTGTTGAACTTGATATATGGGCCATACCGGCCGTTTATAATACTGATTCCACTGTCCGGCCAGTCGCGCAGAGGGGTTACCACAGCCTCCTTCTTGGCCTTGTCGGCAATAATAAGCGCGATACAATCGTCCAGGCTCACCGTGAGCGGATCCTTACCGCGGGGCAAAGAAACATTCCGGTCGCCCCACTTGAGGTACGGACCAAAACGGCCTTTGGTGGCAACTATACTTTCGCCCTCATATTCACCGATGGTGCGGGGAAGATTGAACAGTTTCACAGCCTCCTCCAACGTCAGGTTTTCAATAATCTGCCCTTTCCCAAGGCTCACGAATATACGGTTATCTCCCTCGCCTTTCTGGACATAAGGGCCAAACTGCCCGAGGCGGGCGCTGATCATCTGCCCGTCAGAAGGGTCGATGCCTATCTGGCGCTCAAGATGGCTGTACTTATGGTCGTTGAAAGCCGCATCTACTTTCACGTGGAAAGGTTCATAAAAACTGGAAATCACCTTTTCCCACTGCTTTTTACCGTCCGCTATCTGGTCGAAATCCTTTTCTACGTTGGCAGTAAAGTCGTAGTCCATTATTTCCGGGAAATTGCCGGTAAGGTAGTCCGTCACCAATATACCGACGTCGGTGGGAAGAAGTTTGCCCTTCTCTGCTCCTACGGTTTCGGTCTTTACGCTCTCGGCAACATTGTCTCCCTTCAGCAAAAGGTTGGTAACCTGCACCTTGCGCCCATCCTTGTCGCCTTTTACGAGATAGCCGCGGGCTTTGGTGAGCGTGCTGATGGTAGGTGCATATGTTGAAGGACGCCCGATTCCCAGCTCCTCCATCTTCTTTATGAGAGTCTGCTCCGAATATCGGAACGGTGCCGGAGTGTACTTGCAGTCGGCGGCCACACGTTCGGCCTTCAGCTTCTGTCCGACGTTAACCAGGGGGAGTTCCACATCTTCGTCTCCGTACTCGTCTTCGTCGTCGGAGCCCTCGTGATAGAGTTTCAGGAAGCCGTCGAACAGTACCTGCACCGACTGCAGCACGTACTGCTCGGGGCGCTTGTCAATTTCTACCCGCACACCGGTATTGAGCACTCGCGCTTCCGCCATCTGGGATGCCACTGTACGCTTCCAGATGAGTTGATACAGCTTCTTGTCCTGTTGCGAACCCTCTATCTCTGGATTGCCTATGAACGTGGGACGTATTGCCTCGTGCGCCTCCTGTGCTCCCTTGGAACGTGTCTTGTACTGACGGGGGCGGGAATACTCGGGGCCGAAGTTTTCTGATATGTAGGCCTTTGCCGTATTTACCGCAAGAGATGAGAGGTTGGTGGAGTCGGTACGCATATAGGTAATGAGACCCCTTTCATACAGCGACTGGGCGATACGCATGGTAACGCTGACCGGCAGATGAAGTTTGCGGGCTGCCTCCTGCTGCAAAGTGGACGTTGTGAAGGGAGGAGGAGGCATACGCAAGCCCTCCTTGCTGTCCACGGACGCCACTTTATAACCGGCTCCGACACATTCCTCCAGGAACGTACGGGCGTCGTCTATGTTGTCGAAGCGCTTGTCTAGCAGCCCCTTGACCTTCACGCCTTCAATCTCGAACACCGCTTCAACGCGGTAGAAGGGCTGTGGGGTGAACGCGGCGATTTCCCGCTCGCGGTCCACAACCAGCCGCAGTACCACAGACTGGACGCGGCCTGCAGACAGGCCTCTCTGGATTTTACGCCAGAGCACCGGCGACAGTTCGAAGCCCACCAGCCTGTCCAGCACCCGACGGGCCTGCTGGGCGTTGACAAGATCCATATCGAGAGCACGGGGATGATCCACTGCATGCAGTATGGCGTCTTTTGTGATTTCATGGAAAACAATACGACGAATCTTGTCCTGGTCCAATCCAAGCGTCTGCGTGAGATGCCAGGAAATAGCCTCTCCCTCGCGGTCTTCATCGGAAGCCAGCCAGACGGTCCGGGCTTTGTCGGACAGCTTTTTCAACTCACTCACCACACGCTTCTTTTCCGGCGGCACCACGTACTCCGGGCGGAAGTTGTCCTGAATATCTATACTGAGACTTTTCTCCTGCAAATCACGAATATGTCCGTAGCTCGACTTTACCAAAAAGCCGTCTCCCAGATACTTCTGAATGGTTTTCGCCTTTGCCGGCGACTCTACTATCACTAAATTCGTTTCCATATTTTCACAAACTCGGCTACAAAGTTAAAACAAAACTAAGGTGTTTTTCCAAATTTGTTCGTAAATTTGTGTTTTAAAGTGATAAAATGACAGAAAAGACCAAGCGAAAAATCACTGAATGGTACTGGATTCTGCTTACGGCTCCATTCGCAATAGTGCTGATAGTACTTTTGTGCGTGGGACTGTTTGCCAAACTCCCTTCGTTCGAGGAGTTGGAGCATCCGGACAGCAAGCTGGCGACCCAGGTCATAGCCGAAGACGGCGAGGTGCTCACCACCTTCCATATAGAAAACCGCACTTATGTATCATACGACGAGCTCTCCCCTAACCTGGTACACGCCGCCGTGTCCACGGAGGACGCCCGTTTCTACAAACATTCCGGAATTGATATGAAGGGACTCGCCCGAGTAGGCGTGAAAACCCTGCTCATGCGCGATTCCAGCCAGGGCGGAGGAAGCACCATCACCCAGCAGCTGGCCAAGACCCTCTATCCGCGAAACGAGAAGAAGGGCAAGCTGACGCTCATCATCACCAAGTTCAAGGAATGGATTACAGCCGTAAGACTCGAGCGGGACTACACCAAAAACGAGATTATGGCCATGTACCTCAACTCCATCTTCTTCGGAAGCGGAGCCTACGGAGTTAAGGCGGCATCCGAAACTTTCTTCGCCAAAGGTCCTGCCGACCTCAGCGTAGAAGAAAGCGCCCTGCTTATAGGAATGGTAAACAAGCCCACCCGGTACAACCCGGTAATCAACCCGGACAACGCCCTCAAACGCCGCAACTTCGTACTCGGCCAGATGGAGAAGGCCGGGTATCTGAACAAGGCCGAGCGGGATTCTCTCCGCGAACTTCCAATCCTGCTGGACTACCACGTACAGGACCACAACTCCGGACACGCCCCGTACTTCAGGGACATGCTCCGCCGGGACATGAACGCCACCAAGCCCCGCAGGGCCGATTATCAGTATCCGGAAGATTACACGGCAGACTCTCTCCGCTGGGCCGGCGACGACATCTATGGCTGGCTGAACAAGAACAAGAAGCCGGACGGAAGCGCATATAACCTGGACAAGGACGGACTGCGTATCTACACCACCATCAACTACAAGATGCAGGTATTTGCAGAAGAAGCCGTCGTGGAGCACCTCGGAGGCTACCTCCAGGGGGCTTTCAACCGGGAACTCAAGGGCAAGCGAAACAAGCCGTTCGCCAACGACATAGACCAGGCTACCGTAAACAAATTGATGCAACAGGCCCGCCGCTGGAGCGACCGCTGGCGTATGCAGAAGAAGGCCGGCCTGAGCGAAAAGGAAATACTGGCACAGTTTGACAAGCCTCAGAAGATGCGCGTATTCTCCTGGAACAAAAAGGGTTACATAGATACCACCATGACCCCCAACGATTCCATCCGCTACTACAAATCTTTCCTGCGCTGCGGGTTTGTGGCAATGGAAGCCGGCAGCGGCAAGGTGAAAGCGTTCGTAGGCGGTCCCAACTACCGCTATTTCAAATACGACAACGTATCGCAGGCAAAGCGCCAGGTAGGCTCCACCATCAAGCCGTTCCTCTACACCCTTGCGATGCAAGAGGGCATGACGCCCTGCGACAGGGTAATATGCGCGCCTCAGACATTCATCAACTGGGACGGCTCTGAATGGACTCCCAGGAGTACCGACAAGAAGGAAATGATAGGACAGACCGTGACCCTGAAATGGGGCCTCGCCAACAGCTCCAACAACATTTCGGCTTTCCTGATGAAGCAGTTCGGTCCCCAGGCAATGGCGCAGATGATGCACCGTATGGGCATCCACAGCCACGTAGACGAGGTTTATGCCCTCTGCGTGGGTCCTGCAGACATAGCGTTGTACGAGATGGTTGCCGCATACAATACCTTCCCCTCAAAAGGTGTTTACGCTTCGCCACTGTACGTAACGCGCATAGAAGACAATCAGGGCAACCTGATCACAGAGCACACCAACTCCAAGCGGGAAGCCATCAGCGCCTCGTCTGCGTACCTTATGGCCAACCTGATGCAGGGAGTCGTTAACGGAGGAACCGGAAGCCGTCTCCGTTATGCCTACAACCTCAAGGGCGAGATAGCCGGCAAGACGGGAACCACCAACGACTGTTCGGACGGATGGTTCATAGGCTACACGCCAAAAATCACTGCCGGAGCGTGGATTGGCGGAGAGGACCGGCAAATACACTTCAACTCCCTGGACGGATCCCGTATGGCACTCCCCATCTGGGGCATCTGGATGAAAAAGTGCATAGCAGCGGGCCTGATAAGCGAAAACGACTCATTCATTGCACCGGCAGGCACCGATTTCACCCTGGACTGCAATGTTTCAGGAACCTTCCTCGGAGGAGACGAAGACTATAACGAGGCACAGGAAACCGCCAACAACCAGGAAACAGATTACTACTTCAACTAGCCCTATGAGCAAATATAAATCAATAGCCGTGATTTACGGAAGCGACTCTTCCGAATGGGAAGTATCCTGCCGGAGCGGTGAATTTGTGGCTTCTGCCATAGACGATTCCGTTTACGATATCTACGAGGTATTTGCACGTTTCGGGGTATGGCAGCTCGTAGCCTGCAGGCGACGCAACGCAATGCGTGTTACTTTCCCTGAAGGCGCACGCCCGGAGATAGACAAGAACGACTTTTCCGTGAACGTCCTGGGCAATAAGGTGAAATTCGATTTTGCCTACGTAGTCCAGCACGGAGCTCCCGGAGAAAACGGTCAATTGCAGGGCTACCTGGAAATGACAGGCGTGCCGTTCAGCTCCTGCGGCTCTTTCGTGAGCGCCATTGCGTTCGACAAGTATGCGTGCAAGTCGTTCGTGCGCGGCAGCGGGCTGGTAAAATGCGCCCCGGACGCCTATGTGCATCGCGGAGACGACCTTTCCGAATTCTGCGCCAAAGTTGCAGCAAGCCTCAAGTTCCCTGTATTCAGCAAGCCCACCCAGGGCGGCTCCAGCTTCGGAGTCACCATGGTCAAAACCCCGGAGGAGTTGCCCGAGGCCATTCAGTTCGCATTTACGGAAGATTCCATGGTGCTGGTAGAGCAGGGTATAAGCGGGCGCGAACTCACCTGCGCGGCATATAAAGATGCAAACGGCGTACACGCCCTGCCCCCGATAGAGATAGTAACCGACAACGATTACTTCGACTACGATGCCAAGTATAACGGCCACAGCAGCGAGATATGTCCCGCCCCCATCAGTGCCGAGGAAACCGCAGAGTTGCAAAAAACCACAAGCGCCCTTTATTCTTACCTTGGCTGCAAGGGGCTCGTAAGAATGGACTACATACTTGCGTCTGACGGCCTTTACTTCCTGGAAGTCAATACGATACCCGGAATGACAAGTGCATCCCTGGTTCCCAAGATGGTGCGTGAAGCCGGACTAAGCTTTACCGACTTCCTTTCCACAATCATAGAAAATTCATAGTGCTGCTCCCGCAGTTTATACGGGAAGGCGGTGCGGCTCTTGAGGCTCTGTATCCTCCGCAGGAGGCTCGGAGCCTCATTCTTCGTCTTTGCAGCGAGGTGCTTGGCACTCAGAGCTACACGCATATAGTAGAGCCCTCCTACGAAATACCGGAGGAGAAATTGCCACGGCTTTATGACGCCGTCTCTCGTATGGTTCAGGGGGAGCCCCTGCAGTATGTCACCGGTGTGCAGGAATTCTGCGGCCGCAAGTTCCGGGTAGCTCCCGGAGTGTTGATTCCGCGTCCGGAGACGGAGATGCTGGTGGCTGGCGCCACACAGCATCTCCGTCTTCTTCTCAACCCCCTCGGTCCCCCTGTTCAGGGGGAGGATTTGCCCCGCTGCCCGCGGGGACCCCACACCTCACCTGTCGAAAGCGCTACAGTACTCGACCTGTTCACCGGGTCGGGCTGCATAGCCTGGAGTATAGCGCTGGACGTACCAGGCACGCGCGTTACCGGCGTAGATATCTCCGGCGCCGCCCTCGCCGTCGCCCGCAGCCAGACTTTCCCAGACGCAGCCGGAGCCCCCGGGGCCGTGGAATTTGTTCTGCAGGATGTGCTGGAGGTTCCGGATAACTTCGCAGGCGCGCCGTTCGATGTAATTACAGCCAACCCGCCGTACATCAGGGAAAGCGAAAAAGCGGCGATGCACCGCAACGTGCTGGAATACGAACCGTCACTTGCGCTGTTCGTACCGGACGAGGACCCGATGCTGTTCTACCGGGCTGTGGCGCATTGGTCCATCCGTTTCCTCAAACCCGGAGGCTGGGGCATAGTTGAGATAAACGAAGAACTTGGCGCTGAAACTGCCGCCGTTTTCGAGTCCGCCGGTCTGGTGCAGGTAAAAAAACACCTGGATTTATTTGGGAAAGAGCGCTTCGTAAGTTTCGAAAAAGTTGTCTGAGAGTCATCCGGAGGCGGTAATTGAAAGATAAGGGTTTCCATAAGGAGTGGAAACCCTTAATTATTCCGTACTTTGCCCGGAACCAAAGACAGAAACACTATGAAACGCTTAGCACTAGCCGCGCTGCTGCTCGCAGCCTGCACCCCGGAAAACGCCCTCGACCTCCGGACCGACGACACCACGGAATACGAAGACCTCAACCTGGAGAGCCTTGCAAAAATGTTTGCAGCACTCCCGATAGACTCCTCCCACCTGCAGGAAGTTTACGACGCAGTCGGCGCATCGTCCGGAAACGGATACGACGAAGAATACACCATGGACCGCCTGATTGCGGATCCGGGCAGCGGAGTAGGTTCTTCCCCGGGCACCCGAAGCGCCGGCAACTATGACAACCCGCTACGCAACCTAATAAGGGACTATCTGGAAGAAAACGCCCCTACGAAGGTCTCTGTAGAAGATCTGCTGGAGCAATTGGCGCGGAGCGACTATCAACTGTACTGGCCGTACTCCGAAGATTGGGACGGAATAACGTACCCCATCATTACTTTCGATCCCGGCTTCGGCGCCGAGTCCAACTACGGCTACGCATTATCCAGACTGGAAGACGGTACGCTGGTCTCTGACTCGGTCTATGTGGACGAGGGCGTTGCCAAGAAACGCCCAGTCTGGGTGCTCAACAGCAACTCCGACGCCGCCTTCACCCCGCTGGAATTCTTCTCCCATACGAAAGCGAACGGCACGGAAGAAGTTTCCGGCCGACTTTGGCCCTTACGAACAGGAGGCCGCGAGACTTCTTCCGTGCCGCCTGGCGAGACCGCCCCGCAGCTGAAACACCGCCGGCTCATGCTTAAGAGCCTCAAAATGCTCAGAAACTACGACACCTGGTTCGGAGGAGCCTCTGAGTTCTGGATCAAATGTGGCAGCGCCGACGGCTTCACGGGCTCCACGGAGGCGGAGCTCAAACTCTTCACCCCCAGCATTACGGACTTCGTAGTGGTGGTGAAACGAAAATATGTAGGCAAGGCGCTCCCGTTCGAAGCAATACTGGTATCGGATTTCACATCTCAGCTGGACAAACTGGCTTTTCTCGTAACGGAAGACGACGGCGGGACCCGCACTTCTTGGAAATGCGACGCCACCGTCAAAATCCAGTCAAAGTCTTACGGTATAACCCTGGACCTGCCGTACAACCAGAAAGACGACATTGTTTGGCGCGGACAACTCGCAGCCAGGTTCTTTGAAGAAGAAGACACAGTGCGCGGACGCTTTGGCGATGTCGAAATAGAATTCGAACTGGAATGAAGCCTAAATATGGATTTCCTTACGATAGGCCACGGAAAGGCAGACGGTACGCGCTGCAAGATGCATAAAGTAAGCTGCCAGCAGGACATGCAGCTGCCCGTCTCCCTGCGCCTGGGGCCCGAATACGAACCATACGCCGAAGAAGCCAAGCATTGCCAGCCCCATTGATATGAACAGGCTCTTTGACGCCGTAGCCCCCAGATAAACGCCGTCCCAGGTAAAAGCGGCACAGCCAAGCGGCGGCATGATGAACAACCAGGGAAGGAAATGCCCGCACGCCTCCACCACGCTTGCATCGGAAGTAAAAAGCCGCACCAGAGGACCCCCTATCAATGCATACACTCCTACAAACAAAACCGCTATCCCCATGCTCCAGAAAAAGATGTACTTCACGCTGCGCCTCAGCATCAACTCGTCCCGTGCGCCTATGAAACGCCCTGTAAGAGCCTCTCCGGCATAGGCGAAGCCGTCCGTGAAATAAGAAAAAATCATCAGCAGCTGCATCATTATGGACGAGCATGCCAGCAGTACATCCCCGAATGACGCCGCTATTATGGTATATCCCATATAAATGGCGGTAAAGCACAGCGAGCGACCCATCAGGTCTCCGTTCATCTTCAGGAACGGCAGCATTTCCGCCGGACGGGCAAGATCGGCGATATCGCTGCCTTTTACGGTTCCGAACACTCTTCCATATTTGCTCACGCAGACAAGAACAGCATAGAGCAACCCGGAATACTGCGCCACCAGAGTACCTGCTGCAATACCATCGAATCCGATGCCTCCCCACCCGGCAATGCCGAAAGTCAGGATCACCGATGCAGCTATGTTTACGGAATTAACAATCAGGTCCGTCCACATCGAGCTTATGGAATCCTGCATACCCACGAACCACCCCCTGAATACCATAAGGCCAACCGTAGCAGGCACAGCCCAGATGCGGATAAAGAAATAACGCAGCGCCAGTTCGCACACCTGCGGAGTGGCATTCACCACCAGCATTCCAAGACGCGTAAAAGGCCGCTGAAGGACAAGGATAAGCAACGACAGCACGGCGGCGAGCCCCAATCCGCGCACGAAGATACGGGCACACTCGTGCGGGTCTCCCCTGCCGAAGGCCTGTGCCGTGAGGCCTCCTGTTCCCGTGCGCAGGAAAAAAAAGTTCCAGTACAGCAGGTTCAGGAGCATTGCTCCCACGGATATCCCGCCGATGAAAACGGCAGAACCGCCACCGGCATCATCTATAAGATGCCCGGCCAGCGCAGTATCCACCATACCCACAAGCGGCACAGTAAGATTGGCCAGGATGCTGGGCAGCGCAAGTTCCAGGATCCTGCGATTCAGACTTTTTATGCCTTTTTTGTACATATTTTGACGCAAAATTAGAAAAAAAGCAGTAGGTTTGCTATCCGTAGATAAAAAGCATATTGTTATTTGTAATGAAAGCACTGAATCTTCACGCAGTTGGAGACCTCAGGTATGAGGAGGTCCCGAATCCTGTCCGCCAGGAAGGGGAAGTATTGCTCAAGGTTAAAGCCTGCGGCATATGCGGAAGCGACATCCCCCGAATCTTCAAAAAGGGAACATACCATTTCCCCACAATCCCGGGCCACGAATTCTCCGGAGAGATTGTGGAGGCAGACAAACCCGAACTGATTGGCAAGAAGGCCGCTGTCTTTCCGCTGCTGCCCTGCTTCAAGTGCGCGTCCTGTCAGGTGGGCGAATACGCACAATGCAGCGATTATGATTATTATGGCTCAAGGCGCGACGGAGCGTATGCAGAATACATATCCGTAAAGGAGTGGAACCTCGTTCCCTTCGAAGGCATAAGCTACGAGGAGGCTGCAATGTGCGAACCCGCTGCAGTAGCCCTTCACGCCGTCGGCCTTGCCGACATCAAGATAGGCGACACCGTCGCCATCTTCGGAGCCGGCCCCATCGGTATCATGCTGGGCCTTTGGGCCAAGGCTTCGGGAGCCGTACGCGTTATACTCTGTGATATTGATGCCACCAAGGTAGAATTTGCCGCCCGCATGGGATTTGACGCCTTCAACAGCGCACAGACAGACGCTGCAGAGTACGTCAAGGCCGCCACCGGAGGCCGCGGTGCAGACGCCTGCATAGAAGGAGCCGGCGCCACCCAGACATGGGAAAGCTGCATCAAGAGCGTAAAGAGCTTCGGCCACGTGGTGTGCATGGGAAATCCCTTCGGCAATATGACACTTACCCAGGGCACCTATAGCCAGCTCCTCCGCAAGCAGCTCACAATTCGCGGCACCTGGAACAGCAGCTACAACGACGCCCATAACGACTGGCGCACCGCCCTGGCGGCAATCTCCTCACATCTCATCGACGTTCGCCCCCTGGTAACCCACCGCTTCAAGCTGGAAGAGTACAAGCAGGCCTTCGATATGATTCTGGGGCGCAAGGAGTTTTACAGCAAAGTAATGTTTACTCCCGACAAATAGCGTCTGCTGCGGCGCACAGAGCCTCATAGAACTCCTCGCCGAACACATCGGTGAGGGGTTTTTTTAAGAACTGATAAGCACGTATTCCCTCCCGGCGGCCTTTCTCGAAAGCCTTTTTACAGATATCCCATTTATGCAGGTTGAGGGCCATTCCGTCTCCTTTGAATTTAGTAACCCGCACCGGATACAGCGAACAGGATCGCGGCTTGGTACAGCCGCATCGCTCTATGGCGCACATACATCCTCCCTCTTCGTTACGGAAGGCGTAGGCACACATTCCCGAGCCAGGGATAAGCGGCGTAACGATGTCCCCTTCCCTGTCTATCTCAAAGAAACCGTTCAGCGACACGGCTTCGCGGCCGGCTTCCGTCATTCGGGAACAGTAGCGGGGATAATCCCTCTCCAAGACCGGCGGCTCGGATTCGTCCATCGGAGCGCCCGCATCTCCCTCGACGCAACAGATGCCCTTACAGGCAGCATAATCGCACGCAAAAAACTCCAGTACAACATCCTCCGATACAAGGATGTCGCCTATCTGGATGATTGTGCCGAACGCCTGTGTCATTGCACTACGAATTCGCAGTCGCAACCGGCAAGTTTGGAAAAGAGTGAATTCAGGTCTGCAGCACTCACATTTTTGATGCGTTGGGCATAGCCGCTGCGTATATCCCTTCCGAGGGAATTGCGCGTGAGAACTGCATCCCTGAGCATTGCAGTATTTCCGTCCTGCGCCTTCAACTGGTTGGTGATCATCACCTTCGCAAGGGAGAGCGTTTGCTTGTCCACCTCTTCACCTGCCAGACGGTTCACCACTTCTCTCACAGTCTGCAGCGTACGTACGGGCAGCTCGGTCTTTACGTCGGCTGGAAGGCCGTTGGGAGCAACGGGATGGCAGTGCAGATAAATGGTAATCTTCTCCGCTGGCAACAACTCGGCTTTACCATTGACAGTACAGCACATGCCGTCCTTTGCCAAAGCCTTGTTCAACTCAGTCTTGAGTACTGTACAAGCGAGCTGCATCTTGCCGAAACCTTCTGATCCATACGGATACAGTGCTCCAAGCGCAAGACTCACTCCGGCATCGCCCCTCCAGTTGCGCTGCATGAAATTCGTGGTCCAGCAATCCCGTATAGGGTAATTCATCTTTGGCCTTGCAACTCTTTGCTGGCTGGTCTTCAGGACCCCAAGAGACTGGGTGAGAAGACGCAGGGTCTTGGCTTCGTCCAGGTCGCCTATCAGCACTATAAGACCGTTCTTGAAATTAGCACCCTTCTGTGAGACATACTGGCCCAGGCGTACGGGAAAATCGTTCTTGGGCAGACTCGGAAGGCTTCCTGCGGCATATGAATAGCCGGGGCACATTATGCTGTCCAGAACCGCACGCGTTCCGGCATCGGTGTACTTGTCGCGCATAAGGCGTACCGCCTTTTCCTTGCGGTAACGGAGATAAACCCCGGAATCCTGCTCATAATCATTAACGGCCGCAAGCATGGTCTTGATGACAAGGGACAGTGCGTCGGGAGGCGCCGCGCCCGTGAAACGCATATCAGTAACGGTGAGCTGGGGTTTAATGGTAACGCCGAACATTCCCAGCAGGTCCGTCAGGTGCGTTGAGCTCATCCCGGCAATCGACCCAAGGGCAAGTACCTCTTCTGCAAAAGCAGATTCGGTGCCGTTGATGCCTGGTATTTCCGGCCATCCTCCTTTAATCATAGCACCGTAGTGGAATTCGCCCTTGTCTGCAGTCTTTTTGAAAACTACGCTGACGCCGTTGGAGAAGGTCCACAACAAGCCTCCTGTATATGCATCGGTTGTTGCGCTCTTCAGTTTGACCTTGCGTTTGGGTATAGACAGCTTGAGCGTATCCTGGGCGGAGGGAATATCGGGGGCCGCGATGTAGCCGTCCGTCCAGCCTTTAGAGAAGAGAGCGAGCACCCTGTCCGGGTCTGGAGTCACGGGGCAGATTGCCCTCAACTGCAGGTTCCTGTTGGGTGACAGCGTTGAGGAAACATAGCGGTTAAGCAGTTCGCATTCGCGGCCGACATCCAATTTGCGGCCGGTAAAAACAGAACTCAAGGTTGGATAGGAGGCAAGGTTTGAGCCGTAAAGGTAAGCGGCGATACACTTGTCCACATACTCCGCATTGCCTGCCTTGTGGTTCTGGTTCTCGCGGGCCATCTCTTCGGCGATCAAGGAACGGGCAAAGCCCACTTCTTCCACAGTGGCGCCTTCTTTGTCGAGCGTTGAAAGCACGCCTGCAACTGTTTCTACGGCCCTTTCCAGTTGAGCGGGCTCCGTACAGACGGTGAAGGTGAAGAGCTCGTCTCCCGGGGTTTCGTCACTGCCGGTGTAATGGTAGCGGTAGTCGGCCAGCGGTACACCGGCATCGTCGAATGCCGCTCTCAGGCGGCGGGCAAGGATTACATCCAGTTCTGTTGCGAGCAAGCGGCTCATCAGCGGCTGGATGGTATTCATCAGCTCACGGTCCGTGCGGGGCGAGCGGTAGCGCACCGTGAACATTCCTACGGGTGCGGTATCTACGGTGACCGTCGGTTTGTCCTGCGGTTCCCAGCCATAGTTCCAATTATCATCTACCGGCTTGCGACGGGAAATGGTCATGGACAGGATACGGATTCGCTCAACTACGGCAGTCACATCTATGTCTCCACTGAGCACAATAGCCTGTTCGTATTCTGAACCACGGGCGATATCGAACAGCATAAGCAACGTAGAATCAGCCACTTCTGCCCGAAATACGGGAACGTCGGCAAAACGGAATATGGTAGAATTGCGCAAATGCCGTACGTATCCGTTGCGGCTGCTGGATACTGCATTGGACACGAGGAATTCGTAGGGCTTGCGGCCTTCGAAGTGAGGAAGGGTCACGAGGTCTTCCCGCGGGCCTGAAAGGTCTGAACGCACAGGCTGCACCAGGGCGAAGTCTGCAAAACCGGGGGTGTTCTTGTTTGTTACGAGATAATAGGAAATGCCGTCCGGGAGGCTTCCAGTAGTGATTTCGGAAGCTTTTTCCAGATTCGGCAGCCCCTGTGCGGAGGCACCTGCGCTGATAAGCAGGGCGCCCGCCAGCAGCAATACAGTTGCGTTCAGTTTCATTTACTTACTTCAAAAATGCGTGCGAGCTGGTCATTGCTTTAGGGTCCAGGGCTTCGTCCAGCTTCTCTTTGGTCATATACCCGTGCTCGAGCACAAGGTCGTAAACGCTGCGTCCGGTTTCAAGAGCCTCCTTTGCCACTTTCGTGGAAGTCTTGTAGCCTATATACGGGTTAAGTGCAGTAACTATGCCAATGGAGTTCTTTACCATCTCATAGCAGTGATCCGCATTAACGGTAATACCGTCTATACACTTGGTACGCAGGGTGTCCATTGCGTTGCGCAGCCAGGTGACACTCTCCAGTATGCTCTGGGCGATAACGGGCTCCATTACGTTGAGCTGCAGCTGTCCGGCCTCGGCGGCGAAGGCTACACAGGTATCGTTGCCTATGACTTTGAAACACACCTGGTTGGTTACCTCGGGAATAACGGGGTTTACCTTGCCGGGCATAATGGAGGAACCGGGAGCCATTGCCGGGAGATTGATTTCATGCAAGCCGCAGCGGGGGCCGGATGCCATAAGACGGAGGTCGTTGCAGATTTTGGAGAGCTTGATGGCGAGGCGCTTGAGGGCGGCGCTGTAACTCACGTAAGCCCCTGTGTCGGGGGTCGCCTCAACAAGGTCCGGGGCTTTTTCGAAGTGGTCTCCTGTAAATTCGCTTAGGCGCCTGGTGCACAGCTCGGCAAAGCCGGGAACTGCATTGAGGCCCGTTCCGATTGCCGTTCCGCCCATGTTGATTTCCTTAAGGAGCACCACGTTGCGCTCAAGGTTGGCCACCTCCTCCTCGAGGTTGTTGGCAAAGGCGTGGAATTCTTGTCCGGAGGTCATAGGAACTGCGTCCTGCAGCTGCGTGCGGCCCATTTTCAGGATGTCGGAGAACTCGTCGCCCTTTGCACGGAAGGAAGCGATGAGGGCCCTGAGGGACTCCACCAGCAGACGGTTCATACGCACAAAGGTGTAGCGGAATGCCGTAGGGTATGCATCGTTGGTGCTCTGGGCGCAGTTCACGTGGTCGTTGGGCGAGCAGTACTGGTACTCTCCTTTCTTGTGCCCCAGAAGCTCAAGCGCACGGTTGGCAATAACTTCGTTTGCATTCATATTCACCGATGTACCGGCCCCGCCTTGCATCATATCCACGGGGAACTGGTCGTGCAGCTTGCCTCCGACAATCTCCTTGCATGCCGCCACTATTGCGTCGGCAATATCCTTATCCAGAACTCCAAGCTCCGCGTTTGCGGCAGCGGCCGCCATCTTGACGTAGGCTATGGCAACGATGTACTCGGGATAATGGTACATCCTCGTAGTGGAAATCTGATAGTTGTTAAGCGCACGCTGGGTCTGCACTCCATAGTATGCATCGGCAGGAACCTGAAGTTCGCCGATAAGGTCGCTCTCGACCCTGAATCTGGTATCTGACATAACTGTAAATGGTTTTCTAAACAAAGGTAACATATTTGGCACACAAAATGTAATAATTTTGCTAAATTTGTCGTCCGAATCTAAAACGCAAAGAAGAGATGAAAAAGATTTTAGTTTCCCTCGCAGCGCTTTTTGCAGCTGCAACAATGCTTTCCGCACAGAGTATGGCGGACGCAACCGAAACCGCAAAACTTGCCAACGAATCACTTTCCTCCGGTGATTACGCCACAGCCCTCGCCGGATTCCAGGAGGCCCTCAAGATGGCCGAGGCTTGCGGTGACGAAGGTCTGGAGCTTGTCGAGACCTGCAAAAGCATCATCCCCAAGACTATGAACGCCATTGCTAAGGATCTGTTCGTGGCAAAGAAATATGACGAGTCTATTGCCAAGTATAAGGAAACCGCAGCGATAGCAAGCGAATACGGTGATGACGAAACCGCCGCCAAGGCTAACGACCTCATTCCCCAGATTTTTACCGAAAAGGGCAAGGCTCTCGTTTCCGCAAAGGACTTTGAAGGCGCTGTAGAGGCTTTCCGCAGCGCGCTGGAGCTCAACCCCACCAATGGCAACGTGGCTCTCCGCCTCGGTATGGCCCTGGAGAGCGCCGGCAAAGGCGAGGAGGCAGTTGAGGCATACAAGGTAGCCGCAGAGAACGGCCAGGCCAAGAACGCCAATTCACAGATCGGCAAGTTCTACCTCAAGCGTTCCGTAGAGAACCTCAAGGTCAAGAAATATGCAGACGCCGTGAATGACGCCAACACCAGCCTCGAATTCGCAAACAACCCTCAGGCGCTTCAGGTTGCAGGCCAGGCTTCCCAGCTTGCCGGCAAGAACGCAGACGCCATCAAGTACTTCGAGCAATATCTTGAAGCTGCTCCCACCGCCAAGAATGCAGGCCAGATTGCCTATACCGTAGGAGCGCTCTATCAGCAGAGCAAGAACAATGCAAAGGCCAAGGAGTTCTTCGCAAAGGCAGTCACCGATCCCAAATTCGGCGCAGACGCCCAGAAGGCCTTGAACGCCCTCAAATAATGTTTCCCCTAGAGCTTCTCGCTCCGGCGAAGGACAAAACGGTCGGCATCGCGGCAATTGACTGCGGTGCCGATGCCGTTTACATTGCCGGCCCGGACTTCGGCAACCGGAAGGCTGCAGGCAACAGTTTCGAGGATATAAGGGAGCTCTGTGAGTACGCGCACCGCTTTGGAGTGCGCATATATCTCACCGTAAACACAATCATTTACGATGACGAGTGGGAGGCGGTGCATTCCCAGATGCTGCAGGCGCAGGATGCCGGTGTTGACGCCTTCATCATCCGCGAAGAGCGGCTTCTGGGATTCGAAGACATACTTGTCCCCATGCACGCTTCCACCCAGTGCGCCATCCGTACACCGGAAAGAGCCCGTATGTTCGAACAGCTTGGATGCACCCGCATCATTCTTGAACGGGGCCTTTCCCTGAAGGAGATTGCTGCTATAAGGGAAGCTGTGAATTGTGAACTGGAGTGCTTCGTTCACGGGGCTTTGTGCGTGTGTTACAGCGGGGAGTGCCGGCTTTCCGAGTACCTGGACGGACGCAGCGCCGACCGCGGTGAGTGCATCCAGGCCTGCCGAAGCCTGTACGACCTGGTTGACGCCGGGGGTAAGGTGCTGGTGAAGGACAAGGCGCTGCTTTCGCTCAGGGACCTGAAGCTTCTGGACCGGCTTGAGGAATTGGCTGCCGCCGGAATCTGCTCATTCAAAATAGAGGGGCGGCTCAAAAACGCATCGTACGTAAAGAACGTAGTGCGCGAATACAGTATAGCCCTTGACAAGCTTGTATCACGCTTCCCGGATACCTATTGCCGGGCCTCGTCCGGGAGGGTGAGCGGCGGATTCACGCCAGATTCCGACAAGACCTTCAACCGGGGCTACACCCAGTGGTGGCTGGACGGCAAGAGGGACAAGTGGTCCAGTATGGATGCGCCCAAGTCTATGGGTGAATATGTGGGAACCGTCACCTCCGTACGGCAGATGCCAGGGCACGGCGGTTTCTCCGTAGTTGTAGGCGAAGCGAAAAACCTAAACAACGGAGACGGTTTCGCATTTGCCCTCAACAGCAGGGTGTACGGATTTCGCGGAGACCGCTGCGAGGGGAACACTATTTACTGCAAACGCGTGGATGGCCTGAGGCCGGGGGTACGGCTGTTCCGCAACATCAACGCCGCCTTCGAAAAAGAAATAGAGTCCAGGAGCCCCCGCAGGGAGATTCTTGCCAATATTGACGTTCGTATTCACGGAAGCTTCGTAATCGAGCTTTCAGCTACTACAGAAGACGGACGCACCGTCCTCAGCCCTTTCCACACCGACGTTGAGAAGGCGGAAAACCGCGAGCGGAGCGAGTCTATGATACGCGAGCAGCTTGGCAAACGCAGCGGCGAATACAATTTCTGCGTGCGCAGTCTTTCTGTAGAAACCGCCGGAAACGCCCTGCCGCTGCTCAGCGCCGCCACCCTCAATGCCATGCGCCGCTGCCTGGCTGAAGACCTGCGCGCTGCAGACCATACGCAAAAAGGGGTGAATTTACGTTTGAACGCCAAAAAACAGGAAGTTCCTCCGCAAAACAAGACCGGTTTACGGACGAACTCCGAACTCATGCGAACCCGATACTGCATCAAGTATGAACTCGGAATGTGTGCCCGGTGGCAGGGGGCCAAGCCCTCGGGACCCCTGTATTTAATCAACAACGGCCGCCGTCTTGCCCTGGGCTTCGACTGCAGCCGTTGCGAAATGACTGTGGAAAAACCTTCTACTTAGAAATTTTTACAAGCTCCTTCTCGGAAACCACACGCCCGCTCTTGTCTGTGGTAACCACCTTGACATCCCCTATTCCTTTGGCCATCCACTGCTTCACGTGATTCTTGGCCTTGAGTCCCATTACGGTATCTGTGATGTCGTACTCCAGGCACCAGCAACGGAACTTACCTGCCGGAACGGTAATGTCTTCGTTTGCGGTAAAGCTGATCTTGCTGTATTCGCTGGTCAGCATAAGCGCGTCTATTTTGATGGAACAGTCTGCCAGATTTGCCCCGAGAAGCGGAGATTCCGGAAGCACTGGAGAATTGCCCGTGGCTGTGATACCTTCCCCGAACTGGCCGATGGCGGCACTTGCATCGTTATGGAACTGGCCGTCGGCCGTCCATACGCTGCATCCGCTCGTGGAATTCTGGCCGGGAACCACAACGTCGAAAATGATGGTCGTGCGTCCGTCGGCGACCTGCTTGTCGCGGATTATATAATTGTAGCTGACGCCCTCGGCAGAGCCTTTTGCATCTTTCTTGATATAACAGAGGGTTGTTCCCGCTTCGGAGCAGAACCAGGTGTCCTGTGCCACGGCACTAAAGCCAAGACAGCAGAAAACAAATGCAACGGAGAGAATTCTTTTCATCTTGTCTATAAATTATTCCATCTGCTAATATAGCACTTTTTGGTTGATTACGCGCAACGCTACACTTTTTCTTTTCGTCCGGAGCGGCGGCTGCGCTCTGCCGCAAATCCCATTACATGGCTCTCTATGGACACGTCTATAGTGCTGGAGAGCCTGGACGGATCCTGTGCCGCAACGGCTTCCACGAAGTCACGGGCGAGGGCATGATCGCCTCCGCCGTGGCCGGAACCGCGGTATTCCGGAATGTCGCTCACCTTCTTGTTCCACACCTTGGGAGTACGGGTGCGGAAGTCCCACAGGGTGAACTGGGTTCCGTCTCCTTCTATGTATCCGGTCGTTCCCATTATGCGGGTACGGCGCCCTCCGTAGGGGGCGAAGGCCTCCATCGAAAAAGACGCGGTCTGTCCGCCCTCGAACACCATTTCCGACACGTAGTGGTCCGGCTGGTCGTTGTCGCAATGATACACGCAGCGGGCGTAGCTGTCGTAGGGAGGCGTCAGCAGTCGCTGCATGATTACCTCGGGGTCGCGGTTTCCGTCAAGGTCGAACACGTTCAGGTGCGCCTTCTTGCGGGTGTAGATGTCTATTGCGGAGTAGGGGCAGGTGCTCTCGTGGGGGCAGCCGTCGGTACATTTGAGCGGCGCGCCCTCGGGGGCGTTCTCCGGCTTGAAGAGATGCAGCGAGCCGTCTGCCACGATGCTTTTGCAGGGGGAGTCGATTATCCAGCGCAAGATATCCAGGTCGTGGCAGGATTTGGCAAGGATGATGGGCGTCGTGGCCTTCGAATCCCTCCAGTTGCCACGCACATAGGAATGGGCCATGTGGGCATACTGGATAGGTTCCATATGCTGCACGCTCACAAGCTGCCCTATTGCGCCGCTGCGCACCACCTCGCGCATGGCTATGAAGTAGGGTGCGTAACGGAGCACGTGGCATACTGCAACTATGCGGTTGTATTTATGTGCTTGCGCCAGGATTGCCTTGCACTCTTTCTCCGTTTGCGCCACAGGCTTTTCGAGCAGCACGTCGTACCCCATTGCGAGGGCCTTCATACAGGGGGCGTAATGCAGGTCGTCCGGGGTGGAAATGACTACGGCATCGGCGAATTTGGGCACTTTGAACACCTCGCTCCAGTCTCCGAAACGGTGCTCCGCGGGCACTCCGTGAATATCGGACATCTTGCGGCAGCGGTGTTCAAGAATATCGGACACGCCCACCACCTTCATTGCAAACGGCCACGCCTCGGCATAGCGGGCGTACACGTTTCCGCGGCTGCCGGCACCGATTACGATGACGGAAACCTGCCTGTCCACCTGCGGACGCAAGGAACGGATGGGCAGCGTGAGGTCGTTCAGCGAATTGTCATCCCCGTCTTGAAACAAAAGGCTTTTGGCGGCTTGCGCACCGGAAGCGGGAATGCCTGCCGCAGCACCGGCAGTAACGGCTCCAATGGTCTTGAGAAAGTCTCTGCGTATCATAAAATGTGACGTTTGCACAAATATAAGAATTAATTCGTTATCTTTGTTGGTTGTATGAAAAAGTATCTCTTAACCGCGGCCATTGCCGCAATACTGGCAAGCGCGTTTGCCGCGACGGCATTTGCCCAGCAGGACGACAAGACCCCGGAGCAGCGCGAAAAGGAGTTCTACGAGGCCATAGAAAAGGAAGTGGAGCGCCTGGAGGATCAGCTGGAACTTGCCGACTGGCAGGTGTTTTATGTGGACAGCATACTTACCCACGATTATAAATGCCTGCAGGATGAGTACGCCAACCTGACTGCATCCAAAGTGAGCAATTCCGATCTCTATTACGATGCTCAGGACAAATGGATGGAAAAGATATACGTGGCAATGCATAAAGTGCTCAACGAGGAGCAGTGGGCAAAGTACGAAAAGATCGGCGCAGCCAGGGACAAAAAGGCCAGGGACAAGCGCCTGGAAAAGAAAATGAAGAAAGCAGCAAAAAAACAAGACAGATGAAACGCGAAGATATCGACAAAATAATGCAGCAGCTCGAGGAGCTCAAGTGCAAGACCCAGAAAGAGGTGGAAGAGGCGCGTGTGCGCTTCCTTGGCAAAAAAGGAGAGGTGACTGCTCTGTTCGATGAATTCCGCACGATAGACAAGGCGCAGAAGGCCGAATTCGGAAAGTCGCTCAACGAGCTCAAGCAAAAGGTCCAGGCCACGATTGACGCCCTCAAGGAGAGCGTTGCCGCAAGCCCCGTGGCTGAAGGCCCCAGGCAGGATCTGACCATGCCCGGCGACCCCTATGAGCTTGGCTCCAGGCACCCGGTAAGCATTGTGCGGCAGGAGATTGTAGATATCTTCCGCAAGTTCGGATACGACGTGGCCGAGGGACCGGAAATCGAGGATGACTACCACGTTTTCGAGGCCCTCAACTTCCCTGCAAACCATCCCGCACGCGATATGCAGGACACCTTCTTCGTGTCTGCAGGACACCCCAATCCCCTCCTTCTCCGCACCCATACATCCAGCGTACAGGTGCGTACTATGGAGAAAATGGATGTTCCCATACGCGTAATCTGCCCTGGCCGCGTATTCCGCAACGAGGCCATCAGCGCCCGCGCCCACTGCATATTCCACCAAGTTGAAGGACTGTACATCGACGAAGGCGTAACTTTCGCCGACCTCAAGCAGGCCATCCTCCTGTTTGCCAGGGAAATGTTCGGCCCCGACACGCAGATTCGCATGCGGCCAAGTTATTTCCCCTTCACCGAGCCTTCCGCCGAGGTTGACGTGAGCTGCAACATCTGCCACGGCAAGGGATGCAACATTTGCAAGGGTACAGGATGGCTGGAGATCATGGGCTGCGGCATGGTAGATCCCAATGTGCTGGAAGCCAGCGGTATAGATTCAACCAAATACAGCGGCTTCGCATTCGGAATGGGCTTGGAGCGTATCGCGATGCTCAAATGGAGGGTGAACGACCTTCGCCATTATTTCGAGAACGACATGCGCTTCCTTCACGAATTCGCCTCGGCTCCGGAAGTATGACGCTATGAAACGCACCACAGAGCAGGATTCCCGCTGGGACCATCTGGACAAGATGAGCACCGCGGAGCTTCTCGAAGGCATCAATACCGAGGACAGGGGAGTTACCCGGGCGGTACAGAACGCCATTCCGCAAATTGAAACCCTGGTGGACGGTATCGTGGAGCGCATGCAGCGCGGCGGACGGGTATTTTACACCGGTGCCGGGACCAGCGGCCGGCTGGGCGTAGTTGATGCGTCCGAAATCCCCCCCACCTACGGAGTGAAGGATGCCTTTATCGGCCTGATTGCCGGAGGCGACGGAGCCATACGGCAGGCCGTAGAGGGCGCAGAGGACGATGCCGCGCAAGGCTGGAACGATATACTTGCCTTTAGCCCCACACCCGACGATACCGTGGTGGGAATTGCCGCCTCCGGTACAACCCCTTACGTTCTTGGCGCCGTTCGGAGCGCCCGGGAGAACGGACTGCTGACCGGGTGCATCACCTGTAACGAAGATTCTCCGCTTGCCGACGCAGCTCAGTTTCCCGTAGTCGCGGTAGTGGGCCCGGAATTCGTAACGGGCAGCACAAGAATGAAGGCGGGCACAGCTACCAAGTTGATACTAAATATGATATCCACCTCGGTCATGATTCTTCTCGGACACGTAAAGGGGAGCAAGATGGTGGATATGGAACTCACCAACAGCAAACTCGTAGACCGCGGAGCCCGTATGATAATGGACGCCACCGGCATCACCGATTACGAGCAGGCACGCGAGCTGCTGATTATGCACGGGCACGTGCGGGCGGCGGTCGACGCATATCTTGGAAAGACGGAATGAAAATCATTGTAGAAAGCGGTGCCACCAAGAGCGACTGGCGGCTCATTTCCGGCAGCGGCGAACAAGTGGAGCGCAAGCTGCTCGGCGGCATCAATGTATCTACGGCGTCTATGTCGCACAATATCGACACCCTGCGCAAGGGGCTGGCGGCATTCGGCGGCGAGCGGCTGGACGGCGTATATTTTTATACCGCCGGCATAGTGACGCCGGAGGTGCGCAGCCTGTTTGAAGCGGAGGTACGCTCCGCCGCCGATGCGGGCGAGGTTGACGTCCAGACAGACCTTGTGGCTGCGGCACGCGCCGTATGCGGTCGCGAGAGCGGCATCGTGGCAATTATCGGGACAGGGTCCAACACCTGCTTCTACGACGGCGCGCAGGTGTCGCAGAAGGTCCGCTCCGGCGGGTATATAATTGGCGACGAGGGCGGAGGGGCCGTACTCGGCAAGCTTTTTCTGGCAGATTTCATAAAGGGCCTGGTTCCCGACGAGGTAGCCGCTGATTTTGCGGCCAAGTTCGATGCAAGCTATGCCGGAATAGTGGAAAAAGTGTACCGCAGCGATTCTCCCGCCGGTTTCCTTGGCAGCCTGGCACCGTTTATCCTTTCCCATTACGGGAATCCGTATGTGAAGGCGCTCGTCGACGGCAACTTCCGCTCGTTCATAGACAGGGCGCTCAAAAGTTACGACACTGCACGCTACCCTGTAGGGGTGGTGGGAGGCTTTGCCTGGGCTTGCAATGATATTTTTACCCGAATTTGCCGGGAAGAGGGCGTACGGCTGGGGTCCTTCCTTCCTGAGCCGATAGAGGGACTGATACGATATCACTCTTTATGATGCAAGATTTGACAAATTGCTGCATTTATCAGATAAAATTGTGACTTTATGAATATTAGAAAACATTTGCTTCGCCTGCTGGGCAGCGCACTCACTATGCTCGGCTTCTCATCCTGCATATTGGTTCCTGCCATGTATGGTTCGCCCCATGCAGACTTCTCTGCCAGCGGAACCGTGACGGATACTCAAGGCAATGCCATTGAGGGCATCCGCGTGGCCGTGCAGCAGCACCGGCATTACGCCAACAGTGACGATGTGATCTACGACCAGAACGACTGGTACGAGAACGACACTCTGTTTACGAATGCTCAGGGGCAATACAGCCTCACGCGCAGCGCTTTTGCTAAACCCACAGACGTAACAATTGTTTTCGAAGACGTAGACGGGCCCGCAAACGGCGGCGAATACGAGTCGCTGAGCGTTTCACCCGAGGTTGTGCAGACCAAGAAGGGAGACCGGAGCTGGTACGGCGGAGCCTTCGAGGTCTCAGCAGACGTTACGCTGGAGAATAAGTAAAAAGGCGAAAAAAATTTTGCAGAAAAGATTTTTCGTAGTATATTTGCAGTCCCAGTTGCGGAATTTCCGTGCAAGCCGAGCGAAGAGCCGGCTCTTCCGAGGCGCCGCCGGAAAACCCGTAATCTTGCGGAAATAGCTCAGTTGGTAGAGCGCAACCTTGCCAAGGTTGAGGTCGCGGGTCCGAATCCCGTTTTCCGCTCAAACAGAACGCCAGCCCTTGCGGTTGGCGTTTTTGTTTGGCATGCAGCAGGCCGGCCTCTTTTATGGATCATGCGCAAAAGTGGCGGGTTGGACATTTTGTGGACCAAGTCCAAAACCCTGTGTTTGAGTCGTCATAAAAGTGAGTACCTTTGTACGAACGTTACAAAAGGTATTCATATATGTCAACACTGTCGGTTCTTCAGGAGTTGGTAGGCTATA
>JAFTDJ010000016.1 GCA_017454265.1 Bacteroidales bacterium | reverse complement strand
GTGGGAGGAGCCGGAAAGAGCTTTGACCAAATCAAGGACATCGAAAACAGTTTCCTCGCCATAGACGACGTAGAGTTCGGCCGTGGAAATAAAATACCTCTCTGGCTTTTTGGCTTCCTGTATTAAACAGCCCTGACTCGTACGTTAAACCACTGTTTTTAGAACAACTACGGCTCTCCCGCTCCCGAATAGCCTTTTTTGTGGTCCAACTGGAGCAGATTAGCCCGAATTATGTTATATTTGGCGCATGAAAATGAATATCCCCCTGATGGCCACACTGCTTGGGCTGTCGCTTATCGTCTGTCCCCTTTTGTATATCTACGTAGGACCTGTGCTGGACGCCAGGCAGCTGTCTGTACTGAAGACTCTCGGCATCATTACCGCGTGCAGCGCCGCATGGTGCTTCGTAATAGGTGAGATTACCGGCAACAACAGCCAGATGGACAAGCTCTGGAGCCTGCTTCCCATTGCATATACTTGGATTATTGCCGCAAGTGGCGGCATGGGCGCCCGCCTTGTCGTGATGGCCGTTCTGGCCACTGCTTGGGGAGCCCGTCTCACATTCAACTTCGCTCGCAAAGGAGCCTACAAGCTCAAGTTTTGGGAAGGCACCGAAGACTACCGCTGGAGTGTAGTGCGCAGCAGCCCCTATTTCAAGCATAAATGGGCCTGGGCACTTTTTGACCTGCTGTTCATAAGCATCTACCAAAATGCCCTGGTGCTCATGATTACCTTCCCGGCGCTGGTGAGCATGAACTCTTCCGTCCCCTTTGGCTGGCTCGACATTACGGCGGCCGTACTTATGCTCGGTTTCATTGCTTATGAAACCGTGGCCGACGAGCAGCAGTGGGCTTTTCAGACCGCCAAGTGGAAGATGATAGGTGAAGGCCGGAAGCTCGAAGACCTACCCGCACCCTACAACAAAGGCTTCAACACAAACGGACTGTGGAACCACAGCCGCCACCCGAACTACTTTGCGGAACAGGGAACATGGATAGCCTTCTACATTTTCTCCGTGGCGGCCGGCATCGGCATATTCAACTGGAGTATCATCGGAGCCCTGCTGCTTGTGGTCCTGTTCCTCGGCAGCTCGTCGCTGGCAGAAGAGATCAGCGGCGGCAAGTATCCCGAGTATGCCCTTTACTGCAAGTCTGTGCAAAAGTTCTTCCCCGGGAAAGCCTACCGGAAGTGTTGATTATTAGATGAAGCCACGAACTAACACATCCGCCGGAACAGCTTTGCCCTCACCGGCAAAACCGTGAGGGAATATACCGCAGAACTGGGAAGCAATACAGGCAAATAATGAACAAAAGAAGCATCGTATCCCTTATTCTCTTATTTCTTTCCACCGTGGCTTGCACACGGTATGTACCCGTGTATCCTTATGGTCCAGGCCGTCCGCCCGGAGGGCACTCCGGCCATAGTCGGGGGCGCAGCACATCCTTCTTCATGGCGTCGGACCGGCATGAGAACGGACAAGGGAACAATCTGAGGGCGCTGCTGGATACAGCGGTAAAGAGCTCGGCTGTCATGCCCGGCGTGGTTATCCTGAACGGAGACCACGTGGGCGGCGGGCGCACACCCCATCCGGATTTTACTGTTTCAGATATCTACCAAGAAATCGACTCGGTGTTGAACACCAACACCGTTGACGTAATCCTGGGCTATGGTTCACATGACACAGGCTGTACCGACGGTTACGAGGCTTTCCTCAGCGGTCCGCGACGATGTGACGGTTATTATGTCTACGGTATCTCCTTCGCACAGATGTCATTCGCTACTGATTCGGCAGCGGTGGCGGCCATTGAAGCCGGTCGGAACGCCGATGACTCCGACGAAGGCCATGACGGGCCCCCGGACGGTGGAGGAGAACCGCCATCCGACGGAGGCCAGGACGGCTCTCCCGGCCCTCCTCCAGGAGGCAAAGGCTACAGCGGCCTGGATACTCTGGACCGGCGGGGCCTTTCGGCCGAATCGGCCACAAAGAACTTTTCCCAGTGGGTGGGATCTCTATCCGACAACGCGCCCATCGTGGTGATGTCCCATATGCCGCTCCACGCCCACCGGAAAGACAACCTGGGCGCATCGGTGTGGCTCAAAGCCTTGAAACGGGCTGCCAGGCGTCACGACGTCATCGTCCTTTGGGCGCACAACCACACGGTGGAGCAAGGCCGACCCGGAGAGGAAAGCAGCGAGAATGCCCACATCGAGCGGAGCAATTACCTGCTGGTTCCCGGCGACAGCATCTATGTGCAGAGCCCGGTGGACTCCGTTTCCGTGGGGGATGTGATTAACTTCACCTACGTGAACGACGGCTATCTCAAACTGGGCTACGGCTCCATTGTCACATTTACCGACACCCGTGGCGACGGCCGCTACGACCGCATGCGCATCGAGCGCTTCACCGTGAATCCCGCTGATTCCCTCATCGGCACCTTCGGCGACACCCGATGGAGGAATCCGTATGTGACATCGCTACGTTATTGATTATGCGTAAGAAAGGATGAGGTGATGCCGTCCGTGAGCATGGTCCGTGAAGATTTCAATAACCGGCTCTCCGGAGAGAAGATTAAGCCGGAGGATAAGCCGGCGAAGAAGTTCCGCGATGTCTGGGCAGAATTCTCCCATGACCGGGGCATTGAGCGCGGCTGGACCAAGTCCACCTATCAGAAGTTTGCTGCCTGTTTGAATCATCTGCTGTCTTTCAAGTCCAACATTTCCTTTGAGGATATGAATGAGAAGACGCTGAACCGGTGGCTGGAGTATCTGCGTACACTGCCGATGCCGGATGGAACAATCGGCATGAAAAACAGCACGATAGACAAGCAGTTGGGCTACCTTCGGTGGTTTATGAACTGGGCAACGGATAAGGGATACAACACGAATATGGCCTACCGGACTTATCACCCTGTACTGAAGACGGCGGATAACGACCCCATCTTCATTACCGGAGAAGAGATACATGCCCTGTTGGATTTCACCGCACCAAAAGGCAAGGAGCACCTTAACACGTGCCGGGATATCTTTATCTTCTGCTGCTTTTCCTCGCTGCGGTGGTCCGATGTCCATAACCTCAAGAAGTCCAACATCGTGAATGACTGCATCTGCATCACCCAGCAGAAAACCGCAAAGACCGTGACCATCGAACTGAATAAATATACAAGAGCCATCCTAGAGAAATACCAAGATGTTGTACTGCCAAACGACGCCGCGCTGCCAGTTGTTTCCAACCAGAAGATGAACGATGCCCTGAAGGTCCTCTTCAAGATGGCCGGCCTGGACAAGCCGATAACCAAGACCTATTTTGTGGGCAGCGAGAGGCGGGATGTCACGAAGCCTTTATATGAACGGATTTCCACGCACGTTGGCAGAAAGACCTTCGTGGTAACAGGCCTTTCCAGCGGGCTCAGTCCCTACACCATTACTCAGTGGACAGGTCACTCGTCGCTGAAAGCGATGAAGCCTTATATGGCGATTGCCGACAAGGTAAAGAAAGAGTCCATGAAAAAGTTCGATGAGGTGTAGGAAGTAAGCACACCTTTGATTACTTTTGTAAAAGTGAATATTAGATTGGCTGGAGTATGGCAAGAAAGAAGAATACCGGTGAGGTTGTGGTCGCAAAATGCGGCCACAAATTTGAACAAACGGAGATCGCTACCTCTCGTCTTCACAGAACATGGTGTCATCATGGCGGCCGCAATTCTGAAGAGCGAAATTGCAGACAGGGCCAGCGTGAAGGTTGTTGAGGCGTTTGTTGCAATGAGGCGGTTTCTGTCAGCCAACGCGCAGGTGTTTCAACGCTTGGAGACAATAGAGTATAAACTGCTGGAATCTGATCAGAAATTTGAGTATATTTATTCTAAACTTGAGGAAAAATCATTAAAGCCCCAACAGGGCATCTTCTTCGACGGTCAGGTATACGACGCGTATGAACTCATATGCAAGTTAATCAAGAGCGCCTCGTCAAGAATCGTTCTGATAGACAACTATGTGGACGAAAGCGTTCTCACCATACTTGACAAGCGGAATCCTGGAGTGGTTGCCACTATCTATACCCAAAAGATATCCCAGCAGCTTTCGCTGGACATGGCAAAACATGACGCCCAATATCCGGCCATAGATGTCAAGGTGTTTACCAAATCCCACGACCGGTTCCTAATCATTGATAATCGGGTTTACCATGTGGGCGCATCCATAAAGGATTTGGGTAAGAAGTGGTTTGCCATACTTGAGATGGAGGATCAAGACCCTAATGAATTGATTTCCAAGCTTTAGCCTGTCAAGAAACACGTTGTTTCTCCTCCGGTTCCGGGCAGGATTCCGGAGATTATTTGGAATTCTCATAACAATAGCGCATTTCGGAAGGTCCGGGATGCCGTGGGTGTTTGACGCAACACTAAATACTATCCGTTATGAGTTATCACAACGACTATCGGACTGTTGGAGAGTTAAGGATTGAGGAGTTTGAGAGCATGGTTCGCTTAATCGTTGACTCACAAATACCTTCCCGGGACGGGGAGGCGGTCCACCCCCAACTGAAATACCATGAGAAGAAAGCTATGCGGCCTCCGTCTCCCCAGGAATCACCCGGGCAAAGGATGCCGCAAGGCGGAAGTAGGGCATATCGGCACATTACGCCCGCCGAAGACAATGATATTCAAGAACAACAGCCCCGAATCCGAGGCCCAAGACTGTAACGATTATGGCAGAAGAAAGAAACATTATTACCGAAACGACGGCCGAGCAGTATTTCGTTGAAGTACTGACTCCGCAAATTGACAAAAAAAGCAAGGATTACGTCAGCATTCAACAAAATGTCAGTGACGCACTGGAACGTCCGGTAACGCTGGGCGAGAAAGCCGTTTCCTCTTTCATCGCAGCGATTACCAAGCCGATGGAGAAGATGGTATCGAGCACCAAGTGCGACTTGCCGGACACAGAATCGCTCGAAATCAGGATTGCCGATGTGGTTAACATGTTCGGGAAAAACAAGGAAAGCAAACAAATGATGAAGGCTTACATCCGCGAAAACGAGCAGCGCCTCCTGCGCCTGCGGAGAGGTGATCGGCTATCGCCGATGACAGGAGATGAGAAAGAAAAATAGATGATTAGCATGTTCTCGGTAAAACCGGTCTCAGCAAATCCAAGGTTGGCTGCTACTACAAGTACCGAAGACATCTCTTTTTTTCTCATCTCCTTAAAACATCAGTTACGTGAAATCAGAACAAATCCAACAATTCTATGCCCGTTTCAGAAAAAAAACCTTAAATTTGTCAGTTATCAGGCAAAACCGGAAGATATGTTATACCCGATTGGCATACAGAGTTTCGAAACCATCCGCAAGAATGGATATGTCTATATAGACAAAACCGACCATATCTGGCGCCTGGCCACCACGGGTCAATACTACTTCCTCAGCCGTCCGCGCCGTTTCGGAAAGAGCCTCCTGATTTCCACAATGGAAGCCTATTTCAGCGGCAAAAAAGACCTTTTTGAAGGATTGAAGATTGCCGACCTGGAGAAAGAGTGGATCAAGTACCCTGTGCTTAGGCTGGACTTGAGCGGAGCAACCTACTCATCTTTACAGGTATTATCAGAAAAGTTGTCTGCTTTTCTGGCCAAATATGAGCAGCAGTTTGATATTGTCGCGGGCGGAACAGTACCCAGTGTACGCTTTGAGACTCTTATCGAGGCCATCTACCATAAGACCGGCCTCCCCATAGTCCTCCTCATCGACGAGTATGACAAGCCAATCCTTGACAATCTGCACAGCGACGATATAGCAGAATCATTGCGCAGCACTCTTCAGGGCTTCTACGGCGTCATCAAATCCAAGAACGACTTCCTTAAGTTTGCCTTCCTGACCGGCGTCACCAAACTCGGCAAGTTGAGCGTGTTCAGTGCCCTCAACAACTTGACGGATATCTCCATAGACCAGGAGAATGGCGATATATGCGGTATTACGGAAAACGAACTGCGGGCCTGTTTCAGTGACAGCGTGGCTGAAATGGCGGCAGCAAGGTCTTTGTCGGTGGAGGCATGCTTTACCCGTCTGGCAAAGATGTACGACGGATATCACTTCCATCCCGGAGCCCCCGGTGTATATAACCCGTTCAGCCTGCTTGTGGCACTCCGGAAGAAGGAATTCGGCGAATACTGGTTCGAGACCGGCACACCAACTTTTCTGGTTCGTTTTATCCAGCAGGGAGACTATCTTCTGGAAGACATCACCTCCAACGGAGTCCCGGCCTCAAAGCTTACCGGCTCCAACTACGAGAAACCGGATGTCATTACATTGTTATACCAGTCCGGTTACCTGACTATTAAGGATTACGATGAGCGTTACGGCCTCTACTTCCTGGATTATCCCAACAATGAAGTAGAAAGCGGCTTCCTCCACTCTCTGAGCCAGTACTATTTGCCTATTATGGAAGTCCGCGGCGAATTCTCCGTTTACCGCTTCATCAAGGATATCGAGTCCGGAGATGTGAACAGTCTGATGAATCGCCTGACAGCGCTTTTCGCTTCTTCCGATTATCAGATTAAGGGCAACCTGGAAGCCGCCTTCCAGAACACTTTCGTGACGCTGTTCCGCCTGATGGGACAGCAGGTTGGAGCGGAGCTACACACCAGCAATGGTCGCATCGATGTTGTCTTGGAGAGCGCATCCTTCGTCTATATAATAGAACTCAAGCGGGACAAGACTCCCGAAGAAGCCCTGCAGCAGATAGAGGAAATGGGTTACGACAAACCGTTCCTTGCCAAGGGAAAGAAGATCTTCAAGATCGGCGCTAACTTCACCACCAAGAACCGTCGTCTGGATTCCTGGAAACTCGCCGATTAGCCATGACACGTTTCCGCCCGGCCGCTTATAGGCTAATTCTGACAATTCTCTTATCCGTGTTTGCCTTGATGGCAGGCTGTTCCAAGCTCGACCGCAGCGAGGAGGCGAATCAGCTGAAACAAGAGCTTCAGGAACTGCTATATAAAGATCCCGAGAGGGCATTGGCCCAAGTAGACAGTGCCGAGCTTGTGGGGCTATTCTCTACGCCAACGGCCAACCTCATCAGAACCAACCTGTACGGAAGCATGGGACAGATGCGGTTGGCTCTATTCTACGGCGAACAGATATTGAACGTCCCCGAATTGAAGAAGGAAGGCGATACCTATTATTCGGCCCTTCTCCTGCTGAACGGACTGCTGGAGAGAAATGGTGAATATGGAAAGGCACTCAGTCTATCTGATGAGATTTTCGCCGATGTTGAGAATGGAGTCAGCGAGCCGGTGGCCTTGCGCGTAAAGAGCCGCGCGCTAACCTCCAAGGGAGATTGCGAGAAGAATCTGGGACACCCCGATGAGGCAGAGCGCTATTACCTGGAGGGCATCGACCTGATGATGGACGGCGTGAAGCATTCCGACGATTACTGGGTGATAGATGCTCTGTTCGTGGCCGTTTTAGAGGCGACGGAATTCTACCTGGAAGTGGACAGACCGGAAAAGGCCCTTCCCCTTATAGCGAAAGGCGATACTGCCCTGGCCCGTCTGGACCGTTGCCCCAACGTTCCCGAGTACGTTCACCACTTGCGCCACAACAACACGACCATCAGTCAGGCTTTGATATATGCCGCCAACGGTCAGCGTGATAAGGCCGAAGCACTCTACCAGAGGCACCGTCTAGCGGATGGACTGGCGGTATACGACCTCGTTGCCGAAGCACGCTATTTGGCAATGACCGACCGCTACGACGAGGCTATCCGTATGTTCCGCAGGTCTGACTCTCTTTATCTGGCCCAGGGCCGCGCCATCACCACCGCCTACATCAAGAACAACATGATGAGCGAGTATGAGACGTTGCAGAAGGCCGGGCGCAAGGACGAGGTTCTGGCTCTTTCCGACCGCATGCGCCATCTGACCGACTCCATCCACGTGCAGGAACGGAAAATTGACGTGGAGCAGCAGCAGGTCATCCGTCAGAAAGAGACCGAGATTGCCCGCCGTCGCCAGTCCATCGCCATTCACCGCATCATCCTTTTTGCCGCCATCCTTGTTATCCTTCTCATCGGATGCCTTCTTGTACGTGCGTACATTTATAATAAGAAATTGGAGGCAAAGAACCGTAGCCTTTACCTGGAAATCCAACAGCGTGAGAAGGCAGAAGCCGAAGAACGCGAGGCCTTGCAGGAGAAGCCGGCCGAGACACTCTCGCAGAGTCAGCTGCTCTACCGCCGCCTGTGCGAACTGATGAGCAGTCCCGATGTCTTCACCAATCCTGACACCAACCAGGACACGCTGGCCAGTCTCGCCGGCACAAACCGCACCTATATTTATGACGCCCTGCGCGAGTGCGCCGGAGTAACGCCCACCGACTTCATCAACGGTTACCGTCTCCGCTATGCAGCCCGCCTCCTGGCCACCAGCAGCGATTCCGTAGCCCTCATTGCCGAACTCTGCGGCCTTTCCCGCCGCACCTTCTACCGCCTGTTCGACGAGGCCTACGCCATGTCGCCTTCGGACTACCGGAAAGCAGCAAGTAAGTAAAAACACACCTTTTTCGTCGTTTTTTTACGCTGTGACACACTTCTGGCACAGCGTAATGCCTTTTTTGTAAAATTGGCACAAAGATTTGAACGGGTGGCACAACGCTCGCCCGGTATCGCCGTAAACTTGCAAAAAAGTTCAAGGCGTATGGATTTCACCCTCATCATTACCACAGCCCTCGCTGCCGCCATCATCGTCATCGTGCTGGTGCTGGTGGCCGTCATCGTTTTCCAGCAGTGGCGCATCGGCGAAAAAAACGCCGCCCTGGGCAGATTTATCCGCGAGAACATCAAACTCACTGACGAACTAAGTAAAAATAACAAATAGGTATGAATAAAAGACACTTTCTGATGGCCTTATTGGCCATAACCCTGATGATGCCGACATTGGCATCATGCACCAGTAAAAACGAGATAGACGTCAGCGCTCTCGAGGGTACTTGGTACACCGATCTCACTGGAAAGACACATCTCCAGTGGAACGACGGCCCTGCGTTGAACGTATGGACATTTCAGGCAGACAGTACAGGCGTTTGCGATGTTTTCTTCATCGCAGGTGACCAGCCCAAGGCCATCGAACGCCAACCTTTCACCTTCACGGTCAACGGCAACATCATGACCTTCGTGATGGAAGACAGTACGTGGGACGGTACAATTACGATGGCTGATGGCAAGTTGTCGATTGATTCCGGCGGCAGTGCGGTCACGTTTGACAGGGCAAGTGCAGAACAAATTGTGTGCTTTGAAGAATGGATCAAGATGGAACTGATACAAATAACCCCCACCCCCACAAAATAATGAAAACCATGAAAAAGAATCTGATGACGCTTGCAGCCGTCCTTTGCTGCTCTGTACTTTTCAATGCCTGCAATAAAGACAATGGCAATGACTCACCTGAGGCGGATGACACCAAGCCCGTATCGGCCGTAATGGAATACACTCTGACTGTAGGAGATAATATGCTGTCGGCCCTCAACCTGACCATTGAGTACTACGATTCGGACGGGAAAGTTAAGACTGAACAGATGACACAGAAAACATGGACGAAAAAGGTAAAGGCCAAACTACCCGTTACGCTTGGTGCCCGTTTGAAGGCCCAACTGAAAGATGGCGTGGATGTAAGCACCTGGGAAAAGTTTACAGCCGCCTATGGCTATAACTATAACGGTTATGCAGTGAGCGCCTCCGACCTGGTTGTGGGCAATATCGTAGCCAAAGGCACTGAAAGCAGCCTTGATATGAAAGGAGACGAGGTTCCTGAATGGCTGGAGAGGCATACCGACGGCCTCGTCAAGTTTGCATTTGATTTCGCAGAAGGAGGCCAGGCAACCAGCCGCAGTTGGGAGTAAGATATGAAAAAACTGAGTCTATTATTCCTGTCGGCACTTCTGATAGCGACGGTTTCCTGTGAGAAAGAGCCTTTCACACCGGAGCCCTCTGCTACGGATCCTCTTCCTCTCCCGTCCTCCGCAGAGTCAAACAAAGACCTTACTGTCCAGCCCGGAGACGATTTCTGGCAGTATTGCAACGGGGCTTGGGATGCTGAGACACCCGCTCCGGAGAAGAAAGCGATTGGAGGGGTGTATGACCAGGAACCGGTAATGGAGGATATGATAACGGCGCTGGTTGCCGAAGATCCTTCCCTGAGGCGGTTCTACCTGCTCAGCGACGAATTGTATGCCCACTCGGAAGCAGCTTCTACCTATCTGCAAGAGCTTCAGGCAAAGTATCCCAAACCCTCGACACGGGAGGAGTGCCTGCGCATGTTCGGCAGAATGATTATGGATGGGATATCGCCCATCAATCTCACGCTGCTCAATGACTACAAGGATGGAAAGATGATAGGACTGCTGACATTCCCGAATGTCGGTGCCACCTACCAATACACGTATGAACAGATTCCCGAGGCTGTAAAAGCCGACTTAGGGCTCCTTGTAGAAGGTATGGGGATGAATCCGCAAACGCTCTATTACAATGACCAGACATTGGCAATGCTGTCTGCGATGGCGTCAATGTCTTTGGATTATTTGTACACTGCCGTGCAAGCTTGCTGGTCGGGCCTCTATCCGTATGTGAGCGCAGAACTCAATGCCAGCCTGGGTGAAAAAGCATGGTCGGCCGATTATGTGCGACAGATGGCGCGAACTAATCTGAACTATTTAATATCCAACCGGTTTGCCGTTAAGTATATAACTCCCGAGTTGAAGCTACAATTCCAGGATATGATGTCTCGGTTGCGTGACGCTTTCCGCGGGCGCATCCAAAACCTGGATTGGATGAGCGAAACCACCAAGGCCAGCGCTTTGGAAAAACTGGAGAAGATGAAGTTCTATGTAGGTTCCCCGGACAAATGGTACGATGACTGCCTGCCTGATCTTTCTGGGTGCAAATCCATCCTGGAAGCCGTGCATAAGCTGATGGTTGCCAGGACACTGCTTTATAAGCACCTCATCGGCACAGATGATTCCTTGTCCAGCACCCTGACGTTATATGGTAAAAATGCTGTCGGGGAGCTGTTGGTCCAGGACCTTACCCTGGTAAACTCATACTATAACAGGACCTGTAACTGCATTGTGATTCTGCCTGCATTTATGCTGCCGCCACTCATCAGGACTGACTGTTCCGAGGCCTACCAGTATGCGAGCATTGTCCCTATAGCCCACGAAATCACCCACGGTTTTGATTCCGAAGGCGCCAAGTATGATGCCATGGGACGCGTGCGGAATTGGTGGACGGTGGCCGACAAAATGGCCTTTGATGATGAACAGGCAAAGCTTATCCAGTGTTTCAGTACGCTGGAGTATGATCCTGCGGGCCATCCGGGGCAGTATACCGACGGTGCACGCACCCTTACCGAGAACATCGCCGACCTGGGAGGTTTTCTTATGGCGCTTGACGCATACTCCAAGCGTCTGGAGGAGCAGGGCTTTACCGGAGAAAACTACACGCAGCAGCTCAAGAAATTCTATGAATCCTACGCGAGTATCTACTGCATGAAGTACAGTGCGGAGAAACTGGTTTCCATCGTCCAGATGGATATCCATTCCCACTGCCGCCTGCGCGTAAACGGTGTGGTTATGAATACAGACCTTTGGTACGAACTCTACGACGTTGATTCTAACGATATCCTGTACTTGCCTAAGGAAAGACGTGCATATATCTGGTAATAACAAGCGGTAGTATATTATGGAAAGAAAAGACAAAATAATGTATGAAGCCCCCACAACTACTATCGTGGATGTGAAATTCGAGGGTGTCATCTGCCTGAGCGGCGGACTGGATGACCCTGCTGATTATAACAACGGCGGAGACCCGTTTGATTTTTAATGGAGGAGGACAGGATTATGAAAAAAGCTTTTGGAATCATTGCACTTGCTCTTGCATTGGCAGCCTGCAACAAGAATGAATTTGATATTCACTCCGACGAGCAGCCGTCAGAAAAGGCCGAAAGAATCACCATAACCGCCACCCTGGCGCCTAAGGCGGCTGGAACCAAAGCGGTAAGCGTGGGTACGGGCACCATCATTTCCACTTGGGAGACTGGTGAGCACTTGGCTATCCTCTATGAGGTAAGCGAATCCAAGTATGCGGCCGATGCCGAGATTATTGCAGTGGATGGCAGTGGATCGGCCACCATATCGTTCACTGTAGAGGCTGGCACGGCTGACAACACCGACTGCCAGATAGTTTATCCCCTCTCTGCAGCCAAGGATGACCATACCGGTGTAAAGAATGCCGCTACGCTGTTGGCAGCGCAGGACGGCACGCTGGGTGCCAAGCTGGATGTCCGTGTAGGTGCCGGTAAGATTCAGATCTCTACGCCGGGCCTCACCGTTACCACACAACCCGCTGCGCAGTTCGCTATCTTCAAGTTCACCGTTAAGAATGCGGCAGGTGATGCCATTATTGACGTGAAGCCCCTCACCGTAACCATCGGAGCGCAGAATTATGTCATTACCCCGGGTTCGGCCACGAGCGTACTCTATGCCGCCCTGCCAGCCGTCAGCAGCCAGACCGTCAGCTTCTCTGCCACGGGCAGTGACAGCAAGACCTACTCCTGCTCCAAGGGCGGTGTAACCTTTTCGGCCGGCTATTACTACCAGAGCGCGCTGAAGATGACCCCTCATTGCACTTACGCCGCACCCACCAAACGTACTGGCTTGACGTTCAATGGCAATAGTAGCAATGTGGCCGGCTCGCCGCAGAACCTTGTGAACGCCGGATCGGCGAGTAACGCCACGATATACTATTCTACCGACGGCGGCAGCAGTTGGAGCGCCTCCATTCCCTCCGCCACCAATGCCGGGAGTTATACCGTACACTACAAGGTGGTGCCTGATGCGGGTTACACAGGCGGCAGGGAATCCACCTCGCTGGGCAGTGTCAGCATTGCAAAGGCCAACGGATGGTGCGAGCTTTCGTCAAGCAGTTCGAACGGATGGGGAACTGTCGGGAAGAAAGTTTCTTTCACAGTGAATCACCATGGAGGCGGACTGTCCTATAGTTTGAGTGGTGATACCAGAGATACGGCTAACATGGATGTGAGCATAAGTGGAAACACTGTTTCTGTAAAACTAATATCTGGACAAGCCATCGGGAAAAGCTCAGTTACCGTGCGCATCACCAGTGCCGCCACGACGAACTACAAAGAAGCAAAGGCAACATACACGTGCTATAAGGATTGACGTTCTGCAAAGAAGAGCGACTCTTTAAATCTTCCTTCCGTCCGGGGGAGGCAACGAGTATTTCCTTTTTATCATAACGCCGGTCTTTGCATTAAAACGGTCTTTGATAGACCTCGATTTGTATGTAGTATTGTATGTCAAAAAGAAAAACATCCTCATAATCAATCGATTATGAGGATGTTTGCGGAGAGGACGAGATTCGAACTCGTGGTACGGAATGACCCGTACGTCGGTTTAGCAAACCGGTGGTTTCAGCCACTCACCCACCTCTCCAATCTCACCACGCTTTGTCAAACGGGACTGCAAATATAAGGCTTTTCGCAGAATCTGCAAAAAATTCTTGGACTATTCACCGGAGTCTGGCGGCCATTGGCCGGAAAAGCGCCTTCAATAAACGAAAATCAGTCCACGTACGCCAGTGTTGCAACCGCAATTTCTACGCTATTTCCAAATTCATCCATCAGTGCCCGGCAGCACGCCGCAAGCGTCGCCCCCGTCGTGCACACATCGTCCACCAGCAGGATCCGTATTTTTGCTGCTCCGTCCGAAAAATCGCCCCTCTCCCACAGCGAGCGACTGTTCGTGGTCGCCCGTGGCCATACGGGCCTGGCCTCGAACGCGGCGGCAACGTTCTGCGCCCGGGCATCGCTCGCAAGCCGCGTCTGCGTCCCGGTGCGGCGGATCCTGCGAAGCAACCCTGGCACGTATTCAGCACCCAGCTCCCGGGCAATATCCTGCGCTATCACCTCCGCCTGATTATACCCTCTCTTAAGGCGCCTGGTCCAATGCAGTGGCACCGGGCACACTACATCAGCCCCGGCCCAAAAGGATGAAGAAGCCAGCCGGCGTCCCAGCATCCCCGCAATAAAATGCCCCGCCCCGAAGTTCCGTCCGTATTTCAGGGCCTGAGTGATTTTCTTGTATTCACCGGTATAATAAAACAGCGCCGACGCTTGCAGATACGACTCTGCATTCACCAGAGAATTCAGCTTGTCTGCCATAGGGTTCACCCTGGCGCCTTCGAAATGCGTCAAGGGCAGATCGGCCATACAGACACTGCACAGGTGACGCTCGCACGGCAGCAGCCCCCGCCCGCAACACAAACACACCCTCGGCATCACCAGGTCGGTGAGCGAGAGTGCCAAAGATTTCAAGTTAAGTCGTTTAAGTCTAGGGTCCATAAGAAGTCTAACTGGTAAGACCGCCGCAGCAGTCAATCACTTGTCCCGTTACATAAGTCGAAAGTTCGCTGGCCAGGAAAATGGCCACTCCGGCCACTTCGTCTTTTGTACCCCACCTGTGCAGGGGAATGTAGTTGAGCCAGTAATCCTTGACCTTCTGGCTGAGAGAATCCAAAAGGCCTGCGTCTATAAAGCCCGGGGAGAGAACGTTGGCCCTCACCCCCCGGTTACCCAGCTCTTTGGCCGTGGCTTTGGCCAATCCCACCAGGCCGCCCTTGGCAGCTGCATAATTCGTCTGCCCGATATTTCCGTGCAGTCCGGCGGAAGAGCCCATGTAAATAATGCTCCCGCTGCGCTGACGAGCCATAATGCCGCTCACTGCGTGCGTATAGTTGAAGGCGGACTTCAGATTCACGGAAATCACCTCGTCCCATGTATCCTCGCTCATCCGGAGCAACAGAGTGTCACGGTTTATGCCGGCATTGTTCACGAGAACGTCTATGTGCCCGAATTCCTCCATCACCCGCTCCACCACTTTGTGGGCCGACTCAAAATCTGCGGCGTCTGATTCGAATGCCCTCACGGTACCCAGCCCGGAAAGCTCTTCCATAAGCCCGTCCGGAAGATGTCTGCAGGTAAAGGCCACAGTTGCGCCTTCCAGCAGGAAGCGCCGAACAATCGTGAGCCCTATGCCTCGGGACCCTCCGGTTACCAGCGCGGTCTTTCCTTCCAAAAGTCCCATTGCCTAGTCCTCCGCCATTGCCTGTTCCACTTCATCCGGAGCTATAGGGAGCCGTTTGCTGCCTAGCCTGCGGGCGCCGTCGGGCGTTACCAGTACATCGTCCTCCAGGCGTATGCCGCCAAAGTCGAGGTACCGCTCAAGCTTGTCGTAACATACACGACCTCCATCCGTACCGTCAGCCTTCCATTGGGCGATGAGGTCCGGAATGAAGTATATGCCGGGTTCATCGGTAATTACGTTTCCGGGCTCCAGCCGGCGCGCCATACGCAGGCTGCCCAGCCCCAGCTGCGGCGAGCGCATTTGATTGCTGTCGTAGCCCACAAGGTTCTCCCCGAGGTCCTCCATATCATGCACGTCGAGTCCCATGTTGTGTCCGAGCCCGTGAGGCATAAACAGTCCGGCGATGCCGTCGGCGACCATTTCATCCACGTCTCCGCGGACAATGCCCAGCTGACCGAGGCAGTCCAGCATATGACGGGCGGCAGCGATGTGCACGTCGCGGTAAGCGATACCGGGGCGAGTAAGGTTGAAAGCCAGCTCGTTGCACTCGTAAACTACCTGGTAGATGTCTCGTTGCACGGGGCTGAAGCGGCCGCTCACCGGATAGGTGCGGGTGTGGTCCGATGCGTAGTGCTGATTGCTCTCGGCGCCGGCATCCACCAGCAGTAATTTACCGGGCTCCAGAGGGTTTTCATGGGAGTGGCAGTGGAAGATTTCCCCGTGCTGCGTGAGAATCGTCGCGAAGGAAGTGCCCCAGCCGTAAGACAAGGTAACACCTTCCATATCACCTACGATTTCCTGCTCGATTCGTCCCGGACGTATGCCTTTACGCGCGCAGGTGTGCATGGCATAACCAATTTCGGCAGCGCTGTCGAGCAGCGCAATTTCGCCTTCGTCCTTCACCAGACGCATCTTTACAACTGCGCGTACGAGTGCTTCGGAGGCAAAGGCGCAGCCCTTTTTGCCTGCGCTGAAGCAGTCTTCTGGAGCGATTCCCACAAGGCTGCCTATCTTGACGGCGTTGTACCAGCGGGATACCGGCAGCCAGTGCACCCGGCGTCCGGCGGCAAGTGCCGCTACAACATCGGTGTCGAACCGGGCGTAAGGAGCGCTCAGGGAAACTCCTGCTCCGGCGGCGAGCGAAGCCACCGAGGGCATAGGCCCCATCCAGATGATGTCGTCCAGACCGAAGTCGTCTGCGTATATGGTTTCCGCGCCGCTTTCAAGGTCCAGCACAGCTGCAAAGCGGGGCTCGTCTATACCGAAGTAATACAGCCAGTTGCTGTCTTGGCGCCACTTGTATGCATTGTCTCTGTACTGGGCGGCGGAATCTATGTTGCCCAGGAAAATGACAATACCCTTTTCGCCGCTCATCAGGGAGCGCAGCCGGTTCCTTCTTTCGAGAAATCTGTTCATAGTAAAACCTTTCCGTTACAAATTACATGTTTGATGCAAGATGAGTCTGCAGAATAGACCCAGTTGGAGACGAGGTTGTGGCAAGGCTGCATCTTGGGATTGTCCAGCGACACCAGTACGGCGTCTGCCAGTTTGCCTTCCGCAATAACGCCCGAGTCGTACCCGAAAGCCTCCGCACCGTTGCGGGTGGCCCATTGCAAAACCAGGTTTGCGCTCAGCAGCGAGGCGTCGCCCGTTACCTTAGCAAGCAGCGCTGCGACCTTCATCTCTTCGCGCATGTCGAGGTTGTTGTTTGAACTGCTTCCGTCTGTGCCGAGGGTGACGCGGACCCCGCTTGCGATGGCCAGCTCATAGGGGAAACGTCCGCTGCCGAGTTTCATATTGGAACAGGGGCAGTGGCTCACGGTTACGCCGCGTTCTGCAAGTATGTCCCACTCTTCCTTGTCGACGTGAACGCAGTGTGCCGCTATCACGTCGGGGCCCAGAAAGCCGATGCTGTCCAGATAGCGCACGGGGGTGGTGCCGGTCTGTACCAGGCAGTCTTGCACCTCCTTGGCAGTTTCTGAGAGGTGGATATGCAGCTTGCGCCCGTTCTCCCTGGCAAGGCGTGCCGATGCAATAAGCCTTTCCCTGCCTACGGTGTAGATGGCGTGGGGCGCAACTGCGAGTGTAAGGTTGCCGCGATCCTTCCAGTCGCGGATTATCCTGGCTTTCTCGTCGCTCACGGCCTTGGAATGATTGTCCATGATGGTGATGCCTATAGACGCACGCATTCCGGCTTTGTCCACTTCGTCCATAGTCCCGTCTATGTCGAAGTACATATCGTTGAAAAATACGGTTCCTGTGGATATCATTTCCCTGCAGGCCATTTCCGAACCACGCCGGATATCTTCGGCAGTGAGTTTGTCTTCGTATGGCCATACATATTCCTGCAGCCATACGTTCAGGGGATTGTCGTCGCCGTAGCCGCGCAACAGTGTCATGGCGGCGTGCGTGTGGGTGTTGTAGAAGGCCGGCAGGACAGCGCAGCCGTCGGCGTCAAGTTCCTTCTCCGCAACGGTTCCGGGGGCGGCGTCCAGGCATTCGAACCGCCCGTTCCGTACCAGGATATTTACCTTGCGGTTGTTCAGAAGAACGTTTTTTATCAGGATATCCATAGGCGCTTATTTAAATTGTTCGTATTCAGGAAGGGAAAGCTCAGATATGAAGCTCTTGAGCACTTTCTCGTCCTTAGGACATATTACCAGCACGTCGTTGCTGTCTATTACCACGAAGTCTTTAAGTCCCTTGACTGCTACAAGCTTGCCCTTGACGGAGGAAAGCACCAGCGTCTTTTCTATGTCTTCCGCCTTGGAAATGCCTTCCGTTTTTACGGCGTTTCCGGATTCTCCGGTGGTGAAATATTCATATAGGGAATCCCAGTTGCCGAGGTCGTTCCACCGGAATTTTGCCGGTATGGCCATTACCCTCTCCGATTTTTCCATGACGGCGTAGTCTATGGAAGTGCGGGGCATATCAGGATATATGCGTTCCAGATACTCTTTTTCTGTCGGAGTACCAAGGAACTGCTCCCATCCGTTCCACTGAGCAGCTACCTCGGGGGCGTATCTTTGTATTTCTTCGCAAATGACGGACGCCTTCCATATGAAGATGCCGGAGTTCCAGAGAAACTCCCCGCTGTCTATGAATACCTGGGCAAGTTCCTTGCTCGGTTTTTCGGTAAAAGTCTTTACTTTGATGGGAGTCCCGTCTGTCATCGGACCATCTGTCTGGATGTATCCGAAATTGGGGTCGGGACGACGTGGAAGCACTCCCAGAGTCAACAATACTTCGTGCCAGGATGCATATTCGAGGCCCTGCAGGACAGTCTCGCGGAACAGGTCGCCGTCTCCGATGACCTGGTCTGAAGGGGCGACCAGAACTACCGCTTCCGGATCGCGCTTAAGTATCGTATTGCAGGCAAATGCGATACAAGATGCCGTATTGCGGTTGTACGGTTCAAGCAGGATGTTGCGAGGCTCGAGTTCGGGGAGCTCGGAAGCCACCAGACCTTTGTACCGTTGGAGCGAAACAACGAAGGTGTTTTGAGCAGGAATTATGTCACTTATACGTTCGTAAGCCAGCCTGAGGAACGATTTTCCCGTCTTGGTGAGCCGCAGGAACTGTTTCGGCTTGGAATCCCTGCTTACCGGCCAGAACCTCGTGCCAAGGCCTCCGGCCATTATTACACAGTAATAGTGTTGGTTAATCATTCAAGTGTTACTATGGTTACTCCGGAGCCGCCTGTCCGCACGTCTTCGTCGCTTACGCGGGAGATGCCCGGAATGGTCCGCAGGTATTTCTGTATTTCTTCGTGCAGTACGCCAGTGCCTTTGCCGTGGATAATGCGAACCTCCCCCACGTTCAGCATAATGGCGTCGTCTATGTAATGGGTCACGATGTCCAGGGCGTCGTTGAGCCTCTGTCCGCGTATGTCCAGTTCCGGAGAAAAATTCAGCTTGCGGGCAGAAATGGAAGCATCTACACGTTGCAGGGAGGGAGCGAACGCCTTGCGCGACAGTTCCCTGAATTCGTTCGACGAGATGCGCTCCAGTCCGTCGGACTTCATCGTGCTGGAAATGCTTCCTACGGCTATTGTTACGGTCTTTCCGCTCACACGGGTGACTTCTCCCACCAGGCCGTTGCTCAATACGCGCACCTTTTCGCCCACCTTGAGCTGCTCGAGTTTGGGCTTGGGCTGCTGTGGGGCGGTTTCTTCTTTCTTGCGACGTTTCTCAAGACGGGTTATCTTGCGGTCTATATATTCGTCGCGTGCCTTCTGCTGCTTTGTTTTCCTCTCTTCGAGGGCGCCAAGAAATCCCTGCAGTTCGGCGCGCGCCGCCTTGGTCTGCTCCTTGTCGGCCTGGGATTCCTTTATCGTACGTATGGTCTTTTCTACCTGGGCGCCGGCTCCCTTGACTATCTGTTCGGCTTCCTTGCGGGCCTCGTCCAGGATGTCCTTGCGCTGGCGGCGTATGTCCTCGAGCTCCTGCTGATAGCGTTCCGTAATGCCTTCAAGGGCTTTGTCGGTATGCTTTATCTTCTGCAGCTTCTCGTCCAGCTGCCTGCGGTTGCGCGCAATCTTGCGCAGGTTGCGCTCTATGCCCACGAATTCCTCTCCCGCACGCACTTCGGCGTCTTTCACTATGCTCTCCGGCAGGCGCATCTTGCGGGCCAGTTCGAAGGCGAAGGAGTTTCCGGGCAGGCCGACTTCCAGGGCGAAGAGGGGGGCAATCTTTGAAGAATCGTAGAGCATCGCTCCGTTTACTACGTGAGTGTCTGCTCCTGACGCATAGAGCTTGAGGTTGGTGTAGTGGGTGGTGATGACTCCCCATACCCCGCGGCGGTCGATTTCTGCAAGTATCGCCTCGGCTATCGCCCCTCCGGCGGCAGGTTCCGTACCGGATCCGAATTCGTCTATAAGAACCAGTGTCTTATCGTCGGCGTCGGACAGCATCTGCCGCATATCGGCCAGGAATGAGCTGTAGGTGCTGAGGTCGTTTTCCAGAGACTGGTCGTCTCCGATGCTGACGGCAATGCGGTCAAACACAGGCAGTTCCGAACTTTCGGATGTGGGTATGAGCATGCCCCACTGAAACATATACTGCAGCAGCCCCACCGTTTTGAGGCACACTGACTTGCCTCCGGCATTCGGCCCGGAAATGAGCAGGATGCGCTTGCCCGGGTTGAGCGTGACTGTAAGGGGAACGATTGCTTTACCCTCACGCTGAAGGGCCCTTTCCAGGAGCGGGTGCCGCGCTTTGCGGAGATTCACGCTGCCGTCTTTTGAGATTACCGGCATTCCGGCAATGAAGTCCAGGGCCGTCTGGGCCTTGGCCATTATGAAGTCCAGTTCACCTATGAAGGTGGCGCTTGCGGTAACTTCCGGCAGGTAAGGCCGTAGAAATACCGTGAATTCCCTGAGTATCCTGGCGATTTCGCGTGACTGTGCGAAGTGGAGTTCGTTGATTTCGTTCTCCAGTTCCACAATCTCGGCGGGTTCTATGTAGCTGGTCTTGCCGGTGGCGGATTCATCGTACACAAAGCCGCTCAGCTTGCGCTTGGAAGCGGAATTTACGGGAATCAGGAATTTGCCGTCGCGCATTGCCACGCTCGCCTCGCCGTCGGCGATTCCGGCAGCCTGTGCCTGTTTGAGTATGGCCCCGGCACGCCTGGAGATGGCGGCCTCCTTATCCCTTATGCTGCGGCGTATGTTGAACAACTCGTCGGAAGCGGAGTCCTTGACGTCGCCGTAGCGGTCCAATATGCCATCTATGCGGCGGAGTATTTCCGGGTAGGTGGTGACGGGCTTGCTCAGGGCCTTGAGGCGCGGATACACCCCGTCCTTGATGCCGGAGAAGAAATTTGTGATGCGTCTGGTGGTGTCCAGAAGCGTGCGCAGCTTGGCAAGGCCCAGGGTGTCTATGCTGCTGCCCTCCTTGCCCAAAGGTTCGAGGAAGGGATGGCCGTCTATGTATCCTGTAGTGGGAAAATTCTCCTCGAACATCAGTATGAGGCGCATTTCATCCGTAATCTGCAGCCTCTTCTGTATTGTGCCGGCAGAAGTGGAGAACTTCTCAGATGCCACTCGCGCTGCTGCGTAGTCGGTCTTGCATTTGTCGGAAATGATGTTCCGTACTTTGTCGAATCCCAGTTTTGCCTCCAGTCTTCCGTCTGTCATTGTTGTCCGAGTTTAAGTTTCAAGGCGTTGATGGAGTCTATCTGGGTAATCCTTCCTTCCTGGACCAGCGACACGCGGCCCGTTTCTTCGGATACCACCACGACGTCGGCGTCGCACTGCTCAGTGGCCCCGATTGCGGCCTTGTGCCGCATTCCGTAGTAAGCCGGAAGGTCTATACGATCCGAGTTGGGGAGCGTGCAGCGTGCGGCCACTATGCGGTTGCCGCTGATGACCATGGCTCCGTCGTGCAGGGGTGAATTCTTGAAAAAGATGTTCATGACCAGACGCTGGCTCACCCTCGCGTCAATCAGGTCTCCGGTGCCTATTATGCTTTGCAGGTTGTCTTTGCGGCGAATGACGATAAGGGCGCCGGTCTTGGCTTCCGCCATCTGCTTTACGGCCAGCATCAGTTCAGAAAGTGAGTCTGAATCCAGTCCTTCAGCCTGTCTGCGGCGCATCAGGCGCCGGATGAAGGTGTTGTCCCCGGCGGACCGTCCAATGTTGATGAGGAAGCGCCGTATCTCCGGCTGGAATATGACTATTATGGCAATTGCTCCTACGTCCAGAATGGCGCCGAGCAGCTCCGAGGTCATCCGCATGTTGAGGGCGGTTGCAAGGACGCGGACCAGAAACAGAATTATGATCGCGATGAAGATATTCATGGCGGAAGAGCCTCGTATCCAACGGAATACGATGAAAATCACCACCGCTACCAAAATGATATCGATCAGGTCTATCAGAGAAAAATTCAAGAACTCCATACAATCTGCAAAGATACCAAATTATCATCTCATTCTATGGCAAATATAACAAATTAATACTATATTTGTTCAGTCCTTAACAGATATGATTGTACTCAAATTCGGCGGCTCGTCAGTGGCCAGCGCAACGGCGATGTCCCGCGTCCTGGATATAGTTGAACAGGCTGCAGCGAAAGACAGGGTTATCCTAATCAGCTCCGCAATTAGCGGGTGTACCGACGCCCTCCTCCAAATAGGCAAATCCGAAGATCCGGAGAATCTCATAAACTCCCTGCGCGACCGTCACCTTGCCATAATTTCGCGGCTCTTTACCGGAGCAGAGCGCGCAGAGGCCGTTGCCGACTGCAGGAATACTTTCTCCGACATACGCTGCATACCTCCTGTTATAGAAGCTTTCGGGGAACTTCTCTCTACCCGTATCCTGGCCAGGAAGCTAGCCTGCGAAGGCTTCGAAACAGAGTGGCTCGATTCGCGTGAACTAGTGCGCACCGCCCCCGGGAGCGGTTCCAATGGAGGCGAAGTGGACATCGATTATACCTACAAGTCGATACGGGAGGCGGTTGCGGCACATCCACAGACCAGGGTATTCGTCGCTCCGGGTTTCATTGCGCGCGATTCTTCCGGTGCAGTTACTACCCTCGGCCGTGGTGGTTCAGACTACAGCGCGTCCCTGTTTGCCGCTGCCGTAAGCGCCGCCGACCTGCAGATATGGACCGACGTGCCCGGCATCATGACCGCCAACCCCAAGGTGGTGCCTGCAGCCGGCACAATCAGGGAAATCAGCTATCAGGCGGCTTTCGACATGGCCCGCTACGGCGCCAAGGTGCTCTATGCGCCTGCCGTGGCTCCGGCCCGCGATGCCGGAATCGCAATAGGCATACGCAATACTTTCGACCCTCAGAACCCCGGAACCGTCATCTCCGACCGCTGCGCCGGCGTGCGGGAGTGGAAGGGCGTTTCGTCGCTGGACGACCCCCTCGAGGGCACCACCCGCATATGCCTCACCGGCGAGGGTCCCGCTACCGGCAAATCAGTGGCGGCACGAAGGATAGCGAGCGCACTGCGCGACGCCGGCATTAAACCGCTTGGCGACGTGAACTCGGAAGGAGGCGTGAACTGGTTCATCACTGTTCGGACCAACGTTGCCGCGAACGCCGTGGCTGCGATTCACCGCGAGTTTTTCGAGGAGCGTACGTTGTCCCTGATAGATGTTTACGTTGCAGGGAACGGCGCCGTGGGGCAGGCACTTAAGTCGATAGTTGAGTCTGTTGGAGGGAAGTTCCCGTCTGCCGGCAAACGTCTGAGGATCATGGAGATATCCAGTGACCACGGGTTCGCGGAGCGGGTGCTTTCCGTAGCCCGCAGACGTTCGGTTTTCGTGGACTGTACAGACAGCGAAGACATATGGCGCTGGTTCGTGCCGCTGCTGAGGGCGGGTGTGAACATCGTTTGCTCCAACCGCCGTTCGCTTGCCATTCCCTATGTAGAGTATGCGGCAATCAAGGCTGCGGCGGCAGAGAACGGCTGCTTCTTCCGTTACGACACCACCGTCGGCAACGCCCTCCCCATACTGCAGTCAATCTCCGACGGCGCAAACTGCGGAGACGGCGTTTCGCTCATCGAGGCCGTAGTGTCCTGCACGCTCAACTATATTATCACCGGATACGACGGAGTCCACCGGGAGTCGTTTGCCACCCTGCTCAGGCGGGCCCAGGCAGAGGGGCTTACGGAGCACGACCCGCGTACCGACCTCGGCGGACGCGACGCCCTGAGAAAGCTTCTGATTCTCTCTCGCGAGGCCGGCGTGCCTCTGGAGGAAAAGGATGTGGAGGTGGTGCCCATGCTCGGCCCCGAGTACTTCGAGGGCGGCGTGGAAGACTTTTACAGGCTGCTGGACGAGAACGAACCTCTCTTCGTAAAGAGGGAAGAGGAGCTGGACGCCCTGGGCAAGAGGCAGCGCTTCGTGGCTTCCCTGCGCAGGGACGGGAGCGGCTACAAGGCTTCTATCCGTATGCAGCTTGTGGGCATAGACAGCCCGTTCTATTTCCTCAGCGGTACCGAGAATGTAACAGTGATACATAGCGGAGACGCTTATCCATTGGTAATCAAGGGTTCCGGAGAAGGCGCCAGGCTGGCGGCCAGCGGAATCATAAGAAATATATTGCAATGAAAATCTTAATCAGCGGATACGGACGTATGGGCCGTATGATAGAGGGAGTGGTGCTCCATAAAGGTCTGGAACTCGCGGGCGTCACAGAAGACGTATGCGCAACCGATCCGGGTCTGGCACGGGAGTGCGTATGCATAGATTTCACCACTCCGGCGGCCTTCCGGGCAAATTACAAATGGCTTGCAGAGCATTTTAAGGCTGTTGTAGTGGGAACCACCGGGTGGGATGACATCCTCGGGGACGTAGTTGCAGCTTTCTATGCCGCAGGTACTCCGATGATTTATTCATCGAACTATTCTATAGGTGTGAATGCCGTATATGCCGCATTGGAAAAGGTGAGCGATGTGCTTAAAGGTTACGGCTATGTGCCGCATATAGAAGAAACCCATCACGTGCATAAGCTGGATGCGCCCAGCGGCACGGCCAAGGAAATGGCCCGGCTTGTTCAATCCCACCTTGGCGTGAAGCCCGACATTACCTCGGTGCGCGAAGGAGAGGTGCCCGGTACGCATGTGGTGAAGTTCAAATCTGAGGTGGACAAAATTAAGATATCCCACGAAGCATTTTCCCGCCAGGGCTTTGCCGAAGGCGCCGTGGTTGCCGCCACGATGACGGAGGGACTTGCCGGAGTACACACATTCAAAGAACTTATTATCAAATGAAAATTCCCGAGTTAAAAGGTTGCGGTACTGCACTTGTGACTCCGTTCTTCGAAGACGGAGAGGTTGATTACGAAGCTTTCGGAGCCTTGGTGGAAAGGCAGGTGAAAGGGGGCGTGGACTTCCTGGTCCCTCTGGGAACTACGGCGGAGACTCCGACCCTTGACCCCATGGAGCGGGTTGCACTGCTGGATATCACCCACGATTGCGCCGCAGGACGGCCGCTTCTTGTAGGCTGCGGCAGCAATTCCGTGCGCGGCACCCTTGCGCAAATGCAGATCCTGGAAGGCAGCGCCGCCGACGCCTGGCTGGTGGTGGTGCCGTTCTACAACAAACCCACCCAGGAGGGTATGTATCAGTATTACAAAACAATAGCGGCAGAGAGTTCCAAACCCGTAGTAATGTACAACGTACCGGGGCGTACCGGTGTGAACATGCTGCCGGAGACGGCCGTTCGCATAGCCCGGGAGATTCCCGGAGTCATGGGGATCAAGGAGGCTTCCGGCAAGCTGGAGCAGGCTGCGCGGATTGCTGCCGAAGCGCCCTCCGATTTTGTGGTGCTGAGCGGCGACGACGACCTCACTCTGGATATGATGAAGGCGGGGGCACGCGGAGTAATTTCAGTTGCGTCCAACATAGTGCCCGACAAAGTTTCCGCCCTCTGCGCCGCCGCCCTGGAAGGGCGTATGGATGAAGCCGAGGCGCTCAACGAAGCCCTCAAGCCTTTGTATAAGGCATGCTTTGTGGAGTCCAACCCAATCCCGGCAAAAGCCGCTCTCGCAGAGCTCGGCCTCTGCACCGCCGCCATGCGCCTGCCGCTTACCCCGGCTGCTGACAGCACGAAGGAGCTTATGCGGGAGGTGTTGGCAGGACTGGTTTAATTCATGTCGTAAGCATTGACATCAACACGCTCTACCGATTGGAAATGTCCGAAGCGCCAGTATATATTGAGTCTGAACGTGCGCCCCATTCTCTCTGTATAGTTGAATTGGGTGAAGTTGTCGCCAATTAATACACTTTCCCTCTTTCCTCCTGTGTGGAAAACATCAGTTACGATGATAGCAATGCCAATATGGGGCTTCTTAAAGTATCGGGAAATGGATATTTCCCCAAGTGGCTCTAAAACAAGTTTGGCCGATTGAACTGAGCTGATGGATGGCTGCAGGACGAAATTGCCGTTCAATTGAAACCATTCTGGACTCCAGTTAAAACCAGCTGAGACTTTTGGAGAGTCGAATGTGTTTAACTTATTTCCAGGCAGCATAACCCATGTCCTTGTGTAAGAAGCCATTATCATCATGCTAAGTTTCCGCGCGGGCATCAGCATTGCTGTGGTATTAACTGTGAGGCTGTTACTGCTCCCTATATTAGCATAAGTGCTGATTGCCGTTCCATCACTGTCTGCAGTAACTATGTGTGAAATTGAATTATTACTGCCCGACCAGGAAACACCTGCATTTATTCCTTGTATCCATTTAACGTTTGCCGGCATGACAGAGTATTTCAAAGAAACACTGTTTGTTACAGCCCCCTTAAGTTCGGGGTTGCCTGTGACAAGATAGTAGGGATTCCTGCGGTCAATGTAAGGATTCAGCTGATTTATAGATGGACGACTGACTGATTGGTGATAAGACAGCCCCAAAGAGCCCCTTTTAAGCCGCCAACTACCGCTCACCCCAGGAATGAAATTGAACTCATGCCAGTCAACAGACCCGGAATTGGCGACATATTCACCTTTAAGCCTGATTACAATTGAGAGTTTGTTTTTAAAAAAATAGTTCAATAACATGGTCTCGAGAAAACTGACCTGCTGATTATAATCCATGTCACGGGGCCTGAAAAAGGACTCGGAACGACTGGCGTAATGCCTGTTGTAGTGCCCGCCATGCAGCCTAAAATCTGTTTTGAACGGGCTGAGAAGGAGTTCTCTCATAGTCAGGTAAAAATTTGCCCGGTGCTCTGTACTTGAATTGTTTGTGTAGTCAGAAGTATTGCTGGAATAATCGGTGGTTGTTTCAGCCTGGTTTTGAAGAAAGGCATATTCAGCACGCCATTCGTTTTTCAGTCTTTTAATCAATCCATGCAGCTCTTTACCAAATTGACCGGACATTGACAGTGCTCCGTTTAACAGGAAAGGTGTGGTAGTATGGCCGACGGCAGAGGTAAGGTTGCTTTCTAACAGTTCTCCTCCGGAATCAAGAACATGTGTTCCTGATTCACTTAAGCTGAGTGCATCTGAAAAGTTTCCGGACAATTTAGCTTTTATGTTGATCTTGTCATTATCAAAAGAATGGAATACATTTGTGCTGAAAATGTGGCCGTTTGATCTTTGAGATGAAGTGGAGTAATTTTCCACCGTTATGTTATCCATCTGCCGGATAGTTTCGTTGGTCAGCGCGGGGGGGGCGGCAAAAGAATAACTGTACCCGGCTCCTACGCCAATAAGCGGGGTGTTGGCGACTACATCAACGGCAGGGTTGTGACTGTTTTTGGAGTCTGAACTTGTCTGGATCTGGCCGGCAAAACCATATGGAAGCTTTTTGGCAAGAGTTATCAGCATAATAGGTTCGGAGTTGTTGTATTCCGGGTCGCCAGGAAGGACTATTTCTATGGTCTTCATGTGATTGGCCTTGATGAATTCCATTGGGTATTGCCTGCTTGCATTGATAAGTCCGTTTTCTTCCTCGTTTATTAGAATCTTGCTGATAGGCTTAAACTCAAATTCAAGGCGTCCGCGCCTGGCCTCTTGCTGAAGGTTGGGAATCTTGGATGCCATTTCTGTCATGCTGATTTTGGCCGCATCGGGATCTTTTGAAACATCGTATGTTATTCTCGTGCCTGTTCGGGTTAATATAGGAGTGGCATCTACAGATGCAGCGTCAAGTTCTTCCCCTATTTCAAGAACTATATCACGCAGAGTTAAATCCGAGCCGCCGATTACAACTGGTATTTTGGTGGATTTATAGCCCAAATTCTCGATTAAGACTTCATACTTCCCCTTTTTGAGAGAAACCTGAAATGAACCATCCTCAAGGGTAATGGCATTGGTGACAATCTTTCCATCAGAGGAGAATACTGTGATCTTGCATAACGGTAGCGAAGTCTCAGGTCCGGCCTCGATGATTTTGCCGGATAGACGCACCTTGTCTTCTTCTGTGCTGACTGACTGCGCAGCCGCACTCCAGGTGAGGAGTGCGGAAATAGTAGCGGTCACAGCCAGCAGAAAAATGCCCCGTTTCATTACAGCCAAGTGTTCTAAGACGGATTCTGGTTTAATATCATTTGAGAGAAATTATATACAGTGTATTGATCGGGAGTGCTAAGGACGTCATCAGGGTCAGTATTTATATTAAAAAACTCGAAGCATGTATTTGTAAAGTCCAGCATATCAAGAGAATCAAGACCGAGATCATTCATCAAATAAGACTCATCCGTAATATACGAGTAAGGAATGTGATATATATCCGACAGAAGATACTTGACGATTGCCTTCACTTGATCTAAGTCGTAATTATCATAAAGATAGCTGAGGCTTTCTGTTCTTATTTGATTATGATTGAGAATAGATTCGGCCTTTAATTCTTGGTTTGTAAGTGCCGAAATAGCCAACAGAGCTGCAACAGGCAGATAATGAATTTTCATAAAAATGAATAATTAATTGTTAACGACGAATTCAATAATACGGTTGCAATTTACATATAAGAGCGAAAATATGCAAGAAAGATAGGAAAAGGGTGAAGTAGTATCACACTTAATACATTAATGTCGTAAAATGTGTGCACCCAGAGCATTCAGGCGTAAATCTATGTCCTCGTAGCCGCGGTCTATCTGGTCTATGTTTTCGATGACCGACGTGCCCTTGGCAGACATTGCAGCCAAGAGCATCGCTATACCGGCACGGATGTCGGGCGAGGTCATGCGCCCGGCGCGCAGCTGCATGCGGTGGTCGTGGCCTATTACCACGGCCCGGTGAGGGTCGCAGAGGATTATCTGCGCGCCCATGTCTATAAGCTTGTCCACGAAAAACAGACGGCTCTCGAACATTTTCTGGTGGATAAGCACGCTGCCCCTGCATTGTACGGCCGTTACCAGCATCACCGATAGCAGGTCCGGCGTGAGGCCCGGCCAGGGGGCGTCGGCAAGAGTCATTATGGAGCCGTCTATGAAGGATTCTATCACGTAGCTGTCCTGCGCCGGAATGTATATGTCGTCTCCGCGCTGCTCCAGGCGTATCCCCAGGCGGCGGAAACATTCCGGTATGATGCCCAGCTCGCCGTAGTGTACGTTAGTAATCGTAAGCTCGCTCTGGTTGATTGCTGCCATCCCTATGAACGATCCCACCTCAATCATGTCCGGGAGTACCACGTGTGCGGCCCCGTGGAGCTCTTCTACACCGGTGATGGTGAGCAGGTTGGAACCTATGCCGTCTATTTTGGCGCCCATGGCGACCAGCAGGCGGCAGAGCTGCTGTACGTATGGCTCGCAGGCGGCGTTGTAGATGGTGGTGGTGCCTTTCGCGAGGGTGGCAGCCATCACTATATTGGCAGTACCGGTGACGGAAGCCTCGTCCAGCAGCATGTAATTGCCCTTCAGTCCTTCCTGTGCTCTTAATTTATATGCTCGACGGAAGGTGTCGTACGAACAGTCGGCGCCCAGTTTGATGAAGCCGTCTATGTGGGTGTCCACCCTGCGGCGGCCTATCTTGTCTCCGCCGGGCTTGGGGAACCAGGCCTGGCCGAATCGGGCCAGCAGAGGGCCCACCACCATCACGGAACCGCGCAGGCGGGAGCACTTTTCTACAAACTCGGCGCTGGAAATATAAAACTCATTTATGTGGGAGGCGGTAAAGGAATACTTTCCCTTGTCGTGGCGCTCGACCTTTACACCCATACCATCGAGGAGGGAGATGAGGTTACGGATATCCAGAATATCCGGAATGTTGTCTATAGTTACGGTTCCCGAGGTGAGCAGCACGGCGCTGATTACCTCCAGGGCCTCGTTCTTTGCTCCCTGTGGAGCGATGCTGCCACTCAGCCTGTGGCCGCCTTCCACTATAAATGAACTCATACCTGTATTTTCCGTAAATATAAGCATTATTTTTGGCAGAACGCGCGCCTCCCTCCAGCAAATCGGCTTAATACTCATCAAGCATCTTGGCCGCCTCAGGATATGGAATTCCGGAGACACGGCACAGTTGGTTCAGGTCTGCTCCAAACCGGCGACTCAGCTGCCTCAGCAGTTCACACTTCTCTTCCCTTGTTAGTTGCTCAGGGCCGTTTTTCCGGAAGATACTCCTGCAAATATCCAGCATAGCGGCACTTATGTTCTGGTCTTTGAAAGAAGGTACGCTGCTAAGTCTTGCATTCTTGGCTTTTGAGGATGTATTCAGGAAATAATTCATCCTGGCCGGGCTGCCGAACAACGTCTCGACGAAATCCACGCAGACATAAGACTCCGGCAGTACGTAGCCGTCTTCCGAAAGAATCCAGTTGCCAGGCAATTCGATGCGACTCTTCAGCATTGCCCGCTTTTTTCGGACTGACAGTCTGGAAAGCGGAATACTCTTTGGCCTGTTAAGGTTAAAAAATGTATTGCATGTGCCCCATTTGTATCCGGAAATATGCAGACATATCCTTGCGGCAACGCAGTTCATAAGTATATATGCGATGACCTTCTCCAAGGATTCAGGCGTAAGGCCTATCTCCTGTATATCCGCGTTGTTACGCCTTAGTAATTGCCTGGTTCCGTACTTTGTCCGGTAATAATAGCTGTAGAGTTTCTTATACTTGTTGATAAATGCTCCAGCTTCGGATTCTGTGCATTCCAAGAGAAAATGTACATGGTTGGACATTAGAATAAAAGACAATACACGCACGCCGCAGAGGAAAGAGGCCACTGCAACATAGTTCATTCCGGTTTTGAAGTCTTCGTCATCTTTGAACCAGATGTTTTCCTCCAGATGGGAGGTGGAGATAAAAAAGAATTTCATAGCAAGTTATTTAGCGCCGGCAACATGCCGACAATGCAAATATATGAAAAATCTTAAATGTGCGCCTCCCTCCAGACTTCGGATGAAGGCGCACGTTTTTGCCGGTTTTTGTGTCGCCTCCCTCCATTTCTTGCAGGGAGGCGCACGGTGCTTATTCTTTGACGGTAGAGGCGAGGAACAGTTCCTCCATCTGCGCGTCGTCTATCTTTGACGGGGAGTCAATCATCACATCGCGACCCTGGTTGTTCTTGGGGAAGGCGATGTAGTCCCGGATGGTCTCCTGCCCGCCGAAGAGGGCGCATACGCGGTCAAATCCGAAGGCCAGGCCTCCGTGGGGCGGGGCGCCGAACTTGAATGCGTTGATGATGAAGCCGAATTTGTATTCAGCCTCTTCGGGACCGATTCCCAGGACTTCAAACATGCGCTTCTGCATGTCGGCGTTGTGGATTCGGATGGAGCCGCCTCCGAGCTCGGTGCCGTTGAGTACGAAGTCGTAGGCATTGGCGCACACGCGCTCCAGGTCTTCTTTCTTATCGGAATAGAACCATTTCTCGTGCTCCGGTTTGGGTGCCGTGAAGGGATGGTGCATAGCGTAGAATCGGCCGTCCTCCTCGCTCCACTCGAGCAGGGGGAAGTCCACGATCCACAGCGGGGCGAACACATGAGGATCCCTGAGGCCAAGGCGGCCTCCCATTTCTATACGCAGCACGCCCAGACGGGTTTGAGTCTTGCGCTTTTCGCCGCAGAGGAGGAGCAGCAGGTCGCCTTTTCCTGCGCCGCATGCAACGGCTACTTCCTGGAGCTTCTCAGGAGTGTAGAACTTGTCTACGCTGGATTTGACGCTGCCGTCGGCGTTCAGCTTCACATATACGAGCCCCTTGGCGCCCACCTGCGGACGTTTGACCCATTCCGTGAGTTCGTCCAGCTGTTTGCGGGTATATTCTGCGCATCCGGGAACGGCTATTGCTCCAATGTATTCGCTGTCGTCGAATACGCCGAAGCCGCAGCCCTGCACGAGGGCGGTCACGTCGTTTATTGTCATTCCGAAGCGGATGTCGGGCTTGTCGGAGCCGTATTTGTCCATTGCCTCGTACCAGCTCATGCGGGGGAGCGGATTGGGAATATCTACACCGAGCGCATTCTTGAACATCTGGCGCATCATTCCTTCGAAGGTGTTCAGAACGTCTTCCTGCTCCACGAAACTCATCTCGCAGTCAATCTGTGTAAACTCGGGCTGACGGTCTGCACGCAGGTCTTCGTCGCGGAAACAACGTACAATCTGGAAGTAACGGTCGTAACCGGCTACCATTAGCAGCTGCTTGAAAGTCTGGGGGCTCTGAGGCAGGGCATAGAAAGTGCCGGGGTTCATACGGGAGGGGACTACGAAGTCGCGTGCTCCTTCCGGGGTGGACTTGATGAGGTATGGGGTCTCTATCTCCATGAAGCCCTGGCCGTCAAGATATGTACGGATCTCCTGGGCCAGGCGGTGCCTGAGGGCCAGCGCGCGCTGAAGCGGAGGACGCCTGAGGTCCAGATAACGGTACTTGGCGCGCAGGTCTTCGCCGCCGTCGCTGTTCTCCTCGATGGTGAACGGGGGAACGGATGAGGCGTTTAGGATACTGATGCTTTCTACCTTGATTTCTATGTCGCCGGTGGGCATCTTGCTGTTCTTGCTTTCGCGCTCAAGCACCACGCCCGTAATTTGAATGACGTATTCGCGGCCAAGGGATGCGGCGGTTTCTACCAGTTCGGGTGCTGCCTCTGCTTCCACTACAAGCTGGGTGATGCCGTAGCGGTCGCGCAGGTCGATGAATGTCATTCCTCCGAGTTTGCGGGATTTCTGCACCCATCCCGCCAGGGTGACTGTCTTGCCTTTGTCGGCTATGCGGAGCTGCCCGCAGGTGTGAGTTCTGTACATATGGATATGCGTCTGATGTTCAAGATTGCAAATTTAACAAAATTATACTACATACCGACACTCACAGGCGTCAAGCCTGCTCGCAGACAAATCTGAAGAAGGGCTCGATTTCTTTCTGCGTGCGGAAGCGTGCTATATAAACCTGATTTCCCAGCGCGTCGGCGAGTGCGTCCGGCATGCGGTCGCACATGCACAGGTCGGCAGCGTAGCGTGCGAGCACCTCCTGGTGGGAACGCTTGTAGCGGTGGGAGTCGCGCCGGCTGGCGTAAGCGCAGTAGAACTGTTCGCCTTCCTGTTTGCGGCGCTCGTCAAAAGCTACCATATCGGCCCAGATCTGAAAGACGTCGGTGCTGTGGGCGAAGTTCATCATGTCCGGGGTGAAACCTCCCGGCGGGCGCATATTTACCTCCAGACCCACGTAGTCGCCTTTCTTGCCAAGTCCTTCGCGGTCGCGGTCGAGCTGGAAGAACTCCAGATGTACGAAACGGCTCTTGATACCGAACGCCTTTACTGTTCGCCGTCCGATTGCCGCAAGTTTTGAGGGCACTGTCTTATTAGTCCAGTAGCAGCTGTCCAGATTCTCGTTGACTATGTTCATGATCGGCGTGGGGAATACGCTGTTGTTCTCGAATATCGGTTCCATCATAGAGTTGAAGATGGCATCGTAACTCACCAGGAGGCCGGTAATGAACTCCTCCACAACAAAGGCCTCGTAGTTGTTTGCGTGGTCCTCGAACCAGGATTTAAGTTCCTTGTCGGAGTTTAACTTGAAAGTCCCGCTGGCGCCCACTCCGTTGTCCGGCTTGGCAATTATGGGATAGCCGGTCTTTTTGGTGAATGCGAGAACAGCCTTGAGACCTTCAGCGGCCTTTATCTGCCGTGCAGTGGGAATATTGCCTGCGGCATAGAATTTTTTCATCTCCGACTTCTCTTTTATGGAGGAGATGCGGTCGGATTTGATACCGGAACAGACATTGAAGTCGGTGCGCAGGCGGGCGTCCTGCTCCAGCCAGTATTCGTTGTTGGACTCAATCCAGTCTATGCGTCCGTATTTATGGGCAAACCACGCCACAGCCCGGTAAACTTCGTCGTAGTCTTCGAGATTGCGCACCTGATAATACTCGGTCAGCGAACTGCGAAGCTCCTGTGAAAGCTCTCCGTATGGGGCGTCGGCAATGCCGAGCACGTTGACTCCGTCAGCCTTCAGGCCCGCGCAGAAATGACTGTAGGTCTGAGGAAAATGGGGGGAAATAAAAACTGCGTTCATAAAAGTATACACTTTATTTTCAGACGATATCTGGCGCATTGCGCCGTTGGAAATAACCCAGGCGGTACCGTGCAGTGTCTGCCGGCCGTCTTTGCAAAGTATGTAACCACCGTCGGGGAAGGTGTAGAAAGTGTGCCTCCAGCTGTCCAGGAACAGCACGTCCTCGAAGAGCCTGCGCCCGTCCAGCTTCATGCCCCGCACTTGATAATAGTGAGGAATAATTTGTATCTGTGTAAGGCCGAGGCCCCGGAGCCAGCGCCTGTAAGACGGGTCTGCCGCTTCTCCGGGCATCTCGGGGTGAGAGTAAACTACGTCGGCGCAGTTCATGGAGCCGGCGCTGCATCCCATTGCAAGCCCGTCGAAGCCTTTTAGCAAATCCTTGAGGCCAATGTCGTTAATGAACTTGTTCTGGGTAGGAACGTGTCCGCCGCAAAGGATGATCCAGTCGGCTTGCTGCACAAGCGCCTGCACCTGCGAGGAGTTTCTGCGGTCGAGCATGGTGATGCCGGAGAGGCGTATTCCGGAGTTGCGGATGCAGCGGCTCATGCCTTCCATTACGCTGTCGGTGAATTTCTCGTCGTCGGGAGCGGCGCTGACAAGGAGTGTCATCGCATGGGCGGAGGACGGGTGGCGCCGGGATACGGCGGCGGCGAGCTCCGCTTTCACGGTAGCCAGAAAGCCGTTGTCTTCTGTAAACCTGTCTTCCCCGTAGCGGGTGGGACTGCCTGTAAGTATCAGCGTCATCGGAGCGCAAAGATATGTATTTTTTTTATCTTTGTGTCGATGAAGCTGATGTACGATTATGATTTGAGCGCCCATAACACCTTCCGAATGAAGGTGCGCTGCGCCTGCTATATTGAATATGAAAACGTGGAAGAGCTTGCCGGCCTGGATTTCGACTCGCTGCCCCGCCCGGTCAGGCATATAGGAGAAGGCTCCAACCTGCTGTTTACCAAAGATTTCCCCGGAACTATACTGCACTCGGCCATACGCCATATCAAGTATGTGGATATGGGCTTGGACGAAGTGCCGGTGATAGCCGGAGGGGGTGTGCGTTGGGACAATCTGGTGGCCGAACTTTGCTCCCACTCCCTTTGGGGCGCAGAAAACCTCTCCCTTATTCCGGGAGAAGTGGGAGCGGCGGCCGTGCAGAATATAGGAGCCTACGGAGTAGAGTTCAAGGACATTGTCTCAGGCGTGAGCTGCTTCGACCTGCAGGAGCGCAGGCGCTGTAAATTCACCGTCGCGGAGTGCGGATATGGATATCGCGAGTCTATGTTCAAAGAAGCTGCCGGCAGATATGTTGTAACGTCCGTTCTTCTGCGCGTTTCCCGTAAGGCAAGACCCCGGCTGGAATACAAGGGTCTCTCCGGCGTGGATGCCTCCAGCCCCCAGTCGGTGAGGGATGCGGTAATCGCCATACGACGTGGGAAACTGCCTGATCCGGAAGATACCGGAAGCGCCGGCTCGTTTTTCAAGAACCCGGTGATAAGTGCCATTGACCTTGCGTGGATCAGCGATTCGGTTCCTGGTGTAACCGTCCCCCACTTTATCCTTCCGGGGGGTATGGTGAAAGTGCCTGCCGCCTGGCTGATAGACCAGTGCGGCCTGAAGGGCGAAAAGGCCGGAGGCGCGGCAGTGTACGAAAAGCAGCCGCTGGTGATTGTGAACGCGAGTGGCGATGCCGCGCCCGACGATGTACTGGAACTTGAGCGACGGATAGTAGCCACCGTACACGAGCGCTTCGGCGTGACGCTTAGCCCTGAGGTTGAGCATCTATAAAAAAGCAGGCGACCGTCCAGGCCGCCTGCTTTTTATTGGAAGTGTCGGAATTAGTCTTCCTCCTTCTCCTGTGCAGCGTAGTCTGCGAGGAGTTTGGTCTGGACGTCACCGGGTACCGGCTGGTAGTCTGCAAACTCCATGGTGAAGGTTGCGGAACCGGCGGTGAGTGAGCTCAGGGTTGTGGAGTAGCGGTAGAGCTCTGCCAGAGGCACGCGTGCGCGAAGTATAGCGAAGCCCTTGTCTGCACCCATGTCGCCGAGGATACCGCGGCGGTTCTGGAGGTCGGACATGACAGAACCCTGGTACTCGCTCGGAGTCATGACTTCTACGTTGTAGATAGGCTCGAGGATCTTGGGACCGGCGTTACGGAAAGCCTCACGGAAGGCGTTTCGGCCTGCAATGATGAAGGCGATTTCCTTGGAGTCCACCGGGTGCATCTTGCCGTCGTACACAAACACGCGGATGTCACGGGCGTAGGAGCCGGTGAGAGGTCCTTCTACCATTCTTTCCTTGATACCCTTGAGGATGGCGGGCATGAAGCCGAGGTCGATGGCGCCACCGACAACGCAGTTGTAGAACTCCAGTTTGCCGCCCCATTCGAGTTCGGTAATATCCTGGGTCTTCACATTCAGCTGGGTCTCCTTGCCGTTGATCATAAACTTGGTGTTGAGGTCGCCTTCTGCAGGGCATACGAGCAGGTGTACCTCACCGAACTGACCGGCGCCGCCGGACTGCTTCTTGTGACGGTACTGGGCACTCGCGACCTTGGTGATGGTCTCACGGTAAGGCACCTTGGGGGCGAAGAGTTCGACTTCCAGGCCGAATTCGTTGTTCAGACGCCACTTTACGATGTTTATATGCTGCTCACCGTTGCCCGAGAGAATGGTCTGACGGAGTTCCTTTGAATACTCTACGATGACGGTAGGATCCTGGGACGCAATCTTCTTCAGGGCGTCGCCGAGTTTCTGGTCGTCCTGCTGAACCTTGGCCTTGATGGCGCAACGGTACTTTGGGGCAGGATATTGGATGCGGTCGTAGTTGATGCCGGAACCGGGCAGGGAAAGGGTGGTGCTGGACTTGCTGTTCTTGAGTTTCACGGCGCATCCGAAATCACCTGCGTGAAGGTTGGTAACAGGCTCCTTCTTGGAACCGGCCACTGCGTAGATGGCGGAGAAACGGTCTTTGTTGCCGCTCACGGGATCTTCCAGGTCCATGCCGGTGGTAAGGGTGCCGCTCATTACCTTGAAGTAGGAAACTTCTCCGAGGTGCTGCTCCACGTCGTTCTTGTAGATGAACAGGGAGGCGGGGCCGTCTTCCTTCACTGCGGGCACAGGGGCGACGTCCTTGATGAACTCAAGCAGGCGCTTTACGCCGATGTCCTTCTTTCCGCAGACGCAGAATACGGGATAAACCTCGCCGCTGACGATACCCTTGTTGAGTCCGCTGTGAATCTCTTCCTCGCTGAGGGTTCCCTCTTCGAAGTATTTCTCCATCAGGGCGTCGTCGAATTCTGCGGCCTTCTCGATGAGAGCCTCGCGGTACTCCTCGGCCTGGTCTGCATACTCGGCAGGGATTTCGAGGTCTTCGCGGGTGCCCTTGTCGTCCTTGAAGCGGTAGTACTTCATCGTGAGCACGTCAACGAATCCGTCGAATGCGGCTCCGGTAGCGGTGGGGAACTGGATGTTGACCATCTTGCCTTCGAAAGTCTCCTTCATGGACGCCTGCACGTTGTCCCAGTCTGCCTTGTCGGCGTCGAGCTGGTTCACTGCCACTATCATAGGGAGCTTCTGGGCTTCGGCCCTGCGGATAAAGCTGTCGGTGCCTACTTCCACGCCCTGCTGTGCATTGATAACGAGTACGCCGCTCTCGCAGACGCGGAACGCCGAGTATGCTCCGCCGATGAAGTCGTCGGAACCGGGAGCGTCGATGAAGTTGATCTTGCATCCGCCGTACTCTGTGTACAAAGGAGTGGCATAAATGGAACGCTGGTTGATTTTTTCCAGTTCATTACTGTCGGACAATGTGTTCTTGTCTTCGATGGAGCCCATTCGGGTGATAACCTTACCCTCATAGAGCATAGCTTCCGCCAACGTGGTCTTGCCGGATTTGGTTGCGCCGAGCAGGACAACATTGCGTACGTCTTTGGTGGAGTATTCTTTCATTTGTATCAGGTGTTGTTAATTATTGTCACAGTCCGCAAATCTAATAATTTTTACACCGATTACCAAAATATTCATCGAACACTTCACTCCCGGTATATCCCAACTCGTCCATAAGCATCTCGTCCAGGTCGTCCGGACACACTTTAAGTTGCGTGCAAATCGCTTCATAACTGTCGAACCTGCCCGTCTCGAGCAGGGATGCGAATTCTGAATAAACTTTTTCTGTCATAATGCCGTCGTTTTGTGCCGCAAATATGGACAGTTGTTCAAGAATTTCCAACTTTTCCCAGGGGGTAAAAACAGGGGTAAAAAACACTTTTTGTTGTTTTTTTTGATTTTTGTCCAATTTTTATGGAAAAATGTCCAAAAAACCACTATGGGATAAGCCGCGATGATGCGTTAATTTTGTTTTCGCAACTCGATAGTATGTCTAAAGTACTAGAAAACATCCGGAGGATAAGGACCAGCAACGGCTACTCCCAGGACCAGATGGCGGACCTGATGGACGTGGAACGGACCACGTACAACAACTTCGAAACGGGAAAGACCAGACTGTACAGCAAAAGTTTCTCCCGCTTCGCCTCCGTGATGGGCATGAGCGAGGAAGAAATCATATTCGGTGAAAAGCCGGGGCTTACCCACGGATATTTGCAAAGCGGCAACCTGGAAGACAAAATAAATTCTCTGGAAGAAAAAGTGGAAGAACTCGGCGCCGCTGTCGGCAAGCTCAGCGATCGTATAGCCCTCCTTCTGGAGCAATCCGGCAAATCCAGGCGCTGAGGGCTCCTTTGCAGTTGTGTGTTTTCGCAATTGTGATTAACTTTGCGAAGTATGCAACGGATTATATCATTGCTCCCATATATGCAGCAAGGTCGTACGGAAGCCGGTTGCGACGAGGCTGGACGCGGTCCCCTCGCCGGCCCGGTGTATGCTGCCGCCGTGATACTTCCGCCCGATTTTCACCATCCTTTGCTTAACGATTCCAAGCAAATGAGCCGAAAAGCCCGAGAGGCTCTCCGTCCCGTCATTGAGAGGGAGGCGCTTTCCTGGGCCGTAGCGGCAGTGGAAGCGGAAGAAATTGACCGCCTCAATATCCTGAAGGCAAGCATTACCGGTATGCAAAGGGCCGTCCGTGCGTTGAAAATCAGGCCGGACTATCTTCTGATAGACGGAAACCGCTTTATCCCTTTCGACGGCATTCCGTACTCCACGGTAGTGCACGGGGATGCTACTTATGCCAGCATCGCTGCAGCGTCTGTACTGGCCAAGACCTGGAGGGACGAACGTATGGAGGCTCTTGCCAGGGAGTATCCGGGATATGGCTGGGAGCATAACGCAGGTTACCCCACCCCTGAGCACATAGAAGCGATAAAGCGTCTGGGCTTTACCCCGGAGCACCGTAAGTCGTTTCACCCCAAAGAATTGGAACCAACATTATTCTGAATATGAAGAAAATACTCATCACCCTTTCCAGCGCAATGCTGTTTCTCTCTTCTCCCCTCATGGCAGACGAGGGAATGTGGCTTCTGCCGCTGCTGGAAAAAATGAATGCCGACGCAATGCGCAATCTCGGCTCCAGGCTCACCCCGGAGCAGATATACAGCGTCAACAATTCCTCCATTAAAGACGCTATAGTGCAGTTCGGAGGCGGTTGTACCGGAGAAATCGTGTCCGGTTCCGGCCTTCTGCTCACCAACCATCACTGCGGATACGGCAGCATCCAGTCCCTGTCCAGTACGGAGCACAATTATCTCGAAGACGGATACTGGGCGAAATCCCGCGAGGAGGAACTTCCTGTGCCGGGCCTCACTGTGCGTTTCCTGCAGAGTATGACGGACGTCACCGATACGCTAGCCTCCGGTGCGAGCCGCCAGGCCCTCATAGCCGCTGCCCAGGAGGCAAATCCTCACTGCCAGGTGCGTATTGTAAACTTTTACAACGACAACGTGCATTATCTGATTGTGTCCAAAGTTTACCGTGATGTACGCTTTGTAGGCGCCCCTCCTGCATCTTCCGGTAAATTCGGCGGCGACACCGACAACTGGATGTGGCCCCGCCATACCTGCGACTTCTCCTGCTTTCGCGTCTATGCAGGCACAGACAACGAACCTGCAGACTATTCGCCCGATAACGTGCCTATGGTGCCGCGCCAGTTCCTCGGAGTGTCGCTTAAGGGCATTCAGGAGGGTGATTTTGCAATGATTATGGGCTATCCCGGCAGCACCCAGCGTTTCCAGACCGCAGCTCAGCTGGAGGAGATGCTGGAAACCAACAATATACGCATTGCCGCCCGTGGCGTGCGTCAGGAAGTGCTTTGGAAGGCTATGCGTGCCGACGAAAAAGTGGGGCTGCAATACGCCAGCAAATATTCCGGGTCGTCCAACGGATGGAAGAAGTGGATAGGAATGCGCGAGGCTTTCGAAGCGCTTCAGATTATTCCGCGCGAGAAGGAAAAAGAGCAGCAGCTCGAGTCCTGGATAGCTGAAGATGCTGCCAGAACAGAGGCCTACGGCGGCGCTATAGAAAAAATCAGGCAGAATGTGCAAGGCTCGTCTGCTTCTATGCGGGCCGCCACCTTACTCACAGAAAGCATAGGCCGTATCGAACTTGTGAACTTTGCGCTCGCCATGAACCGCAGCCTGCAGATGGCCGCTGCATCCAAGGCCCAGAATCCCGATGCGGATGTTGACGAACAGAAGGCGATTGACACTGTCCTGGAGGCCCTCCGGCGCGAATACAAGGACTACGATGCCGGTGTGGACCGCGACGTGGCCGTGGCAATGATTGATTTCTATAAGGCTAACGTGAATCCTGAGGATGCAGTCAAAGTCAAAGGCAAGAGCCTGCTTTCCACCGATACCCGCAAGTTTGTGGACAACCTGTTCAAGAAGAGCATCTTTACCTCGGAAGAAAAGCTCACGGCAAAGCCCGTCAACCAGAAGCTGATTGCCTCGGACCCCGCCGTTCAGCTGGGCGAGGCCATAATGGAAACGATGTCTCCTATGCGCGACGCTGTTTTGAATTCCCGCCCTGCGCTTGCCGAAGCCACCAAGGCGTACGGCGCAAGCCTGCTGGAGTGGCGCAAGGGGGAGCCTTCCTATCCCGACGCCAATATGACCTGCCGCCTCACTTACGGTACGGTGAAAAGCTACGAGCCCAAGGACGGCGTGCTGTACAAGTACTACACCACCCTGAAGGGCGTGATGGAGAAGGAAGACCCTGATAATTACGAATTCCGCGTGCCTGCGCGCCTGAAGGAAATATATGAGGCCAGGGATTACGGTCAGTACGCAAATGCCGACGGAGAGCTCGTGACCTGCTTCCTCACAAATCTGGATATCACCGGTGGCAACTCCGGCAGTCCCGTGATGGATGCCGACGGCAACCTCATCGGCCTTGCCTTCGACGGCAACTGGGAGGCAATGAGCAGCGACGTCATGTTCGAGCCGCAGCTTCAGAGGTGTATCTGCGTGGATATCCGCTATGTGCTGCTAATGATGGACAAGTTCGGCGGCGCAGCTTACCTTTTGGATGAAATGAATCTGGTACGGTAATGACAAAAGACGAAATTCTGGACCTGTTGCGTCAGGTCCGCCATCCCGGTGAGGGGGATAAAAATATAGTGGAACTCGGAATGGTGCATTCTGTCGAGGGAACCGTGGTTACACTCGGATTCCCCCGTAAGCGGGATCCCCTGGCCGAATACCTGATTGGAGCAACACGAGCCACTCTCATTCGCGGCGGCGTCAAGGGCGCAGAAGTGAAGACGGTGGTGCTGGATGCTCCGGCACCCGGAAAGAAGGGCATGGAGTTCGACACGGAAGGTCTGCGGAACGTGCGCCACATCGTAGGCGTGGCCTCGGGAAAGGGCGGGGTGGGAAAATCCACCGTCGCAGTCAATCTTGCCTGCGCCCTTGCGCGTCTGGGATACAAGGTGGGCCTGGCGGACGCCGACGTGTACGGCCCTTCGGTGCCTTTGATGACCGGTACGGAGGGACTGCAGCCGGACGCGGAAGAATCGGACGGCAAGGAACTCATCGTGCCGCTGGAGAAATACGGCGTGAAGTGGATGAGTATAGGGTATTTTGCCGAACGCGGGCAGGCTCTTATCTGGCGCGGCCCGATGGCGAGCAACGCCCTTAAGCAGATGATCCTTCAGGTGAAATGGGGCACGCTGGACTTTCTCCTGGTGGATATGCCTCCGGGAACCGGAGACATTCACATCAGCCTGCTCCAGGATATTCCCATGGAAGGTGCGCTGATAGTGACGACTCCGCAGGAAGTGGCGCTCGCCGATGTGGAAAAGGGTGCTGCGATGTTCAGAAACAAGAACATCAACAGGCCCATCTTCGGTCTGGTGGAGAATATGGCGTGGTTTACACCGGAAGAGCATCCCGACGAAAAGTATTACATTTTTGGCAAAGACGGAGGAGCCCGTATGGCGGAATCCCTGGGCATAGAGCTGCTCGGACGTATCCCCCTTGTGCAGAGCATACGTGAGAGCGGCGATTCCGGTGCCCCGGTCGCTCTTGGTACACGCCCCGATGCCCAGGCTTTCCTGGATCTGGCCGGCCGTCTTGCCGCCAAACTGGGCTAGTCTATGGAAGTTCGCGCAAAAAAATCCCTCGGGCAACATTTTTTGACCGACTTGTCCATCGCCCGCCGGATAGTCAATACTTTGTCTCCACCGTCTTCCGCTTCGCTTACCCCCGTCCTTGAAATCGGTCCGGGCATGGGGGTGCTGACTCAGTACCTGCTGCAACGCCCGGATATCGACCTCAAGGCTGTTGAGCTGGACGGGGAGTCTGTAGATTACCTTCTCACCCACTTCCCGGGAATGCAGGGACGCCTGCTGCAGGCCGATTACCTGCGGCTGGATATGCACAGGGTGTTCCCCGGCAGCTACTGCATCGTAGGTAACTTCCCGTACAATATCTCGTCCCAAATTTTCTTCAAGATACTGGACGACAAGGACCGCGTGCCCGAGGTCGTGTGTATGATACAGAAAGAGGTGGCGGAACGCATCGCGGAAAAGCCGGGCAGCAAGACCTACGGCATACTTAGCGTGCTGCTCCAGGCCTGGTACGACATTGAATATTGCTTTACCGTTGGCCCCGGGGCTTTTGCGCCCCCGCCCAAGGTGCAGTCTGCGGTTATCCGTCTCATACGCAACTGTCGGACGGAGCTAGGATGCGACGAAAAACTCTTCAAACAAGTTGTAAAGACCGCGTTCAACCAGCGTCGCAAGACCCTTCGCAACGCACTCAAGCCGCTCCTTGCGGAGCGGCCTGACAAAGATGAGGTGCCGTTTTTGGATTTGCGGGCCGAGCGTTTGAGCGTAGAAGATTTTATCGTTCTGACTCAGTCTCTCTCATAGCTTCGGCTGCTTTCAAGGTTTCGGCCTTGTTTACAAGCTCCAGAAGCCTGATGCGCAGGCCCAGGGGATCTACCCCGTTTGCAGGCTTTTCTGCACTCTTGAGCAGTTCTTTGACCATGCCGAAGCTGGCTTCTCCCTTGTACTCTGAGTCTTTGAGAAGCATTCCGTAAGCGGCGAGTCCGGCTGCGAAGTTGAATTCTGTTCCGGTCTTGGTCGTGCCTGCGTAGTAACGGCCGACGTCCATATGCAGGGGACGGCTCTCCTCGCCCAGCGCTTTCTTGTAGCGTACGTCGAAGCTGGCTGCAGTGGCGTTTTGGGTCATACTATCGGAGGGAATGAGCTCGTAGAGGGCGGTTATTGTCTGCCCGGAACCTATTTCTCCTGCATCTTTCTTGTCGTTTTCGAAGTCTTCATTGTTCATTACCCGATTCTCGTAACCGATCAGGCGGTAGCTGTCTATTGCGTCGAAGAACTTTACCTGGCACTTGGTATCGTTGGCTACGGATACGAAGCGTGAGCGTTCGTGTACAAACACTTTCATCATTTCATCTTCGCTGTCGATGTAAGTGTAGGTGCCGTTGCCGTGGTTTGAGAGGCTCTCCATCCGGGAATCCTGATAGTTGCCGGAGCCGAATCCCATAATGCTCAGGTATATGCCCTTGTCGAGGTAGCTTTCCACCATCTCGACCAGCGCATCGGTGGAGGTGACTCCGACGTTGAAGTCTCCGTCGGTGCACATTATGATACGGTTGTTGCCCCCCTCGGCATAGTGTTCCACCGCCTCGTCGTAAGCCATTTTCATTGCAGCGCCGCCTGAGGTGGAGCCGCTGGCTTCCAGCCGGTTAATCGCTTTTTTGATTCTGGAGGCGTCTTTGACAAGAGTGGATTCCAGCACGCGCTTCACTTCACCGGCATATGTAATGACGGCGACACGGTCTGTGGGACGCATATGGTCTATCATATTGCAGAGACCAGACTTCAGAAGGTCGATTCTGTCTGCCCCGTACATGGACCCCGAGGTGTCTATGAGCAGGATAAAGTTCGCTTTAGGCATCTCCGATTCTTGGAGAGACTTGCCCTTAAGCCCGAGGCGCAGCAGGTAATGCTCTGTATTCCAGGGACAAATGCCCATTTCAGCATTGATCGCTACAGTCTCGTTTCCGCTTGGCTCCGCATAGTCGAAAGTAAAATAGTTCAGGTACTCTTCTATGCGTACGGAATTGCGCGAAGGGAGAAAAGAGTTCGAAATGCAACGGCGCATATAAGAATAGGCGGCGCCGTCGGCGTCTATGGAAAAGGTGGAGACAGGCTGTTCCGATACCTTGATGAAACTGTTTTCGACTATCTCATCGAATTTATCCCCGGCCGATTGGTTCTCCGGATCATTGTCCGAAAAGCCGTTTATATCATTCGCATCGACATACATATAAGCCCCGTAGTCTTGCATACACGAAGCGACGGCGAAAGCTGTAATCAAAACAATTAATAAAGTGCTGAGTCTTTTCATTTTTTCAGGTGTTTTGACCAGTAAATGCAGACAAAAGAATAATCTTGCATTGAAATATGATTTTTTTTTGCCATTATGTGCAAGATTTCAGGAGTGCCCGGATTTTATTTGTGGAATGAGACGAACAATACATATTGTAGCCGCTTTGGTTTGCCTGATGGCCGTGGGCTGTATGAAGGACTTTGGACCATCGGTAGATTATGAGAACGAAATTCCCTTATCGGGGGAAGTGACGGCTCTGTTTACCATAAAACAGAATGCGGAAGGAGCCCTTTTCTTCCAGGCGGGAGAACACAAACTCCTGCCGGCGGATTTAGAGTGGGACTTTGTGCGCCAGCAGCGCGTAATGGCAAACGTGTATGTGAATGCAGAAATGCGTGACGAGTACAGAATGTGCTCGGTTTATTGGGTGGAGCCTCTGGATGAGGGCGTATTCGAGAAAGGTGCGTTCAACTATCAGGCCGTAGTGGTGCCGCCGGACGGCCTCGATATTCTGCTGAACAGCTGGATTACCGGTGTGGACGACGGATACCTTACACTTCATTATAAAACCTGGTGGGGAAGTGTTCCCCTTCATCACGATTTCAGCCTGGTGTGCCTGGACGCAGGAAACCCTTATTCCCTCACTTTGGTGCAAGACAGCCACGGCGACGGGCATGACGAGCTTGCCGAGGGGGTAATTTGTTTCGATATAAACGATCTGTCGGACACGGGCGGAGAAACTGTAACCATAACATTAAATTGGATTAAACTGGACGGTACTGCAGGTACCGCGGACTTTGAATTCAGGAGCAGGGAATAAACTGACGGAGAAGGAGCTGGTCAGACTTGTAGGCCGCGGCGAAGAGCGCGGCAGGCGTGAGCTGTATCTGCGCTATGCGGGAAACCTTACGGCTGTGGCATCCCGTTATATTGCCGATCCCGACGCAGTGAAGGATGTGCTGCAGGAGGCGTTCATCCGTATTTTCGAGCGTTTCGACAGCTTCTCTTACAGGGGCGAGGGCTCGCTACGTGCCTGGATGTCCAGGGTTGTAGCCAATTGCGCCCTGCAGGCTCTGCGTAAAGATAACAGTCTGCTGGTGGACAGGGATATACCGGACGCTATCCCGGACGACGATCCGGAAGTTGACGATGTGCCTATGGATGTGCTGCAAGAAATGATACGCCACCTCCCGGATGGTTACAGAACCGTGTTCAACCTGTACGTCTTTGAACAGATGCCCCATAAAGAAATTGCGGGGCTGCTTGGAATAAAAGAAAACTCATCCGCATCCCAGCTGCTGCGGGCTAAAGCTTTGCTGGCGCGGGAGATAAAAGAATACAGAAGAAGAAATGCCAATGTCTGACAAATGGAACGACAAGCTTCGCCGGCAAATGGCGGAGTATACAGAAACACCTCCGGAGGGTTTGTGGGAGGGGATAGAAGAGGGCTTGCAAAAACGCAGGGCCGCCGCCTTCCCCTGGTGGTGGGCGCTTGCAGGCGCCGCTGCGGCGGTTTTGGCCGTGCTGCTGCTGTGGAGGCCCGGAGCCGTTGAGCCGCAGCTCGCAACAGATGCCGTAGCCGAAGCAGTCCCGGATAGCAGGGAGGATGCCGTAGTCCCGACGGTATCCGCTACCCCGCAAACAGTTAATAATATCAACGTTTTACATTCTTCGTTACCTTCTGAACTTCCGGAGCTTGCCGAGCCGGCACCGGCCGAGCCGGAGCATGCCGAGCCGGTATCTTCAGAACCTGTACCTTCCGAACCGGACAACGTGGAACCCGTCATTATCCCGAAGGAAGCTGAGCGGCCGGCTGCTGACGAAGAACGGCAAGCCGATGTTCAAGAACCTGTGCGGAAAATGCAGTATCCTGCGGAGCGGGACGACGCTCCTGCGAGGCTCGTTACTATTTCGCTGATTGCGGGTGGCGTGCCCGGGGGAGGTACTTCCAGTACCTATACTTCATACGCGATGAGCACGGTGCGGAGTGCGGCGGCGAGCCCGACGAAAAAGGCACCGGTGGCTTTGCTCAGCCGAAACAAGCCGACGGAGAACGACGTCCGGCATTCCATAGCTTTTCGTGCAGGAGCAATGTTCAGTATTCCGGTGGGCAGGCACTGGGACGTGGAAACAGGCCTTCAGCTCAGCAACCTGCTCACACGGACAACTTCGACCACCGGTAATATGTCAACCGTCACCAGCCGTACGCTTTCGTATGTAGGTTTGCCGGTGTATGCTGTTTACACGCCTTTCAGATTCGGAAACGGGGCAGTATATGCTTCCGCAGGACCTATGCTGGAATACGGATTCAGAAGCTCGGGCACTATCGACAACTACATTTCTGACAGCAATGTAGGAAGCGAGAGCTTCAACACGAGAATAAGCGACCTGGTATGGTCGCTCAACCTCAATGCGGGAGTACAGTGGCTTATAGGAGGTGTGGGCGGTTTGTTCCTGCAGCCCGGTCTCAGCTGGTATATACCCGGGCAAAACAAAGAAGAGACGTTCTATACAGAACATCCCCTCTCATTTGCACTCTCGGCCGGATTCCGATTCACTTTCTGACCGGCCTCCCGTCGGGGTAACAGGACTCGAACCTGCGACCCTCTGGTCCCAAACCAGATGCGCTAGCCAACTGCGCCACACCCCGAATCTCGAAGCATGGCGCAAAGTTAAAACGCTTTCGCGAAAAAGCAAAATCTAAAAGTTGAATCTCAGACCCGCGTCGAAATTAAACATGAACGGCTTGTCTGTGCGCACGGACTTGGGCTGGTTGCCGTGGAAATAGTAGCGTACAGAAGGATCTATATACAGCCCCAGAGCCTTGCTGAGCCTGAATTCCAGACCCATGCCAAGTGCTGCGGAGAACTGGAATCCGCCTGCCTTGTCGGGGATGACTACAGGAGTGGCGCTCATCAGGCGGTAACGGTTGGAAATGCAGTATTCAGCCTCTCCGCCGCCCCAGGCGTAAACGTTCATAAGCCCGTCACGCGTCTGAAGCAGGTTGTAATATACGTTTACTGGTACTCCGATGTACTGTACATTGTGGAATATCATACCTTCGTAGGCGCTCGCTGCAGAACCTGAGTAGCTTCCGTTGAATGAGCGCGTGAGCAGGGAGTAGTCCAGTCCGGTGCCCAGGGAGAATTTGTCGGTTACACTGAATCGCACGCCGAGCCCGATTGTAAATGGAACGCCGTAGGTGGACTGTCCGTTTTCGCTGATTCCTGCATTTGCCGAACCTGCGCCGGGAGCCATGCGGCTTATGCCGTTGCCTCCGTAGGAAATGTTGGAGTCGTTCCCTCCGAGGCCGCCCTGCGCATACAGGCCGCTTGCCTTGATCCGGGTCTTCTTTGTGCTGTGGTCTTCCTGTTCGATAAGGGCCCATTTTGCAGCGGCGTCGGGATCGTAACCGGCGTCTTTTCTGTCGGTTTCCGGCACTACTGATACATCCTCGTCGCGGGATTCGGTAACGGGGGTGTCGTCTGCCTCATTTCCGCTCTGTCGCATGTCCGCCTGCCCGGAGAAGGAGCTGCGCAATCGCCGGCGCGTTCCCTCGCGGGCAGGCTCTGTGGCCTGGGGGGCAATAAGGTCCGCAGACGCGACAAGGTCCGCGGCCGGGTCTGAAACGGAAGATATAATGTTGGATTCGGCCACCAGGTCCGCCTCGCCGGGCATTGCAGCATGGCGGTCGAATGTTCCGGTGAGGAACAAGCCCGCCACCACGGCTGCCGCAACGAGTGCGGGTACGGCCCATCTCCACCAGAGAGCAGCACCTGCCTCAGAATCAAGACGCGCGGACACGGCACGCCACACCCGCCCGGGAGCTTTTTCCCCGGCGTCTTGCAGCACCGACTTTATCTGCCGGTCGAATTCTTGCCAATTGTCTTGCATCTTAAGTATATCTATTTTTTCTTCTCTCTTTCTTTGATCTTCGACTGCAAAATGGCTCTCGCCCGCAGCAGCTGCGAACGGGAGGTGACTACGGAAATGCCGAGCGCTTCCGCAATCTCCTGATGGGAATACCCTTCTACGACGTACATGTTGAAAACGGTCCTGAATCCGGCAGGAAGCTCCGCAATCATCCTGCCAAGCTCCTTGTAGCCGATATTCTGGATTGCCGACGGAGCTTCGCTCGTGACGGCCCGTGCGCTGTCAACGTCGTCGCTCTCCTTGAGAACGTCATTCTTTCTCAGGCTCATCAATGCAGTATTGACAAAGATCTTTCTGGCCCAACCCTCGAACGACCCGTCACCCGTGTAGGTGTCGAGCTTGGAGAACAATGTCACAAAACCGTCCTGAAGTACGTCTTCCGCCGTTTGGCGGTCGCCCATGTATCGCAGGCAAATGGCATACATTTTGTCTGCCAGGGCATCGTAGATGGCTTTTTGTGAGCGTCGGTCACCTTCCTTGGCCTTATCCACAGTCCAAGTATTAAGATGCGATTTATTCTCAAAAAGTTGCATCGGGCACAAAAAAATCTCAAATCCGAAAATGTTTTGCGAAAATAGACAAAAAATCAATATTTTTGTAATTACAATGAAGAAACTGCTGCTCTGCTTCGCTCTTTTGCCGATTTGCATCCTTCTGAATGCCCAGGAGGAAAAGCGTGACAGCACTGGAGTGGAAGATGCTGTCCTGGATGCTGTGGCCCTGCTCGAAAGCGGCGGAATCCATGAAGCGGAAGCTGCACTGGATTCCCTTGCCGCCGTTTACCCGGGAAACGATGCGATACGTTATTATCAGGGCCTCTGCCGTTATACGGCCGGAGATTTCAAGGCTGCCGCCGAACGCTTCGGCGAGGCGGTAAAACTGGACAGCACGAATTACTGGTACAAGGAGACGCTTGCCAATCTTTATTTGAACTCGGGAGAGGTCAAGGCGGCGGAAAAACTTCTACGGGAACTGCAGACTGTCAAGCCAGGCAAGTTTCCGGAACTCTACGTCTCTTCCATGCTCGCAGCTTCCTACAGGATAAAGCGGGACTATCCTTCTTATTTTGCCACCCTTCAGTCTCTTGTAAAAGACCGCAACTCCGACGACGAGTCCAAATATGAGGCCCTGATGAGCGTACTGGGCAATTTCGACACCCGTACCTACAATGCACTGCTTCCGGACATAGATACTCTTGTGCGCGCGTATGCCGACGCGGAGCCGCGCAGCCTGCATGCCCACAGCCTGTGCATGCAGATTGCCGCCAGCAGGGAAAACTACCCACGCGTCATAGAAGAGTGCGAGACGCTTATATCCCTGTCTCCGGACGACACGGCTCACGTGGTGAACTGCCTGTCCATTATCGGTGATTCCTGGTATGCGACAGGGCAGACCCGCAAGGCATACAAGACATACGACCAGGCCCTGCGCCTGGATCCCGGTTACTGTCCGGTACTGAACAACTATGCCTGGTATCTGTGTACGGAAAAGAAGAAACTGGCCAAAGCGGAGAGAATGAGCCTGATTACCGTGACCAGGGAACCGGACAACCCGACCTATCTGGATACTTACGGCTGGATACTTTACCTGCGCGGAAAGGCGGGAGAAGCCAAACCTTACTTCAAGCACGCCATGCTCTACGGCGGCAAAGACAGCGCCGTCATCCTTATGCACTTCTCCAAAGTGCTGGAAAAACTAGGGGAAAAGGATCTGGCGTCATATTACAGAAACCTTGCGGAAGCCAAGAACAAATGATGAGATTCCGTACCATAACTACGCTCGCAGTGCTTCTGCTGTGCTGCTGCCTCCCGGCGGCGTCGCAGAGCCTGTCGTCCAGCAAGGATAAGAAAGCGCGTCTGGAGCGTGACATCAGGATACTGGAAAAGCAGCTGCAGACGGCTACGGCCAAAAGCAACAGCGCCGCAACCCAGCTCAGCCTTCTGAGGGCCCAGACCGATGCCCGCAGGGAGTTGTTGAACGACAGCGAGAAGGAGCTTGCCGCAATCACCGACAGCGTGCGCCGTTGCAAGAAAGAGATAGAAACGGTACAGGGGCGGCTCGACACCATGACCTTCTATTACGGGCGCCTGGTGCATAATGCATACAGAAACCGCGATTCGCGGATGTGGTATATGTATATCCTGGCGAGCGAGAACATAGGCCAGGGCCTGCGCCGTTACTCCTACCTGCGGCAGCTGTCTGCCCAGATGAACGAACAGGGGCGCAGAATCGGAGAGGAACGGGCAAAGCTGGAGGCGAAGAAACAGAGTCTGGACAGCCTGCGGGCGCAAGCGAAGGTGCTCAGGGACGAAAGGGCATACGAGGTGACAAAACTGCGTAAAGAGGAGGACAAGTCACGTCTGCTGGTGAATCAGCTGCAGAAAGACAAGAAGCAGTATCAGGCGCAGCTGAACTCCAAGCGCAAGCAGGTAGAGGCCCTGAATCGCGAAATCGAACGTCTCATTCAGGCGGAGATGGAAGGAACAGGGAACAAGGCTAAGGGCAAAGCGGGCGGAAGCAAAACCAAAACAAAGGTCGACTATGCCTTGTCGGAGCAGTTTTCTGCAAATATGGGCAAACTTCCATGGCCGGCGGAAGGACGCGTGGTGAGCCATTTCGGACGCAATCCGCATCCTGTTTATACAAAGCTAGAAATGCCGTTCAACAACGGAGTCGGCATAGCCGTGGGCAAGGATGCGGCGGTGCTGGCTGTATTCAACGGAGTGGTGAAACAAATAGTAGTCGTGCCCGGTTACAACCAGTGCGTGCTGGTGCAGCACGGCGAGTATTTCACCTTCTACTGCAAGCTCGGTTCGGTTGCAGTAAAGGCCGGTGACAAGGTGAAAACCGGACAAGTCATCGGTCACGTTGCCACCGGCCTTGACGATACGCAGGTGCACTTCCAGCTTTGGAAGGGACGTCAGCCCCAGGACCCGGAAAAGTGGCTGCGCAAGTAGCCGTGTCTAAAGATTGGGATTCTCTTTCTTCCAGTCTGCCACGGGAGGGACAATACCCAGGCTCACAATCTCGTCGCGCATCTTGCAAAGGTGCTCGTAAGAGGCCTTGAGGTCTGCCATCTCCGTAGCGGTCCCTTCGGGTGCGGTGTAATGTACTCCGTCGGCATCGATAACGGTGGGCATTGCCATCATTACGTTCTTGTAGCCGAGCTTGTCGTCGTTTACGTAGCATCCTGCAGGCCAGTTGAATACGGGCCCGCCCATTGCAGCCTCGATCATTTTCACCGCCTGGTATGCGGGGCTCTGGAAAGAACTGCGTCCACGGAGCTTGATTATATTGGATCCGCCCTGCACGGTGGCATGCTTGATGGCCTCCCAGCGCTCTGCGGAGAGTTTCTTCTCTGCCAGAGGGGTGCCGTCGATAAGGGCCTTGCTGGCAAATACCGCCATGGCCTCGCCGTGTCCGCCGTAAGTGCGGGCGCCGGTAACCTTGCACTGCTGTACGCCGAATTCAGCTGCGAGAGCCTCCTGGAGACGGGTGCTGTCCAAAGCAGCGAGTGAAGTGAGCTGGCTCGGCTTGAGGCCGGAGTGAATGAGTGCTGTCAGGGCAGTAACGTCTGCAGGGTTGAAAATAACTACGACGTGCTTGACGTCGGGGCAATACTTCTTGATGAGGTCGCCGAATTCGGCGGCAATCTGGCAGTTGCCCTTGAGCAGGTCTTCGCGGGTCATGCCCTCCTTTCTGGGGGCTCCGCCAGAGGAAATGATGTACTTTGCATCTTTGAAAGCCACGGCAGGATCAACTGTCCAGGTGACATTCGCGCCTTCGAAAGCGCAGTGGTAAATCTCCTCTGCAACTCCGTGCACGCCGGGTTCGAAGATGTCGTAGAGGCAGATGTTGGGTGTAAGGCCGAGCATAAGCGCGGTCTGGGCCATATTGGAGCCGATCATGCCGCCGGCGCCCACGATGGTCAATTTTTCGTTAGTTAAATACTTCATATCTATAAATGAGACTAGGTTCAAAAGCGTGCCAAAATTACAAAATTTCTTGCATAATCAAAATATTCACTATCTTTGTCACGTTATAATTGTTTATGGCACTATATCTACAAAAAGACCTTGATGACGACTATCACTCGCGTATAGGAGTCTGGCAAATCACAGAGACCGAAGCTGAGCTTCGCGCCCTTTCGTCCATCCCTTCGGACGAGCTTGAAGAAATTTCTTACATAAAAAGTGAATCCCTCCGCAAGCAGAAGCTTGCCGTGCGGGCGCTTTTGGACGTCATGTTCGAAGAAAAGGTTTACCTCAGCCATCACGACAACGGCAAGCCCTACATCGAGAACAACGCCATCAATATCAGCATCACCCACACCGACAAATACGTGGCGGTGATTCTCAACGACGTTGAGGAGGTGGGCATAGACTGCGAGTCCCTGGACCGTGACTTCAGCGCCGTGGAGAAGAGGGCCCTTTCGGAAGAAGAAATCGAAGAGCTCGACGACGACGCCGACGACCGCCGTACCCAGCTTGCCATCTACTGGTGCGCCAAGGAAGCCGTGTACAAGAAAATGTCCCAGTACAAGGTGGACTTCGCAGAACAGATTGAAATAGAGGCGGTACGTCCCCGCGCCGAGGGCGAACTGGACGCTACTTTCATCAATAAAGACGGTTACGAGGAAGAACTCAGGCTCCAATACATCACCTTCGACAGGCACGTGCTCGTTTGGGTCACGGGCGAAGAGTAAGCTCCACACAGAATGATAATATCGGCTGGCGGCATCCACAAGAGCTTCGGCGCCCTGGAGGTGCTGAAGGGGGTGGATTTGCAGGTTGCCAAAGGTGAAATCCTTTCTGTCACAGGAGCTTCCGGAGCAGGGAAAACCACTCTCCTCCAGATTCTCGGTACACTGTCCTCGCCGGATTCCGGAGTCCTGGAAATTGACGGCACTACGGTATTCTCAATCCGCGGAAGATCGCTCAGGGGTGACGCTCTGGCTGCTTTTCGCGGAAGGCGTATAGGTTTTGTGTTCCAGGCGCATCATCTGCTGCCTGAATTTACGGCAGAAGAGAACGTGATGATTCCTGCGCTGATTGCAGGCCGTCCCGCTCATGATGCGCGCTCAGACGCCAGGCGGCTTCTGGAACTTGTAGGCCTTGCGCACAGAAGTTCCCACAAACCTTCGGAGATGTCCGGAGGAGAGCAGCAGCGCACCGCAATCGCCCGTGCCCTGGTGAATTCCCCGGCCGTACTTTTCGCCGATGAGCCCACCGGAAATCTGGATTCTGCAACGAAACAGGAAATTCACAAACTCCTGTTCAACCTGAGGGATTCTTTGGGGCAGACTCTGGTGATAGTCACTCACGACCCGGAACTCGCATCCTTGTGCGACAGGAGCCTGGAGATGCGTGACGGTCTGTTTATTTAATCATATATGGAAAGAAAAAGGGAAATCTGGGTGGACTGGATGAGAGTTGCCGCCTGTTTTATGGTTATGCTCGTGCACTGCACCGAGCCATTTTACCTTGGAGGTGAAGGTTCCTTGATTCTTACCCGCAGCGATGCGTTCTGGGCATCGTTCTTCGACTCCTTCGTGCGTGCGTGCGTTCCGCTTTTCGTGGTGGCCTCGAGCTACCTGCAGTTCCCGGTTCATTATTCCACCGGGGAGTTCTTCAAGCGCCGTGCTAAACGCATACTGATACCGTTCGCGATATGGAGTGTGGTTTATGCCCTGGCATGGGGAGAGCCGGTTCAGAACTTCAAGGACCTGCTGCTGAATTTCAATTATGCGGCCGGTCATCTGTGGTTCGTCTATATGATTGTGGGACTGTATCTCATAATGCCGTTGCTGTCACCGTGGGCGGAGAAGGTGGGCCGCAAGGAGCTGCTGGTTTATATCTTCCTGTGCTTCCTTACGACTTTCATCCCCTATGTCCGTGAGTTCGCTTCCGGCGGCGACGTGCCGGTGATATACGGACCCTCCGGCATTCCCAATCCCGCCAAATACCCGCTTTGGGGCGAGGCCAGCTGGAACACCTTCGGATTGTTCTATTACCTCAGCGGTTTTCTGGGCTACATGCTGCTGGGTCTTTATCTTAGAAAATTCGTTGCTGAACTCGGTTGGGGAAGGACTCTGGCCGTTGCCCTGCCGAGCTGGATTGCCGGTTTTGCCCTTTGCTTCGGAGGTTTTCTGAAAAGGGTGTTCGCCAGCTGCGGAGGCGTGTTCCCCATAGAGGGCCCTACGGGAATGGCAGCACAGTGGGAGACTCCCTGGTTCAACGATTCCGCCGGCGTGTTCCTCATGACTCTGGGCTGGATTCTGCTGCTGCGCAAAATCAATTCCGACGGAGGTTTCTACAAAAAAATACTGCTTCCCATATCCAAGGCCAGCTATGGCATGTATTTGTGCCATCTGCTAATACTCTCCTATATCTCCGCCTTCTTCCGTGGCCTTTGGGGAATCGGCGATGCCGGAGTCATGGGGATATGGACGACGCCGGTACAAATAGTTTTGAGTACGCTCTGCACTTTCATTTGCACGGCTGCGGCAAGCATTCTTCTGCAGCGCATTCCTAAAATCGGTAAATACATTATCGGTTGAGCTCATCCAAAGACATACTTCTCGGACGTTTGAGAGGAGGCGATCCTCTCGCCGGAGGCGAACAGCTCAGGCTAACCCTGCTGCTTGCCGTTCCGGCAATTCTGGCCCAGCTGTCAAGCGTGCTGATGCAGTACATCGATTCTGCGATGGTGGGACGTCTGGGAGCCAATCCCGCGGCCTCCATAGGTCTGGTATCTACCTGTACCTGGCTCTTCAACGGATTCGCGATGGCGGTCATGACAGGCTTCTCCGTACAGCTCGCCCATGCCTGCGGGGCGAAGGATTTCGACAAGGCGCGGGGCCTATTCCGCCAGGGCGTATTCAGCGTGGTGTCTTTCAGCATGCTTCTTACTCTCGCCGGCATGCTCATCAGCGGCCCGTTGCCCGGTTGGCTGGGCGGCGCAGAGGAAATCCGCGCCGATGCATCGGCTTACTTCCGCATTTATGCCGGTTTCCTGCCGATAGGGATGGCCGGCTGGGCGGCAAGTTCCATGCTGCAGGCGAGCGGGAATATGAAGGTTCCAAGTATCATCTACGTCGGGATGTGCGCCCTGGACGTCGTGTTCAACTATGTTTTTATCTACCTGCTGGACATGGGGGTTGCAGGTGCGGCCTGGGGCACCGGCGTGGCGGAGACGCTCACCTCGCTGTTCGCAATATGGTATGCCTCCAACCGGTCTGCAGAATTGCGTCAGACCGGCGTGAAGGCGAATCTGGTGCCTTCCGGGGAGACCCTTCGAAAGGCGTTCGGAATCACGGGTCCGCTGTGGCTTCAGAATATCGTGATGCGGGGAGCTTATGTGGCCAGCACGCTCATAGTGGCACCCCTGGGACCGGTAAGTATAGCGGCGAACGCCTTTGCAATTACGGCAGAAAGTTTCTGCTATATGCCCGGATACGGTTTGGAAGAGGCTTCTACGACTCTTGTCGGCCAAAGCCTCGGGGCGGGCCGCAGGGACCTCGCCCGCAGCTTCGCCCGCACTACCATAGGGATGGCGATGCTGATGATGTCTGTGCTTGCGGTGGCTATGTACGCCTTCGCTCCGCAGATGATGGCGATTATGAGCACCGATCCGGAAGTTGTGTCGCTGGGCGCCAGGGTGCTGCGCATAGAGGCTTTCGCAGAAGCGCTGTATGCGGCGTCGATAGTGGGCTTCGGAGTGTGTGCAGGCGCCGGCCAGACGCTGGTCCCCACCATACTCAATTTCGGCACGATGTGGCTCGTACGCATAGGTTTGGCACTGATTTTGACTCCCAGATACGGCCTGACCGGATATTGGATTGCGATGTGCGTGGAATTGAGCGTTCGCGGGATACTCTTCCTTGTCTATGTCAGGAGCGGGCACTGGCTCAGGAAATGGAGCCCGGCCCCCGCTACTTTAAGTGACAATTGCTAATTAGCGAAAAATTAGTACCTTTGCCGGGATGAGCCGTTCCGATAAAAAAGGAAAAACCGTGAATTTTTTACTGACCGCAGCAGGTGCGCTTGCGGTCATACTCGCCTTTTGCTGGTTGTGGTTCATAAAATTGGGAAACGACTCGCCCAAGACCGCCTATCTGAAATCCAAAAACGACGGATGGCATGCAAAAATGGACGTAGTACGTCATAAACTAGACATTTACGAAGAGTCTTTGAGTGGCATAGAGGCACGCAACAACGAGGTTTACCGTTCCATCTTCGCTCTCGACCCCATTATCGATACGTCAGCCGTCGCGGACAACAGTCTAAATGAAATGGTTGCCCTGGAGAGGCGGCTGGATTTGTTCCAGGGGCGCATCGACCGGCAGATGTCTGCAATGGGCGAAGTGGCCCTTGTGGCAAAGAATGCCGGAGATATGGTTTCCTGCATTCCGGCAGTACCTCCGCTGCTGCCAAAAAAGGGTACATACCATCTTTCAAGTCCCTTCGGTGTGCGTACCGATCCTGTTTACGGAGGTCTTGCGCGCCATACGGGGCAGGATTTTGCATCCAAGACAGGGAATCCGGTTTACGCCACAGGCGACGGAGTTGTGGAGAAAGTGGATTTCAAGTTCAACGGTTACGGAAATGAGGTGGTGATCAACCACGGCTTTGGTTACAAGAGCCGTTACGCCCATCTGAGCACCATAGACGTGGGAGTAGGCCAGGCCCTGCACCGGGGAGACAAGATAGGGGAGGTGGGCAAGTCCGGAAAGGCGACCGGACCGCATCTGCACTATGAGGTGCTCTACAAAAACAACGCGGTGAACCCTATGAGCTTTATGGACATGAGCATGCCGGTAGAAGAGTACAGGGCTATGATAGTAAAGCGCCGTATGGAAAACGAGTCGTCCCGCCCTTCGGCTGCAGCCATGGGGCAAAGGCAAAGGAAACAAGGCACAAATGGCAGAAAATAGGTACAGAATCATTACCCGTACGTTGTGGACGGTGCTCCGTTTTGTGCTGACGGTGCTTTCGCTGGCAGTTCTGGGCTATGCTATCGTGGCGCTTGTGTTCAGTACCGACAAGGAAAAGGAACTCGAGGCGGAAAACGAGATATACGAGGCCCTTTACCCCATTCTGAATGCGAAGCTGGACAAAATAGGTCCGGACATGGAGACCCTGTCCCGCAAAGACGACATAATTTACAAGGACATATTCCACGCGGAGCCACCTCAGGACGATCCTATGTCCTCGCTCAGCATTTTCTTTGGCAGCGATTCAATTCCTGATTCCAAACTGGTGTTCTATACAGCCCGTAAGGCGGACAGGCTCGTGGAGGAGGCCGGGCACGTGGACAGTCTGTTCCTGCATATGGTGGAATGCCTCAAGCAGAAGGATTTCGTGATGCCGCCTATGGATTTGCCTCTGAAGGATATAAGCTACACCCAGACCGGCGC
>JAFTDJ010000015.1 GCA_017454265.1 Bacteroidales bacterium | reverse complement strand
GCGCTTCGAAAGGCCCTTCACTTCCTTGCCAACAACGATTTTGTGAGGAAGAAGCCGATGAGCATTGGGTTCCCTTGCCGCTTGGGCTGCGCTCTCGGCGGTGGGGAATGGGATATCGTCTTGGGTATCATCGAAGAGGAGATTAACGACTATCCAGGGAGAGTAGAAATCTGGGAGCTATAAGAAAGAGTGTGGGCCGCGCAAGAGCGCGGTCCACTTAAATAATAGTGACAACCTCCTTTGCATAGAACGGGGTATGCGCACTGGCACCTATTATATCCAGCAGACAGGCGCTCCGGCAGGCTTTCTGCCTAACAGCACCCGGGTAACGGTCAACATCACGAAGGAGAACAAAGACGTCACCATCACGGTCTACAATGCCGCAGGAAACTACAACTTGACGGTTACAACCGGCGGGCAAGCCATCTGCTATGCCGGAATGCAGACAAAGTTCTATTTTAGCGGCATTAGGGCATCGTCCAATATGGCGATGTCGAATTTCTACCTGCATGTGAAGATTCCGACCGATGCGCTGCGCGCAGGCACGCTCTACACCGGAACATGGAACTTCTCTGCGGCATACAGCATCCAGTACCGCACCAACCTCAACAATTACCGCACGCTGGCTTCCGGTCTGAACAGCAAGTCGCAGTACTCTTATGACCTGAGTACAAACGGGCTTGCGCTGGGGGTAAATGAGTATGTGACGGATATCCGTTTTGTGTTTGCGGGCGTGCCTGCGGGATTCCATGAATCCGTTGCCCCCGTCCTCTATTGCTCCGTGCTCCCAACGATACCGACAGGATACCAGTACACCGTTCGTTCTGAAATCGGCGGGCGAATTGGCGGTATCTTCTATACTGGCGCAGGCGAGTTCAGCGCTGCGGTTATCAGCACCATTCCCGTATATCCCCTGCTGGGCATTTTGCCCAAGACCGGATACCAATCATCTCCCTCAGCGGCGGCGAGCCTAAGCGGTTCGCCGCCGCTTATAGTCCTGGCATTTCCCGCATATCACTTTACAGAGACATCATAAGGAGGGAAATGCATATGGATACAAAATACATCATAGTCTCTATAGCGAATGCCAATAGTCACAGCAGAAAAACGATACGCACATGGGCCCCGGTAGCAGTCATCGCGCTTATGCTTACCGCGATGACGCTCTTTCCTGGCTCTTCTCAGTTGGGACAGGCCGACAATCGGCCTTTAAGTGAGCGGAGGCCTGCAGCCATACAGAGTTCCGAGGATAATCTGACAGACATTAAAAAGCGCCCCGTGGAAATCCTACGGCTTCCGGAAGATAGTGAATCGGGGACTGCGCCAGTGGCAGTTATCCTCTTCGATGTCCCTGAGGCTGATACTGGGTTCAAAGCCTATATGGATTTTCGCTCTATCAAGAACCAGACCACGGCACAGTATCGACTCCAACAGGAGGCATGGACAGACGAGCAGGGTTTCCGCAGGCTTGGTGACCGATACATGATTGCTCTTGGTACCTTCTACAGCAAGCAGTGTGGACGCGTATTTCGCATCACACTGGGACCGGGGGCCAATTTTGAAGCAGTCGTCGCCGACAT
>JAFTDJ010000014.1 GCA_017454265.1 Bacteroidales bacterium | reverse complement strand
TTCCTGTCGAGAAAGAATGTCTGGACAGTAGCAAAGAACACCTACGAGAAAGGTCTCACCTACGCTTATCGTGACCGCAGGGCCAAGAAGCGCAACTTCCGCGCCCTCTGGATCCAGCGTATCAACGCTGCCGCACGTCAGTACGGAATGTCTTATTCTCAGTTTATGGGTAAACTCGGAGCTCAGAACATCGGCCTTAACCGTAAAGTTCTCGCCGACCTTGCCATGAACAATCCTCAGGCATTCGAAGCTATCATCAATTCTGTAAAATAAAGTTTTAAGTGAGCCCGAGGAAGAAAATAAGGACCAAGAGCAAGCTGCTGAACTGGGTGCTTGACTGGGTGGACGCCATACTGTTCGCAGTCGTGGTGGTAACGCTCATCAATGTATTCTGGTTCCAGAGCTTCAAGATCCCTTCTTCTTCGATGGAGAGCAGTCTCTATACCGGAGACCATCTCTTCGTGAGCAAACTCACATATGGAGCAAGGCTCCCCATGACACCCCTCACCATACCTTTCACCCACAATGTCATAGGACGAAGTGAGTCCTATTCGACATCCGTGCAGTGGAAGTACAGGCGCCTGCCCGGTTTCAGGGATGTACGGAGGGGAGACTGCGTAGTATTCGGATTTCCCGACGGCGATACCGTGCTCACCAAGGCCCCTGTAGAAGACTACCATACTGTAGTCCGCTATATGGGACGCGAGGCTGCCGTTGCAGCCCTCGGCCCGGTGCTCGTGCGCCCTATGGACAAGAAAGACCACTACGTAAAGCGTTGCGTGGCGGTCGCCGGAGACACTCTTGAAGTGCGTGACGGTCTTGTCTGGGTCAATGGGGAGCAGCAGACCGTATGGCCGGGCGTGCAGCTTACGTACAGAGTAGTGACCGCTGGCCGGGAACTCAATCCGAAAGTGGTGGATCAGCTGGGACTCAATGTTTCCGAGCTTCATTATTCCGCTTCACTTCCCGGTTATCCCGAATTGCCGCTGACGGCGGAGATGCTGGAGCAGGTCAAGTCGATGAAAAATGTTGTGAGCGTTGAGCCTGTGCTTCAGACAGAGGCTTTCGACTGGAGGGAAATTTTCCCCTTCTCGCCCTCTTACCGCTGGAGTCGCGATTCCTTCGGTCCGCTCTGGATTCCCCGCGAGGGCGCTACAGTTGAGATTACGGAAGAAACCCTTCCCCTTTACGAGCGTATTATCAGGGACTACGAGCACTCCGACGTGCGGGAGGCTTTGGAGGCGGGCTCATATACTTTCAAGCAGAATTATTATTTCATGATGGGAGACAACAGGCACAATTCCCTGGACTCAAGGTATTGGGGTTTCGTTCCTGAGGACCACATTGTCGGGCGACCGGCCGTGATCTGGCTCTCCACCGACGCGGGACGGAAATTTCCGCATAATATCAGGTGGCGCAGATTCTTCAAATTTCTGTGATTCCCAATTTGGAAATAAAAGAAAATAGAGCGATATTTGCACCCCTCCAAAAGAAAACAATAAAAATCAGATAGTTATGGCAAAAGTTTGTCAAGTGACAGGAAGAAAGAGAATGAAAGGCAATAATGTTGCCCATTCC
>JAFTDJ010000001.1 GCA_017454265.1 Bacteroidales bacterium | reverse complement strand
TGATGCAGGCGCCGATGTGGACGATATCGGCTACAGCAGCACGCCGCTGGTGTACTTCGGCACGGCAAACTACGGTTACAAGGCTTCCGTGCAGATTACCGCCAGCCATAACCCGCCCGAGTACAACGGTATGAAGGTGAGTCGCGAGAATGCACTTCCAGTGGGCCTGGACACCGGCCTGGGGCAGATCAAGCAATGGATAGACGAGGGACGTCCCACTCCTGCGGCGGCAAAGAAGGGTGTGGTGAAGGAAATCGACATCAAACCCGACTATATCGCGTTCCTGCGCAAGTACAAGGGTGATTATTCGAATCTCAAGATAGCGTTTGACCTGTCCAACGGTATGGCTACGCTGTTCGCCAAGGAAGTCTATAAGGGCGAGAATGCCGAGTATCTTTTCGACGAGATGGACGGCCGCTTCCCTAATCACGAACCCAATCCGCTGATTCCCAAGAACGTAGAGCCCCTCCGCGAGCTGGTACGCAGGACCGGTGCAGACGTGGGCGTCATATACGACGGTGATGCCGACCGCGTAATGTTCGTGGATGACAAAGCCCGCTTCGTAGCCCCCGACCTTGTGATAGCCCTTATGGCATATTATTTCTGCGACGAGCGGGGCGCAAAGTCTCCGCGCGTGCTGCAGGAAATCCGCAGTTCCAAGGCCGTAGGAGAATTCCTTGCCGACTACGACGCCGAGGTGCACACCTGGAGAGTGGGCCGTGCCTTCGCCGCTCCCAAGCTTCGCGAGATAGACGGCCTCTGGGGAGGAGAACTTGCAGGTCATTACTACTTCAAGGATTTCTTCTATTCAGACAGCGGTATGCTTGCTTCCATCATTGTCCTGCGCATCGTATCCGCCCTCAAGAAGAAAGGCCTGACGCTCAACGGCGAAATAGACAAGCTTACACGCTACCGCAATTCCGGCGAAATCAACTTCCGTGTAGAAGACAAGAAGGGCGCAATGGACGCCGTCCGCGATCATTTCTTCGCCGCCGCCAAGCCGGACGCTTTCATGGACTTCGACGGTTACCGCGCCGAGTATCCCGACTGGTGGTTCAACATACGTCCGTCCAATACCGAGCCTTATCTGCGTTTTATCTGCGAGGCCACGACCGACGCGGTGCTGCAGGCGAAGATAGCGGAAGTGCAGGAAATCATCGAAAAGCGTTTCGGAGGGACACGTGCCTGATGAAACGACTCTGTGTACTTTGCCTTCTCCTGTTCCACCTGAGTGCGTTTGCCCAGGTGGACAGCCTTTCCCTTCCTTCTGGCTCTGATATCGGTTTTACCAACTTTGCAAAGGGCAGCGGGGCCGCCATTGATACTCTGGACGTAGGGGACCGTCGCATACAGATAGTTCTCAAGGACGACAATACTTGGTACTTCATCAAGAATATCGAGGCACTCGCCGAGGATGAGCTCTTTACCGGATACTGGAACGAGCACGTGGTGAATCCCTATACTAAAGAGCCTTTCGACAGCATACGTTTCCGTACCACAATCTGCCTGGTGGATTCCGTGAGCCGTTTCGTATGCCCCCATCAGGGGAAGGTGTTCTCCAAATTCGGAATCAGGCACGGGCGGCCGCATACCGGATGCGACATACCTTATCCAAAGGGTACTCCGGTTTATTGCGCATTTGACGGGCGGGTGCGACTCGCCGAGGTGCACCGCGGCTACGGCAACCTGGTCATTGTGCGTCACGAGAACGGCCTGGAAACGGCCTATGGCCATCTTTCGCGTATCGACGTCAGATCCGGCCAGTGGGTTCATGCAGGCGATCTTATCGGCCTTGGAGGTTCTACGGGGCGTTCCAGCGGGCCGCACCTGCATTTCGAGACACGTTATCACGGACACGCTTTCGACCCTCAGTGGATAATAGATTTCGAGAGCGGTACGTTGCGTAAAAACGCCTTCGTGCTTCGCCGCAGCTATCTGTCGCCTTATAGCAAATACGTACCTCAGTCTATAGACGAAGAAGAGGAGATTTATATGAGCGAGGAGCAGATACGTGCCGAGGAAGAACGCATTGCCAAGGAGCGTGCGGCTATGAAATACCATACCATCCGTTCCGGTGATACGCTCTCCGGTATTGCTAAGAAGTATGGTACTACAGTGTCGAAGATATGCAGCTTGAACTCCGGGCTCAAGCCTACTACGACCTTGAGTATCGGCCGGAAGATACGAGTTAAATGAAAAAACTTTATATAGAGACATACGGCTGCCAGATGAATGTGGCAGACACTGAAGTGGTGTTTGCACTTCTCGCACCTCACGGTTACGAACGTACCGAGGATATGACGGAGGCGGACGTGATAATGGCCAATACCTGTTCCGTACGTGATAATGCCGAGCAGCGTATCCACGGCCGCATCGAGCAGTTCAATTTGCAGAAGCGCTCCCGCCCCGGGGTTCTGGTGGGGATCCTCGGGTGCATGGCGGAACGTATGAAGGAGGAACTGCTGGAAAGCGGCAAAGTGGATATAGTCGCCGGCCCCGATGCATACCGTTCGCTTCCCGTGCTGCTGCAGAATGCGGCCCCTGGAATGCCTCAGATAAATGTACAGCTGTCGCGCGAAGAGACGTATGCGGAGATAGTGCCCGTGAGGCTGGACAAGAATGGCGTGTCGGCTTTCATCTCCATCATGCGCGGTTGCAACAACGTATGCTCCTATTGTGTGGTGCCCTATACCCGTGGGGCCGAGCGCAGCAGGGACTATCATTCCATAGTTCGCGAGGCATGCGACTGTTCGGAGAAAGGGTACAAGGAAATTACGCTCCTGGGGCAAAACGTTGATTCTTACAATTATCAGGACTGTAACTTTGCGGGGCTGTTGAAGCTGGTTGCGGAGAGTTGCCCTGGCCTGCGTGTGCGCTTCTCCACCTCCAATCCCCAGGATATATCTGATGAGGTGTTGCAGGTGATGGCTTCCCACGCCAATATATGCCATCATATTCACCTGCCTGTGCAGTCGGGCTCCGACAGGATACTGGAAAAGATGCGCCGCCGCTACACCCGTGAGTGGTACCTTGAGCGTGTGGCTGCGATACGCCGTTATATGCCGGACTGCGCCATTTCTACCGATGTTATTGCCGGGTTCTGCAGCGAAACCGAGGATGACCACAAGGATACGCTCAGCCTGTTTGAGGAAGTTGGGTTCGATGCGGCGTATATGTTTTACTATTCAGAGCGTCCCGGCACCCTTGCGGCACGCAAATACCCCGACGACGTACCTCAGGACGTGAAAAACCGGCGTCTGGAGGAAATCATAGCCGTGCAGAACAGGCTTTCGCTGGAAAGCAACCGGCGGGATATAGGCAAGCGTTTCGAAGTGCTGGTGGAAGGTCCATCGAAGCGAAACCCCGATGAGCTTTGCGGCCGCACCGGGGGTAACAAGATGTGTGTCTGGCCGGATACGGAGCATCGCGCCGGCGACTTCGTGGAAGTTGAAGTGCTGGACTGCACACAGGCTACGCTGCTTTGCAAACTGGTATGAGGAAACTTTTGATAGTAGTGCTGGCGCTTTTTGCCATGCAGCCGCTGGTCGTTTCCAAGACTTTCAGCGAGCCCTATTATAGATACCGCATCAAGAACCTTCCCGAAGACCTTCAGATAGTGGAAACGGGGGGTGAGGGGCCGGTGATTTTCGGCACAGCCGCGAGTCCTGTTGCATTGTTCCGCTTAGCCTCTTCCGATGAAGACAGCCGTTTTACCTTCGGCTACTTGGAACAGCTGGATTCCCTCGTCCTGATGGTGCTGCCATCCAGGATGACCAGCCGGAAGGCTCCCTTCTTTTCCAACAAAATCACTCGCCTCTACGTTGATGAAAAAGGGCGGAAGATCAAGACAGTGGCCATCTTCGCCCGAAGGTACATGTACGTGTTCGCACAGGTGTACGAAGAAGATACGCAACTTCTGGATTTCCTGGTTGATAATTTCAAGTCTTCCAGGACCGGCTGTATCCAGAACATCCTTGCTGTCGTTGAAGATAAAATAGCGGGAGAAAGTCCCGTGCTCCGGGCTGTGATGAAAATAGCCGCGTCTTTAATCCTTATGGCCTGGGCTACGTTGATCATCCTGGGCCTGTGGCTCTACGTGATAAAGCCCGCAATTGACCGGAGCTTATTGCAGACGGTCCTGTTGGCGATCCCCTGCCTTTTTATCATCTTCTACCTCACCCTTCACGATTATCTTATGGACTGGCTGATGGGCTACGGCTCCTTCGGGGCCATACTCTTCAACTTCCTGAAGATGTTCATAGATGACTGATGCATCGGAGTGGCGAAGCATCCGAATAGTTCCCGTTGAGCCATATTCGCTCCAGTTGTCATCAGCTTTCAGTACTTGCAGAGAGCAAATCGGCCTCTTCATTGTTTTATAGCATCAAAACTTATTCAGAGAAAAAAGGGTGAAAACTGAAAGCAAATTAGTATTTTTGCAATAGTGCTTGAAAGCTATGGGAACTCTTGACCTGATTGTACTATTGTTGTACTTCGCCGGCCTGGTGGGGGTAAGCCTGCTGATGAGCCGCCGCATCAAGAACTCGGAAGACATGTTCATTGCCGGCCGCAATTCTTCATGGTGGCTCTCAGGCGTATCTTCATACATGACCATTTTCTCAGCCAGCACCTTCGTAGTGTGGGGCGGAGTCGCTTACAAATCGGGAATAGTGGCGGTCGTGGTGGCGATGTGCCTCGGCATTTCGTCACTGATCACCGGTAAATGGATTTCCGGGAAATGGCGCAGTCTGCGCATCAAATCGCCCGGTGAGTACCTGACCGTGCGCTTCGGGCACAAGACCCTGCGTTTCTACACCATCGCGGGCATCGTAGGGCGCGGCATTCATACTGCCGTGGCGCTCTACGCAGTCGCGGTGGTGATGTGCGCCCTGGTGCAGGTGCCGGACGGCAGCATTTTCGCCTCCACCGGCCACCCCGGCGATTCGGCTCCGGGCTGCCTGAGCATCTGGTGGGCGCTCGCCGTTCTGGGCACCATTACCCTCGTGTACACCATAGCGGGCGGCTTTCTGGCAGTGCTCATGACAGACGTAATCCAATTCGGCGTGCTGCTCAGCGTTGTGCTGTTCATGGTGCCGCTGTCTTTCCACGCCGTAGGCGGAGTCGGCACCTTCGTGGAGAAGGCGGGAAGCATCCCGGGCTTCTTCTCCGGAACCTCCCCCACCTACACCTGGTTCTGGCTGGTACTGTGGATGTTCCTGCACGTGGCGATGATAGGCGGCGACTGGCCTTTCGTGCAGCGCTACATCAGCGTACCTACGGTCAAGGACGCCAAAAAGAGCAACTATCTCATAGGCATCCTGTACCTGCTCACGCCGCTCATCTGGTACCTCCCCACCATGATCTACCGGGTGCTCACGCCCGGCCCCGGGATGGACGCAGACCCCGCCGCAATGACGCGCCTGGGCGAAGGGGCCTACGTAAACATGAGCAAGCTTGTGCTTATGGGAGGCATGCTCGGCATGATGCTGGCGGCCATGCTTTCCGCCACCCTGAGCAACGTATCCGGCACCCTCAACGTGTACGCCAACGTGTACACTTACGAAATCTGGGGCCGAAGCAAGGCGGGACAAGGCGCCTCGGAAAAGCAGCGCATACGCGCCGGAAGGGTGTTCACTCTGGTCTTCGGCCTGGTAATTCTGGGCATAGCGATGCTGGTGCCTCTGGCCGGAGGGGCGGAGAAGGTGGTGGTAACCATACTCACCATGGTACTCTGCCCGCTCTACATCCCTTCCATCTGGGGGCTCTTCTCCAAACGCCTGAGCGGCGGCAGGCTCATATGGGCCATGGTCATCTCCTGGGCTCTGGGATTCAGCGCAAAATTCCTTGTGCCGGCGGATATTATGAGCCCCAGCCTTATAGAGTCCGTTTCCGGCTGCGTTATCCCCGTGGTCATACTGGCCATGATGGAGCTGTGGTGCAGGGCCAAAGGCCTCACCAACCGCGGCTACGAGCAGATCCAGGCCTATGTTGACCCCATGGCCGAGGTTGAACCGGGTCCTGACATGAAAGAAGCCACGCGCAAATTCTCTTACCTCGCAATCAACTGCTTCTGCATCACTCTTGCGGCCATAGCCCTGCTTCTTGCGGGCATGCTTATTGCCGGTGACCCCAAGACACTGGCGGTGAAAAACATAGTGCTTGCCTTCCTGGGCTGCATTGCGGTATTTATCGGCGGATATGTAACTTACAGATTGATAAAGAAATGAAAAAATTGTTTTTGTTTTTGTGGATATTTGCGTGCGGCGCTGCGTACGGCCAGTCCTTCGGCGGCTTGCAGATAGATTCCGAATGCACTGAATTCCTGGTGAAAGAAGGCCGCGGCCGTGCGCAGCAGGGACTCGAGATGTACGGGCGCTACATCTTTTCCCTGGAAGACGGCGGACACGTAAACGTTTACGACTTCAAGAACGTTGACCCCGTTCCCGTTGCCGGTTTCGAACTGGCTTCTTCCGGCAAAGACAACCACGCAAACAACGCAGAATTCGGAATAGAGAAGAAGCCCGGAGCTTCTTTCCCGCTCATGTACATTTCCAACGGGAAGGTTGGCAGCGACATTGAGTGGACTTGCTTTGTAGAAAGCATACGCAAGAAAGGGATGAAGTTCACCAGCGAGCTGGCGCAGACCATCACCCTGGACATCACAGGCTTTGCCGAGGCGGGGTACGAACCCATATTCGGCGCTCCCAGCTGGCTTATCGACCGCGAGCGGAAAGCCCTGTGGGTGTTCTCCGCACACCAGCGCACCACGCCCCAGGCCACAGTGAACGCAGAGGACAACTTCTACATCGCATACAGGTTCCGCATCCCCAGGCTTTCTGAAGGGCCGTCCGTAAAGCTTACCCTTGCTGACCTACAGGCCCAGGTGACCTTCCCCTTTGAGACCTGGTTTACCCAGGCCGGATGTATGCAGGACGGAAAGATATTCTACTGCTTCGGCGTAGGAAAGATAGACCCTGAGAAACGCCCCTCGCGTATTCGGGTGTATGATACCGATACCGGCACCATCTGCGCCAAATATAATCTCAACGAGGAGATTCCCTTTGAGATGGAAGACCTGGTTATCCGCGACGGCTGGCTGTATGTAAACACCAATACCAGTCCCAAACGCGGCCAGGGCAAGCCCATAATCTACAAGCTTTCGCTGCCCAGGTAGGCTCTACATGTCGTAGGCTTTCACGTCCACCGCCTGAGACGGTTTGAATTGGCCGAAGCGCCAGTACACACTCAAGACAAGCCTGCGCCCGAGCCTCTCCGAATAATTTACTGTATAAAGCCGGCACCTTGGATAACGCTCTCTTTCATTCCGCCGGAGTGGAAAACGTCGGACATGGTGAGAGCTACACCCAGGTGAGGCTTGGTAAAGTAACGGGAAACGGACAGTTCGCCTGACGGCTCCATAATCAGTTTGGCGGTTTGGACAGAATTGAGAGATGGCCTCAAAGACAACATCCCGGAAAGTTCAATCCACTTTGGAGACCACGTTACAGAAGCAGAAAGGTTCGGAAAGTCAAATACATTCCTGAGGCCGCCGGGCAAAATTACGGTATTTCGGGAATACGATGCAGTGACGCCTATAGTCATTGACCTAATCGGAGAAAGGAAGAGCATGCCATTAGCGCCCCAGGATTGTCGGCCTCCGATGTTTGCAAAACTGCTTACCGCAACCCCGTCTTCCGACACAGTCACAAAGAATCTCCTTAATCATTGCAAAGACTTCTTGTCTGGAATAATTAAAAGGAGAAGAGCCGTCCCTACAATTGAATTATCAGCAATAGCTGATGGAACTAGCCTTAGAAGAATGACTGGCAGCAAGAGAAACTGCTAACAAGGTAGAGATGGAAAGATACTTAATCTTCATTATAACACAAATTTAACGAAAATAAACAATAATCCGGAAAGAACCAAATAAGAAATTATTTGTTAGTCTAAAAAAAAAATTCTATCTTTGCAGTCCCTATTCCGTAAAGCCGGGAAGGGCTGAGTTTGGTGGGTTCGTATAACGGCTAGTACTCAAGATTTTCATTCTTGCAATAGGAGTTCGATTCTCCTACCCACTACCAAAATATTAAAAAAATAAACATAATGGCAAATACAGCTTCAGCAAAGAAAGCCGATCGCCAGAGCGAAAGGCACCGCCTGCATAACAGGTATTATGCACGCACCACACGTAATGCTATACGTGACATCCGCAACACCACAGACAAGGCGGAGGCAGAGAAGAACGCTCCTAAGGTGTACGCAATGATTGACAAACTTGCAAAGATCGGCGTCATCCACAAGAACAAAGCCTCCAACCTCAAGAGCGGTATTCAGGTTTACATCAACAAGCTTTCATAAATCCTACTGAGACGCGTTCCCGACGCGTCTTATTTTTGAGAATCGGGATGTAGCGCAGTTGGCTAGCGCACTACGTTCGGGACGTAGGGGTCGTCCGTTCGAGTCGGATCATCCCGACAGAAGAGAGGGTAACTAAATAATCAGAGATTAATAGTCGCCCTCTCTTTTGTTTAAGTGCGAAGGTTTCCCGCCGTCAGGCCGCCAAAGGCTCTTTTTGTGGCATTTGGCGGGTTGGACATTAACTTTAACCTTGCTGATGCATTGTCTTACAGTCACCAATATACTGTTGAAACTTTTACGAATATGATTTATCATTTCTGCGTCTCAGATGAGGACTATGAGTAAAATCTTCTGCGCGGCGTTGGCTCTATTGCTCTGTTCAATCGTCTGCCCTGAAAATGTGTTCGGACAGGAACTGGAAAAGAGCGACAGGAAGGCTGTATCAGGAGTAATTGTTGAATCCGTTAAAGGGAAAAGTAAACCATTAAGCCTCTGCAAAGTACAGTTTTCTTACCCTAATGGTTCCCGCGCTGCAAGGACGCTCACATTGGATGACGGGAAGTTCAGGGTTTTGCTCCCTGCAGGCAGTTATAAGGTAAAAATTGAAAATACCGGGCATCGAAGCCGCAGTTTTGATGTAAATGTATCAACTGAGAATATAGATCTAGGGGTCATAGTACTTGAAATCGGAGAAGAAATTGGAGCTGCCTCAGTTGAAGCAAGCTCCCTGATCCGCAGGCATGGAACACGGCTGGTTTACGATGTGTCCAAGGATCCTGATGCATCTAAAATAAGCATGACCGAAATGGCCTCGCGTATCCCTGCGCTTAAAATGGCTTCGCGCAACGGGCAGCTTGAATTTGAGCATCAGCGCTTCCAGGCAATACTTGTTGACAATGCCGAAAGCGGGCTGATTAATGTACATCGGCAATACCCAATGGAATTCATCAAGGCAGACCACATGAAATCCATTGAAATTGTGATGCCGGGAGACCTTGAGTATCACAATGAGCAGCCTATAATGCTGATAACTCTTGCCAGACCTCTGCCTTATGGATTTGCATCCAATATCCAGTTGACTTCCGACACCAAGAACAATCATTCTCCCTCTTTGGATATGGTGGCCAACACACCGCTGATTGGAGTCGGCTTCGGGTATGACTTCCAGTTCTCAGGCGCTCCGGCGTTGACTGACGAAACTACCCGGGAGGCAACAGGTGACGAGTCGGATATACGCAAAATTGAAAGCAAGACAAGCTCCCGGCAGTGGTCGGATGCACACAGCATGAAGATGAACGTCTTCCGCTCTTTTGCCGGTGAGACTATAAACGTAAATGCGTCATTGAATGCCATGGTGTCAGATTCCCGATCAAGCGTGCAGTCCCAGACCGGAGTTTTCGATGCAGACGGACTTGCCCTAAGCGAAGGCCAAACTATTACCAGTGCTCACACTCAGTCGCCGTTCAGGCTCAACGGCGGCCTGCGTGTCAGGGGATCATTCGGCAAGCCTCTGACAAAGACGCTAAAAAAGAACAGGTGGTCAGTGTCCTATACTCTGAATAATACCCGGCAAGACACGAGGACGGATTACTCCGGATTGGGCCTCCAGTTATCTTCAAACGGTACTCTTGAACATAAAGTTCAGGCTACTCTGGACATGAGGAACATGTCTGTAGGACCATTGTCAGCATCCTTCAGCACCAAGGGGGGATACTACAATCGCAGGTATAGAAGCAATTCTTCCTATCTTGAAGATATCGAAGGTCTTGATTACACCCAGCAAGTGTCTTTCCTGAATCTTTCTATTTTGGGCTCTGCGCTTGATAATAAACTTGGCTTTATACTGTTGCTGAATTCCGAGTATCTGAACAACAAAGGTTCTTTTGTCAATGGCAGTACGGTATCTCCGCTGGACTATTCCGACTTTAACCTGAATCCTAACCTTAGCCTGTCTTGGCATTTCAAGAGGGGTGGTATCTCAGTGTCTTGGCTGAGGACAGTTAAGCGGCCGGGTATCAGGCATATGAACCCATATATAGACAGAAGCAATCCCTTTTTGATAAAAACCGGAAATCCTGAATTGAAAGGTGCCGAAACCGACCAGTATTCCTTTAGCTATCATGTAAGTCCTTCCGTAAAATGGATTAGGCGCGCCAGTATCACAGCATCCTATACCACGACCAAGAATGACATATCCAGAATTGTACTTACTAATGCTGACGGTTCGGCGACCAGCACATACGCCAATTTGGGGGCACGACATGGAGTTGGGTTCTCCGGAGTGATTGATGTCGCACCTCGCAGGGATTTGAGTTTTATGGCAATGGCCACTTACAGCCGTAATAAGGTGGTTATGCCCGGGGGACTTGAAAACGAATTCAGTTCTTTCATATCAACAGCTTCGGTTTCCTGGAACCCCCGGTGGTTTGAATTGATCTGTGTAATAAGACTGGCGCCGTCCACATCTTCAGTACAAACCAGACAATTCATCCTTGAGCCTTATGGCGAACTGTCGATAGCGCGTTATTTCGAAAAACCCCATTTAGGCGTGGCGCTTATCATGGCCGACGCATTCCATTCCGGAGGTTTTAAACAGAGTTCTATCCAAGGGGCCGGTTTTGTGCAGTACAATAGTGTAGAGCGAACCGGCCGTCATATTATTGCCAGAGTCTATTGGCGGTTCGGGCGGTTTAAACCGTCCGAAACAGTGAATATCAAAGCCTACGACATGTAACGGCCTTAGCGCATTTTCTTTCCGAAAGCCTTGGGGCGTTCTACTGTCTGGACGTATTCGTTTCCGAAGGAGTCGGTGACCTTTACCACTACGGTGCTGGTTGGAGACGACGCTTTGGCCCAGAAATAATGGGGCTTGACGCCGGCTTCGTTGTATTTGGCCGGCCAGCGGTTCTTGCTGTTGTCGTCCCATCCGGCCTTGGGCAGGTAGTAGTCCAGGGTGAACTGCGGATTTTCGCTCTTGCGGTGCTCCACCGGCAGATCCACGCCGTTTTCCGTCACGCTGATCTTCCACTTGCTCTCCCATGCCCACACGTTGATCAGCAGCCAGTTGTCTTCTATTTTTCCGTAGTCGTTGCGCTTGTCGTAGTGCCTGAGCATCGCCTGCAGGGCGCCGTCGCTGCGATAGTAGTCGCGCACGGCGTTCATGTCGAACACGCGGAACTGCTGCCCGGCGCCGTCGTCTGTAGAAACGAAGTACCACTCCATTTTATCACCCTTCACTGGGAAGACCTCAAATCCGGCCGGACCTCCGTCGGGTGCAAGGGTGAGACCTCCGTGGGCGGCAGGCTGCCACCAGCAGCCGCACACGCCGGAAATGTTGTGTTCGGTGATATTGCCTATGTACGGGTAGCGGGAAGTGTCGTCGGCGCCGTAGCAGAGCATATTCTGGTGGGAATGGCCGGAAATGAAGTGCACCTCCCTGAAGTCTTTCAGCAGGGCGGTGAACTCGTTGAGCATCTCGTCGGGATCGTAGCCCTCGCGCAGGAAGCGGCCCTCGATTTTTTTGTCTGTGAGTCCTCCTTTATGGCGCAGGATGGGGGAGTGGAAGGCTATGACGAGCGGGGCGTCCTTGTCCTTCACTGTGGCCAGGTCCTTCACCAGCCAGTCCAGCTGCTCCCGGGTGAAGTAATGCTCGTGGTCGCGTTTGCCGGTGATGCCCTCGTAGGTGTCTATGCGGCCTTCGGAATTGAGGTACACGATGTTGTCCATCACCACATAGTGCTCACGTCCCAGGTTGAATGAGTAATGCGTGGGACCCATGGTGCGGCGGTAGCGCTCGGCCGCATTGAAGTCTATGTCGCCCTCGCGGGGGACGCCGCCGTCGTTGTCGTGGTTGCCCATCACATGGAACATCGGAACTGGGAAGCGTACGTCTTCCAGGGTGGCGGGGAAGCACTCGATGCTGTAGCCGTATTCATACCAGTAACGGTCGTACACGCTGTCCCCGCAATTGAGGCAGTACACCGGGCCGTTGGCGCTGGCCTTTTCGTATTCTTCCATGAAGCGGGGCATAAAGACCTCTTTGAACTGGTACATGTCGTCGAACAGGTTGGCAAGGTGTACGTCCGATATGGCCAGGACCGTGTAATTGCTGTTATCTACTGCCCTGAGGACGAAATCGTGCCTCTCCGCCCCGGCCTCCGATGCATTGAGTCTCTGCCAGAAATGAGGCATACCCCAGGTTGTCTCCACCTCCGTGCCGGATGGAATGCTCACGAAGACGCTGCCCTCGCGCTTTGCGGATTTAAGGTAGTAGAAGCCTTTTTTGTCGGTGAGTGTGACGTCTGCTCCGTCAGACACCACTACGTTTGCGCGCGGGGTGCCGTCCACCAGCACCTGGCCCCATACCGTAGTACCTTTTGGGAGACGTTGTCTTGCCGCCTGTCCTGTCTGGGGCACCAGCAGCAGCGCCAGGGTGGCAACAATAATCAGTGTTTTCTTGGTCATATTATGTATCATTGTTTTACGTCCGTTGACCCGGTAAAAAACACCGGGTCGGAAAGCGTAAGTTATTGATGGTCAGTTATACCTTCCAGGCAGGCCCCGAGCGAGGTCAGGCGCCCGGTCAGTTCGGCGACGTTAACGCCGGCCACCGGAACTCCGTCCCTGACGGCCATAGCTGCAGCGACGCCCGCTGCCTGCCCCGTACCCATGCAGGAGGCTTGTACACGGAGCGAAGCAAATGCTGTCTTGTCTGCGGAAATGCAACGCCCGGCCACCAGCAGGTTGGGGAATCCCGGGGCGTAAAGGGCGCGGTATGGCACGTATGCGGGCGTCTTGAGGAAAGTGACGTTCTGGGACGGTCCCGCTGCCACGTGTACGTCTATGGGGTGCGCCCCGCGTGAAACGCTGTCCGGATAGTGCACGGCATTGACATATTCTTCTGCGCTTATGGTATGCGCGCCCGCAATGCGTCTGGTCTCCCTGATGCCGGCCTGTACAGCCACTGCGCTCACATAGCTCCGGGCGAACTCCGGGAAGTGCTCCTTGAGCACCGCCGCCATCTTGAACACTTGCTCGCGCAGTTCGCATTCGGCGCGTGTCAGGTCTGCGCGGCTTGTGGCGTCTGCGGCAGTGCGCGTCATGTTTACGGTGACGACTCCAGGCTGGAGGGTGGTGCAGAACCATGGCCCGCCGAACTCGGGAATGCCCCATTCATCGCGGTGAGCTATCAATTCGGCACGAATCTCTTCGCATTGGCAGTTCACCCCCTGGCGGTTGTGGTGCATGGCTTCCTGCATCCGGGGAGTGGACGTATCCACTCCGCTAAGGACGAAGTAAGTGGACAGCGGCTGCAGCGGCTTTCCTTCGTCCGGCTGCATGGGGACGCCTGCATGGTGGGCTAAATCGGCGTCTCCGGTACAGTCTATGAAAACCTTCCCGAAGATGCTCTCGGTGCCGCTCTTGCTAAGTAATTCCACGGAATTAATGCCGGATTCGCCGTAGGTGCATCCGCTGATCCATGAGTGCAGGTAAAGTTCGACGCCTGCTTCCAGCACCATACGCTGGCAGCAGAGTTTATAAAGCTCCGGCTCGAATGCATAGTTGCCGAGTGGCTTTTCCATAAGCCCGCCGCCCATCTGCTGCAGCCGCTCGCAAAATTCCCAGGGGATACCTCCGATGACGGTTTTTCCGTTGTAGGTAAAAACGCTGAGCGGGGCTACGAACCCGGCGGTGGCCATGCCGCCAAGAAAACCGTATCGTTCCACAAGGGCTGTCCGGGCTCCGCTGCGGGCGGCGGTGATTGCTGCAATGAAGCCGGCAGGACCGCCTCCGCACACAACAACGTCATAAAGGTCTGTTTTTTGCATAACCCTACAAATATAGCAATAATTTGGAGAATCGCCTTATGACTTTTCTGATTGTTTTGGCCATTATCCTGGCCGTAGTTGGCATAATCGGCAGCGTAATGCCGGGCCTCCCCGGACCACCTCTCAGCTGGCTTGGAATGCTTCTGGTTTATTTTGCAGACAAAAACGGAGGCGCCCCTGATCCGATGAGCAGTACCGTGCTGCTTGTCTGGCTGGGCGTTACCGTGCTGGTGTCTGTGCTGGATTATGTGATTCCTTCCGGTGTCACGCGACTTGCCGGCGGGCATAAAGCTGCTTCAACAGGTGCTATGATAGGACTTGTGGCGGGCATGTTCTTTACTCCTGTAGGCGTTGTTATGGGAGCTTTGCTCGGCGCTTTCTTGGGAGAGCTTATGGTAACGGACAAGGGCGTATGGTCAGCGTTCAAAGCAGGAGCCGGCGCTTTTCTGGGATTCATACTCGGCACCGGACTCAAACTTGTATGCTCAGGCATAATGGCCTGGCTGATTGTTAAATACGCTTTCTTCTAGAGCCGCGCGTTGCACCGGATGCACGCCAGTCTCATTACGGCTGAAAATTACGCGATGCAAAGGGGAAAGCGGTAGATAAGGCGGTGTGCCAGTATTCCCAGGTGTGGCCTCCGTTGCGTACCCGGAGCTCGCTGTGGATTCCGGCTCCCTTCATTTTGAGGTGCAGTTGCACGGAAAGCAGCATCAGTACATCGTCGTCCCCGCAGTCAAAGAACCACTTTACGGTCTTCAGCTGCTCTAGAGTTTCTTTTGAGGCGGTATCCATGAACTTCAGCGCCGAATGGTCGCATACCGACTGGCAGACTATGTCCAGCTTGTCCCCTGGATTGGTGTTGCCCTTGACGGCATTGTCTTCGTTGTCGAGCCAGGCGCTCATTGCATAACAACTGGAGAACATGTCGGGATGCCTCTGGCAGTAAACGGCACTGCCGCCTCCGCCCATCGAGAGGCCCATTACTGCGCGGTGCCCTTTGTCTGCAATTATGCGGTAGCGCTTTTCCACCGTGGGGATGAATTCACGGAAGAAAAAGTCTTCGTAATTCCATCCGGGCATATTGAAGTAGCCGTTCCATTCGGTGTGGGCGTTCTTGTGCCCGGCGTTGGGCATGATAATTACAGTTTCGCGGGCTTCACCTGTCGTCATAAGTTCGTCTGCGATGGCTTGCATGCGTCCGCGGACCTGCCAGTCGCTGTAATTGCCGTACAGTCCGTGCAGAAGGTATATCACGGGATACGACTTGTCGGTTTTGTCGTAGCCGGCCGGGAGATAAACGTTGAAACTGGCTTCCGTCCCCAGGATGTCGCTTTTTATGGTGTCGGTGACTATTTTACCCGAGGCTCCGAACGCGGGCGCCACGGTGGCAGCGAATGCTGCGACAACTGTCAGAAACTTTTTCATTATTGTGTGATTTCTACTGTAAGACATTCGGTAACAAGGCTCTCCGGGAGTTTTACGCAGAGCTTTCCACCTCCCAGGCATACGGCGCCGGAATCAAGCGATGCTCCGTTAAGCGTGATTCTTGACGGAGCCTTTTCTACGCCTTCCATCTCAATGGTAACCAGACGGCTGGCGGGAGCGCCTGCAAAGCTTCCTTCGCGGGCGTCTATCCTGATGACCGTCTTGCGCCCGGAGACGCTTTTGTGGATACGCGTCAGGGCGTAATCCTTTTCGTAGCATTGGGAAATGCCGTCGTCTTCGTAATGCTCTATGCTGCAAGGTTCTTTCCCGGGCACCACTAAAAGGCGGAGCGTATTGGTAGTTTCCTGAAGGTTGCGGAGACCCTCTTCTGCCATGGGGATGACGGCTCCGGACCGTACGAACCAGGGATTCTGGTCGATGCTGTAGCTCAGCTCATAGACTTTTCCTCCTTTCAGCAGTTTGGAATGGGCGACGTCGTACCATTCGCCCGCAGGCAGCCACACTTTCCGCGGTGCGGTGCCGTCGGCGCCCACCGGCTCGCAAACGACCGTGGCCAGTATGTTGTCTCCGAAGAGATACTCCTCGTTCCAGTCGTATGCCTCCTTTGCTTCAGGGTAGTAATAATAGAGCGGACGGCACAACGATACACCGGTCTCATATGCCTGGCGTGCAGCATCGTAGATATATGGACTCAGTGCATAACGCAGGTCGATTGCAGCTTTGAGATATTCGTAATGAGCGGGGTAGGACCATATGCGGCAGTCCAGGTTGGGACTGTTCGTCGAATGGGTCTTGAAGATAGGAGTGAACACGCCGAACTGCATCCAGCGGGTGTAGAGTTCGGGGTCTTTGGGGCGTCTGTGCTCCTTCAGCTGCATGTGCCCTCCGATGTCGTGGCCCCAGTAGCCGTAGCCGACGTTGGAAGCGGTGGCTGTGAAATACGGGAGGAACTGCAGCACGTACCACTCGTCGTAAGTGTCTCCTGAAAATCCCAGCTGGTAGCGGTGGCTGCCAAGGCCGCCCCAGCGGTGGTAGATAAGGGGACGGTCGGCTTCAAGGCCCTGGCTACGGGTACGGCGCACTTTGTCGTTCCAGAAGGAATAATTGCACCAGAAGGTGTTGGAGAGGCCTTCTACATACTTGCTCTGACGCCATTGCTGCCAGTCGAGCCACCAGAAATCTACGCCTTGCTCTTCCAAAGGGTGGATTACGGAGTTGAAGTAGGCGTCGGCCCATGCCTGCTGGTCCAGGCGGAAGGGCACCGGGGCACGGTATCCGGGCTTGCCGGAAGGCTCGCTGTTGCCGGCAAAGGTGTAGCCGCCGTCGGGATAAATGTAATCCCTGGGGCCGTCGTAATCTTGCGTGCGGCTCAGATAATCCCTGACGAAGCTGTCGTACGCATCTTCGTAGGGGCGTATTCCGGAAGCGGGATGGAGGTTGAGGGACGTTTTATAACCCATGCGGTGCAGATCCGAGAGCAGACCCTCCGGATCGGGTATCAGCTCATGGTTCCAACTGTAACCGGTCCATCCGCGCCTCTGTCCGAACTCGTCTTTCCCCAGCCTTTTGCCCATTTCCGGCCAGGTGAGGTGCCAATCCATGTCGATGATGAATACGTCGCAGGGAATGTCGCGGCTGCGCATCTCTGCGGCCAGCTCCAGAAATTCCTGGTCTGTGTATGCCCAGTAGCGGCTCCACCAGTATCCGAAGACATATCGGGGCGGCAGGGGGATGCGTCCGGCCACTTTGGTGAAGTCCTGAAGGGCGGTCAGGTAGTCGTGGCCGTATGCGAAGATATACCAGTCGATGTGGTCGCCTGCCGGGCGCTCGCATACCCATTCCTGCCAGTCGGAGCTGTCGGGTTGAAGCAGGTGCCGGCCGCTTTCGTCCACTATGGCCCAGCCGTCACGTGAAAGAATTCCCTGCTCCAGTTCAGTTTCGGTGTGGCTCAGCTTCTGGAAGCCCTTGCATCCGTCCAGGGTTCGTGTGGTGCCTTTGAGGTTGCCGCCGGACGGGGCTCCGGGGCGCCATACGACTGTCTTGCCGTTCAGCTTGAAACTTACCGACAGGCTGCCGGCGTCGAACCTGCCTCCGGAGTAATCGAGGGTGAGCTTGTCCGTCTTGATTGTTACGCCCTGACCCTTACGGTTCACCTTGAAGGCCGGAACGGGGAGCCTGCGGTTGATGATGGCGAGGCTGGCCCTGTCTTCAAACACTCCGTCTTCAGCCCATTCCATACGTATGAGCCTGTCGGTGAGCACGGTGAAGCGGGCTTTGTCGATGGTTACCGTGGCCTGCGGGTCGGCTGCCGGGTTGAGCTGCTGGGAAAGAAGCGCCAGCGTCGCAGTGAGAATTGCAAGTAGCATAGTATTATCTGTGATTAGTCCTGATATTTACGGCCGGCTGCGATTGCTTCAGAGAACCGTTGCTGCACGTCTGCAAGGCTGTAGTACCCGTCCTCATTGGGCGCGAGTCCTTTGAGTGAAAGCACGCAGCTGAACGGAGGGTTGTCCGGATTCATTGCAGGCAGTTCCCTGAGCTGCTCCCAGGATGGGTAAACCATACGGAGCCGGACAAACTGACCGCCGTTTTTTGAATACCTTTCGAATACGAGTTTTGTACCGATGGGGGTTCTTTTCTCAAGGGCGCCTGCAAGATGGTACGGTTCTGCTCCTATTGCTCCGAGCAGGGTTATCAGCGTTGAATCGTGACCGCACAGGAAACTGAATATGCGTCCTTTACGCCCCAGCTCCCTGCTTAGTTCCCGCGCCATTTCCTTGCCGGCGTTGGCACAGACCGCCTCGGAGCAGAAAAGCAGGTCTTCATAGATTGCGACAATGGCTGCAATCCTTCCCCAGTCTTCGGGGCTGAGCCTGTGACCGAAAGCCGCCTTTACAAGGTCGGGCTCTTCATATGATTGAAGAACAAGGGCGTCGCTCATGGACAGGGCGAACTTGATGCTGCCGCGCAACGACGGCTCGTGGCCTTTGAGGTCGGTGATGGCAAAATCGTCCGAGTTGAAGCGCGGCCCGTCGAGCACCCTCTCCAATACCCTTAAGCATTTGTCGAGGCTGTCTTTTATTTCCGGGGTGAAATACTCTTTTCTCTGAGCGGCCGCCTCCTGCCTGAACCTGTCTGTGCCCGTAGTGAGTATCGGCAGGAAAGTAAGGTTGTAGCCTTTGCTGCGCTTGTATTTTACTTTTATGTCTGCCGAGGGCGCCAGGCCGGAAGCGAAATACCGGGCAGTCGCAATAGTGCGTTGGAGGGAATTGGAATAAAAGAGAGCTTCCCGGCAGCTGGGCTTCCAGTTTAGGGGTATCAGACCTTCGTCTTCCAGCCATTGCCTGAAATATTGTCCCATAATGGTCTCCGACACTCCTCCCTTTAACGTGAGTTGACCGGAAGGGGCGGACCATTTGTGCCACACTGCACCCGGAGGCGTGAGGCTGTCGATGACCGAGCCTCCCGAAGTGAGAGGGGCGCGTATGTTGTGACGGCTCAGAACTACGACTTGTTCGAGTTTGTATCCGTCATCGACGGGGCGGCTGGCACAGAAAATAATCACCAGGGCTGCTGCAAGCCAGGCATAATGCAGTTTCATTGTTTCAAAGTTTGTACAAAAATACAAAAAATACTTATCTTTGAGTTCGCAATAGTAAACTAACCACGGACGCGAAATGAAAGACATACTTAAGTACCTGACTACTTTCAAGTTTTGGAAGGAGCTGGTCATAATGACCCTTGGCATGATGATCGCTGCGGGAGCCGTATATTATTTTATGCTTCCCGGAAAACTGGTCCTCGGATCCATAACGGGTTTGTCCATAGTTGTGTCCAATTTGTTCGCCCTTGCGGGAATACCGGTTAAGGTGTCCGTAGTAGTGACAATTATAAACGCCATCCTGTTGTTGCTGGCCTGGCTGCTGATAGGCAAAGAGTTCGGGGCGAAGACGGTGTATACCGCCCTGATACTCGGCCCGCTTCTGGAGCTTTGGGAAAAGATACTCCCTTACGAGAAACTGATGGAGCCCGGCATGAATTCCGTGATGGGAGAACCGCTCCTGGACCTTATCTGCTTTGTGCTTGTCGTAAGTATCAGCCAGACTATACTTTTCAGTATCAACGCTTCCACGGGAGGCCTCGATATCCTTGCCAAAATTGTCAATAAATACCTTCATTTCGACATAGGCGTCTCCGTAACCGTAGCGGGGGCCGTCATCTGCTGTACGGCATTCGCAATACACCCCTTCCGCCTGGTCGTCACCGGACTCGTGGGAACCTGGATGAACGGTCTCACCCTGGATTATTTCACCGCCAGTCTCAACAAACGCAAGAGGGTCTGCATCATCTCCAAGGATTATGAGGAAATACGCAGCTACATAGTGGAAAAACTCAATCGCGGCTGCAGCCTTTATGAGGTAAAGGGAGGTTACAGCGGAGATGTCAATGTGGAAGTCCAGGCGCTTCTTACCCAGGAGGAGTTCTCCAGCCTTATGAATGTCATAAGGAACAAGAATATCCAGGCGTTCATTACGGCCGGGAACGTGAGCGAAGTTTACGGATTGTGGAACCGTAAGAAAAACAGGAACAGATCCCGATTGGACTGATATTTGCTGCAAAAGGGGAAAATATTTATCTTTGAAAGTTTTTTAGTCAGTATAATGAAAAGATTTTTAATGTTGCTTTCGCTTGCAGCCGTGCTTGTTCCCTCCTGCAAGAAGACCGTGGACCCTGACCTTCCGTCCATCAGCTGGGCCAGCAATGCCCAGTTTGCACAGGTTGAACTTACAGAAGACCTCGACGGCGCCATAAACATAAACGCTCCCGGCAAGATACAGTCTTTCACTATGGCCCTGTCCCTGGGCAATTACGGACTGCTTGCGAATCCATATATCAGTATTACAGCCAACAAGGCCGCTTCCGGCAAATCTCCTGTATTTGACATCATAGACGACGCTTCCACTGCCGCATTCCTTTCCGGTCTCGGGATGAGCGCCGGCAGCAGTCTGCGCGGCAAGACTACCGGTGTCGTGAACGTAGTGTCCATCTTGAGCAAACTCATTGAAGGGCAGCCGGTAGAGAACAATACTACCTTCAGCATAGAAATGAAGCTTACCGACGAGGCGGGCAACACCGTAACCCGCGTAGCCCGTTTCCACTTCACTTCCGGCCCTTCCATTACCTGGCCGGACAATCCCGACTTCTCAATCGTGGACCTGAACGGCTCCGCCTTGCCCGGCAAAGTGAAAGCCAGCGCTCCGGGGCGATTTGAACAGTTTACGATTACCATAGAATACGGCGCCGCTCCGGAACTCGTGAGTTACATCCGCAACAGGACTACCGGCTCATCAATGACCATAGATCTGATAAACGACGAAAAGGTTGCAGAAACCTTCAAGGATTATTTCCCGGCCGGCAGCGTACTGGCAGGAAAGACCGAGGCTGTGCTTGACTTCAGTTTCCTGTATGCCAACAAGTACGACTACTCCGTATCCACCAACGTGTTTACAGTCGTCGTTACAGACAAGAACGGCAAGAAGGCTACTGCGCAGTTGAAATTCAAAAAATAGCTTTCGATGGGACCGGCAGTGCCCTACGTACACGAGGTCAGGTATTACGAGTGTGACCGGATGGGCGTAACCCATCACTCAAACTATGCGCGCATTATGGAAGAGGCTCGCATATGGTGGATGGACCGCCTGGGCTATGGCTACGACCGTATGGAGGCCGAAGGAATAGTATCACCCGTTGTATCCATCAGTCTCAATTACAAACATACCACCACGTTCAAGGACCTCATAGAGGTTGAGGTGAAGGTGGCGGATATGACGGAACTCAAACTGAGTTTCTCCTATGTGATGCGCGTCGGCGGCAAGGTGGTCTGTACGGCAACGAGTACCCATTGTTTCCTCGATGCCGGACGTCCCGTACCTCTGGCCGACCGCTTCCCCGAACTGTACAAGGCGATATTGAGTACGCTCTGACATTGATATGGAACGCTACAACGAAATAACCGGCCGCTTCGATATCTGCGGCAATGTTAAGGAAATAACGCCTTTGGGCAACGGACTCATCAACGACACCCATCTGGTCACTACTGACGGACCCGAAGATTATGTCCTTCAGCGTATCAACCAGAGTATTTTCCGGGACGTGGATCTGCTGCAGCACAATATTGATTGCGTTACTCAGCACCTCCGGGAGAAACTGGCTGCCGCAGGTGTGAGCGACCTGGACCGCAAAGTTCTGCGGTTTGTGCCCTGCAAAGATACCGGAAAAAGTTATTGGACCGACGGGACCAGCTGGTGGCGTATGTCTGTATTCATCAAGGACTCGTTCACTTACGAGACTGTTGACCCCAAGTATTCAGAATTCGCGGGAGAGGCTTTCGGCCGTTTCGAAGCCCTGCTGGCCGATATTCCTGATACTCTGGGAGAGACTATCCCCGACTTTCACAATATGGAGTTGCGAGCCCGTCAGCTGCGGGACGCCGTCAGGGCAGACGCCGCCGGACGGCTGTCCGATCCGGAAGTGCAGTCCATACTCAAAGAGATTCTCCCGTTCGAGGAAGAGATGTGCAAAGCCGAACGGCTGCACCGCGAAGGCAAACTCCCAAAACGCATATGTCACTGCGATACCAAAGTGAACAATATGCTCTTCGATGCCGACGGCAACATACTCTGCGTCATAGACCTTGACACGGTGATGCCGTCTTTCGTCTTTTCCGATTTCGGCGACTTCCTGCGCACGGCGGCCAACCCTGTAGCGGAAGATTCTCCCGAGCTGGAGAAGATAGATTTCCGTATGGACATATTTGAGGCCTTCTCCCGCGGTTACATTCGCTCGGCATCCGTTTTTCTGACTGATATCGAGCGTCAGAACCTGCCATATGCCGCCTGCCTCTTCCCTTATATGCAGGCTGTACGCTTTTTTACGGACTATATCAACGGCGATACATACTACAAAATCAAGTGTCCGGATCATAACCTGGTACGCACGCGCAACCAGCTGGCCCTGTTCAAGTCTGCCAGGGCAAGAGTGCCGCAGATGGCGGCGTATATTGCTAGTCTGTAAGCAAGAATTCCCCGAAATATTCCGGGCGGTGATAATCCGGCGTCGGCGTGCCCACAGGAGCCCAGCTCAGGTAGTGGGGATGTGCTGTCTTGTCCCCGCACTTATAGATATTGCCCCTGAGGGATGCAGGCAGCTTCTCCGGGTCTATACCCATAAGCTCAAACGGTATCATCAGGATAACCCTCCAGGACCATATGCCACCGGTGAAATCCTGTGCACCGTCAATCTCTGCTATACGTATGATAAGTTCGAATGCGGCGTCGCCGAGAGGCTTGCGTGATGCCCTTCCCGGACCGTAAGCGGCCACCATCTTCCCGGCTGCATTGACTTCGAAATTGTAATAATTTTCGTCTCCCGGAACCTGCAGAAAGAGTTCGCAGCAGCTGTCTTCCCACACGCTTCCGCGGTCTTCGGTGTTCTGCACCCTCATATCCAGCCCGCTCACGCGGAAATCGACTACCAGGGTATCTTCCGTGCGGGCAAGGCGCCCGCAGCAAAAGGGAGCGTAGGGAAATGCGTCCGGCCAGTTGCATTGGTCCACGAAGAAACGTGCGCCTTCGAGTTCAATGGCGGTATCAAGATCGTTCGTCTCCAGGCTTTTGAGGAGAGGGATATTAAGACTCTTCATAACTATTCCCTTGTGGCAAGCCGCTGTGCGGCAAGTTGTTCGTATTTGGTTCCGGGACGACCATAGTTGGCATAGGGATGAATGCTTATGCCGCCGCGGGCGGTGAAAAGTCCGGTTACTTCGATGTATCTTGGATCCATCAGTTTGACGAGATCCTTCATAATCATGTTTACGCAGTCCTCGTGGAAAGCTCCGTGACTGCGGAAACTGAAGAGATACAGTTTCAGGCTCTTGCTCTCCACCATCCGCACATCGGGGATATAACTTATGCGTATTTCCGCAAAATCGGGCTGCCCGGTGATAGGGCAGAGAGTGGTGAATTCGGGGCAGTTGAAACGCACCCAGTAGTCGTTTTCCTGGTGCTGGTTGACAAAAGTTTCCAGTACCTCAGGAGCATAGCCCTGCTTGTATTCGCTCCTGCCGCCAAGGGCTTGCAGGCCTTCTTCTTTACGTTCAGCCATTAAATGTCGGAGAGTTTAAAAGGATTGTATGAAATGTCTGTATCAAAGGTGTCCACGCCTTCTGCCTGCTTGACTTTGCATACGGCGTAAGCGGTAAGGGGAAGGACTACTATCTCGTATAATACCTTGAAGGTAACCTGCGCAAGCATCATGGTGCCGAGTACTTTCATCGGAGTGCCGAAGAAAGCGATGGGCATAAAAATCAGGGAATCAGCGAACTCGCCGGCAATGGACGACAATATGGACCGAACGCCGAAGCGGCGGCCTTTGTCGGCTATCTTCATCTTGCTGAGTACCAGCGAATTGATGGTGGATCCTACAAGGAAAGCCAGCAGCGATGCGGCAGCCACCCTCGGAGCCATTGCGAACATATAGTCGAAGTGCTCGGCTCCGTCCCAGAACGACGCCGCGGGCAACCAGACAAGCAGCTGCCCCACTACAACGACAAAAAAATTCATGGCAAAGGCCGTCCAGATCACCAGGCGAGATTTTCTGTAGCCCCAGACCTCGCAGATGCAGTCGCTGATGATGTATGATATGGGGAAAACTATCACAGCGCCGGGGAGATTGACTCCCCAGAACGAAATGATCTTGGTCGCAAACAGATTGGAAGCAATGAGGCAGACTACAAACAGCACTGCCATCAGCAGGAAGGTAACGGAAAATTTGTCTTTCATTTTACAGTTTTTATAGTGGTGCCTGTTACACTTGACGATGCATGACCGCCGCGGCGCAAAGGTAAGGATTTTTTCTTTACATCCAAGATCTTCTGAGAAAGAAAACGGACCAACTGCCCGTGGCTGGATGCATTCTTTAAAAAAACCGAGGGGATAGAGTAGAGTGCCTTGCGGCACAGTTCAGTGCTAAACTACTTCAGGTACCTCTAATACCTTCTGTAGTGGCTCTGAACCTTCTCGAGTTTTCCGTTACGGTGACGTGTGTACGCCCTTACCCGGACTAATCTCACTACCTCCACTCCAATGGAGAGTTGAATAAGCGTCAGATATACTCTCATAGTGATATGGATTTAAATTGTTAACGAGTGAGAGAGCAATCGAGGCTTTTATTCAGTACCTCCCCTCGGTTAAGGGCTTTTGAAAATATAAACAGGCACCCACTTAGAGGCTGGATGCCTGTTATTTGTTAACAATCGTGATTCCAAATCACTTCTGCAAAGGTAAGCATTTTTTCTTCACCTCCAAGACCTTCCGGAAAACTTTTCCATCTTTTATTCGGATCACCGGATAGACCGGGTGGAGTATAGTCAATAAGTTGAGTGAAGAGGCCTGTTTGCACTCTGTAAGTACTGAAAGCTGATGATATCGGGAGTGAATATGGCCTTCCCGCTCCCGAATAGCCATTTTTGAAGTCCAACGGGAGTAATTCGGGCTAATCTGCTCCCATTCTGCCCGGGAAGATGCCTTCTGCCGCTGTTCTGCCGTTTCGCGGACGAGGCCCGGCGGAGGGGTTGCTAAGTTCGGGCGCGGTCAAATAATATGCAGGCAACTGCCACTCCACCCACTTTTTCCACTGACCCTTTTATTCTTTGCGGACTATATACGGGCAAAAAGAAAAGCGGACAAACTGATTGAACCTCTGTCCAAGAACGAGTTCCTGTTTGCATACGGTTTGAAATCAGGGACTTACGGAAAAAAAGAAAGCGGACAAACTGCCGAAAATTGCAATTTGTCCGCTTTGGCTCCCCCTCGGGGACTTGAACCCAGGACCCCCTGATTAACAGTCAGGTGCTCTAACCAACTGAGCTAAGGAGGAATATTTCACCAGTCCGTTTCCGGAGTGGATTGCAAAGTTACTGCCTTTTTTGGTAAATGCAAATTTTTTACGCTTTTTTTTGTAAATTTGCCTTGTTATGGATACTGAGTTTCTTTCCCGGATGATACGTGAGCTTATGCTCAGCCACGATACCCTGAGCCTGCCGGGCCTGGGATCCTTTGTGGCAGAGGAAATGCCTGCAAGTTTTTCTGACCGTGGCTACACAATAAATCCTCCTTATCGCCGGCTTGATTTTTCTGCTTCGGGTTCTGAAGACACCCTTCTTCTCAATCTCTATGCAGAATCCAATCCGCAGGCGCCGGATGAGGCTAAGGAGTTGCTCCGCCGATTCCTCTCCGACCTGGCCGCTGAGCTAAAGGAACAAAAATCCGTGGATTTTCCAGGCCTTGGCCGTCTGAGGGCGACACGTGATAATCAGTTGTTCTTCGTTGCGGAAGAAGGTCTGGACATTTCTCCTGAGGCTTTCGGCCTCGGGCCGGTATCGCTCAAAACTCATTCCTCCAGGGCGGTTCCGTTACCACCCGCCCCTCAGGTCCAGGAAAAAGACCTGACTGATGTGCTGTTGCAAAAGGAGAGCCCCGTCGCTACCCCCGTCCGCAAGTTTCCTGTTTTCTGGCGTGCGGCAATTGCGGTCGTATCCACGGCGGCGGTTTTACTTTGCGCCTTTGCGGCCATGTCACGCATTGCTCCCGGCTTTACCGATAAGCTTCTCTACACCCAGGAAGAACTTGAAATCATAAATTATCCGGCAGATGGACTTGGTTTACCCCGTTAGTATTGCGCCTCTGGCTCCAGGCTGCAGGACCGGCAAAGAAATGGTGCCCATAGTGGAGCCGACAGGCAGGGTTACCGCACGGGCTCCGCGTCAGTGGTGCCACCGCGGGTCTATGGCCCTGCATCCGGTTGTGCACCTTCATATCATAGACCGCTACTCTCGTATCTACCTGCAGCGAAGGGGGGCTTCCAAGAGCCTGTTGCCGCTTTATTGGGATACGGCCGTGGGCGGTCACGTGAACTATGGCGAGTACCTTCGTGAGGCATTGTTCCGCGAAGCTGGAGAAGAGCTCGGCTTCTACGACTTCAACCCCGTGCCTGTACGGACCTATATCTTTGAATCCCAGACCGAAAGGGAACTGGTCAACGTGTTTGCAGCTGTAGGGAACTTTGATTTGCATCCCGACGGAGACGAGGTGGCGGAAGGCCGTTGGTGGGAAATTCCCGAACTTGAGGCTTCTTTCGGAAAAGACATCATTACTCCGAACTTCGAGCAGGAGTTTCCTATGGTAAAACAAAGTCTTCTATCATTGTTGTAATGGACCTGCTGAGTAAATTCATTCAAGACCAGCTTTCGGTATGGCCGCTTGCCTCGGCCAATTTCAGGGCTCTCAAGTCCATGCAGAGCAGGTCTGTCCAAGTTGGCGGCCTGGAAGCCAAGATTCAGTACAATCCCGGCAGGATAATATCCAGTACTGCCAATACGGATGCTGCGAGCATTGCAGCCCGACCTTGCTTCCTTTGTGAGTCAAACCGCCCTCCGGAGCAATTCCACATACGCTTTGAGGGCCGCAAGGGCCGCAACTACAACATTCAGGTGAATCCGTATCCCATATTCAACCGGCATCTGGTAATCGCCCGCGCGGAGCATCTGCCTCAAGCAATATGGCATCATCTGCCCGATATGCTGGATTTCGCCTGGAACTATCAGGATTTCACGGTTTATTATAATGGGCCCAAGGCTGGCGCGTCCGCTCCTGACCACCTTCATTTTCAGGCTGTACCACGTTGGTCGCTCCCTCTGGAAACGGCAGTGGACGCATTTTTGGACAGTCCCGGCGGGCATCTGTCTGAAGTGAAGGACGCCAGGCTGTACCATTATCGCAAGTTTACCAGGGGGGTATGGTGCGTCAAGGCCCGGACCACCAAGTCCCTTGCAAAGCTGTTTTACCAGTTCCTGGACTGCTGCCCGGTGGCCGATCACGGCATGGAGCCTCGTTTCAACCTCTATGCCTGGTACAAGCAGGAACTCAGTGAATACCGTGTGATGGTGGTTTTGCGAACCGAACTTCGTTCGCATCACTATTATACGGATGGACCGGACCATCTCACGATAGGCCCGGGCGCTGCCGAAATGGCCGGAGTGTTCGTGGCCCCGGAGCGGGCGGATTTTGAGAAAGCCACATCCATTCAACTTGAAGAAATGCTCTCGGAAGTAAGCGTAAGTGCTGCGGACGAGGCTATGATTGACTCTCGCCTTACGCGCAGCCAGCAAGATTTGGACGTGGGCATAATGTCCGCCGAACAGATAGAATTCGAAATCATTTCCGACGGAGCGGGCCCTCAGCGGGTGAGCGTAAAGGACGGGCGCATAAACTATAACGGTTCCCTGTACGACGAACTCTACTTCGACTCTGTGACTCGCTCAACTCTTTTTGCCGAGCCCTCTTTTGTCCTGCGTAACGTTCCAATAGGAATAGACTTTCACTGGCAGCGTACCCGGAATCAAAGCTTCGCCGGGTCGCTTAAATTCATAGTTGAAGGAGACAAGGTGACGGCCATCAATCGAGTCGGCATAGAAGATTACCTGCTGAGCGTCATATCCTCTGAGATGCGTGCCGATGCTTCCCTTGAGTTCCTCAAAGCGCACGCGGTCATTTCCCGCAGCTGGGTACTCGCACGCATCAGGGACAGGCGCGATCCTGCCCAGGCAGAATCGGCAATCCCCCATGAGCGTTACGACGTGTGTGCCGACGACCACTGCCAGCGTTACCAGGGGCTTACACAGGCAATAGGGGAGACCGTACGTAAAGCGATAGACCAGACCTGGGGGCAGGTGCTGAGCTATGATGGACGTATCTGTGACACCCGCTTCTCAAAATGCTGCGGAGGCCATACTGAGCTTTTCAGCACCTGCTGGGAGAACCGGGACTATCCCTATCTTCAGAGTGTCGCGGATCCGTACTGCAATTGCTCCGACAAAGGTATCCTGGCCCAGGTTCTCAACGATTATGACCTGGAGACACTTGACTTCTTCGAGTGGGAGCAGCGTTATGACAGGGAGGAACTTTCCGACCTTGTACGTAAGCGTACGGGCATCGACTTCGGAACGATAGAATCCCTGGAACCCCTGGAAAGAGGTGCGTCCGGGCGCATCAAATACCTGCGTGTCAACGGCAGCCTGCGCAGCGAGGTAATAGGAAAAGAGCTGGCGATAAGGCGTGCACTCAGCACTTCACATCTCAAAAGTTCTGCGTTCGACGTTATTACGGACGGAGATTCTTTCATACTGAAAGGAAGGGGGTGGGGGCACGGTGTGGGGCTGTGCCAGATAGGGGCCGCAGTGATGGCCACAAAAGGTTTTACATATAAAGACATACTGAAGCACTATTATGGAGCGGCAGACTTACAGTAACAAAACTCCCTGGCTATGGGTTCCCACCCTTTACTTCATTGAGGGTATTCCTTATTTCATTGTAAATACCATATCCCTTATCATGTTCAAGGATATGGGGATGGACAATGGCACCCTGGCCCTTCTCACCAGCCTTATCAGCCTGCCATGGGTGGTTAAACCGCTCTGGAGTCCTTTCGTGGATATCTTCAAAAGCAAACGCTGGTGGATTATATGCATGCAGTTCGTAATGCTGGCCGCCGTCGCCCTGACTGCTGCATCCGTGCGCCTGAGCACATTCAGCGTCACTCTCATACTGTTCATTATAGCGGCATTTGCTTCCGCAACTCACGATATAGCGGCAGACGGTTTTTATATGATTGCCCTTGACAAGCGCAATCAGTCGGCATTCGTGGGTATCAGGAGCACGTTTTATCGTATCGCATCAGTATTTGGACAGGGAGTGCTGGTAGTGATGGCAGGCCTTATGGAACGCCGGTTCGGGGATATCCCGGCCGCCTGGTCCCTGACGATGATAATCTCGGCCGCCATTCTCGGGCTCTTCACCGTCTATCATCTCTTTGCCCTCCCCAAACCGTCAGAGGACAGAAGCGCCGGAGAAGTGCGCACTGTGGCAGACGTCGTTAAAGAGTTCGGCGGAGCGTTCGCATCCTTTTTTAAAAAAGACGGCGTATGGCTTGCAATCGCTTTTATGCTGCTGTACCGTCTTCCTGAGGCTTTCTCCGTGAAGATGCTTTTCCCGTTCTTCAAGGATACGGTGGAAGTTGGCGGACTTGGTTTCACTACCGATATGTACGGTATAGTTTATGGAACGTTCGGAGTAGTGGCTCTTCTCGCCGGCGGCATAGCGGGCGGTGTGGCCGCTGCCCGTCACGGACTCCGCAGGTGCTTGTGGCCTATGGCTTTGGCACTTGCCCTTCCATGCTCTGTTTATCTCTATATGAGCATTGCCCAGCCGGAAAGTATCTGGGTGGTAGGCGCCTGCGTGGTGCTTGACCAGTTCGGTTATGGTTTCGGCTTCTCCGCCTATATGCTTTATATGATGCATTTTTCGCAAGGTCCGCTGAAGACCTCGCACTATGCCATATGCACAGCGTTCATGGCCCTGTCTATGATGCTTCCCGGTCTTGTGGCCGGATACTTGCAGGAAGCAATGGGATATGTCGGATTCTTTATACTCGTAATGATATGCTGCATCGCAACATTCTGCGTCACATTCTTTGTGCAGCGGCGCTTGCCGCAGGAATAAACCTGGGAGCACAGGTCAAACCGGGAGTCGAAGTTCTGCGCGAACGGAGCTTCGAGGGCCTTCATGGGAAGCGCGTAGGCCTGCTCACTAATCCGAGCGGCGTGGACCGTCAGCTCAAGCCTACTATAGACATACTTAATGAAAATGTAAATCTGGTTGCCCTTTATGCTCCGGAGCACGGCGTCCGCGGCGATATCTGGGCCGGCGGGAAAGTGGAGTCGGGCAGGGACGAGACCACTGGGCTTCCGGTCCATTCCCTGTATGGAGCTACCCGTCAACCCACCAGGGAGATGCTGAAAGGCATTGATGTACTGGTTTACGACATTCAGGACGTGGGCTCCCGTTCATACACTTTTATCAGTTGCCTTGGCCTGGCTATGCGCACCTGTGCGGAGATGGGAATTACGGTGATGGTCCTGGACCGCCCCAATCCCCTCGGCGGCCTGAAAGTTGAAGGCTGTCTGGTACGAGACGGGTTCTTTTCCTACGTGAGCCAGTATCGTATTCCGTACATATACGGGCTCACCGTCGGAGAAGTAGCAACCCTTATCAATGAAGAGGGACTGAACTGCGGCCAGAAGGGTAATGAAAAGCCGTTGAAATGCGACCTTGTGGTAGTGCCGATGGAAGGTTGGGAACGAAGTATGACATATGAGCGTACCGGCTTGCCCTGGGTAATGCCTTCGCCAAACATACCATATCCCCGTAGCGCCATATGCTATCCATGCTCTGGCCTTACGGGTGAGTTTAACGACTATCTCAACATCGGCATCGGCTATACAATTCCGTTCGACGCCTTTGCCGCAGAATGGATAGATGCGGACAAACTGAAGGCTCGCCTGGACAGCTATCACGTGCCCGGCGTGGCGTGGAGGGCTGTTCATTACACACCTTTCTACGGCAGCAGCGCTCGCAAGCTGATTCACGGAGTACAGTACTACTTCACCGATTATGAGGCCGCCCCTCTCACTCTGATCCAGTTCTACGTGATGCAGGCGGTTTACGAGTTATACAAGAAAAACCCATTTGAGATCTCTCAAAGCAGGTTATCAATGTTCAACAAAGTTTGTGGAACGGATTTTGTCAGTAAAGAGTTCAGCAAGCGTTTCCGGGTATCGGATATAATAAGCTTCTGGACAGCGGATGTAGAAGATTTCCGGACCTTGTCGGAAAAATATTACATTTACCATTAAAACCACTGACTTATGAAACAATTGACCAAACTTGCAGCATTGATGACGGCAGCCGCCATCTTCGCTCTCCCGCTCGGTGCACAGTCTCGTGGCGGATCTCACGGTGGATCTCACGGCGGATCTCACAGTTCCTCTATATCTCACGGCAGCTCGCGCAGTTCTTCCTCAGTGTCACACAGCAGTGGCAACTCCGGCGGAATGAGGCGTTCCGGCAGCAGTAGCAGCAACGTCAACCGACCTTCCGGCGGTGGCAACAGTCATACCAACCGTCCTGCAGTCAGCAGTAACGGCGGCGGCAACCGTCCTTCCGGCGGCAGCGCGATGAACCGCCCTTCGAGCGGCAACCGTCCTTCCGGCGGCAGCGCGATGAACCGTCCTTCGAGCAGCAACCGTCCTTCCGGCGGCAGCGCGATGAACCGTCCTTCGAGCAGCAACCGTCCTTCCGGCGGCAGCGCGATGAACCGCCCTTCGGGCGGCAACCGTCCCCCTGTCGGTTCGGTGAACCGTCCTCCCCGTCCCGGCAATATGAACCGGGTTCACGTGAACCCCAGACCTGGCGCAAGACCCGCGCCCCGTCCAGTTCACGGTGAATTCAGGGGCGCTCCTGCCCGCTTCAGCCACGTAGGCCACCACGGCTACGGACGTTATATCCCTGCACCTCCCCCCCATTATGAGCTCCGCCGTTTCCACGGCATAGACTACTACTTCTGGGATGATGTCTGGTACAGGTTCCACTCCGGCCGGTACTGGGTCTGCAGACCCCCGTTCGGCTACGTGTTCACTCCTCTTGCAGATGCGGTCTTTGCAGCGTGCAGTTTCGCATATTATTACGATACCATCAACGAGAACGCAAGAATCATCGCTGAGCAGAATCAGGCCATCGCGGCCGGCAATGCAGCTATAGCTGAGCAGAATGCAGCCCTCGCGGCAAGCGCTCAGAAGGCACAGGTGTCCGGTTCGCTGGCAAGTTCACTCGGCCTCAGCCAGAGCTTCGCTTCCGCCGGTACCGAGTATTTCTACAACGACGGAGTATTCTATGTGAAGGACGCCGACGGTCAGTACACCGTTATTGTACCTCCTGCAGGGGCACTGGTGGATTCACTTCCCGATGATTACGAGATTATAGAGCTCGGCGGCAACACCTACTACAAAGTAGATGATACCGTGTACAGGATGACAGTCAGCGCCGACGGAAAAGCCTGCTTCGAGGTTCTCGGACAGCTTGCTGCATAGTATGGCATCAATAGGAGTATTCGATTCGGGCTCAGGCGGCCTTTCTGTTCTCAGGGAGATTCGGAAGATTCTCCCTGATGAACGTTATATATACTTCTCAGACAACGCTTATTGTCCGTACGGCGAGAAAACTGCGGAATTCGTGACGGCACGCAGCCGGGCCATTACTGATTTACTGCTGTCCAAAGGCTGTCGTGCCGTAGTAGTGGCCTGCAACACAGCCACTGCTGCGGCAATTGCTGAACTCAGGCTATCTTACGATATTCCTTTCGTCGGTATGGAACCGGCAGTCAAGCCGGCAGCCAGCGGAACGCGCAGCGGGGTGGTCGGCGTACTTGCTACGGCGGGCACGCTCAAGGCGTCCAAATACCAGAATACCAAGGAACAATATGCAGATGCCGTGCACATAGAGGAAAGGGTTGGCCAGGGTTTCGTCGAGCTTGTGGAAAACCTGGACCTGGAAAGCCCGCACGCGGAATGCATCGTGCGTGCCAGCCTGCAGCCTTTGCTGGATGCCGGCGCCGATACAATAGTGCTTGGTTGCACTCATTATCCCTTCCTGCTCCCTTTGATGAGAAGAATAACCAGCCCGGACATACATTTCATTGACCCGGCTCCAGCCGTTGCCAGGCGGCTTGCAGACGTGCTCAAAATGTCCGGAATACCCCTCACAGACAATAATCCCGGAGTTGAATTGCTTTCTTCGGGCCCCGATGACACTTTGAAAAAACTGTTTAAGTTGATTTAGTATGAGATTTTTAAAGATTATGATTGTCTCCACTGCCGCCGTACTCGCCGCTTCATGCAACCAGAAGGAAAGTGGTTTCAAGTACACAGTAGATCAGTTCGCGGATATCAAGATTATACGCTATCAGGTGCCGGGCTGGCAAGACTTGAGCCTTCAGCAGAAAGAATATGCATACCATCTTGCGGAAGCTGCAAAATGGGGACGGGATATTCTTTGGGACCAGAACTGCCGTTGGAATCTGCAGTTGCGCCATGCCGTGGAAGACGTTTTGCAGAACTATGCCGGAGACCGTAACTGCAGCGAATTCGAAGCGTTTACAATATATGCCAAGCGGCTGTTCTTCAGTAACGGAATTCACCATCATTATGCAGAAGACAAATTCTTCCCCGCTTGTGACAAGGAGTACTTCAGGAAGCTTCTAGATGCCGTTGGAAAGGCCTCGGAAGCAGATTTCCTCATATCCTACGCCTATGACCCCAAGGTCTGTCCACAGCGTAGGAGTACCTCTTCGGAGGGCGATATAGTGCTGGAGTCAGCCGTAAATTTTTACGATGGTGTTACGCGCGACGAGGTTGAAACATACTACGCTTCAATCGCAGACCCGAAAGATCCCACCCCCGTGTCTTACGGCCTCAATACCAAAGTGGTCAAGGAAGACGGCGAGGTGATTGAGAAACAGTGGAAGGCTGGCGGCATATACGGACCGGCAATCGAAAAGATATGCGAAGAACTTGAGCTGGCAGCAAAAGTGGCCGAGAATGACATACAGAAGCGTGCCATCGGCCTGCTTGTGGAGTATTACCGCAGCGGTGACCTTCGCAAATGGGACGAATTCAACGTGGAGTGGGTGAAGGATACAATCGGCACCGTTGACTTTGTAAACGGTTTCGTCGAAGATTATAACGATCCCCTTGGGCGCAAGGGTTCCTGGGAAGGACACGTGAACATCAAGGATGCGAAGGCGTCTGAACGTTCCGCCATTCTTAGTGCGAACGCCCAGTGGTTCGAGGATAATTCTCCTGTTGATCCCCGCTTCCGCAAACCAAAGGTGAAGGGCATCAGCGCAAAAGTTATCAATGCCGTTTGCCTTGCCGGAGATGCGTATCCCGCGACTCCTATAGGCATCAACCTCCCGAATGCCGACTGGATACGCCGCGACCATGGCTCCAAGAGCGTTACCATCGCCAATATATCCCATGCCTATGATTATTCTGCAGACGAGTCGCCGGTGAGCGTGCTTACCGAGTTCGCCTGGAACGAAGAAGAGGTAGCTCGCGCAAAGAAATACGGTTCTTATGCAAGTGAGATTCATACAGACCTGCACGAGTGCCTAGGACACGGTTCCGGACAACTTCTGAAAGGTGTATCAAGTACTGCGATGGGTGAGTACTCTTCTACTCTGGAAGAAGCCAGGGCCGATTTGTTCGGACTTTATTATGCGGCCGATCCTAAGTTGGTGGAACTCGGAATAATGCCTGACATGGAGGCATACAAAGCAGAATACGATAATTTCGTCCGTAACGGTCTTATGGTCCAGTTTAACCGGGTGGAACTGGGCAGACCCAATACGGAAGCCCATATGCAAGACCGCAAACTCATTGCCGAATGGTGCTATCAGCAGGGAGACGGCAAGGTCATAGCAAGGAAAGTAAGGGACGGGAAGTCTTTCTTTGTGGTCGAGGATTATGAGGCTCTGCGCGGCTTGTTCGGGAAACTGCTTGCAGAAATCCAGCGCATTAAGTCCGAGGGAGACTATGAAGCTGGAAAGGCTTTGGTCGAGACCTATGCCGTCCAGATAGACCCGGTCCTTCACAAGGAGGTCTTGGACCGTTACAACTCTCTCAACCTCAAGCCATACGGAGGTTTTCTGAATCCTGAAATAGTTCCTGTTGAAAAGGAGGGCGTAATCACAGACTACGAAATCCGCTACACCGACGACTACCTGGGGCAGATGCTGGACTACGGTAAGCGATACGGAATTCTTTAGCCTTGTTTTTTGCTGATGACAAGCTTCCTGCGCCTGGCGTAAAGTAAAAATGCGGGAGATTCGAATACCTTTCCGCTTAGCGTAACGGTGCCGGAAGGCTCTGTGCGGTAACGATCCAGGAGAGTGCACAGTTTATCGAAGGTCTCGGCACTGAAACTGCAATCCTCCAAAATGCGCCACAGAACGTAGCGCCAGTGTTTCAAGGACAGCAGCGCGGTGACGCTGATTTCCACGGATCCGTCTTCACCGGCACAGCGGATACGCGGCGCTGCGTCCATGAAGTAGTCTTCTGCAATGTCGTCTGTCTGGGTAAACCGCCTTATGTCTGCACCTATAGTCTTGATATATGACGGGTTGATTTCGGAAAAAACCGGAAAGACTTGATTGCGAATCTTGTTTCTCCGGGCTTCGTTCCCTGCATTGGTGCGGTCTTCGCGCCACTGCTTGCCCTCAGACAGCATCCAAGAACTTATTTCTTCGCGGGAAGTGTCCAGAAGAGGCCTTGCGATGCCTTCCCTGGTGGACCTTGGGATTCCGCGCAGGCCTTTTGTACCGGTACCGCGGAGCAGGTTAAGAATCAATGTCTCAGCGTTGTCGTTGGCATTGTGGGCTGTTGCAAGGGTGTCAAAGCCGTATTTAGAACGCAATTCTGCGAACCAGGCGTAGCGCAATTCGCGTGCGGCCATTTCTACGGATATGCCCTGCTCCTTTGCGTATTTTACCGTATCGAAGCGCTTTACGTAGCATTCTGTTCCCAGTTCCCTGCATTGCTTGACCACGAACTCCTCATCCCCGTCGGATTCGTCCCCCCGCAGGCGGAAATTACAGTGGGCGACGGCAAAAGAAGCCCCGGGGAACAGCTCCGGGGCCCTATGAAGCATATACATAGAATCTATGCCACCGCTTACTGCAAGCAGTACTTTCATTTCTTCTTGTTCTTGTCGTTCAGCGTATAGGTAAAGTTGAATGCCAGGAAGTCCTTGGCCTGAACCTTGCTATATACGCCGTCGATCTCTACGATAGGGTCGTAGATGAGCCAGGTGCTCAGGCTGATCTTGAAGAACTTGGCTATCTGCCAGGTTATCTTGTTGTCCCAGTTTACGCGGTTCTGGATGAAGGGCTTGTTGAGGTAGTCCGTGAACACAACAACCTGGGTTTCGAAAACGAAAGCGTCGTTTATAGAGAACTTGGCGTTTGCCTTGACGGAGGCGCCGAACTGGAACAGCAGGTTGCTATATACCGGATCCGTATCGGAGGGAGTGATAATGGGCATACCGTAGCTCTTGCGAAGTGATTCCACGTTACACACGGTAAGACTTCCGGTAAGCGGAGCTATGTTCACGTCGAACCAGGACGCCGGCTTCCATTCGATACCAAGCGCCAGGTTGTTGTAGGCCGGGGAGAGGAAGCTGGATTTCAGATTGGTCATTATCCATATGTTAGGGTCGTCCGGGCTCTCCACGTATTTACCCCAGGTGTCGGTGAACTGCGAGCGGAAATCGTAGCTTGCAGTCCAGTTCCACTTACTGTCCTTGGCTGTCTTGTAGGAGAATTTGCTCTCCAGGTATATGCGGTCGTTGCTTTTCTGGAACACTTTGGACTTGTCCGCAGACCATATGAATCCGTATTGCAGCTGAAGGCGGTTGTTCCATGCCAGCAAGTTTTTTGTGTAAGAGGCCTTGGCGTCGATGGCGGCGCTCATAGTCACGTTGTTGAAGCCGCCGGCCGCCCATTTGGTGAAGTATGTCTGGGTGAGACCAAGGTCAAATATGGAACTCCAGGTCCAGTATTTGGGCTTGACCTCCGGCGCCTTTTCCGCCGGGGCGTTTGCAAAGGCAGCAGCTGCTTCGGCTGCAGCTTTCTGCGCGTCGTCCTGAGCGAAGGCCGAAACTCCCAGGGCAAGGAAGAGCGCCCCGGACAATATTGTTCTATGTTTCATGTCAATAAGAGATTGCAAAAACGACTCTCCTGTGGGAAGGTTTGCCGGAGAAGATATCCTTTCCTTCCTCTTCGCAAACGTAGCTGTCGATGGGGATGCAGCGAATGGTAGCCTTGGTGGCGTCCTTGATGGCCTGCTCGGTTTCCGCCGTTCCGTCCCAGTGGCAGAGGAGGAACTTGCCCTGCTGTATTCTGACTTTGAACTCTTCCCAGTCGTCACATTTCTCGACGTTGGCGTCGCGGAAAGCGAGGGCTTTGTTGTATATGTTGGCCTGGATGTCGGAGAGCAAGTCCTTGATGTGCTCTGCAATGCCTTCCAGGGCCATTGTCTCTTTGGTGAGCGTGTCGCGGCGTGCGACTTCTACGGTACCTGCGGCAAGGTCCCGGGCGCCCATGGCAAGGCGTACGGGTACACCCTTCAGTTCCCACTCTGCGAACTTGAAACCGGGGCGCAGAGTATCCCGGGTGTCGATTTTTACGCTTACACCGAGAGCCTCAAGCCGGACGGCAATCTTGTCGAACTCGGCTTTCACGGCGGCGAATTCTTCGTCGGTGCGGTAAATTGGAACCATCACTACCTGGATGGGGGCGAGGGCAGGAGGCAGCACAAGGCCGTTGTCGTCGCCGTGTGCCATGATGAGGGCGCCCATAAGGCGGGTGCTTACGCCCCAGGAAGTGGCCCACACATACTCCTGCTGGCCTTCCTTATTGGTGAAGGTGACGTCGAAACTCTTGGCGAAATTCTGTCCCAGGAAGTGAGATGTGCCGGCCTGAAGAGCCTTGCCGTCCTGCATCATGGCCTCGATGGTCTGGGTGTCGAGGGCGCCGGCAAAACGCTCGTTGGGGCTTTTGTGGCCGATGATGACCGGCAGCGCCATGACGTTGCGGGCAAAGTCGGCATACACGTTGACCATTTCCGACACCTTTGCCTGTGCCTCTTCGGATGTGGCATGGGCGGTGTGGCCTTCTTGCCACAGGAATTCCGCAGTGCGCAGGAAAACACGCGTGCGCATCTCCCATCGTACCACGTTGCACCATTGGTTGCAGAGCAACGGCAGGTCGCGCCAGGAGGTGATCCAGTTTTTGTATGTGTTCCAGATGATTGTTTCCGAGGTAGGACGCACGATGAGCTCTTCTTCCAACCTGGCGTCGGGATCAACTACGATGCCGCTGCCATCGGGAGCGTTCATCAGCCGGTGATGTGTCACTACAGCGCATTCCTTGGCAAAACCGGCAACGTGTTCAGCTTCTCGGCTGAAAAAGGACTTCGGGATGAACAGGGGGAAGTAGGCGTTCTGCACGCCGGTTTTCTTGAACATTCCGTCCAGGACAGACTGCATCTTTTCCCAAATGGCGTAGCCATAGGGCTTTATCACCATACATCCGCGCACTGCGGACTGTTCGGCCAGATCTGCTTTCAGGGCCAGGTCATTGTACCATTGGGAATAATTATCCGATCGTTTGGTTACCTCTTTTGCCATATTTCATTTTTTTTATCAACTTTGCATTGTATTGCCGTATTCGTGCGGCACGGATATTGCGACACAAATATACAAACATTTTTTACAAGGAGGTAAAATATGAAACGTAGCCTGATACTTTTAGTGCCTGCAATGCTGGCGCTGGCATCTTGCGAACTTACATATCAGTTCGCTTCCGTACAGAACTTCCCGGACGGGATTTATTACCGCCCCGAACCGGTCGTGGAACTATATACGGAAGAGGATTTCAAGGATATGGCCGCCCGGCAGCTTGCTTCCAAATCCACCCGTGATACTATAGTCGTCATTGATGACTATTCGTCCAGATATTACTCCTACCCGTATTACTCGTACCCGTATTACTACGACAGGTATTACAGCCCTTACTGGGGGTACGGGCGTTTTGGATGGGGGCCTTCATGGTCTTTCGGATTCCATGCCGGCTGGTACGACCCCTGGGATCCCTGGTACGATCCTTACTGGGGACCTTCGTACTGGGGACCTTACCGGTACTATGGCGGAGGCGGATATTTCCCTCCCAGGCCTTACGGCTTTGCTCCGGCAAACAATACCGGCCGTGCCAATCCCGGAAGCTATGCGGCCGGCGGTAACAATTTCCGCCGTTCAGGCAGTACAACCACCAAGACCACTGCATCGTCCGGTGTCTCAAAGTCAAGCTATCGCCGCTCCGGGAGCAATTCCGGCACTACAGTCCGTTCAAGCACTCCCTCTACCCGCAGCTATGACTCCGGCAGCAGCTACCGTTCTTCCGGCAGCAGCTATTCAAGCGGCGGAGGCTATTCCGGCGGTGGCGGCGGAGGCTACTCCGGTGGCAGCAGCCACAGCGGAGGCAGCGGCGGCGGTGGCGGCGGTCGCAGATAACATTGCAACTTAACACTTTTGCTATATGAAACGAGTCTTCATTTCCATCGCATTCTCCTGCCTCGCACTAAGTGCCTGGGCTCAGGATACATATTATGCCGAGATGCTCAGCCGCAACAATTATTACGGTACAGCACGTTCCACGGCACTCGGAAACGCAGTGACAGCACTCGGTGGCGACCTCGGCACCATAGGGATCAACCCTGCCGGTTCTGCAGTAAACGCATACAGCCAGATCACCATCACGCCGGGCCTGCTCTTCCAGACTACCAACACCGGCTGGTCGACGGACGGATCGGAGAACTTCGGTCCTGCATCCGCCACTTCCCACACCAAGTTCAACCTGCCCAACGGGGGTTTTAACCTGGTGTTCTTCACGGGGCGGGATTATGGCGTAAAACAGGTCTCCGTCGGCTTGGTCGCCAACAACACAAATACGTTCCTCAATTACGGTACGGGCTACGGTTCCAACGGCATGACCTCTTTTCTGGGCAACCTTGCGGCGGCGGCAGGAGGCGTTTCCCCCAAAGATATGGGCAGAGACCTCTATACGGCCTACTGTGCCAACCAATTCGGAGAATACGGCGCCCAGGGCTCCAATGTTTATTCCGGAGGTAACCAGATGATAGACAAACAAGACCGTTACTGTTACGTGCCCGGCCTTCTGAACCAGTCTGCGGCATACAACACTTACGGCTCCAAGACCGACTATATTGTCAACCTTGGATTCAACGTGTCGGACAACTTCTACTTCGGATTCAACCTCGGTCTGCCCAGCACCCGGTATCGCAGGGAGGATATTTTTTCTGAATCTGCACAGAACCCTGTGTTGTTCCCTGTTAATTTCGAAGACAATGACGGCAGGCACCTCGGCACGGAGGGCGAGCCAACCACTTACTACAAGTCGTCCTACAACTCGTATAAACTCAATACGGATGCCACCGGAGTCTATGGTAAGTTCGGTTTTATCTGGCTTCCTACCAAAAGCTTGAGGCTGGGCGCCGCCATACAGACCCCTACCAGGCTTACAGTCAACGAGACCTGGCAGTACTCTGCCCAGACCAGTTACGAGGACGGTAGATATAACGGCAGCGCCACTTCCGATCGGGGTGAATATTCCTACAGGCTCCGCACTCCTTATGTGGTCAATGCCGGCGCCGCCTATACATTCGGCGGCTTTGGCCTTGTCAGTTTGGACTATGAACTTACCGATTACAGCATAATGAAGTACAGTGACTTCAACAACAGTTTCTTCGGCAGCGACGACTGGGCTTATACCAACGAGGCCAACAGGCTCTTCTGCGGAGTGTCCCATTCCGTTCGGGCCGGCATTGAGGTGAAACCGCTTGCCCAGCTCTCCGTACGTGCGGGGTACAGTCTTGTTACCGACCCCGAGAAGTATGCTGCAGACAACTTCGGAAATATAGTTACCGCTGAGACATGGCAGGGCAGCGGAATGCAGCTCTCCCAGTTCCGTTATTTCAAGAACAACACCCATGCTTTCTCGTTCGGCCTCGGCTATTCCTCCAACGGGTCCTTCTTTGCAGATGCCGCGGTAAGGCTGACCAAGTACCCAACGGCCCTCTATTCGCCCTATTATTACGGTTGGTACCAGGCTCTGGATGAAGGCGGCGCTCCGGTTGATACGGGAATGCCTCTGGAGCGGCTGGACCGAAAGATTGTGGATGTGATGCTTACCATCGGTTGGAGATTCTGATATGGAGATGACGGCTAAAGACCTCGCTGCCGCCCTGGGCGGTACTGTAGAGGGTAATCCGGACGTTAAAGTCACTTCTTTTGCAAAGATAGAGCATGGCAAACCGGGGCAGCTGAGTTTCTTTGCGAATCCCAAATATGAAGAGTACGTTTATACCAGCAAGGCTTCTGTCTTGCTGGTTAATCGTGATTTTGAGCCAAAGCAGCCCGTACAGGCCACGCTTGTACGCGTGCCCGATGCCTATGCAGCCCTTGCCAAGCTTCTGGCCCTGGCGTCCGGACGCGATAAAGACATCCGCCGTCACCGCGGGCGCTGTCGCATTGCCTGGAGCGCGAAGCTGGGACGTAGCGTGTGGGTGGGGGACTATGTGACGATAGGAAGGAACTGCAAGGTTGGGGATTTTACGAAGATTCACGACAACGTGACCATTGGAGAAGGTTCCACCATAGGCAAGCAGTGCATAATATATCCGGGAGTGCGGATATTTCCGGGTATGATAATCGGAGACAGGGTTATCCTGCACGCAGGTTGTATCATCGGTGACGATGGTTTCGGAAATGCTCCGCAGAGTGACGGCAGCTGGCAGAAGATTGAGCACGTCGGGAATGTCATTATCGGTAACGACGTGGAAATCGGATCCAACACAACTGTGGACAAGGCACCCATGGGCTCCACCATTATTGAAGACGGAGTTCGCATAGACAATCTCTGCCAGATTGCCCATAACGTCGTGGTGGGTAAGAATACTGCAATGGCGGCCCAGTGCGGTATCGCCGGTTCAACCAAAATCGGTGAACATTGCCTTCTTGCCGGTCAGGTGGGAGTGACAGGCCATATCACTATAGCGCCCGACACCACCGTAGGGGCTAAGTCGGCGGTGATAGGAAATATACGCAAGCCCGGGGAGACTTATTATGGAAACCCTGCAATCCAGCATAAAACATATCTTAAGGCATACGCCAAGTTTAAGCGCTCTGCAGAAGAGGATTAGGCCGCGGCAGGAGCGAAAAATGTGGCGAAATTCCCGCCTTTTGTGGTGAAATACTATTGTAATCTGCGCATGTATAGGTAATTTTGGCGCCGCAAAAAATGCGTCAAAATGAAGATAAAAGGAAATACCGTCTTGATTACCGGAGGATGCTCCGGAATAGGAAAGATTATGGGCCGTATGGCCCTGGAGAAGGGAGCCAGGCAGCTTGTCATCTGGGATATAAACGAGACTGCAATAGCTTCCACCGTGAAACAATTTGAAGCTCTTGGCAAGGTTAGCGGGTTCAAGGCCGACATTTCGTCTCCCGCTTCGATTGATGTTGCTTATACAGCTACCAAGGAGGCCTGCGGCGATGTGGATATTCTCATCAATTGTGCGGGAATAATCACAAACAACAAAGTGTTCTCGGAGCAGACCGACGCCGACATCGACAAGACTTTTGATATCAATACAAAAGGAGCTATGTTCGTGACGCTCAGGGTAATACAGGACATGAAACGTCGCGGCTACGGCCATATTTGCAACATAACTTCCTCCGCCGGTATGCTGGCTCTTCCCAAAATGGCCCTGTATACCGCCAGCAAATGGGCGGCCATAGGCTGGTCCGAGTCTATGAGAATAGAACTTCATCGCGAAAAGAGTCCTGTCAGGGTGACCACCATTGCTCCGTATTTCATCAATACCGGAATGTTCGACGGCATCAAGTCCTTCTTCAAAATCCAGGATCCGGAAGTTGTGGCCCGCAAGAGCCTCCGTGCCGTTGAACACAATAAACTCTACAAGGGAATACCGTTCTCCGAGCACTTCATCCGACTTATGCAGGGCCTGCTTCCCGTGTGCCTCTTCGACCCCATTTTCGGGGACATATGCGGACTATATACAGTAATGGACAGTTTTACCGGCCGTAAGCCTCAAACTCAAAACAAATGACAATAGATAACTTGGTTGCCGCCCAGCGCAATTTCTTTGCCTGCGGACAGACCCGTCAGCTTGCTTATCGCAAAAATGCCCTCCATAAATTGCGCGGAGCACTCGAAAAGTGGGAAAAACCTTTGTGTGAAGCACTCTGGACAGACCTTCACAAATCTTACGAAGAAGCTTTCATGACCGAGATCGGTCTTGTTTACGGGGAAATATCCGATGCCCTGAAGCATCTCGACAAATGGGCCCGCAGGCGCAAGTATCCTACGCCGCTTACGGGAATGCCCTCGTCCAGTTACGTGATACGGGAGCCTCTGGGCTGTACCCTTATTGTTTCTCCTTGGAACTATCCCGTACAGCTGCTTCTCAACCCCCTTGTCGGCGCGATAGCAGCAGGTTGTACCGCAATCCTGAAGCCTTCTCCCTATGTTCCCAACGTATCGGGAGTGCTGGAAGAAATGATTAAAGATGCATTCCAGGAAGAGTATATAGCTGTGGTCCAGGGTAACAGGGACGTAAATGCCTCATTGTTTGCCCAGCGCTACGACCTCGTGTTCTTTACCGGAAGTCCGGCTCTGGGGCGGGTCGTGATGGAAGCTCAGTCCAAATACCTTACACCGCTCGTGCTGGAACTCGGAGGAAAGAGCCCCTGCATCGTAGATAAAGATGCCAACCTGGAAATTGCCGCACGCAGAATCGTATGGGGCAAGTGCCTCAACAGCGGCCAGACTTGTATCGCCCCTGATTACCTGTTCCTGCACGAAGATATTAAGGATGCTTTTGTAGCCCAGTTCAAGAAGGAGCTTGCCGCTTTCTATCCTCAAGGTACCCGGCAGGCAAAACACTTTGTGCATATTGTTTCCGACAAGGCTTTCAATCGCCTTTCCGGCTACTTGAAAGACGGAGAAATTATAGCAGGAGGTCATACGGATCCTCAGACCCGCTGGTTTGAGCCCACTCTTCTGGACAAAGTGAGCCCTGAGTCTCCGGTGATGCAGGAAGAAATATTCGGCCCCATTTTCCCGATACTCACTTTCCGTGAGCGCGAAGAAGTGGTGCAATTCGTTACGTCGCGTGAAAAGCCGCTGGCGTTCTATTATTTTGGCAAGCAGGCGGATGCATGGGACATTCTTTCCCGTACCACCTCCGGAGGCGCCTGCATCAACGATGTGATTATGCACATCGCAAACAGCAAGATACCTTTTGGCGGCGTGGGCAATTCCGGAATGGGCAGCTACCACAGCGAGCGCAGTTTCCTGGCCTTCAGCCACGAGCGGTCCGTCCTCAGCACTCCCACCTGGATAGACCTGAAATTCCGTTATATGCCTTACGGAATGTTCAAGCTGGTAAAGAAGATGTTGCTGATGTAGGACGGGATATCGGAATTATTCCGTATCTTTGCAGTCCCAATGAATCAACAGACGCTGAAAAACGCATATTCATTCCAGGGTCCTGGCTTGCATACCGGCAAGACAGTGCATCTACGCCTTTGTCCAGCCCCTGCAGATACCGGCATCGTTTTCGTCCGTACAGATTTGGACGGCGCTTCGATACCGGCTTTGGCGTCTATGGTCGGTTCCACGTCCCGCAGTACACATCTTGGCTCCGGAAGAGTAAAGGTACGTACGGTGGAACATCTGCTCTCGGCGCTCACCGGTCTGGGCGTCGACAATGCCATTGCCGAACTTGACGGATCCGAGGTGCCTATTCTTGACGGAAGTGCGGAACCGTACGTGAATGCCATCGAACCTGACGGCCTGCTGGACCAGGGCGTGCCGCGAAAGTGCGTTACGGTTGACGAAGAAATAATCCTGAGGAACGATAAATCCGGAGCCTGGATCAAGATATCTCCGTCCAGGGAGTTTACCGTGGACATAACCATAGATTTCAACTCTTCCGTTATGGGCGTGCAGAAATGCCGGTTTATGCACGCAGACGGCTATGCGAATGCTGTGGCCCCTTGCCGTACTTTCTGCTTTCTGCACGAAATCCTTCCGCAGCTCTGTGTCGGCCTTATCAAAGGCGGAGACCTGGACAACGCAATCGTGGTGGTAGAGAAGCCGGTACCGCGCCTGTTTATGCGCCTGGCCGCCCGTGTTTTGAATAAAAAAATACCGGAGATCCCATCCAAGGGGTATCTGGCAGGCGGCGGACTCCGCTTCCCCGACGAGTGCTGCCGTCATAAACTTCTGGACCTGATAGGGGACCTTCGCCTCTGCGGGGGTATGCCATGCTTCAAGGTAGAAGCTTACAAGCCCGGGCATGCCCTGAATACTGCTGCGGCAAAACAGATTTTAAAAGTTGCAAAATAATGGCAAACATTCATCCTTTGGCCACGGTTCATCCGGGCGCTAAACTGGCAGACAACGTAGAAGTCGGACCCTACGCATACATCGACGATAACGTAGAGATCGGCGAGGGGTGCAAGATTCTCCCTCACGCCACCATCTTTTCTTATGTAAAAATGGGGCGGGACTGCAACGTGTTCCCCGGAGCGGTCGTCGGCGCCATTCCACAAGACCTCAAGTTCGACGGCGAGGTGACATGGGTTGATATAGGCGACCGCGTGAATATACGCGAGTGCGCGACCATCAACCGTGGTACCAGGGCCAGCGGCAAGGGGGTTACCCGCGTCGGAAGCGACACTCTCATTATGTCCTACGTGCATATTGCGCACGACTGCAACGTCGGCAACCACTGCATCCTCGTGAGTTATGTCGGAATAGCCGGCGAGACGGACGTGGATGACTGGGCCATAATCGGAGGCGGCACCAAGGTTCATCAGTTTTCCAAGATCGGTACTCATGCCATGGTGGGCGGCGGCACGGCTATCAACAAAGACATCCCCCCATATTGTATTTGCGGCCGTGTGCCTCTGGTGTTTGCAGGCATCAATATCGTCGGCCTGCGCCGCAGGGGATTCGATTCCGACGTTATCCGCAACATTAAGGATATTTACGATGTCCTGTATTACCAGGGATACAATTTCTCCGATGCCGTGTCGCGAATCGAACAGGGCTTCCCTCCGTCGTCGGAAAGAGATACCATACTCAAGTTCGTGACGTCTTCCAAACGCGGCATAGTTCGCGCCGGAGATCCCCGCGAGAAAGGAGTCGATCTGTAGTGACTCTATCAACCGCCTGGTTTCCTCCCGTTGAGTTCTTTGCACTTCTGGCGAAGAACACCACGGTGTACCTGGAAGCCTGCGAAAGCTACCGCAAGCAGACATGGCGCAACCGCTGCCGCATCCTTACGGCCAACGGGCCCATGGACCTGCGCGTTCCCGTGATGCATGACGGTGCGCGCTTGATTACAGAGATCCGCATAGACTGGAGCACGCCATGGCTCAGGCAGGCGGAATATGCAATAGACAGTGCGTATTACAGCTCGCCGTTCTTTGAATACTACAGGGACGAACTGTTTTCCATGCTGGGACCCAAGCCGGAGATGTTGTGGGAGATGAACCTGTCGATTATCGATTTTTTTTGCCGCAAAATAGGGATTGCTCCGCAGATCGTGCCCACTGTCGATTATGTTCGGGAACCGGAAGGCGACTGGCGTGATGCCCTGAGTCCGAAGCGGGCTTCTCCATTGAACGTGACGCCTTACTGGCAGGTTTTCAAGGACCGGTTCGGTTTCGTCCCCGGCTTGTCGGTGATGGACCTTTTGTTCAACGAGGGTCCGGAGAGCCTGGTTTACTTAAAATGATCCAGTTTCGGAGGCCGTTGATTGAGTTTAGCAGGTAGAAGCTGTATTTTATTATGTAGATTATGGCGTAGGAGGAGTTGGGGTCGTTGGAGAGAGTTGCGCTCCACATGGTGATGGAGAAAATGTTCACACCTATCCAGAAAATCCACTGCTCCATATAGGCCGTACTCATCAGGAACTGTCCTATCAGGTTGCACATCAGCGGCAGCACGTCCAGCACCACGGCGGCCTTGATGAATGTCGTGGCGGCGGATTTATCGAACTGGGCGATGATGAAATAGGCCGCTACCGAGCCGGCAAGGAACAATGCTGTGGCGAGCCAGCGCTGCCCGGGCGTCAGTCTGCGGGCCTTTACGCTACCCTCGGTGTTGCTGCCCCTGTGTTTCCATTGAAAGAAACCTACGAACTGCATAGGTACGAAATACAGAAAATGGAGCACTGCATTGCCCAGTCCGGAGCTGCCGTTCTTCCAGTTAATCAGGCACATAACTCCGTAGATGCTGACATCCAGCAGTCCGAAAAGGAAAGTGATTATCTTCCCGTTGGCGGAGGCCACCGTCGCCGCCACACCCATCAGCGCACCGAACGCCGATACCAGCAGCAGCACTCGCGCCTGCGGCTCCGCCGGCCCGAGTTTCAGTGCCGTGGCTATGATGGTCACGGCCGTCATTCCTGTCAGGATGAAGGCGGAGAAGTATCTGTTGAATGTCGCTTTGTTCAATGCAGATTTATTTTATCGCACCTATAAAGAGAATGGCATTAGTCTTTCTTTCTGTTATTATGAAGATAAATGGCCGGTTGCATGTAAATTCCAAATATTTTGGAGGCTCTATTGTGTCTTCTGGATCTGTGGAAATGTCCGTAAAAGAAACGGCAACTGCTTCAGTTCCTTGTTCATCTATGGATATGTTTGCCACTTGTTTAATGCGCTCGATTTGTATATGGTCATCAGCCATTGATGATAAATCGGCCTCGTTAAATAAATGTCTGATACCTAGACTTTTAAGCAAGGAAGTATAATCCAGGTCTGAGTATATGTCAAATCTTGGTACGGTCAGTCTGACTTTGTGTTTTGTCAGTTTGGATAAAAGCGAAGATAAAGAGCTCTCACTCAATTTGCCCAACAACCCGTTGATGTCCAAAGACTGGTGTGGCAAGACAAGGCTCATGGAATAATTACTACTTTGCTCTTTGAAATTATCATGATACCCGTATGGAAGGTTTACCATTGTGAAGTCTGAAGATTCATAATATGAGATATCACCTAATCTATGCATCATTATCTCTTGTATGATTGCGCCATCTGTTTTTGTAAAGGATTCGGAATAAGATGACTGGAGAGAAAAGCTATCTAACCAGGCGGCCTTAAAATACAACGCATTTAGAAAAACTGCTTTAGTAGATGAATCAACGTTCGAGATTATTGAGTTAATTCTTTTGTGTGTTTTCAAATATGCCCAGGTATTAATGTAGAGTACGATATCGTCATGAATGAAATCCTTACTTACTATTTCGGCATCGTAGTAGTTCTTTGCATTTTTTTTATATTCATTACTTACTTTTATCGATTTGTCTACGACTGCACAGTTGGCTATTTCAAATATTTCTTCATCCGAAGAAGCCGCTGTTGACAAGCATAATAAGTTGCGTGAAAATACATTAATAGAATCTTGATCCTGACCGTTTAGATTCAGGGCGCTTAATATCTCGTCCCTGGTTTCACCCTTAGCCCCCTCCGCTATCATTCCGAGAAGCAAGGCCATACTCATAGGGGAGTACACAAAACTATCGTTTATTGTTGATGCGTTAATCTTGATGGATGAGTTAAAAGCAAAATTATTTATGCTTTCAACATTTTTTCTCTCTTCAGAGGATAGCTGTGAAGATGCATCAACGGATAAAAACTCATAGATTTGGTCTGATTGATCAATACCTCCAAAATCGTCCTTGTTGGGAAATATATCGCACGATATAAAGAGTGCTACTATAGTGATTAACAGTAAAAAAAACTTTTTGAAACTCATAATTGTCCCTGGTTGAAGTTATAAACAGCATATGCTTTTTCAGAATAATTCCTATTCCCCACAAGCCAGTTGGCGTATAAATTATACCAAATAGTAGAACCTGAGTTGGAATAATTATATGCCCCGTCCCAACCCCAGTTGATAGCAACATATGTTGACTCGTAATAAGTATCAACATAATCGAATGAAACAGGATCCTGTCCTGGTAGTATGTAGCCTCCGTCCGGGATTATGTAATACGCGTAATGGTATCTGACGCGATTCTGAGTATGGTTATAACCGTCCACTACTACGTCGTGCCCGGACCATCCGGAAGGTACCTGTCTGAGAATTGACAGGATAACAGGGAGCTCTTGGTAGTAAACCTGAGTACTAAGCATTGAATCCAATGCAGAATAACCGTTAGTAGATACATTAAAGCTGTTACAAGAAATTGAAAACAGGGTGGGAAATAGATTCAGAGCATATGATGTATATGCGCTCGTTTTATTCCTAAAGTACTGTGCAGAGTAGTGATATCCTAAATACATCATAAGGGCGGAAACCTTATCCGTTCCTGAAGAAGCGTTGCCGGCAAGCGGCATTTCGGACCAGTGCTCCTGACTGAAATCGCTGAAAGAAATATCTGCGCTGTTTAATACAATTGAATCTGCAGATGCCGGGATATAAGTATCGCAATATGCAGAACCGCAAATAGTTTCAGGATATCCAATTTTATTATGGAGATAGTACAGTACCTGTGCTGCAGCTACTGGTACACAGCCAGTATAGCAATGAGAGGAGCGCGTGGAATCAGTGTATGGGGCGTATACATTCCAAGGTGATCCTACCCCCAAGATGTTTCCATCAAATGGTCTCTTAGCCTTTGCGAGACCACGGTAGTGTCAATGAATGTGAGGACTCTGATGAGCCGTGTATCAATAATTGAATCTCTCAACACGGGGGCCCAACTATCCGTTACTCCATCGGGTAATCGGTATGACTCGGAATGTTGGATATCCGAAATGGCATCTGACAAGTTATCCATATATAAATGTGTCGCTGGGCTCGATAAAATGTCTTCCCTTGATAATGATCCGGAATCTGATTTAATTAACACTTTTGGCATCCTAATGTCGCCTGAAAGAATCTCCCAACCGTCTTCATAATTAACCAAGTACATGACAGTATCAGAAGCATGCGTAATAGGCTCAATATGGACTTGAGATGACTTGCATTCCGGAATTCCTTTGATGATGGATAAGTATGAATAAACATCATTGATGGATACACAGTTCCTTTGATACTTGCTGCAGAAAGTGAGGTTAACACGAGTAAGATTATTATGCTTGGCACAAGACAGTAAGATTGTAGAAGTAATGAGCAGGAAGATGAGAAGAGGCCTTTTCATAATGAGTATTTTCCCCAAAGTTATAATATTATTAAAAAAAAAGAAATAATTGAAAACCTTTTGTGACGCAACGGGAGTAACTCAGCCTGTTCTGTTCCCATTCTGCCCGCTGTTTTGCCGTTTTGCGGACGGACCCAGAATGGGTGGCCGCGATTTTGAAAATGCGGAGCATTTATGTAGTATGAGCGGCCTCCCGCCCGAACATAGCTGTCCCGCCAAGTGAAATCAGGCAACTATTGGATTTTACAAATATTATTTGTACTTTTGCATTCGTGTATGAGATAGAGGCCGCAGGGCTTCTATTTTTTATTATAACGGCGCTATGCAGAGAGACGAATTTGAACAGGTAGTAAAGGAAGCAGCCGCCCGGCGCGGATGTGAACTTGTCGCCATTGACTGGAACGATGACGACAATGTGTTTGAGGTAACAATCGACAAGGAAGGTACTCCGGTAGACCTGGCCGACTGTGAGTTCGTGCACCGTGCGGTGCTCGCAGCCTTCGACCGCGATGTGGAAGATTACGCCCTCACCGTCGGCTCTGTGGGCATAGACGCGCAGCAGGCAGATGAAATATTGAAAACTATAGACGAATAATGGAAAAAGAAAGACCAATCACCCTCATTGACGCCTTCAAGGATTTCAAGGATGAGAAGAACATCGACCGCCCCGTGATGATGGGCGTTCTCAAGGACGTGTTCCTTACCCAGATTGCCAAGACTTTCGGCAGTTCAGACAATTTCGACGTCATCGTGAACGTCGATAAGGGAACTTGCGAAATCTACCAGAACTTCGAGATTGTGGAGGAGGTGGAGAACCCCAATGCGGAGATGACCCTCGAGCAGGTGGCTGCAGACAGCGGTGACGACGATTATGAGATCGGCGACACCTATGCCAAGCATTTTCCCCTGTCTTCCTTCGGCCGCCGCGGCATACTCAACATACGCCAGAACCTTCAGGGCCGCATCATGGACATAGAGAAAGCCAACGTTTACAAGAAGTATTCCGAGAAAGTGGGCGAACTGTTCGTGGGCGAAGTTTACCAGACATGGAGCAAGGAAGTGCTCATCCTCGACGAGGACGGTAACGAGCTGCACATCCCCAAGGCCGAGCAGATTCCGGGCGAGCACTTCAAAAAGAGCGAGTCCGTGCGCGCCATCATAAAGAGCGTGGAGATGCGCAACAATACTACGCCCTACATCACCTTGAGCCGCACCAGCGACGAATTCCTGGAGCGCCTCTTCGAGCAGGAAGTCCCCGAAATCGCAGACGGCCTCATCACCGTAAAGAAGGTGGCACGCGTACCCGGAGACCGTGCCAAGGTTGCGGTCGAGTCTTACGACGACCGCGTAGATCCTATCGGCGCATGCATCGGCGTGAAGGGAAGCAGGATACTGGGAATCGTACGTGAGCTACGAAACGAAAATATAGACGTAATACCCTGGTCAAACAATCCTAACCTGCTGGTCCAGAGGGCACTTGCCCCCGGTATGGTGTCAAGTATCGATATGGGTCAGTCTCCCGAAGACAAGGTTAAGGTGTATATGCTCCCGGACGAGGTAAAGAAGGGTATCGGCCGCAATGGCGTGAACGTGCTTCTTGCAGGCAAGCTTATCGGACGCGAAATCGAGGTCTGGAGGGAGCTTTCCAAGGCCGAAGCTGAAGAGGAGGAGGATGACGTGCTGCTCGACGAATTCGCCAATGAGATTGACCAGTGGGTCATCGACAAACTCAAGGGAATAGGTTGCGACACGGCAAAGAGCGTGCTCGCAATAGCCCCTGAAGACATTGCGAAACGTGCCGACCTCGATGACGAGACAGTAGAAGACGTAATCCGCATACTTGAAGCTGAATTTGAAGACTAACGGCGTATGGCAGAAATCAGAATAAGTAAATTAATCAAGCAATTCAACATCGGCCTTGGCGACCTTGTGGAGTTTCTCCGTAAAAAGGGCGTCGAGGTGGATGAGAACCCTAATGCCAAGGTGTCCGATGAGTTCCTCCCCGAGTTGCATAAGCAGTTCGGGAAGGACAAGGAGGCTCTTGAACAGGCAGCCCTTGTGGACATCAGGGTCAAGGAGATTCTGGAAAAGACCAACCGCAAGCTCACCCGTCAGGAAGAGGAGGAGGAAGAAGAGGAACTTACCATCAAGTCCAACACTTTCTTCAAATCTCATAAATCCTCTCCGGAGCCCAAGGAAGCGGAAGTTCCCGAAACTGTAGCCGAAGAGCCTGTTCTTGAGGAGCCGGTGCCGGAAGTGCCTGTTGCGGAAGTCGAAGCGCCCGAAGAGCCTGTTGTGGAGGCGCCGGTTGTCGTAGATGAAGCGCCGGCTGAGGAAGGGCAACCCGCTGTAGAAGAAGCACGCGTAGTGGAAGAAGCTCCTGTGCCCGAGGAAAAAACGATGGAGAAGGAAGAGCCTGCAGAGTCTGCGGAATCTGTTGTGGAGGCGCCGGCGGTTGAAGAAAAGACTGCTGAACCCGAAAAGAAGGCCGACTCCTCTCCGTTCAAGGTGGTCGGAAAAGTTGACCTGAGCCAGTTCGACCGCAAGCCGGTCAAGCGTGAACGCATCAAGGGCGCCCAGAAAGTTGATGTAGTGAAGGCCGGCGCCGGTCTTGACCGCAACGCGGGCAAGAAAGACAAGCCCAAGAATGCTTCCGCCCAGCCCGCACCCGGTCAGGGGAAGCGCAAGCGGGACCGCGACCGCTTCAAGCCTGCCCTCACCGAGGCCGAGCAGGAAGAGATGCAGAAGGAAATCCAGAAGCAGGTCAAGGAAACCTACGCCCGCATGAACGAGGGCAAGAAAAACAACTTCGGCGCCAAGTACCGTAAGGAGAAGCGCGAGGCCGCGGCACAGCGTTCGCAGGAAGAGATGGCGGAGGCCATGGCCGAGCAGAAGGTGCTCAAAGTCACGGAGTTCGTGACTGTAAACGACCTTGCCACCCTTATGAACAACACCCCGGTGGTAAAGGTCATCGGCGCCTGCATGAGCCTCGGACTTATGGTTTCCATAAACCAGCGCCTGGATGCCGAAACCCTGGTGCTCGTGGCCGAGGAATTCGGCTACAAGGTGGAATTCGTGACCGCCGAGCTCTCCGAGGAACTCACCTCCAACGAGCAGCCGGACCGTCCGGAAGACCTGCAGCCCCGCGAGCCTATCATTACCGTGATGGGCCATGTGGATCACGGTAAGACTTCGCTGTTGGACTATATCCGCAAGACCAACGTGATTGCCGGCGAGGCCGGAGGTATCACCCAGCACATTGGCGCTTACAGCGTAAAGCTGGAAGACGGCCGCAAGATTACCTTCCTGGATACCCCGGGCCACGAGGCCTTTACCGCCATGCGTGCCCGCGGCGCCCAGATGACCGACCTTGCCATCATCATCGTCGCAGCCGACGACGCCGTGATGCCCCAGACTATTGAGGCGATCAACCATGCGCAGGCCGCCAACGTGCCTATGGTATTCGCCATCAATAAGATAGATAAGCCCGGTGCGGATCCCGAGAAGATACGCCGCCAGCTGTCGGAGATGAACATACTCGTGGAGGACTGGGGCGGCAAGTACCAGTGCCAGGAGATCTCAGCCAAGAAAGGTATCAACGTAGACAAGCTGCTGGACAAAGTGCTGCTGGAGACTGACCTCCTGGAGCTCAAGGCCAATCCGAACAAGCTCGCCAGCGGAGCCGTCATCGAGTCCTCGCTCGACAAGGGCCGTGGCTACCTGGCTACGGTGCTGGTGCAGGACGGTACGCTCCATCAGGGTGACGTGATGCTTTGCGGCAGTTTCTACGGACGCGTGAGAGGCATGTTCAACGAGCGTGGCCAGA
>JAFTDJ010000013.1 GCA_017454265.1 Bacteroidales bacterium | reverse complement strand
TTTGTGCCAATGGTTGAAACTAAGATTAGTTAGTATATTTTTGTTTAATTTAACGTAACGCTTATGAAAAAAGCTAAACTGTTCTTCAGCGCTTTGTTCCTGTTACTCGGTGTGACGCTCTCCGCTCAGAACGTCAACATCAAGGGTACGGTCAAAGATGCATCCACCGGTGAGGGTATTCCTTTCGCGGCCATCCAGGTCAAAGGCACCACCACCGGCACTGCCACGGATGCGAACGGAGCATTCAGTTTTTACGCCCCGTCAAACGCAACGCTTATCTTCTCCTCCATCGGCTACATTGCCGAGGAAGTAGCAGTCGGCGGACGCTCCAGCATTGACGTCGTCCTTAAACCCGACGCAGACATCCTGAAAGATGCCGTCGTCGTGGGTTATGGTTCCGCCAAGCCCGTCAGCAGCCTCGTCGGTACCGTCACGACAGTGAAGTCAGACGTGGTGCGCAACGCCCCCTCCGCCTCCGCTCTCGACAACCTGCAGGGTCAGGTGGCCGGTCTGAACGTCCTCACCACCGGTGGTATCGCAGGTGACAACGCAGTCTCCCTGCAGCTCCACGGTATGGGCTCCCTCGGATCATCGACCACCCCTCTGTACATCATCGACGGTATTCCTTCGAGCAGCCGTACCATTATGGCTATGAACCCTAACGACATTCTCGCAATCTCCGTGCTCAAGGATGCGTCTTCGACCTCCATCTACGGTGCACGTGCTGCAAACGGCGTCGTGTTCGTGACCACAAAGGCAGGTTCCTATGACACCAAGGCTTCCGTGACTGTCCGTTCCCAGTATGGTATCTCCACCCTGGCGAACCCCCAGTTCTATGAGAATATGATGTCCGGCGACGAGCTCAAGGATTTCTGGATCCGCATCGGTAAGTTCACTCCCGAGCAGATCAGGACCAACTACACAGATATGGGCTACACCGCCAATACCAAATGGTACAAGATTTTCCAGCAGCTTGACAATCCCCAGTACCAGAACGACGTGACCATCGAAGGCGGCGGTTCCAAGGTTGCATATCTCATCAGTGCTTCCCAGTTCCACCAGAGGGGTACTTCCGTCGGCAACTTCTACGATCGTTACACCGTGCGTTCCAACGTCCAGGCCCACCCGAAGGACTGGCTCAAGGTCGGTATCAACCTGAATCTCTCCGGAGACTCCAACCAGACCAACGGCAACTGGAACAACGCAGCGTTCAGCGATGCAGGTGCCTATATTTCCGGTGGTTTGTCATATATGATCAACCCTCTGTATCCTGCATACGACAAGGACGGCAATCTTTATCCCATCAGGTTCCCTATGGGTACGGCCAACCCGTACTACTATATGGAGACCTATCCTGACGTAATGAATCGTTACGGTCTCAACGGATCTACATTCATCGAAATCGAGCCCATCAAGCACCTCAAACTGAAGTCACAGCTCGGTACCGATACGATGTTCTACTTCGACAACTACAGCTATCTGCCTTCCAGCAAGCTGCGCAGCGGCACCGGTGCAAAGGGCAAGACCGCCCAGATGACCTCCAACAACACCATCACGAACACTATCGAATACGGACGCACCATCGCCAATGACCACGCATTCTCAGTGCTCGTCGGCCACGAAGGCATCAGCAACTGGTACGACTACTTCTCCGCATACTCAAGCGGCCAGACCGAAGACCGCCTTCTTATCCTCCAGCAGGGTACCCAGGCATCCAAGAGCGTGAGCGAGGCTTCCCAGGCCAGCAAGTTCCTCTCCTTCTTCGGGCACGCCGACTACAGCTACGCCCGCAAGTACAATGTCGACTTCACAGTCCGTAACGATGCTTCTTCCCGCTTCGGTAAGAACGTCCGCAACGCGACCTTCTGGTCCGTCGGCGGCCGCTGGAACATCAGCCGCGAGAACTTTATGAAGAACGTTTCCTGGATCAGCAACGCCAGCCTCAAGGCCAGCTACGGTACCCAGGGTAACGCCGAAATCGGCAACTACCAGCACCTCGCCCTCATCGGAACGATGACCAACTACAATGACGGCAACTCCTGGGCAATCGGTCAGCCTTCCAACAACGACCTGACCTGGGAAAAGCAGGCCCTCCTCTCCATCGGAGCAAGCGCACGCTTCTTCGACAGGGTTGACCTCGAGGTTGAATTCTACGACCGTACCACCACCAATATGCTTATGGACGTGCCGTATCCCTACACCTCCGGTTTCGACGAGCTGACTGCCAACGTGGGCGGACTGAAGAACACCGGTATCGACATCACCCTCGGATGGGACATCATCCAGAGGCCTGACGCCTACCTGCGTTTCAGCACCAACTTCAACTACAACAAGGAGAAAGTGTCCGAGCTCTTCGACGCTGCTTGGGACGAAGACCTCAACAGGTATCGCTGGATTATGGCATCCTCAGGTCTTGCATACATCCAGGGCAAGCCTGTTATGTTCTACTGCCCTATTTACGCAGGCGTGGATCCTGAAGACGGCGCTCCTATGTGGTATGTACCCGGCGACGATCCCGACGTGACCACCAAGGGTGAGACCACCAAGACCTACGACGAGGACGCCCTCAGCCAGAATACCGGACTCCAGCTTTCCGAACCTATCGTGGGCGGTTTCAGCCTCCGCGGCGGATGGAAGTTCCTCTCCTTCGCAGTTGACTTCTCCTATGTTCTCGGAAAGACCCTCATCAACAACGACCGTTACTTCTACGAAAACGTCAACCAGAACGCAACGTACAACAAGAACAAGATGGTCGCCGACTACTGGACTCCCGAAAACCGCAACGCTGCATATCCCGACTGGACGAAGGGTTATGTGATGCAGTTCGACACCCACCTCTACGAAGATGCTTCCTTCCTGCGTCTGAAGAACCTGCAGGTCGGCGTAGCACTTCCCAACAAGTGGCTTGAGGCACAGAAAGTTTTCGACAGCATCAAGCTCACCTTCACTGGCCGCAACCTCCTGACCTTCACCAATTACACCGGTGTGGATCCTGAAATTGCAGGCAACCTGACCTACGGCCGCGTGGGTAACAGCAAGCAGTACCTTGTCGGTCTTGAGTTCACTTTCTAAACGATTGCAGCAATGAAAAAGATATTTAAATATATAGCTTCGGCAGCAGCCGTCGTTTCAGTTCTTGCATCCTGCAACCTGGACCTCGTACCTATCAGCTCCATCGCCTACGAAGAAGGCGGACAACTGATCCAGACCCAGGCCAACCTTACGGCCCTTGAGAACGGTCTTCTCCAGTCGTACCGCACCCTTCATATGGGTGAGTTCGAAATTGCAAGCGAAGTAATGATGGACGGCTTCAACGCCACCCTCGACTATGGCAACAATTATGGCGGTATCCACAAGACCGACTACAACTTCACTTCCAGCGACTACTACGTGGAAGACTACTGGTCTTACAACTACAGCGCCATCAAGAACTACAACATCTTCATCGCAGCCGCAGACAACGTGGACGATGAAATCCGCGCAAACGCCCGCGTAGCAAAGGGAGAAGCATTCTTCCTGCGCGCCGCTTCCTACCTCAACCTCGCCCGCCACTTCGGCAAGGCCTACAAGGCTGCGACTGCCGGGACCGACCTCTGCGTTCCTCTCGTGGTAGTCTATGACCAGCAGGAGAAGCCCGCACGCGCAACCGTCGCCGAGGTGTACGGACAGATCAAGGCCGACCTTGACTCCGCGGCACTTTGCCTGGCAGGAGTAAAAGGCAAGGTCCGCGCCGACCGTCCAACCATCGATGCAGTCAACGCTCTCTACGCCCGTTACTACCTCGATGTAGCCGACTACGCAAAGGCAGCCGAGTACGCCCACAAGCTGATCGACTCCGGGACCTACAAGCTTTCCTCCACCGCTGAAGAAATGGAAGCCGAATTCGTCAACGATGCCGGCACAGAGCCTATCTATCAGGTCTTCGCGAGCCTCAGCGAAGGCACCAACGCAAGTGCTGTCTGGACTTACTGGACCTCCGACAATAACCACGGTGAAGTCTTCAAGCCTTACTACATTCCGACCAAGGATGTAATCGATATGTACAGCACCGGCGACCTCCGTTTCGCAGCCTGGTTCGACAACACTCAGTGGGTCCAGCTCAACGGTAAGTACTATCAGGGAGAGTTCTACATCTTCACGAAGTACTGGGGCAACCCCGCACTGACTTCTTCCATCCGCAACGGCCGTCAGGCTCCCAAGCCTTTCACCATCGCAGAGCAGTACCTTATCGCTGCAGAAGCTGAACTGGCCGGCGGTAACGCCCCTGCAGCAAGGGCAGACCTTAACGCTCTCCAGAGTGCACGTGGCGCCGACCAGACCGAAGCTAGCGAAGCCAACATCCGCAAAGAGTGGTTCAAGGAGACTATCGGTTCCGGCCTCCGTATGTCCTGTATGAAGCGCTGGGGCATCGGCTACAACGGCCGTCCTATGCAGGCAGGCGCTGTCAATGTCCTCAATGGCGGCGACGTTTACGAGGGCAAGGTGTTCAAAGCCGACGACTATCATTTCCAGTGGCCTATTCCTTCTCACGAGATGAAGATCAACAAGAATCTCAAGCAGAACGACGGCTACACCGGTGAGTAAAACTTAACACTTCAAAGAGATGAAAACAATCAACAAAATAATCTTTGGAGCGGTTGCAGCCCTGTCACTTGGCGCTTGCTCCAACAAGGTGGATTACAAGCCACTCGCTATGGTATCCCTTGACTTCAAAGCTAAGGAAGTCCAGGAGAATGCCGAAGGCGTGAAGCTGGCTATCCCCGTCCACCTCTACAACACGAAGGATGCCTGCACGGTAGCATACACCGTTACTCCCATCAACGCGACTCCTGGTAAGGACTACAAGATTGACGACAACTCCGGCGTGCTGAATTTCGCAGCCGGCACCGACAGCCTTGCAATTCCCTTCACGATCTACGGCCAGCCCGGCACCTACACCGGCAAGCTGCAGTTCAAGGTCGACCTCAAGAGTGCTACCAACGACGTGACAATCACTCCCGCAAACAGCTGCGTAGTGACCATCGCCGACCTCGATCACCCTCTGTCCGACATCCTCGGCGATTACACTGCTGACGGTACTTGCGGATTCGGAAGGAATACCCAGTGGCCGGTAAAATTCACCGCGGACGAGAAAGACGTCACCAAGGTCTGGATTGACTACATCATCGGCTTCGCAGCCCTGAACAACGCCCAGGATTGGGGTAACTGGTCCTGCTACGGAATCGTGTCAGAAGACCACAAGACCATCACCATCCCTTACCTGCAGAAGACGGATATCGAATGGGCGGCAGACGGTGACTTTATGCAGCTCTGCAGCTGGGGTGTATCCGAAGGCGCACCTGTCCCTGACGAGACGCCCGGTGACATCAAACTTGTGTGGAACGAAGAGTTCGGCGGATTCCTCAACGACGCGAGGATCACTTACGACGGTATCCTCTCCGGCAAGATGGGCAACTACTACTGCCTGTACTACAGCGCCAACAGCATCCTGTTCAAAAAGAATTAAGACCGCTGAGTTTTTAAGAGGCTGACCTCTTATGGTCAGCCTCTTTTTTAATAAAAGGTATTTTTACGATGAAAAGAATCATTTTGCTGGCAGCAGCCGCATTTGCGTTTATCACTCCGCTCTTTGCAGCCCCCGAATTCGAGCCCAGGGAGACCTGGCCGTACATTTACGAAGAATTCCTTCCCGGAGCTGTCCGTACCAGTGACGGCAAACTTATAGAGGAGGGGATATACAATATCTGTCTCATTGACGGAGCGCTGCATTATATCTCCGACGGCAAAGTGATGAAAGCCGACCTCAACTCGGTATTCACTGCAAAAGTCGGAGATGACGTATATGTGAAAGTGTGGGGAAAGATGTACAAGGTCCTCGCGGAAAGCGAGCACGGAGCCGTGCTCAGCGGGATGGAGATCGATATGGAGGCCCTTGACAAAGTGGACGTAGGTTATGGAGTCAGCGTGTCTTCAGCATCGAAGCACGGACTCAACGTGATGGCTCTCGATTCCGGCGGCAACATCAATATACTGAACGAGACCATCCAGAACGTAGAAGACAACAAGAACAAGGGCAAAGTGCTCCCGTTGGTCGAGACTACCTACCTATTTTTCCAGAACCGCCTTATAAAGGCCAACCGCTCCGAGGTTCTCGACATTCCGGGAGTGGACAAGAAAGAAGCCGCCAACTTTATCAAGAAAGAAAAGATCAAATGGAAAAAGACTGACTCCCTGCTGAAGGTGCTGGAGTTCCTCGACAAGAAATAATATGAGAAAAAGCTTGTACGCTATTACGTTGCTTACTTTGGCAGCGTGTACCCGTATCGCAAATCCGGCCTTGGAATCAACGCCGGATTCTGTAGTTAATGAAGAGTCAGCATTTGTCAGCGGCACAGTATCAGTCAAAGTGTCGGATGAAATGGCAGAAGTCCTGGAATCATCCGAAAGCCTGCCTGCCGTACTTGCCGTTGCCGGTATCAGTGAAGCTGAGAGAGTGTTTCCGGATGCAGGAGAATGGGAGGCCAGGCACCGCAAGGCCGGCCTGCACAAATGGTACAGGATGCGCTACGATGAAAGCGCACCGATGACAAAAGCCATTTCTGACCTCTCCGACATTCCCGGAATCGAAAACGTAGAGCCAGTGAGGAAGCAACGCCTGACTGCGTACTTCAACGACCCTATGCTTCCCGACCAGTGGGCGCTCTACAACGACGGCTCGATGGGTACCAAATACGCAGCCGGCTGCGACGTGAACGTGATACCGGTATGGGAGCGCTACACCACAGGGAGCAAGGATGTCATCGTGGCCGTGCTCGACCAGGGAGTGCAGCTCGACCATCCCGACCTCGCTGACATTACCATCCCGTCCGGACCTGACGGCAGCAAATGCTTCGTCAGCGGCCACACAGGCTATAACATCAAGGCCGGCGACCACGGCACGCACTGCGCCGGCATCATTGCGGCAGTCAACAACAACGGCAAAGGCATTTGCGGCATAGCCGGAGGCAACGACGGCAAGGGCGGCGTACGGATCCTGTCGTGCGAAATGCTCCGCGTTGACCCCAGCGACCCCAGCAAGAGCCTGAACGGCAGTTCGGAAAACGCAATGGTATGGGCTGCCGACAAGGGAGCCGTCATCTCCAGCAACAGTTGGGGCTATGTCTATAGCAGCGAGACTGATGCAGCGAACGGCAGCGTGGGTATGATGGCGGAAAGCATCGACTATTTCATCAAATATGCAGGCTGCGATGCGGAAGGCAACCAGAGGCCGGACAGCCCTATGAAAGGAGGCGTGGTGATTTTTGCCGCCGGCAATGAAGGCTGGCAGCACGCCTGGCCAGCAAAGTACGACAAAGTCATTGCCGTGGGAGCAGTCAGTTCGAAGCGTACCAAGGCTTATTATACGAATTTCGGTCCCTGGGTTGACATCTGCGCCCCGGGCGGAGACGCCCAGCTTGGGCCGCAGATCCTCAGTTCCATCAGCAACAACCGCTACAGCCAGATGCAAGGCACCTCTATGGCTTGCCCGCACGTATCCGGCGTTGCAGCCCTGATAGTATCGTACTTCGGAGGCCAGGGGTTCACAAACGAGATGCTTGTGGAAAGGCTCCTGAAGGGCGCCAGCGCCGAAAAAGCCCCAGGCTACAGCAATATCGGTCCTATGGTGGACGCACTGGGCTCCTTCAGTCTGGGCGGCACTGTAGCCCCGGACCCGGTCGATAAGATTCTGAGAGGCGACGTAGTGTCCAACAACGTTTCGCTGACCTGGAAAGTCACCGCCGACGCCGATGACTTCAAGGCCTACTCATACAGGGCCTTTGCCGCAAAGGACAAGGGTCTCCTCGAGGGCCTCAAACCTGGAAACATCCCGACTTCGGTCGTCAGCCAGGTTGTAGAAGTGAACCGCAAGGCCGTAGGAGATGAAATCTCCGCCGTATTCTCGGGTCTGGACTTCGAAACGGAGTACTATTTCGTAGTGGTGGCGCAGGACTACGCCGGCAACGTATCCGAAATGAGCGAAATCAGCAGTTTCAAGACGCTCAAGAACAATGCGCCCGTGATTTCAAGCAACCAAAGTACCGACATACGCCTCCAATCATTTGAGACCATCACGTTCGAGGTGAGCGCGTACGACCCTGACGGGCACGACTTCGAAATCACTGTTGATGCCGGTTCCGAAGCATTCACGTACGAAAAGACTGAGAATGGCCTCAACATTACCATCGATGCCCTGAAGGCTGATGCCGGGAAATACACGGCGACGCTTACCGCGACCGATGCTTTCGGTCTTGCCAGCGAACTGAAGTTCAACTACGAGATTCTTCCAAACCACGCTCCAAAGATCTCAAAGGAGATTGAGAATATGCTCCTTACGGCAGTCGGTGAAAGCAGGGATCTGGCGATTTCCGATTTTATTACCGACGAGGACGGAGAGACTCCCACATATACCGTGTCATACTCCACTCCCAATGTCGTGCACCTCAATCCGACAGAAGGCAGTTTCAAGATTACCGCTTTGGCCTATGGTCTCACAGAGGTCTATATCAAGGCCGAAGATGCCAGGAAGGAGAGTTGCACCGCCACATTCAAGGTGCTGGTGCAGGATAATTCCAGGCCTGTGGACCTCTACCCCAACCCGGTGAGCACCGTCCTCAATATCCGTCCGCTCTCATCCGGCCAAATGAGTGTCGTCATTTCAAACAAGGCCGGAGCTGTCATATACAATTCGGAAAGTGAAGTGACGCCTTTCGACCCGCTCGTCATCGACCTGAAAGGCAAGAGCGCAGGGACATATTACGTTAAAATCAAGAGTGCCGAGATTGATTCGGTCTATACTATTGCTAAACTATGACAGTGAAGACAATCCTGGCGGCTTTTTCCGCCATTGCAATATGCATAGGGGCCCAGGCCCAGAGCCTTCCCGCCCTGCTCGTCCCTACAGACTCCCGCGCCTTGGCTATGGGAGGTGTTAATTTCCCGGCCGATCTTAATCAGGGCGACGCAAAAGCCTATTTCGGCAAATGGGCTCCCAAGACAGCGGACAATACTCTAATCGGGGCTGACCTGCGTTTCAAGGTAGGCGACAAACTCGCCCTGAGCGCAGAAGGAAAGTACTTTATGGACAAGCCCTACACCATCTACGGGTCAGAAGGCTCAGCCAAAGGTACATTCAAGCCCTATGACCTTATAATCGGCCTTGGCGCCGAGTTTTGGTTCTCTCCGGCGCTTTCAGCCGGACTGAAACTCCGCAACGTGACTTCCGCAATAGGCGAGAAAAACACCGGCAGTTCGTTCTGCGGCGACCTCTTTGCCCGCTACGGCGGCGCGAACTGGGGCGTTGAACTCGCCGGACGCAATATCGGCACCAAGATCAGTTACGGATCCGACTCCTATGCGATTCCTTCGCTGGTGGCCGTCAATGGCTTCTACAAGCCCCTGGAGGGCCTGACCGTGGCCGGCGAAGCCGACTATCTCTTCAGCGGAGCGATTATGGCCGGCATCGGAGCCGAATACGGATTCAAGGACATTGCTTTCGTGCGCGCCGGTTTCCACTACGGCGACCCGGCAAAGGCCCTGCCTGCCTTCCTG
>JAFTDJ010000012.1 GCA_017454265.1 Bacteroidales bacterium | reverse complement strand
TTCAGGAACCGCTTCGACCAGTTGGAGTGGGGTTCAAGATACTCGGTCGGTATCTCTATCCCCAGATATCGCAACTGGGACTTGATGCGGTTCTTCTGCCGCGTCATATCCTTCGTAATCGAGTTCTTCAATCTTATCAAAGAGCGTATCTCCAGCGCTTCACTGTCCGGGGTATATATCCCCTTCAGTTGTTTCGCCCGCAGGCTGATAGCCAACTTCCGGCTGTCCACAGCGTCTGTCTTGCGCAGCTTTTCGCTGCTCATGGTCGGAACGTCTGCCGGGTTCACCACAATGTTGTGTATCCCCAACTCCGTCAACCTGTCGTGTATCCAGAACCCGCAGAACCCTGCTTCGTACACGGAGTAGTACTCCGCCTCTGGATAGTGACTTGTGAGAAATCGGTGAAGTGCATCCGGGTCTGCACCCTGACTCATCTTCTTCAATACCGAGGTCTCCGACAGAATTGTCACCGACCAACTTTTCAAATGAACATCTATTCCGACGTAGATGTTTTGTCCTTTGAAGGAAATTCTGTTACTTTGTTCCATAAGCTGTTCGTTTTTGGTTGTTTTTGAATTGGCGTTTAAATCTAACCAAAAATCTACAGCTTATTTTTTAAACTCATGAAAAACTTCCGGGGGTCTGCCTTAGCGGCAGGGGTCGGAACCCCTGAGAGCGTTCCTCACGAGCTTCTCAGAAGCTCACTCCATTTTTATTTGGGTTACAAACATAGGGACTATTTTTTCCTTTCCAGCCTGAATTCTACGTTGAGGGAAACCTCGGACTTCACTTTCTTGCCCCTCACACGGCCTGGTTTCCAGTCCGGAGAAGCTTTAATCACACGCAAGGCCTCCTCTTCCAGCAGCGGATGGCTGCTGCGCACAGCTCTCACATTGGTAACCCGTCCCTTTTCATCGATGACGAAATCCACCAGCACCCGTCCCTGGATGCCCTGACGCACTGCCTCTTCAGGGTATCTGAGATACACATAAACCCATTTCTTCATAAAAATGGCAGGATCGCTGCTACCGAGAAACGTAGGTTTCACGTCGCAGTCGTAATAAGGTACAACGCCGGTCTGTCCCTCGAGATACTGCTCCTTTACCGCCTCTGACGGGTCAAAGTCAGGCTTCGGTCCCCCGGCGAGTGCAACTGCGAAGTTATATAAGTATTCCACCTCACGCTCCATAGTATCGTACTCCAGAATGGAAGGTGTATCCCGTTCGCTGTTATATTCCGGATACATTCCTGTCGTGAACATAACTGAAGGTATCTTACTGTCGTAGAAAATACGGTGATCCGATGCACAGGGTTCTGCCGGCACGAGCTTGGGCTGAATGGGCTGCAGGCTGTTGCCAAGGGTTGTAATCTCACGGTTAAGGTCGGCATTGGAAGCCGTGTAGGCATAAAAACCTGAAGCTCCTGTGCCAAGCATGTCAAGTTCCACCATCGCGTCGATTTTGTCGGCTGCCGGGAATGAACGGTGAAGGAAATACCATGATCCCGCTCCGTCCCGCAGCGATGCGCCGCTGGCCAGCAGGATTATCGAGCGCTTAAGAAGCACCTTATTGGTCTGAAGCCGCTCGGCGAGTTGCAGCAGAACCGCCAGTCCCGAAGCGTTTCCGTTCGCACCATAAAAGGTCTTTACCACCGGCTCTCCGTTTACCGTCACGGTGGAAGTGCCGAGGTTGTCCATACGGGCGCAAACCACTATGTAGCGTTCTTTCAACTTTGCATCGTACCCGGGAATGAAGGCTGCCACATTTCTGGACTTCAACGTATCTCCGTTCTCGCAACGGATGCCGAACACGTCACCGTCGTGGCCATACAGTAAATCGGCGCCGGAGGCCTCAAGCCGGGCGGACAGGTAGCGGGCCGCCTGCAACTCGCCGTCGGAGCCCGCCGCACGCCCCTCCATTGCAGCAGATGCAAGGAACCCCACATCCTCTTTCATGGCCCTTACCGTTTCGGTCTCCGAAAGGTCGGCATACGAAGGCGTACGGTACTGTGCCAAAGAACATACGGGCAGCAGCACTGCGGCTAAAAACGATATGAAAGTCCTACTCATTAACAATAATCCACATCCCCTTGGATGCAAAAGCAAGTTTACCGATACGGCGATATGCGTCTAGCGTCTCCACAATGCTGTCGGAAGGCGCCACGAGCACGACGCTGCGGCCATTCCGGAATTTCAGCAGCCTGACCTGGAACCCGGAATCCTCGTACCGTCCTGCCAGCCTCATCGCATTGCCCTCATTTGCGAAAGCTCCTGCCACAATGCAGTAGCGGCCGGGCAGCATATCCGGAGACACACGGCCAAGGGACGACGTTCCCCGCAAAACAGAAGCGCGGGACAAAGTATCCAACGCATACAATGAGTCCGCAAAATATTTTTCCGCACGGGCGACAGAATCCAGCCTGGCGCGATCAACCGAATCCCGGAAAGCCTCAACTTTCTCAATCATTGCGCGCTTGGCAGCTATTTCCCGGGAATCTGGCCGGCCGGCCAGATGACGGAAAAAGTCACAGGAACTTACACCCAGGGCAAGAACCGATATGACAAATATGAAACGGACTTTGTTCATAACCTGCAAATATAAATAAAATAATCGTATTTGCTATGGGTAAAAAAAGGCCGGGCGCATTTCGGCGTCCGGCCATAATTGAAACCTTGTATAAATTACTGACCTTGCGCTGCAGACACGACTGCAGCATACTTGTCGTATTTTTCCTGATAGGATGCATCAGAAGTACGGAAACGGAAGCATGCATTCTTAAGATACTCTGCAACAGCTGTTTTTGTGGCATCGTCCTTAAGGATGTCAAATGCTTTCTCGAAAGGATCGATACAAGCCTTGAGGCTGTTCTCGAACTTGTCCACGAGAGCCATATATTTGGCATCATCCATTTCATTCTGCGCTTCCTCTGAATACTTGATGGCCTGGTTGTAGAACATCTGTCCCTTGCCGATGAAGCCATAGGCATAGTTGGGATCGATGACTGCGCACTGATCGTAAGCCACAACCGCCTCTTCAGTCTTTCCCAGCTGATTGCAGATATTGCCCTCAACATAGTAAAGCGAAGGATTGTTAGGTTCGTTTTTCTTGGCCTCATCAAGCAGCTCGAACAGGCGGTCGGTACTGCCGTTATTGTTGATGTAATAGTTGATAAGACCTACCAGAATACTCTGGCTTTGAGGGTATTTCTGGAATCCCTCCTCAAGGTAGTCCTTACTCTTCTCAACATTGCCCTTCTTCTCGGCGATATCGGCCAGCTTGGCGAAAGTCTCGCCGCCGTCTCCGTAATAACCAATTTCATAGGATTTTTTGAAGAATTTCTCGGCACGGTCCAAATCTCCGCCAAGCCATGCGGTAAAGCCGGCATTGTAAACAGAGTTGGAATCGACCTGGCAGAGAGGCTCCGTCTCGCGGGCAGCAGCAGCGGATTCAAAGAGCTGTGACGCCTTTTTGACATCGCCCAGGGTATAGGCGGTGTACGCATCTTCGTTGAATTTTCCCGCTATGCTGAGCATGGCTCCGGTAATATCCTTGGTTTTGGAGTGCTTTACGTCCAGTTCAGCTGCCTTCTTATAAGCCTCCAGGGCAAGATCAAGGGCATTTTCAACAACCGGTTTGGTAACTTCGATGATTCCGAGCTGGCCGGCGGCGTTGTAATAGTAATTCCTGGTAGGATAGATTTCCTTCTCCCAAGCCTGGCCCCCGAGGACGACCTGCTCAACGTTTGAAGGTTTTTCATTGTTGGACACGAGCTGCACCTCCTGACGGGAAGCGCCGAGCCAGCCGTTTCCGGCAGGAGCGTTATATGCATCAAGAAGAGCCTGGCCATACTTGATCCAGGTGCCGAATTTTTCGGCCTTCTTGGGATTCTCTACATCTGCCTTGGCCTTCTGTACTGCCGTCTGGGCAGCTGATATACTTTTGACCTGTGCATTTGCGGCGGTGATAGCGGCTGCAAGAGCCAACACCATCAATACTTTTTTCATTTTTATTCGATTTTAGTTGGTTTCAACTGTTTCTTCAGCTTCGGTAGCAGCATCCTGCTCCTCTTCTCTGGGTACCGGGCAGACAGCCGCAATGGAGTCTCCCTCGCGTATGTTGATCAGACGGACGCCCTGTGTGGCGCGGCCTGCAACCCTGATATCGTTCACGGACATCCTTATCGTAAGCCCGGATTTGTTGATGATCATCAGGTCGTTTTCTTCAGTCACAAACTTTATTGCAACAAGCGGGCCAGTCTTCTCGGTGATGTTGATGGTACGTACTCCCTTGGCTCCCCTTGCAGTCTTGCGATACTCTTCAGGATCGGTGCGTTTTCCGTATCCGTGCTCGCTCACAACCAGAACGGTGCGTCCTGCACAATCGGGATCGCCGGGATTGCGGGAAATGGCGCCCACGACCTCGTCGTCCTCGTCTATGCTTATTCCACGCACGCCGGAGGAGCCGCGGCCCAGAGACCTGAGTTCGACTTCGTCGAAGCGGCAGCAACGGCCCTTGCGGGCAGCGATCATAATCTCATTCTTGCCATCCGTAAGCATGGCGTCGAGCAACTCATCTCCTTCGCGGATATTGATAGCTATGATTCCCTTGTTGAAACTGCGGGAATTGGTATAATCGGCCAGATCGGTCTTCTTGATGACACCGCGCTTGGTGACCAGTATCACGTAACGCTCGGCATCCATATCAGCGTTCTTGGGCAAAGGAATGTTCAAATAGGTGCGGATCTTGTCTTCGGGATCTATGGACAGCAGGTTCTGCACCGCCCGCCCCTTGGATGTACGGGTTCCCTCGGGAAGTTCGTACACCTTCTTGCAGTAACGCACGCCCTTGTCGGTAAAGAACAGCATCACGGAATGCATATTGGCCACGTAGATGTGCTCGATGAAGTCTTCATCGCGAGTGGCGCTGGCCTTCTTGCCGACTCCTCCCCGGCTCTGGGTATGGAACTCGCTGAGCGGAGTACGCTTGATGTATCCCATATGTGAGATGGTGATGACTACATCCTCGTCGGGGTAGAAGTCTTCGGGGTTGAATTCATCTGCGCTCATGGTTATCTCGGTGCGGCGGGGATCGCCGTACTTGGCCTTCATCTCGGCTGACTCCTGCTTCACGATGGCAAGTTGCTCAGACTCGCTGGCGAGGATCTCGCGGCAGCGGGCGATAAACTTCTCCAGATCGTCGTACTCCGCCTGCAGACGGTCCTTTTCCAATCCCGTAAGCTGACGCAAACGCATTTCCACGATTGCAGCAGCCTGTATTTCCGTGAAACCGAAGGTCGCAATAAGCTCAGCCTTGGCGTCATCGACGCTCTTGGAATGACGGATGATTGCGACAATCTCGTCTATCACATCAATGGCCTTGAGCAGGCCTTCCAGAATGTGGGCGCGCTTGAGAGCCTTTTCCAGCTCGAACTTGGTGCGACGCACCACCACTTCGTGGCGGAACTCCACAAAGTCCTGTATCATCTCCTTGAGGGAGAGAGTGCGGGGACGGCCCTTCACCAGTGCCACATTATTGATGGCAAAGCTGGACTGCAATGCGGTATATTTGAAGAGCATATTGAGCACCACATTGGAGTTGGCGCCCATCTTGAGCGGAATTTCAATCCTGATGCCCTCGCGATTCGTGAGTTCAAGCAGGTCCGCGATACCCTCAATCTTCTTGTCGCGCACCAGTTCGCCGATATGGGCAATCATGTCGCGCTTGTTCACCATATAGGGGATTTCCGTCACCACGATGGTCTCCCGGCCGTTGTCTGCGACTTCTATCTCCGTGCGGGCCCTCACCACCACGCGGCCGCGGCCTGTATTGTAGGCATCCACGATGCCCTGCCGGCCCATAATGATGCCGCCTGTAGGGAAATCGGGGCCCTTCACATACTCCATCAGTTCTTCGGTGGAGATGTCGGGATTGTCGATATAAGCGCAAATTGCGTCACAGACCTCTCCGAGGTTATGAGGCGCCATATTTGTGGCCAGACCCACAGCGATGCCGCTCGAACCGTTCAGCAGCAGCAAAGGCAGCTTGGTAGGAAGCACGGTAGGCTCCTGCAGGGAATCGTCGAAGTTGAGCGTCATATCAACGGTATCCTTGTCGATATCGGCAAGAATATCCTCAGTCATCTTTGCAAGCTTGGCCTCGGTATATCGCATAGCCGCCACAGGATCACCGTCCATGGAGCCGAAGTTGCCCTGGCCGAACACCAGAGGGTAACGCTGGTTCCAAGGCTGGGCGAGACGGGCCATAGCATCGTAGACGCTGGAATCGCCGTGCGGATGGTATTTACCCAGGACTTCACCTACGATACGGGCAGATTTCTTTGTCTGGCCGCTGAAATTCAGGCCCAATCCGTCCATACCGAACAACACCCTGCGCTGCACTGGCTTGAGGCCGTCGCGCACATCGGGAAGCGCCCTTGAAACAATCACGGACATCGAGTAATCGATGTACGCGGTGCGCATTTCGTGGTCTATTTCTACCGGCTCTATATAGCCGTGTACGATTTCTTCACTATCCATATTATTTCGTGTGCATATAATCGTACAAAGTTAAGAAAAATTTACCATATTTGCGATATGGAACAGCGCTTTTCCGACGATTTTTTGAAAGTTCTCGAATTCAGCCGCGACGAGGCTCTCCGCACCGGCTGGCACAACATCTGTCCGGATCATATAATGCTTGGAATCCTGCGTCATGCAGACAACGGCGCGACCCGCACAATCGAGGCCCTCGGATTGATTCCGGACCATCTGAAAGTGAGCCTGGACGAGGCCCTGTTCGTCTCCGAACAGATTCCGTGGGAAGAACGGGAGAGCGTAAACTTCAGCGACAGTTCCCTCAGCATTCTGCAGCACGCGGCGCTTGAAGCCGCACGCTGCGGAGACGAGGTTCTGGAGCCCCTGCATTTCCTTCTTGCCATATGCCGTATATCCGGCAGCTACAGCCATGATTATCTGGATGATTGCGGTGTAGAATTACGCTCTCTCGTAGAAGCCGCCGACATACCCTGGTCGCAGTACGGCCTGGCAGGCAGACCTTCCGGCATGTCCGACGAGTCATCTGTCATGATGAGCAGAAGCGAAGCACCTGTAAACAAAGCATCCTCCCCTGACCCGACGCTGATGGCCGCCGCAATCGAGAAGCGACTCCGCGAAGGTTACACCACAGACAACCCTAACGTCAGCTAGCGGCTATTTGTCGCAGACAGGTCGTATTGAACAGCCCGCACCGCGGTTGTTGCTGACAACGCGCGAGAAGTTCTGTGCTATGTGGATGATGTGGGCGTCGGTGACTTCAGTGACCTTTTTCACAAAGACATATCCCTTTGCGCCGTCCACGAGATCCTGAACGCTTTTTATGTTATCGTTATATGTATTTCATATCGAAAACAAACTAACTATCGAGCGCAAAGACAGGAAAAAAAAAGAATACCGGGACCACTAATCTGAGGCCCCGGTATAAAAGGTGCTATGCGGTATTTCGGAAGGCCGAGTGCCTTAAAGAGTCAGGGGAGTAACGCTTAGACCCCAATTAAGATCATCATCTAATACTACGTTGATGACCGTACGGCCGTTAACCAATTCGTTTTTATCCTCAAACCCGAGACAAGAATAAGTGAGTGTGGCATTGTGAGGACAATAAATATGATAACTCCCATCCTGCCCGGTTACGGCCCAATTTAATGTACCTGGAACATAAACAACGGCGCCAACAATAGGTTCACCTAATGTGTCTTTAACCACACCGCGGACAGAGATAGTTTCAGCAAATAAAACGGGACAGATAAGAAAAAGAATGATTAATGATAAGATAATTGTTTTTTTCATGATGATTAAATGTTTATTGTTTAACTCTGAATCTATAAGCCAATTTCAACATAATATTACGACCATAAGTGGGTGTCCATGTCTGGGACATCATTGCGGAGGTTACTTCTGTAGTGTATAGGGATCCTGAGTTAAGGATATCGTAACCCCAGATACTGATCTCAAACTCTCTGCTTAAAGGAGCACTGATGCCGGTATTCAAGACGTGCTGGAAATGGTCCTGGCCAGCCCCAGATACATAGTGATACGAGGAAAGGGTGTAATTGACATCAAGCTTTAGCCATTTTGTAATGAACCATCGCAACAGGAATGAGTCGCTGAGGTGTATTCGTTCCGACAGTGTATCGCCATTTCGGGACGAGGCTAAATAAGCTGATGAGAAACGGTTAGTAACCTTAATGCGTGAAGATGGAGTATATGCTAGTAATAATGATATTTGTAATGCATTCTCATCCATTGCGCTCAAAGCCTCTCCGTAATACATAGGGCTGCGAAGATAATTATCACTCAAGGAAAAATCGAGTTTAAGGCCATGGCGAACTATGTTCTTTGAATATGTAACCTTGCCCGAAACATTAAACCTGGGTTCTTTGGAATTATCAAACGTATTGAGGATAGACCCGGCACGCGCTTCATAACCATCATATTCTGACAGGATAGTAGCATCATTGAAGTATCGCACCCTTGAGACGATTGGCCTGAAGTATACTCCTAGGCCGGCAGTAAGGACAAGGCTTGAGTTGCGCCCGGCGCCATTCTGCCTGACGGGAAGCCTATAGTCAGTGTTAATAGAAATATTATAACCTTGCCTTAGGTCAGGATTACCTGCGGTCAGTACAAGGGGATTGGCGTCAGATACACGTTTGCGGATTTGTTCTATTGACGGTGTTACAGCTGCGGATGACGCGGTAATTGACCATTTTGGAGAGTAATAACGAACGTCGCCCGTAAATGAAGGATAATGCTTGTTGTTGTCAAAATCGACAGGCAAGTGCTCAGAGCTGAACAGCAACGCATCCGTCAGTGATGCCTTTACAAAAAGAGACCTATCGGTAATAGTGGAAAGGGAGAAACAGGCATCCACGGAATTACTAAGCTGGTTATGGGTAAAGTCATAGGAATTGGCTATGTTCATTACCGGAGTGTCAACACCGTACTCATCGTACGATAACTGACGACGCTTTGAGTAATCATATCTGGAGTTAAACTTAAGGGTTAACATACCTGTCTTATCATTGGTGTTGACCAGCGTGGTCTCAAGCCCGACTTGCAAGATAGCATTTGCCCCTTTGCCTATACCGTCGGATGTAAGGAACCTGTTCAAGTATGACGTGCCCAGTGTATCAACTGACCAGGAAATGCTGTTATTGTTCGATATGCCGCCTTCAACTTCAACATAGGGGCGGAAACGTTTTGCATCATTGTTTGTCCATTTTATGCCCAATCCGGCTGAATAATCCTTCCCGTCGCTGCCAGAATCCTGATGCGTCCGTATGTCGGGCATCTGATCAGTCAGGGTCAGATTGCCTTGAAATGAATCAAACCTGTTAGCGTCATAGCTGCCGGACAACTCTATTCCAAATGACTTTAATGGCGTATCATTAAATTGCAATGAGACGGAGCCCATGTGGTTCATTATATTGGAAAAATTGGCAAGGGTATCATACATCGACATTGCCGGGTTGGCATCAAGCCCAAAGTATTCATTTATAGCCGTAGATGCGCTTCTGGATTGCTCGTGAGCCATCTGGTAAAAGAAATTGACAGAATTACCATAATACCTTTCTTTCCAATACTTCGTGCCTTGTATGCGAATGAATTGTGATTCTTTGTATGAGTCGAGAGGGTCGGGCTGGGCAACAAGAGAAGAGGCGTTCAGACTGCGGCCTTCAAAAGCACCGGCACCCTTTAAGTTGCTGCAATCCAATATGGCTTGAGCCTGAAACATTTCGGAATGGAATTGAGCGATGCCAGCTGTGGCGTATCTAAATTGTCCGGTACAGTCTGCACCGCCAGCCACGGCTGCAGATGCTGACGCCAATGAAATAACGGGGTCTTTTGTGACTATATCCAAAACCCGGTTTTTCCTGGCGTTTTTAATACCCCTATGCTTATCTATGTCCGAGAGTTCGTCATATACTCTGACTTGTGTCACTTCGTCCGCCTTGAGTGCATCCAAGGCGGTTGTGACTTTATCTCCAAACACTAACGTGCCGTTCACATATGTACGGCTTACCTGTCGCCCGTCAACAAAAATAGCATCATTAGTAACAACAAAACCAGGGAGCGTTTCTATCAATTGCCGCAGGTCATCGTCCTTCAATGTTTTGACCACCTTAGTATTGAATATCGTTGTGTCCTGGATTTGCCGTATCAAAGGTATTTCTGCACTTACAGTCGCTCCGGTCAGTTCCTCAATACGCTCTTGCATATTGAAATAGAACAAATTTGCTCCTGGCTCAATATCATATACACCCGTTATTGTCTTGAGCCCCATGCTTTGGATTTTTAGCCCTATTCGTTGGGGGACAATATTCAAAAAAGAGAATTCTCCTGACCGGTTGGTGTAAGTATAAAGAGAATCCGTCTTGTTCTCTTTATGATAGAACAACTGGACAACAGCTCCCGGAACGCCGCCAGTAAAATCCTTGCCTGCACTTTGTTCGGTGCGGGTAACTCTGCCTCTGATAGTTGCGAGTGAATCATTCTGTATGTCCGCTCCTGCCGTTAAATGTAGCAGCAGTGAGATTATAACTATAGAAAGCGCATGGAACACTGGAACCTTAAATCTTCCTGAACGCAATACACGCATTATGCCCTCCGAATCCGAAAGAGTTCGAGAGCCCTAAGTTGGGATTGGCCTTCACTGCCACGTTGGGAGTGTAGTCCAGGTCGCACTCCGGGTCGGGATTGTCCAGGTTGATGGTAGGAGGAATCACTCCTTCCTGGAGAGCGAGGACCGTTGCGATGGCCTCGGCGGCGCCGGCGGCACCGAACATATGGCCGTGCATTGATTTTGTGCTGCTGATATGAATCTTGTAGGCATTCTCGTCGAATGCAAGCTTGCACGCAAGCGTCTCGGCTACGTCGTTCAGTTGCGTTCCGGTGCCGTGGGCGTTGACGTATACGGTATCTTTTTCGGGGTCATATCCGGCCTGATCGAGCGCCTGGCGTATGCAGCGGGCCTGGGTGCTGCCGTCGGGGCGCGGGGCGGTGGCATGATATGCGTCGCAAGTGCTGCCGTAACCGACCATCTCCGCATAAATATGGGCTCCGCGGGCCAGGGCGTGCTCCATTTCCTCCAGGATGAGCACTCCGGCGCCGTCTGCCATCACAAAACCGGCACGGTCTGCATTGAACGGGAGGCTGGCGTGTTTGGGGTCCTCCGCCCTCGTGAGGGCGCGAGCGTTGCCGAATGCGGCGGCTCCGATGGCAATCGCGCAGTGGTCGGTGCCGCCGGCTATTACGGCATCCGTATAGCCGTGGATGATTGCGCGGTATGCCTCTCCAAGAGAGTGTGTTGCTGTTGCGCAAGCTGTTACGAAGCCTATACAGGAGCCCTGGGCGCCGTATTTTATGGCTATCTGTCCGCCTGCCATATCGGCAATCATAGTGGGAACGAACAAGGGAGAAATCCATTGTCCGGTTGGGTCTTCAATCATTTTGCCGACCTCCCTTTGAATAGTCTGGAAACCTCCGATTCCGGAACTTACATAGGTGGAAAGCCTGTCGTGATCTATGTTTTCTCCGGCTACAAGTCCGCTGTCGGCCATGGCTTGATATGCCGCGGCCATTGCGAAAATTGTGAACGGGTCCTGCTTCCGGATGAACGGCTTGTCCATTCCAAAGTCTTCGGGATTGAAATTCCGGACTTTTCCTGCAATGTGCACGGGAAGTCCGTCGGTCGGAAATTCAGTTATATAATCTATGCCACAGACTCCGTCCACCAGGTTTTTCCAAAAGTCCTGGATACTGTTTCCCACGCAGGAAATGACGCCCAGTCCGGTAACAGCAACTCTTTTCATAAAGCTAATAATTTCGGCCGCAAATATACAAACTTTTTCCTATATTTGCGGTACTATGCCCAGGCGTGTACTATCAGACCAGCTGCCACGTTTTCTGCTTGGAAAGCACCAGTTGATATTGACCGTGAATTTCACGGCCTTCTTTTCTCTGGTGTTCCTCCTTATGAGCGTGCCCTTCTCACATAACGCCTGGTTTGAACTTGGAAGGGGGGAAGCTTTTGTCTTTACGGTTATATTCTACCTGCTGTGTCTTGCCGTGATAGTCTTCAGCAAAATTCTGATGTATCTGCACCGCAATTCGGAACGGTTCACGATTATCCGTTATATACTCTGGAACGCGTCGGAAATATTGGTGGTATCCCTCCTGTACTCTTTCTTTACGCTCGAGGGGGACAAGTTTGGGATAATCACTCTGGAGAATGTATCGTTCCTTCGCTTGTTTTTGGGGGCTGCTGCATATTCAACCATCTCGCTGGGAATTCCTTATGTGCTTATGGCGCAGTACTTTATGATAGAAGAGAGAGACAACACCATACGCTTGATGAATTACGAAAATGTGGTGAGTGACACGCCGATCAAGCCTAGCGACGAGAAGCGTATCACCCTGTTCGACAACAGCGGAGTCCTTAAGTTTTCCATAAGTTCAGACAACCTTTATTTCATTGAATCAGACGACAACTACATTCAGGTCTGGTACACGGATATATCGGGGGAGATGAAAAAGTATATGCTCCGTTGCCGCCTTAAAACCGTTGAAGAGAGCTTCGCCGACAGCGACCTGGTGCGTTGTCATCGCAAATATATTATCAACATACGCAAAGTACGTGTGCTCAGTTCGGAAAAGGACGGATATGCCGTGGAGTTGGAAAACGACAATACTCCCCGGATACCCGTTTCCCGGACATATGAAGATGCCGTGCTTTCACGCTTTAATTCCAGATATTGATTATGTGGCAGAGAATCCAGACTTTATATCTTGCTTTATCCACTGCGCTCATCGCAGCGATGTTTTTCTGCAATAAGGCCGGGGATGTCAGTTTTGTATCCTACTGGCCCTATCTGGTATTGCTGATTATCATTACCTTGCTCAATATACTTGCGCTCACGTCCTGGAAATTCCGCGTGTTTCAGGTACGCACCACGGTTCTTGCTGCCATATTCTCCATCGCCCTCCAGGCATGGCTTGTGGTTGACTTTATAGTTACAGGCAACGAACCGCTTTTCCATGTGACGGCGCTTTTTCCTATAGTGGCTGTGATATTGGACGTGCTCGCCGCCCGCGGTATCTGGGCGGACGAACTGATGGTCCGAAGCGCCAGCCGCCTTCGCTCAAGTAAACGCAAAAAACACTAAAATACAGCAATATGCGCATTCCAGAATCAGAACTAATCATTAACAGCGACGGCTCAGTGTTTCATATTCATCTGAAGCCGGAAGAACTGGCAGACAACGTAATCATGGTGGGAGACCCTTCCAGGGTGGACATGATAGGCGAGTTCCTTACCGACATCGAATTCCGTCACGAATCCCGCGAATTCGTATCTATTACAGGAAAGCGTAACGGCAAGCGCATCACGGCCATTTCCCACGGCATCGGACCGGACAACATCGATATAGTGATGACCGAGCTGGACGCCCTGGCCAACGTGGATTTTAAAACGCGCGAGGTCAAGCCCGGGCACAAGGCCCTCAACATCCTCCGTATAGGCACCTCCGGCGCCTTGCATGCCGACATTCCCCTTGGCGGCTACGTACTCTCGCACATCAGCGTCGGATTCGACGGCGTCATGAACTGGTACGGCAACCGCGAAAAGGTAACCATCCCTGCAGTTGAAGATGCGTTCAAAAAGCATATGAACTGGCTGGACGTGCTGCCGTCCCCTTACTTTGTGAAGGCCTCTCCAAAGATTATCAATCTTATGAAGGATGTGACTATCAAGGGCGTAACCATCTCTGCCTGCGGTTTCTATGGCCCACAGGGCCGTGTAGTTCGCGTGCCTCTGGCGATGCCCAATATGCTTGAAGACATAGAAAGCTTCCACTTTACCGACAGCGGAGAGGATTACCGTATCACCAACTTCGAAATGGAGAGTTCTCCTCTTGCCGGACTAGCCGCCCACCTTGGCCATAATGCTTCCACAGTTTGCTGCATCATAGCCAACCGTTACCTGCAGAGCTCGAATCCCGACTACAAGCCGGCGATCCGGAAACTGGTGGAACTGGCAGTTGACAGGATGGCTACGCTGTAGCATCATCCTGACAACTAATTACTCGCCCGCTTCTTTGAGGCGCTCTGCGTTCTCTGCGATCTGAAGCTGGTCTATGCACTCCTGGATATCTCCGTCCATGAAGACTGGGAGGTTGTACATGCTCCAGTTGATACGATGGTCAGTCACCCGTCCCTGAGGATAATTGTACGTGCGGATTTTTGCGGACCTGTCGCCTGTGGAGACCATAGTCTTGCGCTTTGCGGCTATTCCGTCCAGATACTTCTGGTGCTCAAGGTTATATAAGCGCGTACGGAGTTCTTCGAACGCACGGTCCTTGTTCTTGAGCTGTGATCGCTCCTCTTGGCACTGTACGACAAGACCAGAAGGGATATGAGTGAGACGAACTGCAGAATATGTAGTGTTCACACCCTGTCCTCCCGGACCGGAAGAGCAGAACAGATCCAGACGGATATCGTCCCAGCTCAGGTCGACGTCAAATTCGCCGGCCTCGGGGAAAACCGCCACTGAAGCGGCCGAAGTCTGGATACGGCCCTGGGTCTCAGTCTGGGGAACCCGTTGTACCCGATGCACTCCGGACTCGTATTTCATTACGCCGTAAACGCCGTCGGAACCGCTCAGTTTAAATACAATCTGCTTGAAGCCGCCGGATGTTCCGGGAGCCTGGTCCGTAACCTCGAGCTTCCAGCCACGAGACTCTGCAAAGTGCTGATACATACGGAAAAGGTCACCTGCAAAAATAGCCGCCTCGTCTCCGCCTGCGCCTCCACGGATCTCCACGATGGCATTTTTGGAGTCATCTGGATCTGCGGGAATGAGCAAGAGTTTGATATTCTGCTCCATGTCTGGAATCTTAGGCTCTATTTCAGCAATCTCTTCGCGCGCCATCTCCCTTAGTTCTTCATCCTTCTCGTTCAGGAGAATATCCTTGGCAGACTGAAGGTCTTCCAGCAGTTTCTTATACTCGTGTCCGGCCTTTATAATGGGCTCCAGCTCCTTGTAATCCTTGTTCAGCTGTACGTATTTCTTCATATCAGACATTACCGCAGGATCAGACAACTGGTCCTGGATAGACTGAAACTTCCCCTGAAGGGACATCACTTTCTCGAGAAGCGTATTCTCCGCCATAACTCAATCTCCTATCTTTTTGATGTAGCAGCGACGCCTCATAAACGGCTCGTGCTCGTAGCTGTTCCAGATGTTCACCGCGCTGTTGGACTCTAACTGAGGATTGGAAATAGCCCATCGGTTGCCTATTTTGACGGCTTTGTCTGCCATTTCCTTGTAATACACTGCGGACACGCCCTTGTTCTGCCATTCCGGTACCGCTCCGTTAATCATCAGGTCGGTGACTTCATAGTTCTTCAATGCCTTTTTCAGATGATACCAGCCGAAGGGAAACAAACTGCCCTTAGCCTTCTTCAAAGCCTCCGAGATACTGGGGAAAGATATTCCGAATGCGACGATTTCATTGTTCTCGTCAAAAAGTACACAGCTGGCTTTGTCGGAAACGAAACGCATGGAAGAACTTATTTCCTCTTCAATCTCCGCTTCTGTAAAAGGCACGAAATTGTACACCGTCTGAGCAAAGCTCTCGTTGTAAACGCGGAAGAACTTGCGCATCATCTCCGGATCCTTCTTAAGGTCGTCGATGCTGCCAAAATGCAGATTGTAGCGTTCCTCGACGAGTTTAGCCACTCTCCTTGCCTTTTCCGGCACTCCGTGGTTCGCTACAATTTTGTACTGCAGCCAGTCACACTCCTTTTCAAACCCGAGCTCCTTCATCAAGTCATTGTAATACGGAAAATTGTAAAGGCAATTGAAGGGAGGGGTATTCTCGAAACCCTCGACCAGCATACCCTGCTTGCCAAGGGTATTGTAATACAGTGGGCCGTGAATCTCAGTCATCCCCTGTTCCTTCGCCCAGCTCCCGGCAGTATTGATGAGGAGCCGCGCAACCTCTATGTCATTTATGCAGTCGAACCAGCCGAAGCGTACCCTTTTCTTACCGTAGAGCTCATTGTAACGTGGATTTATCATAGCGCAAATGCGCCCTACCACTTTATAGCCGTCCTTTATAAGCCACATTTTGCGCTTGCAATAAGACAAAGTCGTGGTCTTTGTGAGTGAAAAGACCTGGTCTGAATGCAGTGCAGGAACGTACTGCCCACAAGACTTATACAGACGGTCCGGGAAGGAGATGAAAGACATCAGCTCCGAACGGTTCGTGACTTCATAAACTTTATACATAACTTGCAAAGTTAAGCATTTTTATTCAATTCCCGCAATATGCCTCACCGTCGCCTGGGCGCATACACACCCGAAAACGGCGGGCAGCCAGGATACGGTTCCGGTCTGAGACTTCTTGTTGCGGCTCTCTTCCAGCACCACGGAGCTTTTGTCGGGACGCTCTGAAGAAAAAACAGCCAGAAAGCCCCCGGTAATACCCAGCTTATGCAGACGCTTGCGGAGCATATGCGCAAGCGGGCACTGGTAGCTGCGGGAAATATCGTCCACCCTGACCTTCGTCGCATCCAGCTTGGAGCCGCTTCCCATCGAGCTCACGAGAAAAATCCCACGACCAAGGCAGTACTGGATAAGGGCGATCTTGGGGCTCAGGGTGTCTATGGCGTCCACCACGCAATCCAACTCAAGCTTGTCGAAAAGTGCCGGAATACTCTCTTCGTTGACATAATCCTGCACGCACAACAAGTCCAGCTCCGGGTTGATATCCAGAAGTCTCTGCTGCATCACGCTGCATTTGCTCAGTCCTATCGTAGAGTGCAGGGCCGGAAGCTGACGGTTGATATTGCTTTCGTTCACCACGTCAACGTCAACCAGGACTACATGCCCCACCCCGGCACGAACAATCATCTCCGCCGCCATGGCGCCCACACCACCAAGACCTACAACGGCGACCCGTGAGACTTCCAGCTTTTCAAGGGCGGTTTCTCCAAGAAGCAGCGCCGTACGCGCCTGCCAGCCGCTTTGCTCCTTAACCCCTGTCATTACTTAATCCAACGGTCGAGCCAGTCAAAGAAGGTACGGTGCCAGTACAGGGCGTTCTGAGGCTGGAGGATCCAGTGGTTCTCTTCCGGGAATACCACCAGTTTGCTGGGCACGCCCATCATCTGGGCGGCGTTGAAGGCAGCCATTCCCTGCTCGTAAGGGATACGGTAGTCCATCATGCCGTGAATACACAGGATAGGCGTGTGCCACTTTGTGACCATGGATGAAGGGGAATTGGCATAGTGACGTCTTGCCTTAGGCGTACTGGCGTACGGAGCGCCCGCCTGCTGCATACCACCAAAGGTTATGCCGTCTCCCGCAGGCCCTTGCTGCCCTTCGGAATAAGCATATTCCGTGAGTCCGCCGTTATCCCAATTGGCGAACCACATCTCCTCCGTGGTGAACCAGAGCTGAGCTTCGTCAAAAATGCCGGCGTGCGCAATGAAGCAGTCGTACAGGTCGCCGTGCAGCCCTTCCAGCATGTATGCGGAGTAGCCGCCGTAAGAAGCGCCCACGCAGGCCAGCTTGCCCACGTAGGGCTTGCTCTTGATATAACGGCCGGCGCTGAGGTAGTCCTGCATATTGAGACCGCAGTAATCGCCGCTTATCTGCTCTTTCCAATCCTGCCCGAAGGCTGTGGTGCCCCGGCGGTTGGGCATAATCACTATGTAACCCTGCTGGGCCATCAGACGGTAGCACCACCGATAGCTCCAATCCTGGGAATTGGTACCCTGGGGCCCCCCGAGCACGATCTCAATGGCAGGATAGGTCTTGGATTCATCGAACTTCGGAGGGTACATTACCCAGCACTGCATCTGCTTGCCGTCTACAGTTGGGACGAAGACGCTCTCCGTAGTAACGCTGTCCAGCCTCCGGAAAACTCCGGCATTTACAAAACTCAGTTTGCCGAAGTCATGCTTTACAGGAAACACCTCCGCCATTTCCAAAGGCTCGTGGAGGGAATAAACAGTGGTAAGCAGGCGCTGGTTCTCCCCTTCTCCATCTATAGCAAACGGGGTAAAGAAATCGTTCGCCCAATCCGGAGGTGTGAGGCGGGTCAGTTCGTCTTGCAGGCTAAGCTTGAAAATAGCCTGCACCCCGTCAATGAGCGCATTGAAGTACAGATTGTCGCCGAACCAGGCCAGACCGGAAGCATCCCGGTCCAGAGATGCGGCAAGCTGCCTTGCGGGACCAAAAAAAAGTCCGAAACTCTGGCCTTCCGCCTCCTGTGCGGAATTCACGCTGGCAACCATAATCCGCTGGGCATCGGCCTCATAGCCGTCGCGGGCCATGGAGATCCAGGCCAGGTGGCCGCCGTCGGGGCTCCATACAGGGTCCGTGTCATAGCCGCCGTCAGCTTTTACAGGAACCGTTTCTCCCGTCAGCAAGTCATAGACATAGATGCCCGTATTTGTACTGAAAGCATACTGTTTGCCGTTTAGTTTGCGGCACGAATAAGCAATATAACGGCCATCGGGACTCCAGTCAAGCTGTTCCGCTCCGCCGAAAGGCTCGGCAGGCAGCTCGTAAGGCTCGTCACCAAGGATATCTATTGACCTTCCCGGGGTAATCTTCTCTCCGTTCAGAGCCGCGACATAACTGCGGGGACGCTCGGTCACCCAGTGATCCCAGTGGCGGTACATAAGGTCCTCCGTAGCGTAGGCCTGCGCCTTGTCCAGGGCAGGATCTGAATCCTCCGGCTGCTCCAGCTTTGGATTCTTCACCGTGGACAGATAGATTACTGAATTCTGGTCCGGAGAGAGCTTGAACTCGGAAATGCCGGCCGGAACATCGCTCAACTGAACTTTCTTGCCAAGTTTGTTTCCTTTAAGAGGAGCCTTCCACAGTTGTCCTTCCTGCAGAAAGTATATCCATTTCCCGTCCAGGCTCCAGCGGGCGTTGCTCACGCTTTTGGCGTATCTTGTCAGTTGTACATGGTTCTCACCGTCCGCGTCGCACAGCCAAAGGTTCCTGCAGCTGCTGTTGGCTGCAATGTCGTTCCAGGACACTCCGTAGAGAATTCTGCATCCATCAGGACTCATCCGGGGGTCGCTCAGACGTCCGAGGGAAAGCAACACCTCGGGGGTCATGACTCCGTCTGTTATTTCTATGTCGGAAGCTTTTTCTATGCCGGAAGTATTTTCACAACTCATTACTGCTAGCGCCGCGCTAAGGCCCAAAAAGAATTTTTTCATATCTTAAGGGAGGGCATATCCTTTTTTGCCTGATCTTCCTGGAGGTACTGCTTCTCGGTGAAATGGAAAAGCGAAGCTACAATACTGTCGGGAATCTGACGGGTAAGGCGATTATAACGGGTCACCGTATCGTTATAGGTCATACGGCTCATACGAACCTGGTTCTCGTATGTATTCACGGAATCCATCGTATTGTTATACAGCTCGCTTGCCTTGACTTCAGGATATCGTTCCACGACTACGTTGAACTGTTTCATGGCAGTGTTGAACGCGTCTTCCTGGGCCTGGGCCTGTTCTGCCGTACTGTTGGAGTCAATATTCCTGCGGGAGGCGATAACATCCTTGAGGGTCTTGTATTCGTGCTCATTATAAGACTTGAGCAGCTCTACGAGCGCAGTGAGGGCATCCCAACGGCTGGATTGCTGTACGCCGATCTGGCTCATTGCATTCTTGGTAAGTTCTTCTGCGCTTACAAGCTTGCGCTGCACGGAAATCACCCATAGAACAAGGACGACCACAACGGCGATAATGATGATTGCTGTAATCATAGTGTTTTAATATTTTTTGTTTTGCAAGATAATAAATTTTCAGGATATATTGCTGTAGTCCTTGATATTGTATTTTCCCTTCCTGAGTTCCCGCTGCAAAACTGCATTCTGAGGTTTATCCAGGGAAGGATCGCTGTCCAGAACTTTCTGAGCGCAGTTTCTGGCCTCGTCCAGCATAGCTCCGTCACGCACGAGGGACGCTATATGCAGGTCTATCGGCAGTCCGCTCTGCTGGGTCCCTTCAAGGTCGCCGGGGCCTCGCATTTTCATATCCTGCTCGGCAATCTCGAAACCGTCTTCCGTAGCGCACATCAGTTCCAGGCGCTGCTGGGCGTCTTTCCCGGTTTTCGGATCCTTCACAAGGATACAATAAGACTTTTCCGCTCCACGGCCCACACGTCCGCGAAGCTGGTGAAGCTGGCTCAAACCGAAACGCTGGGCGCTGCGTATTACCATCACGCTGGCATTGGGCACATCAACTCCGACTTCAATTACCGTCGTAGAGACCAGTATGTGAGCCCGTCCCTCAACAAAAGCCTTCATGTTGAAGAGCTTCTGCTCGTTGCTCTGCTGCCCGTGCACAATCGCAACCTTGTACCCCTCTTCAAGCGGAAAGGCTTTCACAATATCTTCGTAACCTTGCTCGACGTTACTCACATCTTCCATCTTTTCATTAATGAAAATCATGGGGTACACCACGAAGACCTGGCGTCCTTTTGCAATCTCATCCCGCATAAAGCGATACATCGCCGGCAAGCGGTTCTGGCCGATGAGCATAGTCTGCACGGGCTTGCGACCGGGAGGCATTTCGTCTATTACGGAAAGGTCCAGGTCTCCGTAGAACGTCATGGCAAGGGTGCGGGGAATCGGAGTCGCAGTCATTACCAGCACGTGCGGCTGCACGTGCTGTAATGACAAATCACCCCCCTGCGCCCCCTCAAGGGGGATTGCCGGACGTTCGCTGACGCTCACCGGCACCCACGCACCACTGCGCTGGTCATACTTCATCAAAGGGCCTTTGGACCAGAGGGCGGCACGCTGGTTTACGCCGAAACGGTGCTGCTCATCAATGACGGCAAGTCCCAGGGCCCGGTACTTCACCGGTTCCTCTATGAGCGCATGCGTACCCACAACAAGTTGGATGCTGCCGTCGGCGAGCCCCTCAAGCAGCGGCCGGCGTTCCTTTCTGGTAGTGCTTCCGGTAAGCAGGGCGCACTTTACTCCGGTGGGCGCAAGATATTTCTGAATGTTTGCAAAATGCTGCTGCGCAAGCACTTCCGTTGGCGCCATGATACACGCCTGGCAGCCGTTTCCAATGGCTATGAGGCAGCTCAGCACGGCCACCATAGTTTTACCGGAACCAACGTCCCCCTGCAGCAGGCGATTCATCTGGCTGCCGCTTGACATATCTGCCCGTATTTCCTTTATTACTCTCTGCTGAGCCCCCGTCAGCGCATATGGGAGGGCATTGTAGCAAGCATGGAAGGCGGCGCCCACATGTGGCATCACAAGGCCGACCGACGCCCTGCTTCGCACGTATTTTTGCTTCAGCAGGCTGAGCTGCAGGTAAAAGAGTTCCTCGAACTTGAGTCTGCGGGTGGCAGCGGCAAGCGCTCCGGCGTCGGAGGGGAAATGTATGTTCTGCAGAGCCCACACCAGGGGCGGCAGGCCGTACTTCTGTAAAATATAATCCGGCAGGGTCTCCTGAATCTCCGGCAGGCAGAGCGCGAGCGCTCCACGCTGCAACTTGCACATCGTCTTCCCGGTGACACCGGCCGTCTTCAGTTTTTCCGTACTGGGATATACGCCGGTGAGCGTGCCCTTCGCGTTGGGGTCTGCCTGCGGCGCATCCACTTCCGGGTGCACCATGTTTATACGTCCGTTATACGCCTGAGGCTTACCAAAGAACAAAAAAGTACTTCCCGGGACCAGACGGTCGAAATTCCACTTCACGCCTTTGAAGAATACCATTTCCATACGGCCCGTACCATCCTCGACAATAATACTGAGATGCTTGATATTTATAAGGTTACGGCTGACGACGCGGCCCTGGACCTGCACGTACGCAAGGTCCGGCGTCACGGAAACGATGGGCGTTATGCTGCTGCGGTCTATGTAGCGGAAGGGGTAGAAATGGATGAGGTCGTCCAGCGTGCCGAGCTCCAGCTCCTTCTTGAGAAGCGCCGCACGCTTGGGGCCCACACCGGGCAGGTACTGGATATCGCTGCTCAGTTCGCTCATTGTTGCTGCATCATTATGAGTGCCGGCGCCCTTCCCTGTTCAAGCAGGTCTTTCATTGTCTTCATCGCCCCTGATGTGCGTGAAAAGAACATTCGATAACCTTCGCACAAGGCATTGAGTCCGGTCTGGCCGGTATCCGTCACATTGAAGCGATGCTTGGGACAGCCCCCGTGGCACAGCCGCCAGAACTCGCAGCGCAGGCACTTCCTGGGCAAAGAGTTGCGTTTGTCTATACCGAAGCGCACCTGTGCCGGGGAGTTCATCATATCGGAGAGAGAATCACGGTAAATGTTGCCTATCAAGTACTTGGGATATACGAAGTGGTCGCAGCTGTAAACGTCGCCATTGTGTTCCACCACGGCGTTCCCGCCGCAGGTTTCTGCAAAAGTGCAGGTGCCGGGCATCACGCCGCACCAGTTTGCCAGCGTGCAGTCGAAATAATTTACGAACACGCGGCCAACGTCGTGCCTTACCCAATAGTCGAAAATATCGCACATAAAGCGGCCGAAGCCGACCGGGCTCACGCTCCACGGAGCAAGGACCGCTCCGTCATCCGCCGGCTCAACTATATGCGGACGGGCGTGCTTGTCGGGTTTGCCGTTCCGCATCGGCCACACCACATGCTCCACTACGGGTGAAAACTGGATGAAGGCGCTCCCAAGGCCCTTCAGGAACTGATAAACCTGCAGGCCCTTGCCTTCGGAGGCGCTGTTAATGGTGGCCATTATGTTGTATTCCACCCCGGCCGCATGCAGTTTACGTATGCCAGCAAGTACCCGGTCCAGGGTAGGTACGCCTCCCCTGTCCTTACGATAACGGTCGTGCACCTCGGGAGGTCCGTCCACGGAGACGCCTAACAGGAAAGCGTTTTCCGCAAAAAAACGCGCCCACTCGTCAGACACCAGCGTGGCGTTGGTCTGGAGCGTGTTCTTGATTCTTTTCCCGCCTTTGTACTTGTTCTGGAATTCTATGGCCTTGCGATAAAAGTCCAGCCCAAGAATCAGCGGTTCGCCGCCGTGCCAGTTGAAAGTAACTTCCTCCAGCTCGCAGGCGGCGATATAGCTGCGTACATATTTTTCAAGGTCGTCCAGGTTCATCCTGGGCTCCCTTCCGCCGTAAATCTCAGACTTGTCAAGGTAATAGCAGTAGGCACAGTCAAGGTTGCACAGCGAGCCGGCAGGCTTGAGCATAAGGTTGAATGCCAGAGGCCCTGACAGCCTCCGGGCATCCTCAAGAGTAATTGTATCCTTGACGGTCCTCATAGGATACAAATATAGGTATTTTTACTTAAAACCCTACTGGTTAAGAGCATCGGCGCTCTTCATGAACCTGGCGAGTTCTTCGTCGGTGAGCTTGTAATCCTGAAGCTCTCCGGATATATACTGGTCGTATGCGCTCATATCCACGAAGCCGTGCCCGGAAAGGTTGAAGAGGATGGTCTTCTGTTCCCCTGTCTCCTTGCATTTGAGGGCCTCCCTTATGGTGGCCGCGACGGCATGGCAACTCTCCGGGGCGGGGATGATGCCTTCGGTCTGGGCGAAGAGCACGCCGGCCTTGAAGGTCTCGGTCTGCTCCAGGTCTATTGCCTCCATATATCCGTCTTTCATCAGCTGGGACATAATCACGCCGGCGCCGTGATAGCGCAGGCCTCCTGCATGGATGGTAGCGGGCTTGAAAGTATGTCCGAGGGTGTACATGGGAAGGAGCGGGGTCATGCCGGCCTCGTCGCCGAAGTCATACTCGAACTTGCCGCGGGTGAGCTTGGGACAGCTGGCGGGCTCTGCCGCAATGAAGCGGGTCTTCTTACCGTCCTGGATGTTGTGGCGCATGAACGGGTAGGCAATGCCGGAGAAGTTGGAACCGCCGCCAAAGCACGCTATCACTATGTCGGGATACTCTCCCGCCAGTTCCATCTGCTTCTCGGCCTCAAGACCAATGACAGTCTGGTGCAGGCATACGTGGTTGAGCACGGAACCGAGCGTGTATTTGCAGTTGGGCGTCGTCACCGCAAGCTCGATAGCTTCGGAAATAGCGCTGCCGAGCGAGCCCTGGTCGTTGGGATTCAGCGTGAGAATATCTTTTCCTGCACGTGTACTCATTGACGGAGAAGGAGTTATGGCAGCCCCAAAGGTCTGCATGATACTGCGGCGGTAGGGCTTCTGGTTGTAACTCACCTTTACCATATATACAGCACAGTCTAGACCGAACTTCTTGGCGGCGTAGCTGAGGGCGCCTCCCCACTGACCGGCACCCGTCTCTGTAGTGATGTTGGTGATTCCCTGCTGCTTGGCGTAATAGGCCTGGGCAAGGGCGCTGTTGAGCTTGTGGCTTCCGGCAGGGCTCACGCTTTCGTTCTTGAAATAGATGTGTGCAGGCGTGCCGAGCGCTTCTTCCAGCTCGTAAGCGCGCACCAGCGGAGTACAGCGGTAGGCGGCGTACTGCTCACGCACAGGCTCGGGGATGGGAATCCATTCATCCGTCTGGTTGAGTTCCTGGCGGGCGCACTCCTCCACAAAAACCGGATAAAGGTCCTCGGGTTTCAGGGGCTCCCTGGTGGCAGGGTTCAGGAAAGGAAGCGGTTTGTTGGGCATGATTGCCTGAATGTTGAAGAAATGGGTAGGAATCTCGGATTCCGGAAGGATGAATTTTTTCTGTTTCATGATGATATAAATTAAAGTAATAATCAAAAAAAAAGAGGCCGTCCCAATCCGGACAGCCTCCCTGTATTTCTGCGGCGGCACCAAAGCACGCCTGTGTGTACACAATTATTGAGTCTGACCAGATATTACGTTCAGACGCCACCAGAAAAATTTGTTGCTTTGCTTACACATTCTTTTGCAAATATAGAAAGAATTACGAAAAAACAATAGTTCTTCCCTTTTTTTTTGTACCTTCGAATTCGAATATGGACAGAAGAGTATTCTTAAAAGACAGCGCAGCCCTGCTGGTCCTCGCCGGCCTTCCCGCAGGCTCCGCGGCTGCAGCTGCCCGCAAGAGCGGCAGCATGCCTGCATCGGTCCTGGACGGGCGCATCGGCAAGGCCGGGGAATATGATGTAGTCGTGTGCGGAGGCGGCCCCGCAGGCTTCGTGGCGGCAATCGCCGCAGCAAGGCAGGGCGCCAGAGTTGCACTCGTAGAGCGCTACGGCTTCCTAGGCGGCATGGCCACCATGGGCTACGTAGCACCCATCAGCGAATATGCCTTCGACGGCAAAAGGGTCATCGGAGGCATCCCCTGGGAGTTCGTACAGCGTCTGGAGTCCATGGGCGGCGCCTTCGTGGAATGGCCCAAGGGCAACGTGGACTTCGACATCGAACTCTACAAGCTCTGCGCCCAGCGCATGGTGCTGGAGGCGGGGGTGGAACTGTTCATGCGTTCCTCACTCATAGGCTGCGAGATGGACGGCAGCAGCGTCTGCAGTGTCATCATAGAAAACAAAAACGGCCTCGAGCGTCTTGTGGGCAAGCGTTTCATAGACGCCACGGGCGACGGCGACCTTGCCTGGATCGCCGGCGTGCCCATGCAGGACAACCCCGACGGGGAGCTGCAGCCGTCATCTTTTTGTTTCATCCTTTCCGGAGTCGATACAGACAGCGAGCTGCTGCGCCGCTACATGTACCACAACGGCCGCAAAGGCTCAAGCCAATGTACGCCTGTGAGGGAAAAGTTGCTGGCGCTCAAGGAGAAAGGCCTGGACCTTCCCGACTTCGGCGGCCCATGGTTCAACAGCGTCATGCATAAGGGCAGCGTCGCCGTGAACATAACCCGCGCCGCCGCCGATTCCACGGACAACCGCAACTTTACAAGTGCCGAATGCCGGCTTCGCGAAGATATTTTCAAGTTCACCGACGCCCTGCGCCGTAACGTTCCGGAATTCAGGAACTGCTACGTGAGCTCAACAGCGCCCCAGGCCGGCATACGTGAAAGCAGGCGCATTCTGGGCGTGCATACCGTTACGGCCGAAGAGTATGTGGCCGGCGTCCGTTATCCGGACAGCGTCTCGCGCGGAGCACATCAGATAGACATGCATGCGTCGAAAGGTTCCGGGCAGGTGCTCATCAAGCTGCAGCAGGCCGCGTACGTACCGTACCGTGCGCTGATCGCCCCCGGCTTCCCCAACCTGCTGGTGGCGGGGCGCTGCATATCCGCAGACCGCAAGGCTCTGGCATCCCTTCGCGTACAGGCCAGCTGCATGGGTATCGGACAGGCAGCAGGAGTGGCGGCCGCGCAGACGCAGGCCCAGGGGCGCACGGTCCAGGATGCCGACATCGAGCTGCTCACCAGCACGCTCCGCAGTTTAGGTGCAATAATCTAATAATCAATCTATATGAGTGTTTCCAGAAAACTATGGGCCCGCACGTCCGACGGCAAGGCGATCTACCGTTATACCATTACCAACGCCTCCGGCGCCTCAGCAGTCCTGTCCAACATAGGAGCTGCGATAGTGTCGGTGAACGTACCCGACCGCAACGGCGTCTTCGGCGACGTGGTGCTCGGTTACGGCAAGGCCGAGAACTATTTTTACGACGGCCCCTGCTTCGGCAAGTGCCCCGGGCGATACGCCAACCGCATCGCCGGCGGCCGCTTCACGCTGAACGGAAAAGAGTATGAACTTCCCGTGAACAACGGGCCCAACCACCTGCACGGCGGACCTGAAGGCTTCCAGAACCAGGTATGGGAATCCCGCAAGAAACACGGTGCCGTAGAATTCAAATATGTATCCGAGGACGGAGAAATGGGCTATCCGGGGCGTGTCGTGGCTGTTGCCCACTACGAATGGAACGACGACAATGTACTCACCCTCACTTTCACCGCAAAGGCCGACGCCCCCACTGTAATCAACCTCACCAACCACGCCTATTTCAATCTCGACTGCAAAGGTTCGGTATTGCGTCATACCCTCAGGCTCAACGCCTCCGAGTATCTTCCTACGGACGACACACTGATTCCCCTGGGCGAATCGGAGCCGGTAGCCGGAACGCCGATGGACTTTCTCAACCCCAAACGTCTTGGCCGGGACATCCGCAAGGACTTTCCCGCCCTCAAAACGGGTAAGGGATACGATGCCTGCTGGCTCATAGACGGTTACATGCCCGGCCAGCTCCAGAAAGCGGCAACCCTCAAGGCTGCGCGGAGCGGGCGTGTGCTTACCGTACATACCACCCAGCCAGGCGTACAGATATACACCGGCAACTGGCTCAACGGCTGCCCGAAGGGTAAACGCGGACGCATTTACCACGACTACGACGGCGTGGCCATCGAGTGCCAGCACTACCCGGACAGCCCCAATCATCCGGAGTATCCGCCCGTAGTCCTCAAGCCGGGAAAACTCTATCACGAAGCGATTGTTTTTGCCTTTAGCGTTGAATAGCCATGTTCTCATTCCTTATCAGCATCGCGGCCCTGATCGTGGGCTACCTGTTTTACGGCAGATTCGTAGAAAAGGTCTTTGGGGTTGACCCTTCACGTGTGACCCCTGCAGTTTCCAAGGCGGACGGGGTGGACTTCGTCCCCATGCCAAGTTGGAAAGTGTTCATGATACAGTTCCTCAACATAGCCGGAACCGGCCCCATCTTCGGCGCCATCATGGGCGCAAAATTCGGGCCTGCCTGCTACCTGTGGATAGTCTTCGGCTGCATCTTCGCCGGAGCCGTGCACGATTTCTTCACCGGCATGCTCTCCATCCGCAAAGGCGGCGCCACATTCCCGGAAATCGTAGGGAGTGAACTGCACTGGGGCAGCCGAAACGTAATAATGATATTCACCACAATACTCCTGCTCATGGTCGGTGCCGTATTTGTTTACAGCCCCGCTCTCATACTGGGCGACCTGGCGGGAGACGGCACGACCAAATGGGTGCTCATCTGGGCCCTGATCATACTCGGCTACTACATAGTAGCAACCATGCTTCCCATAGACAAACTCATCGGTAAGATTTACCCGGTTTTTGCCATTGCCCTGCTGTTCATGGCGGTATCGCTCATGGTATGCCTGGTCATCCACTGGCCTTCAATTCCGGAGTTCTGGGACGGCTTGCAGAACCGGGCCCCTTCCGTCGGCGTTACCGGCCAGAGCATATTTCCCTGCCTCTTCATCACTGTAGCCTGCGGAGCGGTGAGCGGTTTCCACGCCACCCAGAGCCCGCTTATGGCCCGCTGCATAAAGAGCGAGAAGATGGGGCGCCCGGTGTTTTACGGAGCCATGATTACGGAAGGTATAGTTGCACTGATCTGGGCCGCCGTAAGCTCCTATTTCTTCTTTGACGGAGGCATGCAGGACTGCGGCCTGCAGAGCGCGTCCGCGCCGCAGGTGGTAACCGCCGTGAGCAAGCACTGGCTCGGCATTGCCGGCAGCGTCCTGGCAGTCCTCGGCGTCGTAGCCGCCCCCATCACGTCAGGCGACACGGCCCTCCGCGGAGCCCGCATCAACATCGCTGAGTTCTTCAATATCAGGCAAGACAAGATAGGAAAACGCCTACTGATAAGCGTCCCCATCTTTGCGGCCGTAGCGCTGCTGCTGTGGTTCAACATGAGCAACGAAGACGGATTCAACGTAATATGGCGTTACTTCGGGCTTTCCAACCAGATGCTCGCCACGTTTATGCTCGGCACCATAACCGTCTGGCTGGCACGCAAATACCCCAACGCGCAGCACTATATGATTGCCGGCATTCCCGCCATTTTCATGTTTACCGTATGCATGACCTTCATCTGCGTAGACAAAACCTGCCTGGGACTCAATACCGATTGGACGCCGTATTTCGCCGCATTCTGGTGCGTTCTGGCCGGCCTGCAGCTCGATACATGGGTACTTGGAGAAAAACGTAAGGCAAGACTGTCCGTAAAGAAATGAGAATAAAGAGATTTGACCTTCCGCTGCGCACCTCCACCGCGAAGGTGCGCGCCGTCGCCGCATCTGCCGATACGGAATATACCCTCATCTACACCCGCGACACACGCCTGGACTGGGTGTGGCTCGGCCTCGAGCGCCTGCTGCAGATTGCAGACGACACCGGCGCTGCAATGATCTACGCAGACCACTTCAACGGCAGCGAGCCGGCGCCGGTAATCGATTACCAAAAAGGGTCGCTCAGGGACGATTTCGACTTTGGAGGAGTGCAGGTGTATCGCACGTCGGCGCTCAAACAGGCAGTTGATGCAATGGACGAGGAGTACGAGTTTGCCGCCATGTACGACCTGCGACTGCGCGTCTCCGAACTCGGGCAGCTGGTTCACGTCAACGAACTGCTGTACTACGAAACTGAGACAGATACCAGAGACTCCGGCGAGAAGCTCTTCGACTACGTAGACCCCCGCAACCGTGGCGTTCAGCTGGAAATGGAGCGTGCCTGCACGGCCTACCTCAAGCGTATGGGCGGCTGGCTGGCTCCCGAGTTCAAGGAAGTGGATTTGGGCGAAGGGGACTTTCCCGTCGAGGCCAGCGTGGTGATTCCCTGCAAGAACCGCGCTCGGACGGTAGGCGACGCCATTCGCTCGGCTCTGGCGCAAAAGACCGGTTTCGCCTACAACGTAATAGTGGTCGACGACAACAGCACCGACGGAACAGTTGAGGTAATCCGCTCCTATGCGGACGATCCCAAACTCATCTATATCGCCCAGGACAAAACCTATCACGCTATAGGCGGCAACTGGAACGCCGCCCTGCACCATCCTCAATGCGGGCGCTTCGCCCTGCAGCTCGACTCCGACGACGTTTATTCTGACGATAATACGGTGCAGAGATTCGTGGATGCCTTCCGCGAGCAGGACTGCGCGATGGTGGTGGGAACCTACCGTATAACCGATTTTGAGATGCGGGAGCTGCCTCCGGGAGTGATAGACCACCGCGAGTGGACCCCGGACAACGGACGCAACAACGCCCTGCGCGTCAACGGGCTTGGCGCTCCGCGGGGATTCTGGACTCCGCTTCTGAGGGAGCTCAACTTCCCTACCACCAAGTACGGGGAGGATTATGCGGTGGGGCTGCGGGTGTGCCGCGAGTACCGTATCGGACGCATATACGAAGTTATGTACAACTGCCGCCGCTGGGGAGGCAATTCCGACACGCAATTGGACCTCGAGAGCGTAAACCGCAACAATCTGTACAAAGACAGGATTCGTACCTGGGAACTGGAAGCCCGCATCCGTATGAACCGCAAATGACATTTTTTTGCGGCAGAGGTACGAAATACAAAAAAAGTTATTACCTTTGCCGCAGAAAAGGAAAGATGCTCGAGTGGCTGAAGAGGCACGTCTGGAAAGCGTGTGGCCGCCTAAAGCGGCTCCAGGGTTCGAATCCCTGTCTTTCCGCTCCGCTTAATACGCAAAAAAAGAGGTCGACTGATCGACCTCTTTTTCTGTCTGCGGACCGGTTTACTGAACCGGCACGGGAGAATCGATTGAAAGATTCTTGACTCGTGAGAGGGCACTCCAATCCTGGAAATAGTAGCAGGTAAACTCGGTACCGCCGGTAAGGTGGATGCTCGCAGGGCTGCTCGTCCTGCCGGCAAGGGCGGCGTCTGTAGCCTTACAGGTAAGATCTACTGCTATGGTGCCTTTATTCAAGGTAACCGTACCTGCAACAGGATAATAAGTAGTGCCTGTATAAGTATTGGTAACGTAACATCTTGAGGCTGTACCATATCTCAGAGGAATAAGAGCTCCGATCTTGGCCTCTGTTCCGAAAGTGTAGGTTCCGTCGGGGATGGGAGTACTGCAGAAACGGTTTGCGAAATTCTTCTCGAAGGTCCATCCGGCTTCGGCAATGACGGCAATCATCATAGACCAGGCATTGTTGAAGGTTGAGTTGGAGCCGAAGGAGAAAATATTGCAATCGGTGCCGGCAATAGCTTCCTTGCGGTCAGAGCCATCGCTTCCGATGTACTTGGAGAACCAATAACCCACGTAGGTACTTCCGCCGGGCCCGTCGAGAGTCTCAAACACGTCATCTTTGTCATCCACCGGATGCAGGCTTACATCCGATGCTGTGACCTCGGGTACGTCGATGTCTATGCTTACATTGACTGGATCTCTATAGATTGGATTCCAGTTCTCATCCCTGACAAAAGGCTTCACGGTAGCGGAGTACTTGAAATTGTTAGTTCCGTCATCTTTCTTTGAAACTGTGAGTACGGTGGATTCAGATTGAACTTCGGTACTGACAAGCGAGCCGTCAACATCGTACAAAGTGATGCTCACAGCAGAAAGAAGCCCGGGATTGGCTTTCAGCGTACCATGTGCATACTTGAGTTCCGCATCGTTTTCTGCAACTCCGAAAGTATAAGTTCCGGAGGGAAGATTGTTAAGGTCGACATCTCCTGCAGCAGAATAGAAAGAGAAGGATGCGCTTCCAACTTCGGTCATATCGGAAGGATTCCTGCGAGGCATATAGAAATTCACATACCATCCGTTAGCCTTGGTGGTAAAGTGAGTATCGTAAGTATTCTTCCAATCTGCCGATGCATTGCCGCCGCGGAAGTCGTTGGTGATAGCAAGAGGGCCTACATAGGAATAATTATGCTGGAAACCGGCAGCGTCCACTAGTATAGCCGTAACGGTATAATTGCCTTCCGTCTCTTCCACTACGATTTCACCGTCGTAAATAGGAATTTCAACTCCGTCGGCAATGAGTCCAGTGTAGTACTTCTCCTCTCCTGTAGAAGACATTATGGAGAAAGTATTGTCGGCCTTGGTTCCGGTGGCGTCGATGACATAGGTGCCGGAAGTAATCTTATCGGTGGGGAAGAATACAAATTCGCCTTTCTCGTTGGGCACACCCTTCTTGTTCAGAACAAGGGTAACCTTGTCTTCAAATCCGGTAGTCAGCTTGATAACATACTGCTGGTGCAGGTTGACGGACCATGTCTCAGAATTGTAAATCGACTGGCTGTTGGCGATGTAAACAGCCTCGGCGCTCACGGCGGGAGTCCAGAAAGCATCCTGAACCACGGTGTAAGATTGGGAATAGCCAGGTGCGGCAACTACGAAGCTGCCAGCGCGGGGAGCAAGCTCGGTATTGGCCGCAACATGAATCGTTATGGTCCCCTCAGAAGGAGCTGCCTTTGTAGAAACGACGCTTATCCAGGGATAATCCTCAGGAACGGTCACGGTATATTCAAGGTTGGTCTTTACCGGAATAATAATATCCTGGGCCTCTGGCGTAATGTCAAAGACAGAAGCAATCTCAAATACAGAACTGATGCCCTGGACAACGGTGACAACGGTTTTAAGTTCACCGACAGCAACGGTCACCTTGCCGCTTCTCTCCTCCCATGTGTCGTTTTCTGCGACTGCAAGCTTGAGAGTCACGGTTCCGGCTTCACCGGAAGTCTGGTCGGGAACGATCCACTGGGAATCGCTCGTGACCGTCCAGGCCTTGTTGGCTGTGAAAGTGATTGCCGGAGTAGCGGCATCCTTTCCTACCGTGATGGTGGTCCCTGCAATACTCAGGGCGTCATCCGGTTCTGTCTCCACCTTTTGGCAGGAGACGGCAGCAAACCCTATCAGGGCTGTAACTGCAAGTAAAACATACTTTTTCATAACTATAAATGTTTATGGTTGTGTCTTTGTTCCTTCCCTCATTCCCCTTATCGTAGATCGCACGTAACGTATCCGGTTCTTGTCGTATTCGCCTCGTGCCGCACGCACGCACTGCTCCAGGATGCCGTCCAGCCGCTCGAGTTCGGCTACACAAGCGTTCTCAAGCACGGGTCCGTAGAGCTCCTGCGACAGGGACAGGGGTGTGTAAAGCGCCTGTGCCTTATGAATGTATTCCTGATAATTCCGGGCATACACGGGCACGTTCTTGCCCAAGCCCAATGAGACCCATACGCCCACCAGTAAATCATCTCCCTCGGGCACCTTTCCTTTGCGCAAGTTACATGTAACCTCATCCGTTATATCCGAAAGGAGCTCCTCAATGCTGTAGGTAGCCACACCGAGCTTGGTCGCGGCGGCGCTCCAACGAAGCCTTGTAAGCAGTGAGTTCTGGGTAAGGGCGTTAACCCGCATAATAGTAGCAAAATCATTGTATGCGCCGCTGAAGGACTGGAGAGCCTTGTTGGAATCGATATAGCCGAACTTATCCATCCCGCGTATGCTCGTGGCGAGGGCCTTTTTCTGCTCTTCCCTGCTCACTGCGACATATTTGCTGCCGGAAGACAGGTCCTGCTCGTAAATGCCGCCCACCATCCTCGCAAGTTTCCGGTGCTCAGCACAATGATGCTTCAGCAACTGCTCCACCAGAACAGACCTGAAGCCGGTGTTCTGGGGCACTGTCCTTTCATACCATTCAGGCACGCCTGCGGCAATGTAGTGGAGCCTGCGCATGGCATTTTCGTACTCTTCGAACGGGTCGTTTCCCAAATCTCCGATGTACACCCTGGGATCGGGCGAATTCATCGAATACGGGCGGTACAAATACGGACGGCCAGTCGCGGCGGCGTAGTCCAGCAGGGAATCTGCAAGCGCCCTGTCAGAGGCTGCGTCGGGACGCGAATAGAGCCATTCAATCGTCAGATAATCGTATTCCCCGGGCCGGTCCACGATGGTCGCCACTCCCCTCTCCTTGTCGCCGGGGCGCGCAAGGGTGTTGAACAGTACGTCGTCCGTCACCGAGGCGCTGATTCCGTATTTGCCTGTAAATTCCGGATCCCGCAGCTGCGCGGGAGAATAGGCATACGAGCCTGCTGCGTTGCTTCTAAGGCCGAGAGCGCGCGCGAAAGCCTGCATCACCCTGGCACTCAGGGCCTCACAGAAAGCGTCTTCGGGGATTGCGTATTCCCGCCATCTTGGATCCACATCGGAAATGCCGAAGAAACCGTCCAGCCTCAAGGAGCCGCGAAGGCCGGCAGGAACGGTAATGCTGCAAGCCGAAATGAGTCCCGTAGAAGGGTCGGAAAGCACGGAAACCGAAACGCTCCCGGCAGAACTGTGAACATCGGCCATCACCTTGCTCACCAGGGGGTTCTCCGCGCACAGGCCCGGCTCATAGGGGCGCAGTTCGATGACGCTTCCCAGCCCCGCCGCCTCGAAAGGCTTGTTCCAGGCCAGTATGCCGCGGCTCACCGCCTCACGCTGGACGGCAGAGAACAGGGTATCCACATATACGACAATCTTCTTGCCGCCGCTGATGTCCCAGCGGGTGACAATATTCTCCTTGCGTATTCCTTTGGCGCTGTCGAAAACGCTGCGGGATGCATTCACCGTGCCTATACGGTCGTCGGCCACCCGCACCTTGGCGGAGGTCTCCGGTACAATAGTCAGCACCGTTGCCACGTCCCCGTCAACAGACAATATTTCCTCCTCAACCACCTGAAGCATACCGCTGCCTATATTGTATTGCGGCGCCACCTTGAACGTTACGCCCTGGAGGACTCCGGTACTCGACGGATAGGCGAGGAGCTCCTTGAACTGGGTAAACTCAGCCTTGGGTGTAGCCTTGTGCACCATGGCGCTGCCGTCCACCTGTACTTTCACCGGATTGAAGGCGTCCTTGTTGGACGGGCTGAAGAGCTTGCTAACCTCAACCACCACGGCCGTAGAATCGGCATTCCTGTATTTTATCGGGAAAGCATAGCGCACGGGGGCGACTGTGCTGCGCAGCAAAGCCTCCCTCAGCGAAGGCTCGGCCGAATGGGGTACCGCCACGGGAGAAGTAAGGAGCAACAGGGAATCTGTACGGGACAAGGTAAAAACCTCCCTTGCAGAGATATCCGTACCGCAACTGGTCCAGCCGGAGGATCTGCGCATAAACGAAGAAAGCATTACTCGCCGGCCCATCAGGGAATCGGGGAACTCCATCCAAAACTTATCGCCGTCTTTGTATATACGCATGCAGGTCCCCGCACTTTTGACTCCTTTCTTGGAGACAAAAGATTCGTAGGTGTCTGCGCCTTGTACGGCGAAGGCAAGCAGCAGCGCCAGGATTGTGATGAACAACTTTTTCATTACCTTGCGCCGTAATCGATTAAACTCCGCAGGAGCGCGTAATGGCCGCGGTCCTCGCCCTTGCCTTTTTTGCCGTCAATCAGCTTGCGTACTCTCATGAGCTCCGCATAAACTGTTGACTGGGTCACGTGGCCGCCGCCGAAATTGCGCGGTTCCCACTCAAAGCCGGAAACCTCGTCGTAGCTGATGCTACCCATGGGAGAAGCTGGATTAAGGATGTCGCAGCAATGGTCGTGGTCGCAGCCGCCGTGAATGGCTGCCGCCTTCTGGTCTGCAGCAGGATTCTTGAAACCGGCCACGGCCATGAGCGATTCCACGTAAACCCGTTGGAACAACCTCTGCCCGTCGTCCAGGGCGCGGCCCTTGGCGGTAGGCTTCCAGACCTTGTCGTAGAGTATGTCGGTCAAGTCTTTTACAGGCAGCTCATGCGTGTCTATTCCGTCTATCATACCCGCCATAAAAACCCTGCCCATAAGGTTCTGCGCTATGCTTCGGCGCACGGCATCAACCGGCGAGCCCACGATAGGGAGAGCGCCGAGCACGGCCTTGTCTTCCATCCATCCGAGGTCTTCATACATGGCGAACACATCGTCCAAAGCCCTCAGCTGCACGTCCCTCGGCACGTTTTCGAAGCGCTTCTGACCGTCTCCGGGCACGGTTTCGTTGCGGTACAGGCCTTCAATATTATTCATAAGGTGGCCCGCATAGCGGAGATACTGGTTCACTATGCCAAGATAAAGGTCGGTACGGTATTTCATATCCGGGTCGTCGGCATCGGCAATCCAGTCCATGAGGCCGGACATTATGTACTTGAGGTTCTTCACGCCTGCAGCGGACGCGGCGAACACATCGTCGCTGAGATCCTCGGTCTGGTTCCTGGGGTCAAAGAAGAAGCCCACCTGCTGCTTGCCGTAGCGGTACACGGGCGAAAAGGCCACGGAGTCGGTAATCCAGCCCGCCGTAATACGGGTCTCTTCCTCAAAATCGGCAGCGTCGAAGACAGGCGTGTACCCCCAGCGGATTGCCCAATAATCGTTTTTGCCGAACTTGGGCGGAGTGAGCCGTACGCCGCGCTCCTTGTCGCCCGGCTCGGCCACATAATTGAAGCGGGCGTAGTCCATGATGGATTCGGTGGTGCCGTGCTGACGGCTGTATTCGGGATCCCGCAGCTGCTCCATGGAGATGCAGGTGGAGGCGCTCATATTGTGCATCAGGCCCAGGGTATGCCCCACCTCGTGCCGCAGTACGTAGCTGAGCGCATCGCCGAGGAGCTCCTTTGGAATGTCTGCGCAGCGCACGTCGGGGTCGGCCTGGGCGGTCTGTACGAACATCCACACGCTCAGGAGCTTGATTACGTCGTGGTACACCCACACGGAGGCGTTGATGATCTCGCCGCTGCGCGGATCCACCCACGAAGGACCCATGGCATTCTGCACCGCCGCCGGAGCATAGCGTATGCAGTTGTAGCGTATATTATCGGGGTCGAAGTCCGGGTCGTCCTCCGGGAAAGGAAGGGCCCGGACGGCATTCTTGAAGCCTATCGTCTCAAAAACTTCGTTCCACTGCAGCACGGCGTCGAAGACATAGGGCTTCCACCACTCGGGAAAGTTGTTGTCTATCCAGAAAGTAATGGGCTTAACGGGCTCAACCGCCTCTCCCCTTCTGTACGCCAGCGTATCAGATGGCTCAAGGCGCCAGCGGTTTACGAACCACACGTCATCGGTTGTAGAATTGAGGTCCTCAACCATGCTCCTGCGGGTGAAGAAGAAATTGATGCGGGAGTCGGCGATTCGGGGATGGTAAATCTCCTCGGGCAGAAGCAGGAATGACGCCACAGTCTCTACCGTCAGCGGGGTCTCCTTCTTGTTGACTTCGTAGGTATAGCTGCGGCTTACCGCTACGGAGAAGTTGTCGTCGAAGTACTTGGTGCCGGCAATATACGACAAGTCTTTCTTGTAGTTCTTCTTTATCTTCTGGGCCGACAGGGGATTGTTCTCCGTAGGGTCGAGCTCTTTGCGGTCGGAGAGGAAAAAGTCCGTTGCGTCCACCACATAGCGCCCTTCGGGGCCGGACGGCTTTATCTTGAACTTCTCCACCGTGGCGCCTATATGGCAGTCCCCCAGCGCCTTAAGGATATTCTTGTCGGTAGAGGAGAAGTCGAACCCCACCTCTTTGAGCCGGATGGTACTGTCCACCTTCTCGAAAGTGTAGAAATGCAGGCCGTTAACGTCTTTAAGGCCGGCGCTCCCCAGACGGTTGTTGCTGATGGCCCTTACTGTGGATGCCATGGCCCAGGTGCGTCCAAGCAGCGAATCGGGCAGCTCCAGGAGCACTTTCCCCTTCTTGATGGAAGTCGTAACCGGTTGTGCTGCAACGCTGAGCGGACCGAGTACGGCGCACAGCGCGGAAAGCAATACTATTTTTCTAAAAGTCTTCATGTCTATTTGAAAGTGGACGTTACTGCAGTTATCCTTCCGAATCCCCCGTACACTCCATTGTCTCTGAAAGTAAACAAACCTGTACTTACATTGAAGGGCTTCAGGTATATTTTCCCTTCTCCTGTGGACTCGTCATAAGTAAAAATCATCAGCTGCATCCTGTTGGTAGGCAATTGGAAAGAATAACTGTTGTAATCGAAACCGTGGGCTCCATACCATCCCTGGGTATAAAACTTAATGCCCGTTATTATTTCATTCTTGCCCTCCGGCTTCCAGTTGATTTCCCTGTAAACCGGACTGCCGCCAAGGATGGTTACAGAGGCCACCTTGTCGTCAGAGGCCAGGAACGCTATGTCGGAATTGTCGCAGAGCGCATAGTACTTGGCCCCGGAAAGCCACTGCCCTGCATCCAACTGGTAATGAATCAGTTCCTTGTCGGAGGGGTGAAGATAAACCAGATGATGATTGCCGTCTGCAGCTTCTATCAGGAAGGCACAGCGCCCCTCCTTGCCGGCCCCGGCCCACAGCGACTTGCCCCCGGCAAGATCGGCGCCTATGGGGTCCGTCACCTGCGCAAAACTGCCGTAACCGGAAAATTGCGCGTGCATATAATAGAACTTGCCCTGCTGTTCGTTGAAGAACGTAATGTCGCTCTGCTGCACGGCGTAGCAATACCCTACGTTGGAAGGAGTGAAAACGTCTGCCGGGGTACCGCTGTAACCTGCTATGTTGAATACATTGTTCGTATGGCAGATGTTGAGGTACAGCTTTCCGTTTATCTGGGCAGCGGTCATTATCTGGCCGTAATTTATCAGGTTATGCACCTCAAAGGAAGACTCCCGGTAACTGTTGAAAAGCGCGCCGTCCTGCTTTGCAACCGTAAATGTAAGGGGATCCAAAGCCAGCAGGTGCTCATCCGTACCGGCCAGTATGTATGTCTCGTTATATACGACTCCGTCGGACCTCACAACAGGCAGCACTGCATTTACCCTCCCCTGCAAAGGCTGTCCGTTAGCGAGCTGATAGATATTCCTTGTATAGCGCGGCGCGGTGGCGGTGTAGCCATAAGTAACGGCGCTGCATGCAAGGAGGTCGAAGTCAGAGGTAGCGCCGCCGTCCCTGGTATGGGCAACCAGAAGCCCCTCTCCCAGGGAGGACCTTACATAAACGTGGCAGAAAACCGTCTTGGACAAGCCGCTTTCGGGATCTGAAGCGGTGAAAGAAAGGCAATAAGGAGATTCGTTTGGCTGGTTCGCCACCCGGAAAGAAAGATCCGCCTCTTCCGACAGGCTCATCCGGTCACTGGTCCTTCCCGGTTTGAAATCAATGGCCCATTCGTACAGGAAGCGGTCATATTCTTTTCCGTCCAGGGTCACTGTCGCGCGCAGCCGGATATCTTCTCCGTACAGCGTTTCAAGTGTATCGGGCACTCCGCTGATTTCTATTCCGGGGAGCGTCCTGTAGGCTTCAGTGCTCAAGTCTTTGTAACACGAGAGCAGGGCCACCAAAGGTATGATCAATATGGCAATACGCTTCATCATAGGGATACGAGTGTTGAATAGATAGTAGGGAGCGAAGCCGGCTTTCTGCCCTGTCCCACGGGTGTTGTGGAATTGGGATAATCCTCATAATCCTCGCTGTGCATATATGGATTGCCGGGATTCGCCAGGTCGTGGTCGCGCACCACCTCACGGATTCTTTTGTTCATAGCACTCCACCATGTGGGATCTTTGTAAATGAGCCCGTTCTCGGGAGTCGCATCTGCAAGCCGCCTCACACACAAATCTATCTCCTCTCCGAATTCGGCGACCAGCAGTTTATGCAAGGCTTTGCTGTATCCTGTGCTTATGTACAAATACCAGTTTTTCCACACGTTAGGCACCGGCCTGGCGTATGAATTGGTCCATTTGACTATGGCCTTCTGGTATGATGGCTGCCCTGCGCGGAAGAATTCGTTGGGCACGATGCTCATCACAATCACCTTCTGCTCGACGCCGTCCTCAAGGGCCTTGGCTCTCACGACGATGTTAGTTTTGAGTTCACCGGCTTTAAGTACGGACGACATCACCTGGTAGTCCCCTGCGACGGCAATGGAATCCCGGATGTCGAGCGTAATCTCCCTGTCATAGTCGGCGGGGATGCCCAGCATATTCACAGGAATGTACAGGTCTTTGTACTCTTCCGTGAGATTCCTTAGCGAAAAAGAGTTTTCTATTCCATCGAAGGAAACGGAACAGTCTTCCAGCTTGAAAGTCTGGATTTCGCTTTTTTTACATGACAGACAGCAAAGAGCCGCCGCCGCAACTATTATTACAAACCTTTTCATAAGTCTTGGTGTCTTCCGTAGCTCAGTTCATCAGTGGGATAGGGATAGGCAGAGAGTGACTGCATCCTGCCATACCATTCAAGGTCTATATTCATATAAACCTGGCCTTTGTGAATTATACGCCTTGTAGCGTAATACGCGATTCCCTCTCCGTAGAATTCCTTAATGTACTCAGCGTGTACCTTGCTGAAAAGAGCTGAATTTGTATAACTGGCATCAAGGAAGTAGGCTTCTACGTCCTGTACTCCCCTGTGGGCAACGATTTCGCCTATCGCAGACTTTACCGCATCCATATCACCCTTTTCCGCCGCCGCCTCGGCTACTATCAGATACATTTCGGATATCTTTATCATAGGCACCCGATTCCTGTATTCCGAGTAATAGGAAGAGTTGTTGTAATATTTATAAGGGCGATAATGATTTGCATAGAACTTCAACATCAAGGCAGGTCCCCTTATATCTTCGGAAGAAGAGATGAATGCAGGGTTGAAAAGCGTAAGGTCGGCAAAGCTTTTGTCTATAAACAAGGAGGAAGCTCCGGCGCCCAGGTCGTTGAAAATATACTGGTCGGTCAAAGACTGCAGGCCGCTGACCTCGAGGCTGAACAGGCTCTCGGAAGAGAATGTCCAATCAACAACGTCATTCGAAGTGGCTTTTGTCATTGCATCTGCATCGACCCACTTATAGGCACCGGCTGCGCGGGCCTCATCTATTACCTCCTGCGCGGCAGCGGCGGCGGCATCCAGGTCGTAGCGGAAGAGCAGCACCCTTGCCCTAAGGGCTTTAGCTGCAAAATAGTTCATCCGTTTGTCCCGGGCATCCCAGAAACCGTCGGCATTGGCATTGTTCATGAAACTCTCGGAAGCGTTGCCCCGCACCGGGTCGCTCTCCAGCAGAGAGATGGCCGTATCAAGGTCACTTTCCAGAAGAGCCAGCGTTTCCCGGTAGGTCCTTTGGGGCGTAGGTTCCTTGTCGTATGCAGTTACATAAGGAACGGTATATTTCTCAAAATCCCCTTCAGAGAGCTGCACGAGACCGAACATCCGAATCATGTCGAAGTGAATGCAGGCACGCAGGGCAAGCAGTTCGCCCTTCATCAGGTTCCTCTCTGTGTTGTCCGACACCACATCAGGCTTGGCATCAATCTCATACAGCACCTTGTTGATGTTGGCGATGGTGTAATAGCCTGCCTTCCACATACTCTCCGTAAGAACGGTTACACGGGAATTATCCCATTCGTGATTCTGGATTGCCGTAAAAACCGGGCTGAACTGCTGGGCATAGGGGCCGTAAGAGAGCTCGTTCACATACCAGGTCCATGCAGACCCGTATTCATATTGGTCGCCCATACTGATATAAACCCCGCAGAGAGCATCCTGAAAGCCGCTCCTGGAAGAAAAGAGGGTGGCGTCCGAGACCTGCGTGGAAGATGTGGCCTCCAGCCATTTATTGCAGGAAGCCAGACACATCAAGGCGATTGAAAGATACGCCAGCTGCTTTATAGTCTTAATCATAGCACAATCAGAATGAAGCATTTACACTGAAGGAAAACTTTCTGGCGTAGGGGTATGATGTTCCCCTTTCAATCGCTATAGAAGAGAACGTAAAAATGTCGTTCGTGTAGAGGGAGAGCCGCAGGCGGCTGAGCTTGAGGTTCCGTATAAGGCGCAGCGGGAATTCATAGTATATGGTCGCGGAAGACAGGTTCAGCACATCGTTTTTCTGCACGAAGCGGCTGGTGGCCTTGGTTACATAATCCCCTGTTCCCTGCTGTGCCTTGAAAGGAGCCACGTCGCCTGCCTTGGCCCAGCGTCCGCTGAACACGCGCCTGTCCACATTATACTCCAGACTGGTATTCTCCACCTTGTTCAGCAGGGTGCTGTTGTACAGGTAGCCCCCGCCGTAGAACGTGGCGGTAAGGCTGAAGCCGAAACCTTTCACCTCTCCGTTTATACCGAAATTGCCGTTGAACAGCGGGTCGGACGAACCGCAGTTGTAAAGGTTGGAAGGGCTCCAGGTGGTAGTGATGTTACCGTTCCTGTCAAGGAATACTTCGTTTCCTGAGGCGGAGCTGATTCCGAGAGACCTCACTACCCAGATGGAGTGCAACGGCATACCGTCATAATACTGGACAACGGGATCGACCATACCGGTTTCCCGGGCACGTTCCTTCTGCTGATCGTTATAAGCCTTGAGCACGTCGGATATTTCCAGCACGCGGTTGTCGTTCAGTGCCGCCTTGCCGAACAGGCTGATATACGAAGCCCCCTTGCGGTAGAACGTCCAGCTCACGCTCGCCTCCAGGCCCTTGTTGCGCACCTTGCCCAGGTTGTCGTTGGTGTAGGTAAAGCCGGTCGAGGGCAGTATCGTTCTGGAGAACACGAGGTTACGGGTATCAGCGATATACGCGTCCAGAATCACGTTCAGACTCCTTGTGCGGAAGTCTATTCCTACATTGTAGTCCATCTTCTCCTCCCATCCGAGCTCCGGATTTGCCATATTGTTCAGTGCAGCCCCGGTAAAACCGTTGTAGTACGCAGAACTGTAATATGTATATACGGGCAGGGCGACGTTGCTGGAATAGTTCTGGTTTCCGGACGAACCCATACTTGCCCTGAGCTTCAGCTGCGTTATCCAGGACAAGTTGTCTTTCATCCATCGCTCGTTGTGGATGTTCCATGCTAGTCCCGCGCTCCAGAAGAGCCCCCAATGGTTCTTGGTGCCGAAAACCGACGAGGCACTGCCCTTTATGGTAGCGTCTGCCATGTAGCGGTTGTCGTAGCTGTATCCGGCTGTGGCAAGGGCTCCCAGGTTGCGGTTCAGTCCGTCGCTGCCGGTGGGCACCATGTCTGTTGCGTACTGCCTGGCGAAGGTGATACTCTTCATATTACTGTTTGGGAAACCCTCAGTGTAGTTCACTATCTCCTCGTAATTAGTCTGAGAAATGCTCCAGTCGAGGGTTCCGAAAATGTCGTGGACTCCTCCGATATTGTGGTTGAGCTGCGCAGACACGTCTCCGGAAAAAGTGGTATAACTGCCGTTCGACTGCTCATAGCTTCCGCGCCTCAGAATCTCGTTGGTGTCGTAGAAGTCCGTATGCTGCCCGGGTTTGAATTCGTCTGTGCGCGTCTTCTGGGAGTCGATTCCGAAACGGGCCACCATACGGAGAAACTTCATAAACTGGTACTCGGCGTAGAAATTGTCCGATATGGCCAGATACCGGCTGGTGTCGGTGGTGCCGATGGTGGCATTGTACATCGGGTTGGTCACAAGGCCGAAATAGGTGGTTACGCCATTGTAGGTATATGACTTTGGCTGCAGCACTTTCTTGAGCTTGCCCTCCTCGTCGTAAGGCGTAAGGTAAGGGTTAAGCACCGCATACTCGCTGAAGTTTCCCCAAGGGGACTCGGAGCTGTTCATGCTGGAGATGCTCATAATGTTGCGAAAAGTCCAGCTCCCGCGCCTGTAGGCTACGTTTACATTGCCGGAAATCACATCCCGGTACGAGCCCTTCATTGCACCCTGTGTGTCATTATAAGAGAAGGTAGCGAGAGCTTTGAGTTCCTTGGAGCCGAGCTCTATGCTTACGGAATGCTTGTGCCCTATGCCAAGCCGCAGGGGTTTCGAAAGCCAGTAGGTATCCTGCCCCTCGAGTGCCTTCTTGAGCCTTTCGCCGTAAAGGGCCTGGCGGGCAATCGTTTCAAAAGAACTGTCGTTCCCGTAATAGCCCTCACGGCTTTCCACGTCGAGCTTTTCGAGCGAATTACAAAGGTTGTAACTTGTAAGGTCCGGTGCTTCAATGGAAATGCTGCCGTTGTACGTAACACGGCTTTTGTCGTTGGTAAGGGCTTTGGTCTCTATAACTATTACGCCGTTGGCGCCCTTGGAGCCGTATATTGCCTTGGCGGAGGCGTCCTTGAGGATGGTGATGCTCTGGACACGGTTCATATCCATGTCGGTCACTTTTTCAAGGGTGGTCTCAAAGCCGTCCAGGATAAACAGCGGCTGGTTGGCCTTTGCGAGGAAGTTGCTCTTGAGGTTTGATGTCTCTGCAGCGAGCGTTGACGCACCGCGAATCTGCATGGAGGCCATGGCGTTGGGGTTGGAGCCGGCCTCCAGGTTGTCCAGGATCATCAGGGAAGGGTCCAGGTTCTTCAGCGATTCAACCACGTTGCTGTTGGAAACACGCTTGATGTCCTCGCTCGTCATAGACTGCACCGACCCCGTGAAACTGTCTTTCTTGCGGGTGAAAATACCAGTCACCACAGATTCTTCCAGCTGCTGGGTATCGGGTTCAAGATAGATTTTCAGGTCTTTCTTAACATCAGCTACGCGTATTTCCTGAGTTTTGTAACCCATCATTTCGACGGAGAGCACCGCACTTACGGGAGCAGAGATAGAGAACTTTCCGTTGATATCGGTAGTCGCGGCCTTGCTCATCTGCGACGGCAGATTGAGATTGCGGTTAATAATCACAACACCCGGAAAAGGTTCTCCGGTCTCGTCATATACCACGCCCTGAACCAGGCGGGTACTGTGCTGAGCCCGTGAAGAAGGCGCCAAGGCAGAAAGCAATAAAGCCAGCGCCAAGAGTTTAGGAAACAACCCTTTTGAAATCGACATATCACTACTATGCTTAACGTACAAAATTAGAAAATAAATTGGTAAATTGCAAGCCGAAGAACACATAATACGGAGAAACCGCATATGAAACGCTTGATAATTCTTGCTTTGGCACTGACCGCAACAGCCTGCGGCAGTATTCCGGAGCACATCCTCATAGAGGCCGAGCAGTTCGACTGTTACGGCCCCTACGCACCTGATGCCTCCGTTAACCCGCAGGGTCCCTCTGAAGGAGCCTACGCCGTATTGCGCGGCGGCGGGATATTCGGCGGCACCAACAGCTGCCGGGTAACGTACCGCAGTTTCGACGCTCCGGAAAGCACCCTCGCCATCAACGGATTCCGTCTCGTTTGCACGGGGCTTTGAAAAGACCGCGAATAAAGTTATATTTGCATTCCTTTTAATTTAAAAAACATGAATTACGTTTGCACAATATGCGGCTACGTCCACAACGAGGACGAGCAAGGAGTAAAATTCGAACAGCTTCCCGACGACTACGTCTGCCCGGTTTGCGGCGTAGGTAAAGAGATGTTCGAGCCTGAGCAGTAAAATATTTATTATGAACGAGTTGGAAGAAGCTCGGCTGGGCATAGCCTCAGTCGACAAGGAGATTGCGGCCCTCTTCGAGAGCCGTATGGCCTATGTTGCCAAAGTGCTGGACTACAAGAAAGGAAACGGTCTTCCCATCCTGGACGAAAGGCAGGAGGAAAGGGTCATCGCAAATAATATAGGCAATATAGAAGATCCCTCCGTACGAGAGTATTACGTACTCCTGCTCAGGGATATCATGAAGATTTCCAAGGCATTCCAGGAGCGTCTCATGAACGGAATGCGCATAGCATACTGCGGCGTGCCCGGCGCTTTCGCCCACATTGCGGCAGGCAAGGCCTTCCCGTCTGCAGCGCTGATTCCCTATCAAGACTTCGAAAGCGCATACTATGCCTGCTGGGACGGAGACGCAGACATTGCAGTCCTGCCCATAGAAAACAGTTTCGCCGGCGATGTGGGCGGAGTCATGGACCTCTGCTTCAGCGGTAACCTGTATATCAACCTGATGCTGGAGCTGGACGTGTCGCAGAACCTGCTGGGAGTTCCAGGTGCTGTATCTGCAGGCATAAAGACTGTGGTCAGCCATCCCCAGGCGCTGGCCCAGTGCGCCAAGTTCATCATGGACAGAGGCTTCGAATCACAGGAGTTCGCCAACACCGCAATGGCGGCGCAATACGTATCCGAAACCGCAGACAAAAGCATAGGAGCAATTGCCTCCCGCGAAACCGCCGAACTCTACGGCCTGGACATCCTGGAGCCCAACATCAACTCCCAGATTGGCAACACCACCCGCTTCGCCGTCTTCTCCCGCGCGCTCAACAAGACCTCACTGCCCGGCAGCGGCGGAGAACACTTCATCCTGGTATTCACCGTTCGCAACGAGGCCGGCGCCCTTGCCAAGATCCTGAATATCATCGGTTCGCACGGCTTCAACATGAGCAGCCTGCACAGCCGTCCCGTGGCGGGACCGCTCTGGAACCACTACTTTTTTGCCGAACTTGAGGGCAGCGTAGAGAGCGAGAACGGACAGGACCTTCTGCGCCAGCTCAAAACCGTCTGCGACCGGCTAAAGATGGTAGGAGCATACAACAGCCTGTCCCTCTAGCATATGACACTCACCTTCACGCAAGGCGGCAGCGCCTACGACATAACGATTGAAAGGGGTTCCCTGAACCAGGTTTCCGGATATTTCAACTTGCAGCGCAAGGTTCTGGTCGTCACCGGAGAAGGCGTTCCCCGGCAGTATGCCGCTACGGTACTTGCAGCATGTCCTGAAGGCTTACTGCTCACGATTCCCGAAGGAGAGGAAAACAAGACGCTCACATCGGTAGAAACAATACTTTCGGAGCTGCTCCGGCTCGGTTTCACCCGATACGATGCGCTCATCGCAGTAGGAGGAGGAGTCGTAGGAGATACCGCCGGATTCGCCGCCGCCTGCTATATGCGAGGCATAGACTGGTACAACGTCCCCACCACCCTGCTCTCGCAGGCCGACTCTTCCGTAGGCGGCAAGACCGGTGTCAACCTTCACGGAGTCAAGAACATAGTAGGAGCCTTCCGGCAGCCGTCCGGAGTACTCATAGACACTGCCGTCCTGGATACCCTGCCCCCGCGGCTATTTGCCGAAGGGCTCGCAGAAATCATCAAGATGGCCGCCACATCCGACGCCGCCCTCTTCCGCCGCCTGGAGCAGGCCGGCGACCTGTCTCCCGTAATGGAAGACATCCTTACTGCCGCCCTCCGCATCAAGATAGCCGTCGTTGAAGCCGACCCCACCGAGCGCGGACTTAGAGCAGTGTTGAATTTCGGCCATACGATCGGCCACGCCCTGGAGGCCGCAGTTGGTTCCGGTTCTGCGCCCCCCCTTTACCACGGAGAAGCCGTAGCCGTAGGAATGCTGTACATGGCTGAAGGTGAAGCGAGGACGCGGATAGAGAAACTGCTGAAAAAGTACGGACTGCCTACGGAAGACCCGTTCAGCGCAGATGAACTGATGCAATTCGCGGCCAGTGACAAAAAACGCCGCGGAAACAAAATAAAACTTGTACGAGTCGACGAAATAGGCAGTTTCCGCTTCCAGGAAGCCGGCCCCGATGAACTCAGAACCATAATTCAATCAAGAAAAAAATGAAAAACAGCATAGGCACCAGCATCATCCTCACCCTCGCAGGCGAATCCCACGGCGAAGCCATATGCGCCATCCTCGACGGAATGGCACCAGGCATCCCCGTAGATGAAGCATTCATCGCGGCACAACTCAGCAAGCGCCGCCCCAAGGGCCCAACCGACACCGCCCGAAGGGAGCCCGACGACTTCCGCATCCTGAGCGGCGTCTTCCAAGGCCGCACCACTGGCGCCCCCATCACCATACTCATCCCAAACACCAACACCCGCAGCGCCGACTATGCCCCCACCCATACCCTCGCACGTCCCTCGCATGCAGACTACACCGCCCAGGTAAAATACGGCGGATTCCAGGACTGGCGCGGCGGAGGCCACTTCAGCGGACGTATCACCGTGGGAATAGTAGCCGCAGGAGCCATCGCCCTAAGCGCCCTCCGCACCAAGGGAATCACCATCGGCACCCACATACTCGAGTGCGCCGGCGTACGCGACATCCCCTTCGACGGCATCGACCCCGCGCTCACGGCCGGGCAGGTGCAGCGTGTATCGGAGCTCGACTTTCCCGTCCTCAGCGACGTACGCACCCTGATGGAGTCCCGCATCCTTGAAGCCAAAGCCGACGGAGACTCGACAGGAGGCGTCATCCAGACGGCGGTCTGCGGGTTCCCTGCCGGAGTCGGCGAGCCATGGTTCGACTCGCTCGACGGTGTGCTGGCCCGCGCCCTTTTCTCCATCGGAGGCATAAAGGGCGTGGAATTCGGCAGCGGCTTCGGACTCGCAGGCATGCGCGGCTCCCAAGCAGCCGACAACTTCTTCCGTGCTCCAGACGGAAGCGTCCGCACCGCCACCAATCACAACGGCGGCGTGAACGGCGGCATCTCCAACGGTATGCCATTGATATTCAATGCAGCAGTAAAGCCTACACCATCCATCTCCAAGCCTCAGGCAACGATAGATATGGATAACGGAACAGAGGCCACGCTGGAACTCAAGGGCCGCCACGACCCCGCCATCGTACGCCGCATCTGCATCGTGGTAAACAGTCTCACCGCCATAGTCCTCTGCGACCAGCTCGCACTGCGCTACGGCACAGATTTCCTCAGATAATGGAGTTCGGACTTATAGGAGAGCATCTGGGTCACAGTTTCTCGCGGGAGATCCACGGGATGCTGAGCAGCGCCCCCTATGAACTGCGTGAGCTCAGCCCCTCGGAACTGCCGGGGTTCCTGAAGGAAAGGAAGTTCCGTGGCGTCAACGTCACCATTCCCTACAAGCGCGCCGTGATGGAGCACCTGGATGCGCTCGCACCATCCGCAGAACTCACAGGCGCTGTCAACACCATAGTAAACGACGGAGGCAGGCTGATCGGGCACAACACCGACTTCGATGGCTTCATAGCCCTCGCCCGCCATTCCGGAATAGCGTTCAGCGGCGCCAGAGTCGTGATTCTGGGGAACGGAGGAGCAGCGGCCGCCGTAGGTGCTGCTGCCCGCACAATGGGAGCTTCGTTTGTGCGTCACGCAGTACGCAACATTTGCTCCGAATTGCAACTCCCGATAGACAAGCCCGATACCTGGGACGGCTGCGACATACTGGTCAATGCAACACCCGTGGGGATGTATCCTCTCTGGGACTCGGTTCCCGTGGATATCAGCTCCTTGAAGAGCCTCCGCGGCGTTCTTGACTGCATCTACAATCCCCTCCGGCCTAAACTTATACTCGACGCCCGGGAGCGTAGCATCGCTGCCGAAGGAGGTCTGTATATGCTTGTAGCACAGGCAGTACGGGCCCGCGAGCTGTTCGACTCCGGCAGCATCCCGGAAGAACGCACGGAAGAGGTTTTCCGTCATATCCTTAAGGGCAAACGCAACCTGGTGCTATGCGGAATGCCTTCCAGCGGCAAGAGCACGGTGGGCCGGGAGCTCGCAGCCTGCAGCGGCAGGCGTTTCGTAGATACAGACGAAATCATCGCCCTGCAGGCAGGGATGGAGATTCAGGAGATATTCGCCCGCGAAGGAGAGGCGGGATTCCGCAGGCGAGAGACTGCGGCAATCGAGTCCATCGCGGCAGAGCAGGGTCTCGTCATAGCCACAGGCGGCGGTGCCGTCCTGTCCGAAAGAAACGTGCAGCTGATGCGCATGAACGGTCTCCTGTGCCTTCTGCAGCGCAGTCCGGAGCTGCTTACGCCCACTTCAGACAGGCCGCTTTCACGCAACCGGGAAGCGATGGAGGCACTTTACGCCAAGCGTCTTCCCTACTACCGTTCGGCAGCAGAAGTGACGGTGTCAAACACCGGTCCCCTGAAAGCGACCGTAGATGAATTGCTAAGATATGTTGACCAAAGACAATAAGATTCTTATAGTAGGACTCGGCCTCATAGGCGGGAGTTACGCCCAGGGCCTGCGCGCCCAGGGCTTCTGGGTGGGAGCCGTCACCCGCTCGCAGGAAACTATAGACTACGCCCTTGGCCATGGGCTGATAGACGAGGGCACTACCGTTCCCTCCGCCAACTTCATAGGCCGCTACGATCTTGTGGTGTTCGCCCTCTATCCCCACACGCTTATTCAGTGGATTACTGATTATCAGCAGTTTATAAAAGACGGCGCGTTGCTTACGGACGTCACGGGAGTCAAGGGGGCGGTCGTGTACAAAGTGCAGGAGATGCTCCGCCCGGGGCTGGAGTTCGTGGGCGCACATCCTATGGCCGGCCGCGAAGTGTACGGCGTTCGCAACGCCGACTGCAGCATATTCCGGGGGGCCAATTACATAGTCACCCCCACGGCAGCCAACAGCGGGCAGGCCGTTAGAACCGTAGAGCAGCTCGGCGAGACCCTGGGCTTTGCCCGCATTTCACGCCTCTCTCCCGAGCGTCACGACGAAATGATCGGCTTCCTGAGCCAGCTCACGCACTGCATCGCTATGGCACTCATGACCTGCAAAAACGTAGAGCACTTGTCCGCTTATACCGGGGACTCGTTCCGCGACCTCACGCGCATAGCCAAAATCAACGACGAGATGTGGAGCGAACTGTTCCTGCTCAACCGCGATGAACTCCTGGGCCAGATAGATTTGTTTACTGCACGTATGTCCGAGATTCGCGAGGCCATAGCGGGCGGCGACTCGGAGGCCCTGCGCTCTATTATGAAATTATCAACCGAGAGAAGATCTCACTTCGACAAATAGTATGAACATGCAATTCAACCGCGAGCTCTTCAGCCCGCAGGAACTTAAGAAGATGTATTCGCTGTCGCAGACTGCAGCGGCACGGAAGGCCGGGAACGATGCAGCCGTAAAGGCGGTTCTGGACGGCAGTGACGAGCGCCTGCTGCTGGTTATCGGGCCCTGCTCGGCAGACCGGGAAGATTCTGTAATAGACTATATATCAAGACTCCGTCCCCTTCAGGAGAAGGTAGCCGACAGTATAGTGATAGTACCGCGAATCTATACCAACAAACCACGCACCACCGGTGCCGGCTACAAGGGAATGCTGCACCAGCCCGACCCCATCGCAGACCCCGATCTCTTCAAAGGCCTGGTTTCCATTCGCAAACTGCACCTGCGCGCACTCGAGCAGACTGGTTTTTCCTGCGCAGATGAGATGCTATATCCGGAGAACCATCAGTTCCTTTCCGACCTTCTGTCGTATGTTGCAGTCGGAGCCCGCAGCGTAGAGAACCAGCAGCACCGGCTCGTAGCCAGCGGCCTGGATATCCCCGTAGGCATGAAAAACCCCACCGGAGGAGACCTCAGCGTGATGATGAACTCCATCAACGCAGCGCAACACGGACATTCGTTCATCTACCGGAACTGGGATGTGGCAAGCACCGGCAATCCTTACGCCCACGCCATCCTCCGCGGTTACGTAGACAGCCACGGCACCAGCCATCCCAACTATCATTACGAAGACCTGCGCCGCCTGGCCGACCTTTACGCCGCAGGCCAGTATTCCAACCCCGGCGTGATTGTCGACTGCAACCACTCCAATTCAGGCAAAAAATACCTGGAGCAGGGACGCATTGCCAAGGAAGTGCTGCACAGCGCACGCGAGTGCGATGTCGTCGGAAAACTCGTAAAAGGCTTGATGATAGAGTCTTACATACAAGACGGAAGCCAGAAGTCCGGAGAGCACGTGTACGGATGTTCCATTACAGATCCCTGCCTGGGCTGGGAAAAGACAGAACGCCTGGTCCTGGAACTCGCCGAACTCCGCTGACAGGTCAGTAAGTAAATTCGAATTCGTCAACGTAAAGTACGCTGCCGGAGGCGCCGGTCTGCGTATCACCGAAGCGGCTGGAACTGACGGTGAACACGGCGTAAGAAGGTGTCTTGCCGTTTTTATACACAAAAGGAATCTCAAAGGGGACGTAGCCGGAAGTCCCCTTTTTCAAATATATGTAAGCACGGCCGACTATATGCGGATCATTTACCGGATCCAGGAAGCCGTCCTTGTGGCTGACTTGCCTGCGAGGAGCGCTCCAATCCATCAGGAGCACCTCAATCATGCCCTCGTCCATTCTCCCGAGCATCTCCTCCGAAGGATCCTTGGTATAGTTTATTTTCTTGGGGATATAATGGTAGTAGCCTTTCAGCCCTTTGGGCCGTCCGGTAAACGGTGCTCCCAACTCGGTTTCCACGCCCTTCAGTTCCACAGAACGGATGTAATGTCCGTTATACAGGTTGCCCGCGATGAACGCCCATGCAACCTTACGGCTTTCAAGGCGAACCGCCGCCTTGCCCGGGCCCGTCACTGCAACATGCTCATATTCAGGCTTGACCAGATTGATCCCCAAACTGGAAGTACCCGGGTTTGGAGTATCCCAGACCTTTTGTGCGGCCGGCGCATCCTTGGGATACAGATACCACGCGCCGCCGCTCTTGGACCAGGTGTCGAAACTAAAATTATAAAGCTGCCGCCCGCCTTGGGCAAAAAGCCCGGAGGCAAAACACAAAGCAGCCGTCATCAAGAATATCTTTTTCATTCAAAACTGTGTTTACCAAGGTAATCCTTAAGACCCTGACGGTACATATCCCCCACAGGCAGTACCGTACCGTCTTCCAGCACAACCTCGTTCTTACCGACTTCCTTTACTCTCGCAAGCGGCACGATGTATGAGCGATGGATACGCAAAAAGCGTTCCGCAGGAAGTTTCCCGATCAGGTGCTTCAGTCCCAGAAGAACCACCAGGGGATTTGCATCATTGTCTGTATATACTTTAATGTATTCACTCATACTCTCCACGTAACGTATCTCATCCAGACGCACTCTCACCGACCTGTAGTCCGTACGGAAGAACAGAGAGTCGTCGGCAGAAGAGTTACTGACCACCGGCTGGGCGGCGTCTCCGACTCCCTGCAATGCCTCATACCTGGTTTTTACCCTTTCTGCTGTACGCAGGAAATCAGCCAGGCTGAAAGGCTTCAGCAGATAGTCCACGGCATCCACCCGGAAGCCCTCCACAGCATACTCCGAGTAAGCCGTGGTAAACACCACCAGGGGTGGATTGCCCAGCAGACGCACGAGCTCCATTCCGGAGAGGTCCGGCATATTGATATCCAGGAACATAGCGTCAACCAGCCTGTCCTCGATAACCTGCCGTGCCTCCAGCGCACTCTTGCAGGAGGCCACAAGCTCAAAAAAAGGCACTTTGGATATGTAGGTTTCCAATTGTTTGAGCGCCAGGGGCTCATCGTCAACGGCAATAACTTTGATCATATTACTCTTATCGGTTTGTCGGGAAGAACAAGCAAAACTTCATATACTTTTTCGCCTTCGTCGATGTGCAGGGTGTAATCTTCTCCGTAAAGCAGGTTGAAGCGCTGCCGCGTATTCTCAAGGCCCAGTCCCTTTCCGGGGGTCTGCCTGTCCGCAGCCCTGCTGTTCTCGCAACGGAAGATTATTTTTCCGTTTTCCAGGAGCACCCTGAAACGTACAAAACTGTCCTTCTCATAACTCAGGCCATGTTTGAAAGCGTTCTCCACGAAAGAAGCGAATGTCAGCGGCGGGACTTCCGCCCCTTCGACATTATCCGGACGCGTATAATCTATCAGCACGTTCTCCGGGAAACGCATCCTCATAAGAGAAACGTAATGGTCCAGATAGTCCAGCTCGTTGGAGAGCGGTATCGTCGCCTTGTCGGAGTCGTACAGCACGTGCCGCATCAGTTTGCTCAATTCCACTATGCTCTCCTTCGCCTTCTCCGGGTCGATATCCACAAGAGCGTGGATATTGTTGAGCGTGTTCATAAAGAAATGCGGATTAATCTGATAGCGGAGGCCCTCCAGCTGATGGCGCAGGTTCTCCTTCTCCAGTTCTCTCAAATCGTCCCGTTCCTTCTCCGAATGGAACAGCACCTTTATACCTATATTGGCGACAAGCAAAAGCAGGCCGACAAGCGCCCGGAGCGTTGTGGGATGCATGGGACGCCCTCCGTGAATGGCATCCGGCGGCGGTCCCGGAGCCTCTCCGGAATAGATGGAGCCGTCCGGCTCCGGAGGTATCGATCCCGGCCCCGGCCCAATGTCAATCACGAAGATCCAGACCAGGAACAGTGCAAGCAGCAAAAAGGTGAACACAGTATACAGCGCCGTCTGCTTCCTGTATATAAGCAGCGGAGCTATAAAATAATTGTGCACTACAAATATGAGCAGGAACGGCAGGAGCCACTCCCACGATGCCAGGATAGCCTGGAAATCTATACCGGACTCACCGCGTATGATACACTCCAGCACCACGCGCAGCGCCAGGAATACTATAACTCCCAGCCATACTGTCAAATAGAGGCGGTTTTCCCGCTTTTCCTCGGGCCTGAATATTTTCATATTTGCAAAAATAGCCAAATACGGGCAAAGACACATCCCGTTTACTGAAAAAAAACGCCTTTTTGCTGAAACTTTTCAAGAATGGCCGGAATCTTGCTTAACTTAGCACTAAACGATTTGCCATGAAACGTGTATTATTACTTCTACTCGCAACGGCCGTTGCCTTTACCGCCTGCAATACAGACGTAATAGGCACCACCGAAGACCCTGTCGACACCTCCTTCAAGGACAACGACGACGATGACGATCCCGAAGAAGCGCAGGGCGACTACGACGACATAAGTCTCACCAGCTTCACCCGCACTATCAGCATAAGCTGGAACGGCAGCAGCGTCAGCGTAAGCGGCGACGACAACGGCGTCGTGAGCGTAAGCGGCGCCGACGTCACCGTAGATAACACCGGTCACGATGAATTCGTCCGCTACGAACTCTCCGGCAACAGCAGCGACGGCTGCCTGAAAATATACAGCCTGCGCAGGCTGGCCCTCGTGATGAACGGCCTGGACCTCACCAACCCCTCCGGTGCGGCAATCAACGTCCAGACGCACAAACGTACCTTCGTGGTGCTCAACGGCTCCAACACCCTCGCCGACGGTTCCGTGAACTCCTCCGGCGACTACCCCGACGAAGTCTCCACCGAGGACATGAAGGCCGCCTTCTTCAGTGAGGCACAGCTCATATTCAGCGGCAGCGGTTCCCTTAGCGTCACCGCAAACGGCAAGGCGGCAATCACCTCCGACGACTACCTCCGCTTCATGGGCACGCAGAGCGTGAGCGCCACTTCCGCAAACGGACACGCGCTGCGCGGCAAGGACGCCGTCACCGTAGATGACGGCACCATCGCAGCCAGCACCTCCGCGGCAGGCAAGAAAGGAATGACCTCCGACGGAGCCGTCACCATCAACGGCGGCACCATACATATAAAAGTGTCCGGCGGCACCGTGGCCGAACAGGTTACGACAAACGGCACCACGTCCACAGAATACACCGGCTCCGCAGGCATCAAGGCCGACTCCACCTTCGTCATGAACGCCGGAGAACTCTATATAAGCAACAGCGGCACAGGCGGCAAGGGCATCAGCGGCGACCAGAATGCCCTCTTCAAGGGAGGCACCGTGAGCGTTTCGGTAACTGGCAGCAACTACGGAGCCAGCGGCACCAAGGCAGGCCCCGGCGGCGGCTGGCCCGGAGGCGGCGGAGGGTTCCCAGGAGGCGGCGGAGACAACCAGAGCAGCAGTTCCAAGTCGGCCAAAGGCATAAAGTTCGACGGTAACATAGTCATCAGCGGCGGCAACGTCAGCGTTACTGCCACGGCCCACGAAGCCATCGAGTCCAAGGGCACCCTGGAAGTCACAGGCGGCACGCTGTACGCCTACTCCGCAGCAGACGACGCCATAAATTCCGCGGGCGACATGACCCTCAGCGGAGGCTACGTATGCGGTTGGAGCGCCGGCAACGACGGCATAGACGCCAACGGCAACATGTACCTCAAAGGTGCCTGCGTGTACGCGTTGTGCACCAAGGGCAGCCCGGAAGTGGCCCTCGACGCCAACACGGAAGGCGGAAAGAAACTGTACATACAGAGCGGTACGCTGGTAGCAATCGGAGGCATAGAATCCGGCTCCAGCATCACAGGAAGCGCCTACAGCACCTCTTCCTGGACCAAGAACGCCTGGCACGCAGTGTACGACAAGAACGGCAACGCGGTCTTTGCCTTCAAGACCCCCTCATCCAGCAGCAACTCCACTATGGTAGTGTACAGCGGCGGCAGCACCGCAGGACTCAAAAGCGGCGTGAGCACCTCCGGAGGCACTTCAATTTGGGGAGACTTCGGCTATGCCCCCGGCTCCGTAAGCGGAGGCACCAGCATCACTCTTTCTTCTTATTCCGGCGGCTACGGCCGCTTTTAACACCCACACTGCAATGAAACGGATACTCACCTTCGCAGCTGCAATGCTGCTCCTGGTCCCCTCCATCTTTGCACAGGAAACCGGGACCAAGAAAATAAACAAGAAGAACCTGGTCATAAAAGAGTGGAACACAGACGCCCGCAGCAACACCCGCATTTTGGACCACCAGACCACCTACAATCCCGAAGGGAAAAAGGTAGATGAGATAGAATACACCAGGACCGGCCAGAAGTGGCGCAAGCGCTATGAGTACGGCGCAGACGGGAAGGTTTCCCGCGAATGCGTGTACGACGAGCACAATAAGCTCGTCACTGTCAAGAAGTTCGAATACAATGAATTCGGCCGCAAGAAGACGCAGTACAACTATGACGCCCGCGGCAAACTGGTCACCTACAAAGTGTTTGAGTATATCACGGAAGATGCTTGAGACCCGTCACATAGCGTTCGACACCCTGCCTGCGCTTGAAGGCATACCCCCCGTCACCCTCGAAGAGATGGACGGCGTGAAGCTGCTCAACCGCATAGACAGCAAGTATCTCACAGACGAGCAGACTTTGACGCTCATCCTGGAAGACGCGCGCGAGCAAGGATACAGGGCACTCGTCACGGAAGGCACCAAGATAGCCGCTTACGACACCCTGTATTTCGACACCCCAGGGCTGCGGATGTTCCTGGACCATCACAACCGCAGGCTCGTCCGGCAGAAGGTACGCACACGGGTGTACGTTGGTTCCGGTCTCACATTCCTGGAGATAAAGCGCAAGAACAACCACGGGCGCACCAAGAAGAAGCGCACGCAGATTCCGCTCCAGGAGTTCAAGGACTTCAGCGCCGACGCCGCAGCCTGCGGCTACCTTGCAGAGAAATCCTGGTTCACCGCCCCGGAGCTCAGCCCGTCGCTGGAGACCATTTTCCGCAGGATCACCTTGGTCAATCCAGCCATGACGGAGCGCCTCACGATAGATACATGCCTGGGATTCAACAACTTCCGCACAGGTTTGGAAGCCACGTTACGGAACGGGGTAATCATAGAGCTCAAGCAGGACGGACGGGCCGACAGTCCCGCAAAACGTATACTGCTCAAGCACAGGGTAAAGCCCATACGGGTAAGTAAGTACTGCATAGGCATAACCCTTACGTCGCCGGGGCTCAAGACAAACCGTTTCAAGGTTAAAATACGCAAAATAGAGAAGCAAATCAAAAACAAACTGATATGACAGGTATCGACAACCCCGGGGATTTTTCCCTGCTCGATGAAGATATCATCGATGTACAGACCATTACGGATGCAATGATGACCACGTCCCAGAGCCTCACCGAGCTCGCCATCAGGTTCTTGCTCAACCTGGCCGTGTGCTTCGTCCTGGTGCATTTCTTCTACTACCGCAAGAGCCGCCGCCGCGACTACTACTTTACCTTCATGGTATTCTCCTCGGCAATGCTCCTGCTGCTCTACATGATGGGCAACGCAGAAGTGGGCGTTGGCCTCACCCTAGGACTTTTCGCGATTTTCGGAGTGATACGCTACCGTACGGAAACGGTGCCCATACGCGAAATGACCTATCTCTTCATCATAATTGCAGTGGCTGCCGTAAACGGTCTCGCCCCGCTCTACAAGCTGGTAGGCGCAACCGGGAACTCCCCCCACTATGAACTCTCCACCGGTTCACTCGGTGTGCTCGCAATCAGCAACCTGCTGGTGCTCGGGCTCGTATGTATCCTGGAAGCCGGCAGCTGGCTCAACCACAGCGCCACCCGGCTCATACTCTACGACCGCATCGAGCTTATCGTGCCGGAGAAGCGGGAAGAACTCATCGCCGACCTCGAGCAGCGCGTCGGCGTGAAGATAGACAATCTGGAGATAGGCCACGTGGACTTCCTGCGCGACGCCGCATTCATCAAGATTTACTATACCCTCGGAAAGGGCGACACCTCCACTATCGGTGAGCTCACCAAGGCCAAAAACTACGTGGAATAAACTTTATGAAACGATTCGTAATACTCGCCGCATTTGCAGTCCTGAGCTTTCTGCCGACTGCAGCACAGGGCACCTTGAACAGCCTGGATACAGATTTCCGCACCCGCTCGTCCGTCGGTCTGGACTGGAAACTCGCCAAGGGTCTCCATCTGGAGGCCGACTACGAACTCCGCTCGGAGAGCGTACTCAGCAGGCTGGACCGCCATCAGGCCACCGTAGGGCTGAGCTACAAAATAACCCCATGGCTCAAAGCCGGAGTGAGCTATAGCTACATCCATCACCACAAGACTTCCGCATGGTCTCCCCGCCACAGGCTCAACGCAGACCTCACTTTTTCCTACAAGACCGGCGCATGGCGTTTTTCGCTCAAAGAGCAGTTGCGCTTAACCCATAAGACCGAGTCTCTGAACTACTGTCAGGAGGTCCGCAACCCTCTGGTGCTGAAGTCGCGGGCGAAAGTGCAGTACAAAGGCTTCCGAAGCATAGAGCCATACGCCTACCTGGAAGCCCGCAACATCTTCAACGACCCTTCCTTCTCCGCCACCTGGAGCACCACGAGCAAGGCCTACGCCAACTACCAGTTCACAGGATACAACTCAATGTATTTCAACCGTTTCCGCGGAGCTCTCGGAATGGAATGGAAACTATCCAAGCATCACGCCATAGACATATGCGCGATGGCGGACTATTGCTACGATAAGAACCTGGACGTAGACAAGACCCACACTTACCTCAAATCCTACACCTGGGATCAGGCGCTCAATGGAATTGTAAGCATAGGATACAGGTTCTCGTTCTAAATTATTGTTGCCCATATACAGTTTATCCCCGAATATTTGCTATATTTGGGGATAAACTGTATTTTGCGTAAATGACGTCAACCGGAATCGCAGCAATTGCGGCCGCGGCAGCCTTTATGATTTACGCTTTCTGGGTGCTCGGCAAACCGTCCATCAGTCCTCTGGTGGACGAGGAGACTGCAGGTTTGTTGCGAGGCGGTTTGCCGGAGGGTTCGCTGGGAGGCAACAAGATTGAGACCTTTCCAGGTTTCGACCCGATGGTGGAGAGCATGATTACAGACATCGCAGGTGCACGTCATCACGTTCACATACTTTTCTTCAAATTCGAAGACGACCCGGTTGGGCGGCGCTTCGTCGAGCTGCTGTCGCAAAAGGTAAAGGAAGGCGTGGAAATACGCCTTATGTACGACGACGGTGCAAACCTCAAACGCCGCAAGTTCTTCCGGCAGATGCAGGATGCCGGCATTGAGACTTTGGGCTTCAACCTCCTGCATCTCCCCTTTCCCAGCAAGTACAACAACTACCGCAACCACCGCAAGATAGTGGTGGTGGATGGCCGTGTGGCATACATAGGCGGGATGAACATCGCCGAGCGCTATGGAAAAGGCCTCTTCTGGGGTTGCTGGAGGGACACCCAGATACGGATAGAAGGGCCCGCCGCCGCCCAGAGCCAGCTCGCATTTGCAATGGACTGGGCCCACGAGGGTGGCAAACTGCTCACCGGCCCCGAATACTATCCTCTGCTGCCGGAAGCCGGCAATTCAGCGGTAGAAACGCTCTGCGCCGGCCCCATCGGCGACGGTCCGGTGATAATGGAGCGTATCTGCAGCCTCATCGACTCCTGCAGCAAGCGGGTATGGATAGAGTCGCCCTACCTCATCCCCACGAAAGAAATCAAGCGCTCACTGTTCGCCGCCGCCCGCCGGGGAGTTGACGTGCGCATCATCCTGCCCCCAAGGGGCGACCGGGGCGTGTTCACCCCTCTAGCCACCAAGTCTTACGTAGCTGAATTCCTCGCCGCCGGAGTGAAGATTGCAGAGTACCAAGACGGTTACATGCACTCCAAGATGCATATTTTCGATGACCGTCTGGTAAGCCAGGGCTCCACCAACATAGACGTACGCAGCTATATCATAGACGAAGAAATCAACGTCTTCATAGACGACCATGATTACAACAGGCAGATGCAGGAGCTCTTTCTCACAGACGAATCCCGTTCCGTTTACATAAAGCCTGCCGAATGGGCCCGAAGACCCGTCCTTCAGCGTATCGGAGAAGCAATTTCAAGAATACCCTCTTTTCAATTGTAGATATATGGAACCTAAACAGGCACAAAGAATCCAGACCTCGGTGCTGAACGCCTCCGAGCGCAAACTGCTCATCTGGCTGGCCGAGAGGCAGCCCCGCTGGATGACATCAGACATGCTCACCTTCATAGGTACCTTCGGCGCAGCCATCGTGGGCGCAGGCTTCATGCTCTCGGATCTTAATATAAACTGGCTCTGGCTCAGCGCCCTCGGCCTTCTTGTCAACTGGTACGGCGACTCCCTGGACGGCACTCTGGCACGCGTCCGCGGCACCCAGAGGCCACTTTACGGATACTATCTGGACCACACCATAGACTGCGTCAACGAAAGCCTTATGTTCATAGGCGCAGGTCTGTCGAACCTGGTCCGCCTGGACTTCACCCTGTTCGCCTACATACTCTACCTCTTCCTCACCATCAATGTGAGCATAAATGCCCATCTCAAGGGTGAATTCCGCCTCACTTACGCCAAAATGGGGCCCACCGAGTTCAGGCTTTTCATGGTCATAGCCATCTGCATCATCATGTTTGTCAAGCCCCTGCAGACCTTCAGCTGCAGTACCTGCATCATAGGCCGTCCCGTCGCACTTCATACGCTGGACTTCGTTTGCCTGGCAATCATACTCATACTCGGCATAATATACGTCAGCACCATTATTTCTGACGCCCGTAAATACGCCCGCATAGATCCACCCAAGAAACCAAAGAAATGAGACGCCTGATTCTCGCCGCCCTCGCGCTGCGCTTCGCTTTCCTTACGGATACGCACCTCTCGCAAGGTTCTCACTCGGCAGATGACCTCCGCGTCTGCATCACCGACATCAACCGTCTGGACAGCCTGGACTTCGTCATCCTCGGAGGCGACATCACAGACTTCGGCACAGACGAGGAAATCCGCAGCGCCAAACAGATGCTGGACTCCCTTCGCTACAATTACTGGGTAGTTGCCGGCAACCACGACGCCAAATGGTCGGAGAGCGGCTGCAACACATTCAAGAACGTATTCGGATACGAGCAGTTCGAGTTCGAGGCCGGAGGGTGGAGGTTTCTCGGCTGCAACAGCGGGCCCGACATGCGTATGGCTCCCGCCCTCATTCCCCGCGAGAGCATGGAGTGGCTGGAGAGCCTGGAAAGCGGCAAGAAGAGCATATTCATCAACCACTACCCTCAGGACACCTCGGTTCTCAACTATTTCGATGTCACCCGCGCCCTCAAGCGCGCCGGAGTGCGCTTCGAGATTGGAGGGCACTGGCATCAAAACCGTTCCATGGACTACGACGGCCTGCCCGCAGTGCTGTGCCGCTCCACAATGGCGGACCGCAAGCGCCCGCCGGGGTACAACATCGTGGAGCTTTTTGCAGACAGCGTGAGCATCTTCGAACGCCGAATCATGCCGGACGGCGAAGTGCAGCAGATTCCCTGGTACGCCGCCAGGCTCGATGCGGTGGAAGATACCGTCAGGTACGACGCCCACGGAATACCGGCCTCCTACCCCTGGCTGCGCTACGACATAAACGAACGCTACCCACAGGTGCAGGAAGTATGGAAATTCCAGGACCACAGCAACATAGTGGCAGGGTTCGCCCGTGACGGCAAACGTGCATGGTACACCACTGCGAGCGGCAGCGTACGCTGCATCGACGTCCGGAACGGGCGCCGGCGGTGGAGCAAGGACTTCCCGGGCAAGATCTTTTCCACCCCCGCCGTAAACGGCAAATATCTGGTATTCGGATGCACCGACGGATGCATCTATGCCCTCAACGCCCGCACCGGGCGCAAACTCTGGAGCGTCCGCGCCGGCAAATCGGTACTGGCGTCGCCGGTTATCCACGACGGCAAGGTGTTCATAGGGGCATCGGACGGAGTGTTCCGCGCCCTGGAACTGCGTTCCGGCAAGCCGGTCTGGAATTTCGACGGAGTCAAGGGATTCGTAGAATGCAGGGCTTTCGTAGATGACGCCCAGGTGGTCTTCGGAGACTGGGCGGGAACACTCTACTCGCTGGATACGTCCAGCGGCCGCCTGCAGTGGACCTGGAAGTGCAAGAAGCCCTCGCGCATGTACTCTCCTGCCGCCACTTGGCCCGTAAAGTCCGAAGGCCATATATTCATTGCCGTGCCCGACCGCAAAGTCTATGTGCTGGACGCCCTCAACGGCAAGGAACTCTCCTGCATTGACGGAGGCCGCGAGGCAATCGGACTGTCCGAAGACGGCAGGACCGTACTTGCGAAGACCATGTTCAACAGTTCCTACGCCTTCAGCGCAGAGGAGCCTTTTACGGAGCTTTGGCGCGTACCGAACGGGATGCATTACGAAATAGGCCCGACGCAGATAGTGGATTGCGGCGGCACCGTGCTCACCCCCTCAGACAAGGGAAACCTGCACGCCTTCTCCCTGGCCGACGGTTCTGCCCTGTGGGTGCACAAGCTGGGGCTTGCCCTAATAAATCCTGTGGAGGCCTGGATGCAGGGCTCTTCCCTGTATATCCTGGCCTCCACAATGGACGGCGCCGTTGCGCTGTTGCGTATAGACGCTTAGTCGCCGTTCTTGAGCTCTTCCCTGGTCTTCTTGAAGAAATCTTCGCCAAAGGCCACCCAGGCGCATGCCAGGAAGAATCCCACAAAGAAGAAAATGATGCACACCTTGGCGCGGCTGTTGCTCGCCCTCAGAGGGACGGATGCAGGCTGCATCACGGCATACACCGGCTTTACCTCCTGAATCTTGGCTTTGGCAAGTTCGCGCTGCTGGGCCATCTGTGAGTAAATCTGGCTGGCAAGCTGAACCTCGGTTTCCAGGCGCTGGCGTTCGCTGTTTACAGACTGCAGGATAACGCTGCGGTCGTAATCGACCCGTGCGGCGTAGGCAGCCTGGGCGCGCACAAGCTTGCGGCGGGATTCATCTGCAAGTTCAACGTAGTAATCGTAGTCTGCCTTTGCCTTCTTGATGCGGTATGCGGTCACGAAGTCCTGCAGGCGCTGGCACACGGTGTCGGCAAGCTGCTTCACAATCATCGGATCGTCCAGGGTTACGTTGATGGTGGTAACGCCCGTCTTGTTGTCAACGGTCGTATTTATGGACTTACGCAAAGCCTTTACCGCCAGGTCCTGGCGCGGGGTAAGATTATCCGGATGAATGTGAGTGTCGTCGTAGAGATATTTCTCATCCGCCTTGGCCATCTTGCGTGCCTTGCGCTCACTGAGCTGCTTGTCGCGTCCCAACATATGAGTAAACACTGTGGTGGTGTCGGGCCGGACACCCTGAACCTCAAGTTTCTTGGGCACGAATGGAGTTACCGGCACCTCAAGCAAGGAGCAGAGGAAAGGATTGCTGGAGCTGATTTCCGGGAACATGGTGATGTTAAGAGCGTCCGGAGTGCTGTTCATGCTCATCGCACTCCCTCCCATCATGGATATGATGGACGACACGGAACTGTTTGTGCGGTTCTGCAGCTCTGGAGCCAGGATCATGGTCACTGAATAGGTACGCTTCATCACCATGGCATAGGTCACGCCCAGCACGGAGAAGAGGAAGGTTATGAGGAATATGAACTTCCAGCGCTTCAGAAGTTTTTTCAGTATGCCCATCCAGTCTATGGACATCTCGTCCTGCTGGACCTGTACGTTATTGTTCTCTTCCATATTTACTTGGCTCTTTCTATTGCTATCCAAAGGTAGGATGCGCTCATGAGCATGGACGCGAGGGCGGTAATGGCCTGGGTGCCGCGTTCAAAGGCCCGGTCGGAAACGCCCTCAGGCTTGGCCCTTTCGGGTACGACTATCTCATCCCCCGGCAGTACCTGGGTTCCCAGTCCCAACCTTTCCGAACGGCCGTTCATATGCACCACGAAAGCCTTGCCCCTTTGGGCCCGCTTGGCAAAACCGCCGCAGTCCCGAACATAGGAGCCGGCGGTCTTTCCCGCCTGGTACGTAATCACTGTAGGCATCATTACACAGCCCACAACGCGGACGGTGTTGCGTACCATAGGGATATCCAGCACGTCACCCTCCTGGAGTTCTATATCGTATTCGCTTCCCGGATTTGCAAGAGCCTTGTCGAGATGTATTGCAACCTGATAGTTGCTTGCCACCTGGTCTTGGTAAATACCTGCCGTATCAAGCTGCGTCTGGTTGTTGCCGGTGCGGTTGCGCAGAATCTCAAGCAGCTGCCTGCGCTCGTCGTCTTTCATGTTGCGGAAGAGCCTTGCACCTTTGAGATAAGCGTACTTGGTCACTCCGCCGGCTTTCTTAACAAGGTCGCTCAGGCGTTCATTGCGGTTGGTCAGGGTAAAGGAGCCGGCAAAGTTGGCCTCTCCGGTAAGGGTCACGTGAGTCTGCACGTTGTAGGCAGGACTCATATGTACAATCACTTCGTCGTAAGGCTGCAGGTAGAATTTCTCGCCCCCGACTATCTCGAAGTTCTCGTTCAGGCTGAGGCTGATGAGTTCGCCCACCTCATCCATGCGCATCAGTCCGCTGGCGTCCCTCTTGCGGCGGGACACATCAACACGGGCAAGGGATGCGCCTTCCTTGAGACCTCCTGCCATGATGATGATGTCTTCTATGGTGGTGTAGTTTGCAAAAGGGAAGGTAGCGGGGTTCACCACCATACCGGAAACCGTCATGGTACCGCGCTCCTGGATGTCTGCCTTGCTGGTAATGAAAAGCTCGTCGTTCTTCTGCAGGGTGATATCGGGATCTATGCCGTCCATCACGCGACCGAGGTTGATGGAAATGACCTCACGGGTCTTGTCTTCGTGCTCACGGTGCAGCACTGCGCGGTTGAGGAATGCGTCGGGCAGCAGGCCGCCGGCTTTCTCAACCAGTTCGCGCACGGTGCGCACCTCGCCACCGAACTCATAGGTGCCGGGCTGATAAACGGCGCCCGTGATGTTGATACGGTTCTCGTAGAAAGAGTTCAGCTTGCCTACTGTCACCTGGTCTGCGTCTTTAAGTTCGAACTTCGCGAAGTCTTTGGCGTCAACGGTGCGAATCTCGTAGCTCTTGCCGCTCTGGCGCATTACGGTCAGATTTTCCGTAAAGGCTCCGGCCTTGAAACCGCCTGCGTAGTTAATGAGGTCTGCAAGGGTCTCACCTTCCTTCATTTCGAACTTCATAGGCCGCTTCACCTCGCCGCCGATGGTCACCATGCAGGTGTAAGGAAGCACCATCACCACGTCACCCTCTTCCAGACGTATGTCACTGTCGCGGTTGCCGGTCATCAGGAAGCCATACACATCCACGGTTCCAACGATATTGCCGCCGCGGTTCACGGTGATGTTACGCAGGGAACCCGGCTCCACCACGCCGCCTGCAAGATACAAGGCGTGAAACACCGTGGAGAAGGAAGAGAGCACGTAAGTGCCGGCATTGCTTACGTCTCCCAGGATGTTCACCTGGATGCTTCTTATCTGGCCGAGGCTCAGACGGATGTCGGTGCCGGTGGAACTGCGGTTGAGTCCACCGTAAATGCCGGCAAGCTTGCGTTTGAGGAATTTATTGGCCTCGTCAATGGTCATTCCGCTCAGATACACGGGGCCGAGCACGTCAACGTTGATGCTGCCTTCGGGGGAAATCTTATTGCGTATGGTAGTCTGGTTGGCGCCGAAAATGTCTATGATAACTTCGTCGCCGGGGCCCAGACGGTAATTCTTAGGGGTGGCGAGGTTCTCGCTCGGAGCGAAGTTCAGACTCTTGTTGCGGAAGACGTCGCGGCCGAACACATTGGACCCGGTGTTCTCCTCAAAGCTCTGGGGCTCCATGGACACCTCGGCGTTCACCGAATGGGCACGGCTTTCGGCAACTGCGGTGGACTGGGCCTGTGTAGCGCCTGTCTGCTGGCTCTCATAGAGCTGGCGCACGCGCTCCGCCTGGGCACGATCCACCCCGCGGGAGGCAAGCTCGGCGATAAGGGCATTCTGAGACTTGCCCTGTGCCAGGCCGTTCTTTACATACTCGAGCACCTGTACGTCTGTCATCTGCGCTGCAGCAGAGAATGCGCCCAGGGCCATTGCGATAATAAGAAATCCTTTCTTCATTATTGTTGAATTTTGTCGTATTAGCGTTTAATTTGCAAATATAATCATTTTCTCCGTTACTTTCCTACTAAGTAGGATAAGTAATAACCGCAAGTCACAAATATTACAGCTATTCCATTGAAATATTCCAGAACAAAAAGCGTGTATTTTACGAAGAAAAACTTCTGCCGGCTGGCGAGGGCAATGTACACAAAAAAAAGGGCGTCAGCAGTTCCGCCGCCTCCATCCGATCCAGCAAGCCACCATAATCCACCTCCGGTTCTTCCAGCACCCCTCCGATCCCGGAATACAGCAGTTGCCACAGCAGTTGCGCCTCTATGCCACCACGTATCGTCATGTTATAAAGATACGCAGAATCGCTCGAACCGCCAAAACTTCAGGGCCGCTTCCTTAACAAAACAATCGACATCTCCAAGCAATTACAAGCTTGTAATCGTTTGATTCTGCCGATTCTCCGGCGCAACTTTGCAGCCATGAGGAAGCGGCACAGCATAATCATCGGCCAGCGGCGGGGGATCATTCTCCTGCCGGACGAAAACCGGTACGTGCTCCTCAACCCGATTGAGCGCACCCTCTACCGCCTGTTCCTCTCTCACCCCGATGGGATCCCTTCCGATGACCTCCTGGCCTATTGGCAGGAGCTTTGCCGCATCTACGAACAGGAGTCGTGCTTCGACGATAAACTACTCCGAGATGGCGCCCTGGAATCCCTCTGCTCAGAATCCAAGAATGTCTTTTACAGTACCGTCTCCCGCGTCAAGAAGAAATTTGTCACCGCACTAGGTGCCCGAAAAGCCGCGCCGTACATCATCAGGCGCAGTGCGGACGGCAACTACAGAACCAGTGCGCGGTATCTTAAAGGAACTGTTTAGCAACATGAAACCATCAGTCACACTTCTTGCCCTATACCTCCAGTTCAGCTCGGTTTCTTATGCGAGCAAGGCTTGCCAGAATTTGGGAATGTCGGAAACTTTGCTAGGAATTGTTTCTTGTATACTTTTCTCTCCACTCGGCGGGGGTGCAGCCTGTTTCGGCCTTGAAAGAGCGGAAAAAGCTGTTCTCGCTGGCAAAGCCGGACTCGTCGGCGATGACAGAGAGCTTTTTCTCCGGATACAGGCGCATTTGTTCCTTGGCGTAACGGATTCTGTAATCACTCACAAAACGCGGGAAAGAAACACCCTTTTCCTTGTTGATACAGGCCGATACATATGTAGAATTGGTATTGAGGCGGGCTGCAATGTCCCCCACCCGCAGGTTAGGATTGCGGAAAATTTCATCCTCTTCCATGAGCCCCACAATCTTCTCCAGGAGGCCGGGATACGCCTTTTCCGGGGCCGACCGATATTCCGGGGAACCCGCACGGCGGAAACGCCGGAAGCCCCAAAACGCCAGCAGAACAGCGCCAAGGCCCAATAGCACCAGCCACCACCTGTCTATTCCACCGCGGCTTACAGGCCGTGTATGGAAAAGCAGCACCATGGACTGGGCATCATAGGCATCGGCAATAACGCCCCCTGTCCGAAGAAAGTCTCCTCCCGGAAGGGCCAGGCCCTCTGCGCTCAGCGGAAGATTCTCTATAGGCTCTGAGTAATATACTTCTACCGTGGCAGGCGTGCTGTCATAATGGAGTTGCAGCAGATAAAAGCGTCCGTCGGCATCACGGCCCTGCTTCCAGGCGCTCTCCGATGCCGTCTCTACCGAAAGGCCGTCCTGCCAGGAAATAGCGCCCCATGGGCCTTCCAGCGGGATGGGCGCTGACGTTTCCATTAGCGAAAAGTTACCGCGTTCCAGACACAGGAAAGCACGCTCACCATTACGGGAAACGGGCAGCATATAGCAAAACTCCCCTATCCGGTAATGCTCCGGCACATTGGGCATGCCAAGATTCTCCGTGGTCCACTGCTGCAGGAGGGACTCCTGAAAAGGATCTCCTGAAAGCTGATCCACCCAGCCGCCTTCCAGCGGTTTGCCATACGGATCCGTGGAGCCAAAGATGTAGGCATTATCCTCTGAAACCTGCAGCACAAAGGGGAGGTCCCTCTCTTGCGAGAGTTCCTTCACCTTTTGAAAAGGCTCGCCGTTTGCACTGCTCTCCAGAAAGTCCGGACCATACCAGTTGCCGGCCACCAGGATGAGCCCGCCCGTCATTTCCAAGACGGTGGCATGAGCACGTTTCCGGTCCAGAATGGGAAGATATGTAAACGTATGGTTTTGAGGCCGATACACCTCAACGCCCCAGGTTTGTCCTACTCCGAAAGGCTCTGCATAGCCGCCCGCCACAAGGATGCCGCCGTCGGAGAGTTGCGTGGAAAAACCGGCATCGTGGGGGTAAAGGGTACTTACGGTGTGCCACTTCCCCCGGCGGAAATACTCGGCCGTTGCCGTAGGTACAAACCCGGTGGTGTGACCGCCCAGAACCACATATTCGCCGCCGGCATAGTGCAGCGAATGCGCCTGGCGGGGAATGTTCAACTCCGGCAGGCGCTCATACTCCATGGGCGTAAAGGGAACGCCCTTCACGCTCACAGATACGGCCAGTATGGCTGCCAGCAGAAAGCTCATGCAGCAAAGTTAGCGAAAATGAACTAGATGTCCATGCTTGTTGAACATCTCTTCCACCTGATTCAATTTAGAATAATAGCTGCCTTCCTTAACGAGGTGGTGCCGAAAATGCAGGAGGACAACAGGAAACATACAGCCATAAGGGATAACAAGCAAGCGGTAAATCTTTTCATAATACGGAGGTTTTTGACTACAAGATAGTTTATAAAACCGCCAGTAACGCTAACAATTCAAAGAATTTTACTTCCAATTGTTAAAATGTAATAAAGCGCCTGGGCAATATTACCTTCAGAACAGCCGCCGGTAGGAATCGGCCTTCCTCTTCAGCGCCAGCGGATAGGCACGGGAAGTGGAGGGCATGCGCCAGAACTGGAGGGTACGAGATGCCCGGTCGGGGCCGCGCATGACGAGTTTGACACTCTCCCCCATCGGCGGTTCTTCGCACCCGAAGGTTTCCACAATGAC
>JAFTDJ010000011.1 GCA_017454265.1 Bacteroidales bacterium | reverse complement strand
TGATGGCATTGTAACCGATACGGTCGAAGAGCGTGCCGAATACGAGTTCCGGGCCGATTGCCTGAACCTTGGTGTTGTTCAGCGCCCTTACAAAGTCGTCTATCATATCCTTCTCTTCATATATATGAGGCAATGAAGGTCTGAGGTGATCCCTTTTGTTAAACACTTATTAGCCTATTTATAGCTTGATCTTACGGCGGTCGACGACGTGCCCGAAACGGGCCGTTGGAGACCGTCGTTCTTCAGGCTATTTTCTTCATTCCACGTTCGTATTCCATGTCAGGCGTTATCCCTCCAAGGCTGCTGTGGGGACGCTCACTGTTATAAAAGTCTATCCATTGGGCGATGGTCCATCGGGCCTCGAAACCGTTTTCGAATGCGTACAGGTAGACGCATTCATATTTCAGGGAGCGCCAAAACCGCTCGATTATGACGTTGTCACGCCAACGTCCACGGCCATCCATGGAAATACGAATACCTCGTGATTGCAAGACACCGGTAAAAGCCGTGCTGGTAAACTGGCTCCCCTGATCCGTGTTGAATATCTCTGGTGTTCCATATTTCGTCAAGGCTTCCTCAAGGGCATCAATGCAGAAATCCACGTCCATCGTGGCGGAAAGCCGCCAGGAAAGCACCTTGCGGCTATACCAGTCCATAATCGCCACAAGGTACAGAAATCCCTTGCGCATGGGAATGTATGTGATATCCGCACTCCAGACCTGATTGGGAGCAGATATCTCCACATCCCGCAGCAAATAGGGGTGACGTTTGTCCTCCGGATGCGGAACCGTCGTTTTGGGCGGTTGGTAGACGGGCCTGAGATTCATCTGACGCATCAAACGCCGGACTCGTTTCAGACCGACAGCATGACCATGCAGTCGCAACCAGGCCCGCATCTGACGTACGCCCATAAATGGCTTGTCTTCAAAGACAGCCTGAATTTCCCTCTTCAGGGCAAGATTCTCTTCCGATTCTCCCCGTGGCCTGAAATACACGCTGGAGCGGGATATTCCTAACAAACGACACTGCTGAGCTATATTGAGCTTGTCATGGTTCTGTTTGAACATGGCCCGCCTGCGAGAGCTGCTCACCGCTTCTCCCAGGCTTCCAATAAAAAATCGCGCTCGACAATAAGCTGACCAATTTTCGCGTGCAGTTTCTGAATATCCTTTTCCAAACGGCGTTCTGCCGGCTGGCTTCCGTTTGAAAACACCCCGGAAGCATTATCCTTTAACTGCTTTACCCAGCGATTGATCTGGGTCTGATGGACGCCGTATTCGGTGCTCAATTCGGCTACGGTCTTGTTGCCGCTCATCGCAGCCAGTGCAACCTTCGCCTTGAAATCCGGTGCATGATTCTTTCGTTTTGCCATTTGCGCTCTCCTTTCGCGGGACAGGATAAGCTATCTCATACCTGTCCAATTTCTGGGGAGCACCTCAGGAATACACGTACTGCGTATCGCCAGGATACAGGCAAATGCCATTTTGAACATCACCAGAGTATACATAATATGTACTCATCTGTTCTCATTTCGTTTTCCATAACACCTGTTACTTCAGAAGGTCTCTTTCCTTTCTTTTTTTCCCAAAAAGGCCACCACCGTTGGCCTTATATAACCTAAAAAAATGAAGAAATGATGAAATTTGAAGGGTTGTAGCTGAAAAATTTTGTGCTTAAAACTTGCCCCCAAAGCACTGAAGAACATAATAAAAAGCGAGGCCCC
>JAFTDJ010000010.1 GCA_017454265.1 Bacteroidales bacterium | reverse complement strand
CGTGCTTCGCCATCGGCTACGACACACCAGAGAACTACCGGAAGCGCTATTACAAGGGAGAATTGCCCAGACAACAAACTTTTGAGAACCGGGTACTGAGTCCGGAACCCAAGTTCGTGCAGAAGAAGAGGCAACTCTCTGATAACAAGAGCACTTACGAGGACGTGTCAACTTTTGAAAAAGAAATCCCTGAAAAAAGTTGAAAAATGTCTACTTTTGTAAATCCAGATACCGTGAAAAAATCACCGGTGTCTACTTTCGAAAATAAGTATTAACGGAAAAATCTTTCCGTGTCTACTTCCAGCGAGCAGTACATATGGTATCTTCAGATCCTGCGCATGGAACTATGATAAGTCCGTCCACACCCTTGTCCAGCAGGACCTGAGCCACGCGGCGCAGCTTGTCGGGATTCTCGTCCGAGCTGCCGAAAATCACATTGTAGTTGTACTGATAGGCCTGGTCTTCCAGGTAGCGGGCAATTTCCGCGAAGAAAGGGTTGGCGATGTCCGAGACCACCACCCCGATGGTATTGGTACGCCCCGAGCGCAACGCACGGGCCGAAGTATTGGGTTTGTAATTCAGGCGGTCCGCCACCTCGAGCACGCGGCGTGAGGTCTCGTCATTCACCTTGTAGACCATTTTTCCGCCGAGGTAATTGGTCATAACAAACGAGACCAGAGCTGTTGAAACTCCGGCCTCGCGTGCAATGTCTTTTATGGTAACCGGTTTAACCATATCAGCGCGCGCGGGCGAATTACGCCGCTAATATAATTAAATCGATTTAATAAAGCAAATTTTTCTTACTACATTCCTCCCGAAACCTGACTCGATATTCCACCACCGCCGCTGCTCCCGCCCACGAGGTCGTCGTTGGTAATGGAGCGGACTGTCTTCCTGCGCTGGATGTTCTGGGCCTTGCCGAAGGTGTAGCTTATGCTGAACGAAGCGGCGCGGATGGGAATGAGCTGGGAGTTCTCCTGCACGAAGCTGCCACTCTCGCCACGGTTGCGGAACTCAAGCCTTCCCAGGCCGAGATTGCTCTGGCCGCGGAGCGACAGGTTCAGACGGTCCTGAAGGAAAGTCTTGGTGATGCCAAGAGAGACAAAGCCGAAGCCCGAGCGGGAACCCTGCAGGCTGTATCCTCCTGAATTCATGAACAGGTTGCCGCTCAGGCGCAGGTCCCATGGCAGGGTATGCTGTGCTCCCATGCCTCCTCGGGCGGTCCAGCCTCCGTTGGAGAGATTGTCGAGAGTGTTCAGATAATAATCGTAGCCGCCGTCGCCGAAGGCGTAGATACGCGTCTTGTTGCTGGCGTTCCAGTGCACGTACACGTTGAGAGAAGTGCGGCTGCTGTTCTGGATATTACCGTAGGTGGTATGGAGCACATCCACTCCCTTATACGGTTTATAAACCGAGTATTCACCTATTCCGCCCTGCCCGAAGTTTTCGATGATGCGCAGGCTCAGGACCCATTTGGGACTGGCCATATTGTACGCCAGCTGGAAACGGTGGCTCTTCTCCGCCTCAATGGCTGTGTTTCCGTAAGAGATGGCGATATCGCTCAACTGCTCCACATAGGGATTAAGATATCTGATGCCCGGTCTGCTGATCCGCATGTTGTAGCTGAAGCTGACGTTGCTCGCCATGCCTACGTTGTATTGCAGGCTTATGTTAGGCACCACTACCGGATAATCGGTGCTGAAATTCATCGAAGGATTGGTGGCGTAGTCCACATCCACCCAGGTGTGCTCATAGCGAAGGCCTGCCTTGCCTATGACCTTTCCGAAAGTGCCGGTGTATTCCGCATACGCCGCACCGATGTCGTTCCGGTAATCGTAAACCGACGAATTCTCCGTTGCGAGTCCCAAATCCTGAACATCATTGGCTACGTTCTTTCTGAGGATATATTTCAGACCGGTGCTGAGGTTGTGCTTATCGCTCCAGAGGGGCGTTGTGTAGTCGGCCTGGAAAGTATGCTCCTGGCTGTCGTCGTCCGTAAGGGAGCGGCGAACGTCGGAGCCATATGTCATCTCCGCATCGCTGCCGTACGGATTGCCCGTATACTGGTACGACAGGGTGATATATTTGTTCTCTTGCCCGGCGAAACGGTGCTGATAGTCGAAGCTGCCGTTGATGCCGTTCCACGAACCCTTGTGAATGCCTCCCTGGGCAATCTCGGACAGGACATTTCCGGCACTGTCGTACGTGGTCATAGTTCCGTCCTTGATGTAGCTGCCGTTGTAGAAACGGTTGCCGCCGAAATATGCCGTGAAGAGGTTAAGGCTGTCCAGTTCGTAGCTGGCGTTGAGGTCTGCCCATACGTAGCGCTGATCGGCGTCGCCTGTGTATTCCGAGACGATTCTGGCGGGCGCTCCGGGAGCTGCGTTCTTGTTGACCTGAACATTCTCGCAAAGCACTCCGTTGAAGGGCTCGGTGCCCACGTTGATATCGGCCCCGAAGGTCCATTTGCCCTTCTGCGCATTCAGATTCAGGCCGCCGTCCACGCCCAGACGGGT
>JAFTDJ010000009.1 GCA_017454265.1 Bacteroidales bacterium | reverse complement strand
GAAAACGGTCTCTTCGCCCAAACCACCATCGCCACCATCCAGCGACTCGGTTACATCTTGGAGGAGGTCCTGCAGAATCAGGAGCAAGCCGATGCTCTCTTCACGGAGCTTCGCCTTTTGTCCCCCAAGCTCAACCGCTTCCCGCTATCTTCCCGCAAGAGTGCCGAAGGTTCAGAGGTGAACAAGCGCTGGAACATCCTCATCAACACGGAAATTGAAATCGACGAACTATGATACCACGTTCAGCCATTACCCACTGGAACAAACAAGTCCCCTGGGAAGACATTGCCAATGTAGAGCAGGACCTTTGCCAATGAATTCCTGTCCAGAGAGTTAGCCTTCCGTGGAGGTACTGCCTTACATAAACTCTACCTGTCACCGCAACCCCGATATAGCGAAGATATCGACTTGGTACAGATTAATCCCGGGCCTATCAAGCCCATCCTTTTCCGCTTGGGCGAAGTGCTCAGCTACCTTCCAGACAAAGTCATCAAACCCAAGCGCTTCAACAACACCATGCTGTTCCGTATTCAATCGGAAATTCCACCGGTGGTTCAACTCCGTCTGAAGGTCGAAATCAACTGCTACGAACACTTCAATGAACTCAGGCTGGTTCAAGTCCCGTTCTCTTATGACAGCCTTTGGGCCAAGGGCTCTTGCAGCATCACTACCTACAAGCTAAACGAGCTGCTTGGCACCAAACTTTTGCGTCCTGGAATCTCATTCGATGCTACCTCATCTTGGGAACTCGTCCGGGAAACGCTGGTGGAGAGGCTGAAGAAATACCCTGCCTCACGTTCAATTGCCTCGAATTCGAGGTAATTGAACTCCGGACAGCGATACATTCACTGCAAGATACCGGGCGCTTTGTGATTGGCCTTGCGGCCTATGTGAAGATCCTGGAAGGAGACGCCCTCCGTAAGAACATCATAAAAAATGCAAAACACTCCAATTCCAACACCCCGATCAGCTTCTACAACTCTTCAGGCCTTCCAGAATCGCTCCAGGGGCCTTTCATTTGGCCGCGTGACGAAAATTGCCTAACTTTAGGCCGTTAAATCGAGATGGCCTGCAATTCTGACATTGCTCAATACATCATCGACCAGTGCTCCGGCGCCGGGGGGATTGCCGTGAAGAAGATACGGGGTCCTATTCGGCCTTATCTGCAACAACAATAGCATTAACGATAAAGAAAAAGATACATGAAAGTACTGCTTATCAACGGAAGCCCCCGCCAGAATGGCAACACTTCAATTGCGCTTGCAGAAATAGCAAAAACGCTTAGGGAGGAGGGGATCAACAGCGAAACGGTATGGATCGGTAACAAGCCGATAAGAGGCTGCATTGCCTGTAACCAGTGCGGCAATAAACCTGGTGCATGCATTTTCAATGACGATATCTGCAATGAAATCAGTGCAAAATATGCGTCTGCCGATGCCATCATCGTAGGCTCTCCTGTATATTACGGTCAGCCCAACGGCGCACTCCTGTCCATCATTCAGCGTTCCTTCTATTCCAACGGTGCAAATATTGCCGGAAAGCCGGCTGCTGCTGTAGCCGTATGCCGAAGGGGAGGTGCTACGGCAGCCTTTGAGACGCTTAACCTTCCGTTCCAGATGATGAATATGCCAGTAATAGGATCACAATATTGGAACATTGTCTATGGACGTGAACCTGGTCAGGCCGCCCTTGACCAGGAAGGCCTTCAGACCATGCGGGCATTGGCTCACAATATGGCCTGGCTGCTGAAATCAACCGGCGGGAAACCTGCGCCCGGCCGCGGTGATGAACCGTGGGCTCCCATGCACTTTATCCGGTAGTAATCTATTTTTTGTGTTTTGCAGAATTCTCGGAAAGGTGTATAACAACCTTCTCCAAAAACCTCGGAAACGTGATTATGAGAAGAAAGATATACGACAGGCTTCTCCAGTGGAAGCAAGAGAAAAACGGCACTACAGCCCTATGATTGAGGGTCACGCCGTGTAGGCAAGAGCTATATTGCGAAAGAATTCGCTCGCAAGGCGTTCAAAAAGAAATAGAGTTACGAAAAAAGTTTAACGTATCTTGCGATTTTGTAAAATATATTTTATAAATTTGTAAAACAGAATTTAGAAATATGTTATACGAGAGACAGCACTTATCCATCTTAAAGAGCCGGATGGCCGAGCCAAGGAGACGTAT
>JAFTDJ010000008.1 GCA_017454265.1 Bacteroidales bacterium | reverse complement strand
TGGATGAACACGGAACCATTATGTTTGTAACGGAGGGTATTGAACCGGAAATCCTGGAGCACCAATTCTTGGGGATAAAATGAAAAACGACTTTGTATAGATAATTTGCGGAATCGTTGATTTTTTTGGCGATTCCGCAAATTATAGATACCTTTGTTTGCAAATAGAAAGACTATGATTATCGGCAGACAAGAAGAACTCAGGTCCATCAAGGAAGCTTACGAGTCCAAGTATTCTGAATTCGTGGCCGTGTATGGCCGGCGGCGTGTAGGGAAAACCTTCCTGGTGCGAGAGGCATTCGATTATCAGTTCACCTTCCAGCACGCAGGTCTTGCCAAGGAAGGGATGAAGAAGCAGCTTGCCGCCTTCAAGAATTCCCTTGTTGAGGCTGGTCTTACCGGATGCGATACCCCCAAGGACTGGCTAGAAGCTTTCAATGGACTGAAAGCCCTGATACGTTCTTCCCGCAAGAAAAAGAAGGTCATCTTTCTGGATGAGACTGCGTGGACGGACACGCCCAAGTCCGGTTTCATGTCTGCGCTGGAGAACTTCTGGAACAACTGGGCGAGCGCAAGAAAGGATGTTTTGCTGATTATCTGCGCTTCGGCCACTTCCTGGATCATCAAGAAAGTCTTCAAAAACAAAGGTGGCCTGCACAACCGCGTCACCTACAAAATCTCGCTGTCACCCTTTACGCTCAAGGAATGTGAACAGTATGCGCAGATGCGGGGGCTCCGTCTCAACCGTTACCAGATAGTCAATCTTTATATGGTGATGGGAGGCGTTGCCCTGTACTGGAGTCTGCTGGACAGGCGTTATTCTGCTGTCCAGAATATCGATGCCCTTTTCTTCAATCCCAAGGCTAAACTCAAGGGAGAGTTCGACGAATTATACGATTCCCTTTTCAAGAATCCGGAACCCTACAAAGAAATCATCTATGCCCTTGGCAAAAACAATAAAGGTTTGACCCGTCAGGAACTCATTGATGGAGGAACCGTCAAGGACAATGGTGCCATAACCCTTAAGCTTAAGGAGTTGGAAGAATGCGGCTTTATCATCAAAGCCCCGGACTTCCCGAAGACAAAGAAGAATACCATCTACAAACTGGTTGACAATTATACCATCTTCTATTTCAAGTATATTCAGGACAATGAGGATGTTGAGGGCTTCTGGAGTTCGGCAGGAGGCGGCCAGAGCATCCGCAGTTGGTGCGGACTTGCCTTTGAGCGTGTTTGTCTTCAGCATGTCTCCCAAATCAAACGCGCCCTGGGATTCCCCATGGTTGCCACCCGCCAGCATGCCTGGCGTTCAGATCCTGCGAAACTGGAGGAAGGCGAATCCGGCGTACAGATTGATCTTCTTATCGACCGCAACGACAATATCATCAACCTGTGCGAAATGAAATGGGCCGGCGACGAATACGTCATCGATAAGAAATACGATGCTGAACTCCGCCATAAATCCGATGTGTTTGCCCGACAGACCGGCACACGGAAAGCCATTCACCTGACAATGGTTACAACCTTCGGCGTAAAACACAATATTTACTACGATGACTTCCAGTCGCAGGTGACCATGGACCAACTCTTCGACTGATTATGTCTTGCGGAATCTCCATTTTTCAGGGCGATTCCGCAAATTATAGATAGTTTTTTCGTGTACTCCATACCCACCCCCTATATAAAATAAAAGTTCCGCCCTGGTACGCTGTTCAAGTGGGAAGAGTGGCGGAATCTGGCACTGCGAATATACGGCCGTTTTAGCCTCTTTTTGCGCTTATCGCTTCACGTACGGCTTCTACGCAAACCTCGCTGGGGGGTCTTGAAGGTGCCGAATCCCGGACACGGGATGGCAAAGAATTTCGTATATGAATCATTTGCCAGAGTGCCAAGAAGCTTTATGTCAAAAAAGCACGGTAGAGGCTTGAGTTGGGAGTCGTTCTGCTGAATATTTCCTTCTTCAGTCGCGACTTTCGGGAGCGTATGGTATTGTTGTTCTCGTTCATAATTGTAGCTATGCTTGCGTCTGTGAAACCGGCTATCACATAGCATAACAACCGGTACTGGTCCTCAGTATATTCGGGGAAATCACTTCTGAGTTTAGTCATTATGTTATCAAGGTCCTTGTCGATTCTGGCTTCGAATATGTGACTGCCTTTTTCGGCAGATTCTATCTCGGAAAGTATCGAAGAGACCATATTGACATACTCTTCCTTGCCCGGGTCAGTTTGCATGGAGAAAACCAGGTTTGTGTTATAGAGTCTGCCAATTCTGACAAACTGCCGCTTATATATGTGTGTAAACGCCACTTGAAGTTTCATAATGGAATCGTGGGTTTCTTGCAGTTCGTCTTCTTGTGTCTTGTAGAGAGCCAGTAGTCTTTGAGTTTCATTTAATCTGGCTAACACTTCGGAGCGCTCTTTCTGAATTTTAATCTTTTGGCGTTGCGTCACAATTATTACAACGAAAAAGAAGATGATTGCAATTATTCCTGCTCCAATCAATTGATTCCTGGTCCTTTTCTCATTTAACTTTGAAAGTTCGGTTTGTTTACGGTAATAATTCGCCTCGGTTTTTTGTAGAGACTGTGTCAACTGCTTTTTTACGGTTTCCTCACGTTTGGTTGCATAAGCTTCAAAATAGTCAAATGCTTTGCTTTTGTTACCAACTGCCGTGAAGTACCGGTAAAGCCAATACGCTTCGTTCACATTGCATTCTGAGGGCTCAATTCTGAAGCGCTTTATTATGCTCTCAGATCTGGCTGAATTGCCGGAAAGATTCAATGCGAGGGCGAATTGATACATATTCTCGTATGGAAAGACTACTTCCAGATGCTCTGCCTCTTCAAAATAACCAATTGCATCGTGTACGTTTGATGGGTCTCGCAAGTCATCTGTGATTTTGTTAAAAGCCCGTTCAAGTACTGTAGCCTTATAATATGGGCTGCTCTCAGGAATTAAGGAATACAGGCTGTCCGCTTTGTCAAAAAAACGGTTATTGTGGAATGCACTGCCCAAATTTAGTGTTGCCTGCTCAATGTAAAGGGGATTTCCGAACTTGCTAAAATAGTCCAGAGCCTTTTCTTGATGCTTCAGCTCATTGCCAGAGTCATAATTGTTTCTATACACAGCAGATAACAGAGCATGTATCATCCCCATCATCTTGGGGTCATTTTCGTCGGAATAGTTGAGAGCGTCCAGAAAGTATTCCAGCGCATTGTCCATACTGTTGGAATTATACAGCAGCCTGCCATAATAGTAGCGAGACAGCATCCTGTCCTTTCTCTCCCCGTGGTTTTGGTAATAGTGCTGTGCGTGTGCCATTATCGATATGTCGGTAGTGTCAATGTAGCACTTGTCTATTGCCATAGCCTTTAGCAATTCGTACTTTGCGAATTGTTTTGAGCTGTGGAACTTTGAGGTATCAACCTTCGAGATAATCAACAACGCGCTGTCTGGCCGGGTATCCAAAACAGATGATGCGTCAGCTAGCAGGGCGTTATTGTAGTTGTTGCAAGATGACACCACCAGCAAGAAAAAGGCTATTAGTGGATATTGATTTTTCATATGCAAAAGTAGCAAAAATGCCTGCATGTTGACAAGATGGGGAACCGGAGGACAATCTATTTTTTGTTGCATTAGGGTAAATGTCTCATTATGAGCGTGTTGTAGGTTTTTGAACAGGATGGGGCGATTATCAACGATTTTTTTTATTTGCTTGATTTACAGCTATATAGCCTTTTACCTGAGAACTCTTCTTGCAACATCAAATTTTAGTTTCAGATATGTCCGGGCCAATATTTTCTTTACTTTTGCTCAGAGCCTGACTATATTTCAAAATATGAATTCTTTACAGAAATCCGTCATTTTACTCCTTTCACTCTTTTCACTCTGCCTTACCGCTTCCAGACAGATTGTTGATGACGTTCCGCTCTATGGTCCTACACCTCCGCCAGGGACTATCCCGCACGCTCCTTCGCACGTACCTGTCCAATGCTTTGTAATTAGATCTGCTAACAGTATTTTCTTTACGTCCAACACAATTGTTACTGAGGCCGATGTTGTTCTGGTAAATACGAGTACCGGTGAAATTAGTAATGAGGAGGTGTATATATCATCAATCCCTGACGGTTTGTCTTTATCGAGTTCCGGCGATTATACTGTGCAAATCACACTGCCGTATGGAGCAGTGTATTATGGTGAATTTGCATTTTGGTGACACACGTTGTAACCTTTCATTTAAGTTCAGTAGAGCCTGTGTCTAAGTATTATTGTAGTTTTGCTTTTATTGTTTTTTTTATTATTTTGCGACATGAGTTTACCAGCTTTGTTTATTAGAAGATCATTTGTGCTTTCAGCTGTTTTCCTGGCTGCCTTCGCTTCGTGCAAAAAATATGATTGTAGTAGTCCTCTTCTCGGTTCTGAAAAGAGCAATGAATATAGTGTACGTATATCCGATATTAATGACTACCTCTACAACGTTAAATGCATCCCTTCAACGAAAAGTCAAACTATTTCAATACAGCCGGTCTTGAATGGTTCTGACACTGTTATGTTTCTGGTGAATTATGAAAAGGGATGGGAACTTTTGTCTGCAGACAGGAGAGCACCACGAGTATTGATAAAGAGCGATGATGGCAATACAACAGTATCAAATCTCAAGAATAATGCTAAAAGTGATGAGCTGTTTAACAAACTTTCAGACGGATTACTCAATCTGAAAAACGATAGTAGAATAACACCTCCTGATGGTATCTCTGATTCGTGGATTGATGCAACATCAAACAGAGACACTGTTATTCTTACCCATCTTGCATGGGTATTTGAGCACTCAGTAATGACACTAGTAGAAAATAGAGTACAAAACCATCTCCTCGAAACTCATTGGGGTATGGACCCACCGTGGAATCAGTACTCTCCGTATACTGATTCAACTTTGACTACTCATTGTTTTAGCGGTTGCGTGATGGTTGCGGTAGGTCAAACTCTCAAGTACCTTCATGATGTTTACGAGATGCCTGTCGGGATTTGCTCCGATGCCGCATGTAGCGCTTATGTTCCTTCCAATGAACCTGGTATGGTCTTACTAGACGGTGATGTTAGTTTCTACGATATTTCTGAAGATAACTGGGATAGTTTGGCGCTTACCTCGAGTGACAGCACAGGAATAGAAAATGTTGGGGCTTTCCTACTATATCTGGGCCATAAACATCATGCCGTTTTTCGCAGGCAAGGCGCCGCGACTGGATGGTTTGGTATGATTCCGTCACTTTTATCCCTTTTTTAAATCACCGGTCAGACAACAAGCATAGTTAATAATACACAAGCACTCATATCAGCTTGCGAACAAGATGTTTATTCGGACGAATTACCAATAATCGTGTCATTATTGTGCGATAATACAGTTACAGGTAGTTTGAGTGGTCACGTGGCAGTTATTGACGGCTATTCATACCAAAAATACCGTGAAGATGCCCAGTATGGCCTATATTTTGTCGATGAAAATGGTGTTGTTGTTCCTGGTTTTGAACCAATAGAAACAAAGATTGTCGCAGGAAACCAATTTGAAGAGCAGCGGTATGTAGCAATCAACTGGGGGTGGAACGGCCTTTATGACAGCATTCTTAATTCACCCATTTGGTACAACGTCTACAATAATTGGCTTCTTGGTTTAACTTACGATTATTCTCCCCGCTCTATTATTCACGGTTTAACATATTAACGCTCATAAATTGTCAGACTTATGAAAGGAATAGTTTTAAATATTGCAATTTTAGTGCTGTCTTTATTTGCACTGTCTTCTTGTGATGGCATTAAGATGGAACTTATCGGCGTAGAGAACGAGGTGCCCTCAGATCTCCCTGATACGCCTGGAGAAACCACGGATACCGACGGCGAGTATAGCTCCGATTATTCTTTTTTGGCTGAAGGCGCTCCTTCCAGTCTTTCCGAGCCGGACAATAAGCTGGTTTCCGGGCTTAATGACTTTGCATTTGATATTGCGGGTATAATTGCTTCAGACGAAGGTTTTGTTTTTTCTCCCATCAGTATGTCCATATTGCTTGGGATGGTGTCTTCCGGCTCTGCAGGAGAAACACGCAATGAAATATGTGCTGCCCTGAATATGAAAAGAAATGAGCAGGCAGAAGTAAACCGGTTTTTCCGGGATTTTATAGCCGTTTCCAAAAAAGGCATCATGGATGGAGAAGCCCTGGATTTTGCCAACATTGTCGTGGCAGACAATAGCTTCCCTATGCTCGAAAGTTATAAAAAGCAAGTAAAGAATTATTACGACGCATTAGTTTTCAATAAAGACTTTGCCAATGAAGATATAGCTCTATTCATTAATGGATGGGCAAAAAAACAGACCCGCGGTGTTATCGAAAAAGTGTTCGATCAGTTTCCGGACGGCATAGACAACATCATTCTGAACTCGCTATATTTCAATGCTGTATGGGAATTTCCGTTCAATCCGGCCTCTCCTTCAGATTTCAAGATGCCTGACGGACGGACCAAAAAGGTCCAGATGATGAAATCTATGGACAAGCCCTACGTTCGATATACCGAAACCGGCAGATTTAAGCTGGTGCGATACCCATTTGGCTCGTTCCTTGCTCCCGGTTCAGCTCCAAAGGCGGGAGACTTTGAATTGGACATACTGCTTCCGCCAACTAATAATGGCGCAGACTATCTCATTAAGAGTCTTAACGAAAAAGAATTCTCTGAAGCGCTGGACAACACCACTTACAGATATGTTATCCTGAGCATGCCGAAATTTGTTGCCTCAACCAGGGTCAATTACAACGACATACTCCCGGCCCTGGGGATAAATGCTCTGTTTTCATCACCCGACTTGTCGAATATGACGACTAGAAGCTACGATACTGTGAATATAGAGCAACTAGCCAAGATCAGTTTTGACGAATCCGGTGCCGAGGCAGCAGCCATTTCTTATGAGTTTCCGGCAGGCAATTATTACGAGAACGATCCCGACGCACCGGTTTACTTCACTTGCAACAGGCCGTTTATTTACATTATCCGACAGAATTCCACAGGTGCAATTCTCTTCCTCGGGAGCTATAAGTAGTATACTATATTTCCATTCATATTTTTTTACCTTTGCTTTTAGCGATGTCGAAAATTTCAATCATAATTGTTGTGATCCTGGTTTTAGTATCTTGCTCTAAGCAGGACCATCTTTATAATTATGCTTTTGAGAAGACCGGCGTCAGTATTTCAAATAGGGTGACAAAAGCAGATTTGCTAGACTATTTTCAGACTATCAAACAATTACCCCCAACAAAAGCCAATAGCATTTCAGTTGAACCTATAATCGAAGCTGGAGATACAGTAATGTATTTAGCAAATTATGATAATGGCTGGGAATTGTTGTCTGCAGATCTCAGAGTGCCCAGGGTTTTCGCCTATGGAGAAACCGGTAATATTTCTGTACGCGATTTATATTCAAATCTGGCAAGCTCGGACTTTTTTAGCAAATTATGTTCAGGTATGTCAGATATAATCAACGACAGTCACTTTACATCTCCTGAGTTTTTTTCTGACTCTTGGAGAAACAGGTCACGAGTTGATTCTATTGATGTTACTATCGTAAGAGTCCGTACTGTTGATACCCTTCTTTATGATGTAAGATATCAAGACCATCTTATGAGTACAAAGTGGGGACTTCGGAGTCCCTGGAACCAATATGCACCATTCACGGATTATACCTTATCCAGTAGGTGTGAGACTGGGTGCGTCCCGGTTGCTTCAGCGCAGGTACTATATTATTTGCATAGTTTATGGGATGTCCCGTCTTCATCGTTCAGTAATGCATATACGGTAGCATATGCTCCGAACAACAGTTACGTAAATCTTACGTGCCCTGGAAATGTTGTATTTCTTAACGAATCAGAAGATGTATGGGATGATATGCCTTTGGATAGCACCGTGGTTTATGGTGCAGGTAGTGTTTCTACGCTAATGGTGCATCTTGGTTGTTTATATCAAGCTGATTACTATGCTGATGGAACTTATGCTTATACTTCTGATGCTGTTTCTGTTTTCCCGAATTATGGTATTTCGTGTCAAGGGTATAATCTTCTTTTGAGCAATGAGCCAATTGATGACATGGCGACTATTTTTGAAGAACAGATATATGAGAACCAACTTCCGGTTATAATGTCATTGGCTTATCAAGACAATTCATCTGGCCATTGTGTAGTCGTTGATGGGTATAATTATCGAAATATCTCCATACGTACGACAACAGAGTATTATTTTACAGGGCTTGATGGGATTATTCAACCTGGTCAATTACCCGACCATGTTTCATATTCTTATCAAAATGAGAATTCGACTTTTGTGGCGGTTAATTGGGGGTATAATGGGAAAGGTGACTCTATAAATGGTTCTACAATTTGGTATAATCTATTCACTAGCTGGGTGGTGACACTTGATCATTATAGTAATTATTCATCTAAACGTTATCTGGTATATGGATTCGAGATTATTTAAATGTGTAATTTTATTCTCTGTTGCATTGTGCGCTTTAGGGTGCAACGAAGCCCGAATCACAGGGGATTCTACAACAGAAGATTACTCCGCCCCGGATTATAATAATCTGGTCTATGATGCAGAGTCTGTCTTGACTTCCACAGAGCAGATTCAGCTGGCAAAAATCAATACTTTTGCCTTTAACTTGGCAAAGAATAACGATTTCGCGGATGATGGGTATGTCTTCTCTCCTGTCAGCGTCGCCTATTTGCTAGGAATGCTGTCTGAGGGGGCTGCTGGCGAGACCCGGGCAGAAATCCTGAATGCTTTGGGTTACGATGCTGCCGGTCAGCAGCAACTGAACGCCTTTTGCAGTGATTTAATGAATTATTGCGTTCATTCAGAATCAGATAAAGACGTCCTGGAAATAGCAGACCTGGCTGTAATAGACAATGCATTTGCCATCAAAGAGAATTACAGGAACAGTATCAAGGAGAGTTATGGCGCCGAGATAGCCAGTAAAAGTTTTTCGGCAGAAAATATCCCCGCATATATTAACGACTGGGTACATCAAAAAACTCATAGCAGGATATCACATATTCTGGATACTGTCGATCCGTCCTCATTTGCTATTTTCTTGAATGCATTGTATTTCAAAGGTTTTTGGAAAGCTCCTTTTGCGGAGGCCGCGACAAGGGACGCGCTCTTCGGCGACCGTATGGTGAGCATGATGAGTGCAACAGACGCTTTTGCTTATTGCAAATCAAGTACTTATAGCACCCTGACCGTTCCGTATTCGAAGTTTTTTGAGATGGCGCTGATTCTTCCTGATGAGGGTGTCTCCACAAAGCAGGTCCTGTCGTCTCTTGATGGTGTGAAATGGGCTGAGATGTATTCCCGGTTAAAGTCTTCCCGCGTTAATCTGTGGCTTCCCAAATTCGAAATCAATACCGCTTTCGACATGAAGGAATCTTTGCAAACCGTGGGCATACGGCATCTTTTCGGCGAGCATGCAGATTTTTCTTTAATGTCGGATTCGAAATTTGAAATCAGCGGCATCAAGCATATTGCCAATATCTCCGTAAACGAAGGCGGTACGGAAGCGGCTGCCGTTTCTTATACTTATCGTGATACCGGCAATACAGGTGATGGAAGCGTGATTGATTTCCATTGCGACAGGCCTTTCCTGTTTGCCGTTGTAGAAAAGACTACTGGCAGTATTCTATTTCTTGGATGCTGCAAGTGATATAATTTAGGCTTTTTGCTATCTTTGCGTCCGGAAATAAAGATATACACTATATGGCAAAGAAAGTTCTTTTAATGATTCTGGACGGCTGGGGCGAAGGTCGCCACGACCACAGCAATGCAATCTATACCCAGGGCGCACCCTTCATCGACAGCCTGCGCGCAAAGTATCCCATGGCTCACCTGCATGCCTGCGGCGAATACGTTGGCCTGCCAGACGGCCAGATGGGCAACTCCGAGGTCGGACACATGAATCTGGGCGCAGGCCGTGTGGTCTATCAGGACCTGGTGAAGGTCAACATGGCCTGCCGCAAGCACGAGCTGCTGGAGAACGAGGAAATCAAGGCCGCATACGACTACGTCAAGCAGAGCGGCAAGAAGCTCCACTTCTTCGGCCTCTGCTCCCACGGCGGCGTGCACTCCTCTCTGGACCATCTCTACGAGTTCCTCGCCGTCGCAAAGAACGAGGGCATCGGGAACGTCTTCGTGCACTGCTTCATGGACGGCCGCGACACCGATCCGCGCAGCGGCTACGGTTTCGTGAAGGAGCTGGAGGAGAAGATGGCGCAGACCACAGGCAAGGTTGCCACCGTCTGCGGCCGATTCTACGCGATGGACCGCGACAAGCGCTGGGCCCGCATCAAAGAGGCCTACGACATGCTGGTCGAGGGCAAGGGCGCCCAGTTCGAGCACGCGCTCGACGGCATCCAGGCATCCTACGACGAGGGCGTCACCGACGAATTCATCAAGCCCATCGTCATCACAGAGGGCGGCAAGCCTCTTGCCACCGTTGAGGAAGGCGACTGCGTCATCTTCTACAACTTCCGCAACGACCGCGCCCGCGAGCTCACCAATGTGCTCACACAGAACGACATGCCGGAGGAAGGCATGCACACGCTGCCCCTCTACTACTGCACCCTCACTCCCTACGACGCATCCTTCCAGGGCCTGCACATCCTCTTCCCCAAGGAGGAGGTGACCGACACCCTCGGGGAGACCGTCTCCAAGGCCGGCCTGAGGCAGCTCCGCATCGCCGAGACCGAGAAGTACGCGCACGTGACTTTCTTCTTCAACGGCGGCCGCGAGACCCCGTTCGAGAACGAAGACCGCATCCTGGTCAACTCGCCCAAGGTGGCGACCTACGACCTGCAGCCCGAAATGAGCGCGGTTGAGGTGACAGACCGCCTGTGCGAGGCCATCCGCAGCGAGCGCAACGACCTTATTATCCTGAACTACGCCAACGGCGACATGGTGGGCCACACCGGAGTGTACAAGGCCATCTGCAACGCCGTCGGATGCATCGACGGCTGCGTGGAAACCACCGTCACTTGTGCCCTTAACCACGGCTACACCGTGCTGCTCACTGCCGACCACGGCAACGCCGATTATGCCGTAAACGAAGACGGCAGCCCCAACACCGCCCACTCCCTCAACCTGGTGCAGTTCATTGTGATAGGTGCCGGCGACGAGGTGAAGACCGTGAAGGACGGCGCCCTCTGCAACGTCGCCCCCACCATTCTCAAGTTGATGGGTGTGCCGCAGCCGGCGGCTATGACCGCAGAGCCGCTGATCTAGCGCTCAGCGGCTTTGCGAGCACGCTGTCCCTGGCAACTACACAGTCCAATTCTGGTGCGGTTTCGATATAAATGATCAAGTAAACACTATTATTTAGCTTTATTATGAGAATACGTTACATACCCGTTATGGCCTTTCTGGCTATAACTACTTTTATGAATCAGCCCATAAAGGCTGAAACAATCAGTTCTTGCCAAGAGAATATGACTCTCTCACGGAACAATTATACTCCATATGAAGTTAGAATGAGAATAATTGACATGTTATATGATAAATATGACTTTGACAGTATTGAAGAGAGTGATTATATGATGTCTGACCTAGGTATGGATTCTGTTGATATGTTTGAGTTTACCCAAGATGTGGAAGCTGAATATGGTATTACCATTAACTATAGCCAAGTTTTAGCTTATGCACTTACTTATACTGTTTATAGCTATGCAATGATGGTATATAGTTATCTTATTTAGTCATCTTCGCTTCTGGATGAGAGCTCACCTGGGGATGAATAGACTCCTTAATGTAATAATACTGATCGTGCTGCAGGTCTCGCTGTCTGCGGTGGGACTTATAGCGCAAAATGCCGTAGCTCTTTCCACTGATGAGAAGAAGACAAGCGTTACGGGTACCGTGGTTGAGGCAGGAAGCAATGCGCCTTTGTCTCTGTCCAAGGTTTACGTGTATTCCAAGGATGGAAAGAGGGTCGCGAGGACGCTTTCTTTAGACGATGGCATCTTTCACTTGCTTGTTGTCCCCGGCCTGTATGACTTACTTGTAGAGAATATTGGCCACAAATCTAAGAGAATCTCCATTGAGGTTAAGTCCTCAGAGCTGTCGCTCGGGAGAATAATCCTGGAAGTAGGTGAGGAGCTGGATGCAGCCGCCGTGGAGACCCGTACTCTCATTCACAGGCAGGGGACCCGCATCACTTACGATGTGTCCAAAGACCCGGATGCGGCCAAAATCAGCATGACGGAGATGGCGTCGAGAATCCCGGATCTTAAAGTGGGATCAAGGAATGGCAAACTCGAATTCGAGCATACAAGAATCGGCAAAATCCTGATCGATCAAGAGGAGAGCGGCCTTATTAATGCCTCCCGCCAATACCCGATGGAGTTCATAAAAGCCGACCACATGAAAACGATTGAACTCGTGTTGCCTGGTGACCCTGAATACCAAAATACCGAGCCTATAATGCTCATTACTCTGGCAAAAAAGTTACCCTACGGCGTTGCCGGGCAGATTTGTGCTCAATCTGATACTAAGAACAGCCATAAGCCGTCGGCGGACGTAGTAATCAATACCCCGTTGATAGGTGTTGGAGTGGGGTACAGCTATGAGTTTTCCGGCCCCCCTGCGCTTACCAACGAGAGTGTTCGGGAAATGGGCGACATGACGATTGACAGCTATTCTGCTTCGTGGAGCCGATCCAACAGCCATAGTTTCCACACATCCCTGTTCCGTGATATCAAAGACAAGGAGCTTCGCGTAAATGCAAGCCTGGGCGGTGCTTTTTCTGACAGTAAATCGTTCGCGGAATCAAGCACCACAGTATTTGGCGCCGGTAATGAGCTTGTTGAAAGCAGTTCCAACAACACAAATGGTACTTCCAAGTCTCCATTCCGTCTTAACGGGGCAATGGCGTTAAGCGGCGATTTCGGTCCGAAAACGAGTAATGGCAGATATTACAAATACCATTGGAAGACCGAATACAGCTACTCGAATAACCAAACTAACAATGAGGAAAGCTACGGAGGTGGCGATATTCAGACTTCAAGTAACGGAAGAGCAGAACACAAGGCAAGCGCAACTTTTACCATAAGAGATATAACAATAAACCAAATAAATCTTTCCTCTTCTTTCAGCGGTGGTTACTATAACAGGCATTTTGCCAATAATTCGGTTTCTGCCACTGAGTCTCGAGGTATTGACTACAGGCAACATGTAGGTTATATAAGTGCAATCATGCTGGCGTCTGCCCTCGAAAACAAATTGTCAGCTCATGTTACCCTGAAGGGTGAATATGTTGGGAATTTCGGCACTTTCTTTATTTCCAATGAAACTGTTCCATTGGATTGGCAGGGGTTTAACATCCTCCCAAGTGTAGGTGTAAGCTGGAATTTTAAACGTTCTTCATTATCCTTTGGGTTCAACCGTGGCGTCAGACGTCCGAACATAAACCAACTCAACCCTTATGTAAATCGCAATAATCCTTATAATTTGGTAACCGGTAACCCGGAATTAAAAGGCGAATCCAGCAGCACGGTTTCACTTAACTATCTTTTGAGGCCTTCTGTGAAGTGGATTCGCATGTTATCTATTGGCTCAGGATGGTCTTCAGGGAACAATTCCATCCAAAGAATAATCAGTACTGACTCTAACGGAGTGGCCACCAGCACTTTCGCAAACATAGGCAAAAACAGCAGTTTGTCACTTGACGCCCAGGCGATGCTTGCCCCGGTCAAGTCACTGAGCATATCCATTGTTTCCGGTTACAGCAAAACCTGGGTAACACTTCCTGGGGGGATGACCAACACAATTGATACTCCAAAGCTTTTGGCAGGTATAAACTGGTCTTCCAAGTGGTTCGAAGTGAATGGCGATCTCCATCTTGTACCTTCAACCGCCTCTGTCCAATCTGCAAAACTGATAATGGAACCGCAGGCTGACATTTCTATATCACGCTATTTTTCCAAACCCCGATTAGGAGTTTCCCTGATTGTCTCAGATGTCTTTCACAGCGGGGGCAGGAAAGAAAGCATAATTGTGTATGACAATTTCCTACAATACAATTACAACGAGAGATTGGGGCGCAAGTTCGGAATATACGTCTATTGGCGCTTCGGTCGTTTCAAGGCTATTGAGAATGTGAACGTGAAGGCGTACGACATGTAACTAGATATTCACTGTTCCGTCGAAGACGGTGCGGGCGGGGCCTTTCAGCAGAAGGGCTCCGTCTGCGTTATAGACGACCAGGAGGAGGCCGCCGTCGGCTTGTACGGTGCAGGGACTGCCTACGGCTCCGGCGGTGACGGCCGCGGCAACGGAGGCGCAGGCGCCGGTGCCGCAGGCAAGGGTTACGCCGCTGCCGCGTTCCCAGACGCGCATGCGGAGGGATCCCTCGGCTTCGCTCGGGATGACAGAAGGGGTCGGGATGACAGAAGGGGTCGGGATGACAGAAGGGGTCGGGATGACAGAGGGGGTCGGGATGACAGAGGGGGTCGGGATGACGGAAACGAACTCTACGTTTATACGTTCAGGGAAGCGGGGGTGACGCTCCAGCGCCGGACCTATACGCTCCAGGTCCACGGCCTCGGCATCCGGGCACAGCACAACGAAGTGGGGGTTGCCCACATCCACCACCGTGCCGCGAAACCGCTCGCCAGCTGCTTCAAGCTCCAGGGCGGGCTCTGCAATGACCGCCTTTCCCATACCTGCCGTTACGCTCTCCACGCAACCGTCGGTCCCAAGATGCAGGTGCAGCCGCTTCACGCCGGAAAGCGTTTCCAGCGAGATTGCAGTTTTGCAGGTGAGTCCCCTGTCGTACACATATTTGCCAATGCAGCGCGCCGCATTGCCGCACATTTGCGCCTCGCTCCCGTCGGCGTTGAAGATGCGCATGGAGAAGTCTGCTACGGAAGAAGGACCAATCAGCACGAGCCCGTCTGCGCCGGGGCCGAAGTGCCTGTCGCTGAGACGTATAGCCAAGGCGGCAGGGTTATCGACCAGAAAACGGCTTGTATCTACGTAGATGTAGTCGTTGCCGCAGCCCTCCATTTTTGTGAATTCCAGTTTCATCAGAATATCCAGCCGAGGGTGAGATAACTGCCGCTGTTGAGGCGTGCATCGATGCCTCCGGTGACGGCGGAATTCAGTTGCCAGCGGAACTCCCACTGCAGCAGAAGCCCGGATACCTGCATTCCGAATACAGCAGCCAGACCTGCCTGATGGGGATTGAGCCCCACGCCTTCGAGTTCTTCTTCTCCGAACTGCCTGTTGAAGGCATAGCGGTAGAAGCCGCCGAAGCCTACGAATGCGGAGTTCGTGGAACCATCGGACCTGAGCAGCAGGTACGCAGGAACGGTCACCGCCCTCTGCGTATAGTTCTGAGGCGTACCAAGGGGCGCATAAATGGAGGGGAAGCGGGCGTTGCTCATTTCGTAAACGGCCTCCAGTTGAACGGCGGCAAGGCCGAAATTGAGCCTCCCCAGCAGGCCGGCGTTGTAGTTCATACGAGGGTCTGTCCTTACCTGGGCGGAAGGGAAGCGTAACGATGCGCCTCCTATGGAGCCTATGACGCCTCCTTCGAATACCGGCGCGCCGTCCCTATGCTTGCGCGCTACCCGTCCGCTGGCGGCGAACTGAGGGTCGGAAGCAGCTTCCAGCGCGAAGTCTGAAAGATAGCCGCTGATGCGGTCCAGCCCGTCGTAGTCAATCTTGTCCGGGGTGTCGGATGGCTTGTGGTAGCTGGGGTGCAGGCCGGTAGAAACAGCAAGAGTCGGGACTTTCTTCTTCGCAAATCCTTCTGTGTCGGTTGCGGTCATGACCGAGGTCTCGAAGTCTTTTGCCCTTATGTTCAAGTTGAATGCGGCGGCTTCTTTGGCGGCCATGCGGCGGCCGTCCTTTATGGTGGCCACACCTTCCAGGGTGAGTTTTTTATTGCGCCCGTACCATCCCACCATATCTACGCTCATCATCAGCTTGATGTTCTCTGTTCCCACGAGAGCGTTCAGGAAATCTGCCAGTTCCGAAGACCCGTAGAGGCCGATTTCTTCGGCATCGAAGCCCGCAATTATCACGCTGCGCCGGAGGCTGGCCCGGTTGGCACAGAGCTCACGGGCTATTTCAATGAGAGCAGCGCTGCCGGATGCATTGTCGTCGGCTCCGGGGTAAATCTCGCCTTTTTTGACTCCCAGGTGATCGAAGTGCGCCCCGAGCACTATGTATTCGTCTTTCAACTCGTTGCCTTCTATAATGCCCACCACGTTGGCGTATTGCTTGCCGTTTTTCTCAAATGGCACTACAAAGTTTCCGCCAAAGTAGGGCTGCAGCCCGCATTCCTTGTAGCGTGCAACTATGTAGTCGCGCGCCTTTGCTGCGTCTGCCGTTCCTGCGGCCCGGCCTTTCAGTGAGTCGGATGCAAAGAAATATACGTGTTCAACGAGCCTTTCTTTTCGAGACTGCGCGGCCGCGTTTCCCCCTTGCAGCAGGAGTGCGGCGAGGAGCAGCAGCGGGATCCAAGGAATAGTCTTCTTCATTTTCTATCAGTTCAAAATCCAGTTGTCTTTGTTCCAGGTTGGCGCCGGCCACTTTGATGCGCACACGGTCGCCCAGACGGAATTCCTTGCCGCTGCGGCGTCCTACGAGGCGGTAGTGGCCGTCGTCAAATTCGTAGAAGTCGGAACGCATCTGCCGCAGCGCCACCATTCCCTCGATATGGGTTTCGTCGAGCTCTACATACATTCCCCATTCCGTGAGGCCGGAAACGGCTCCGTCATACTCCAGCCCCACCTTGTCCTGCATGAACTCTACGAGCTTGTACTTCACGCTCGTACGTTCAGCGTCGGCTGCCACCAGTTCACGCTCAGAGGCGTGCACGCATTCTTTCTCGAAATGTGCCTTCTCCGCTGAGTCCTCGCCTCGCAGGTATTTGCCCAGCAGGCGGTGTACCATGAGGTCCGGAAAACGCCGGATGGGGGAAGTGAAGTGGGTATAGAAGGGGAAGGCGAGACCGTAGTGGCCGATGTTGTCGGTGCTGTACACGGCTTTTGCCATGGAGCGCAGGGCAATGTTCTCGAAGGCGTCGTATTCTGGCTTGCCCTGGGCGTCGCCAAGCAGCTCCCGCAGGGCTTTTGCCGCACCCTTGCCGCTTGTCGCCTCCGCCATTTTGTAACCGAAGTTGGAAGCGAAGCTGCGCAGGCCCTCGAGTTTCTCGAAGTTGGGTTCCCCGTGCACACGGTACACGAAGGTCTTGGCGCTCTTCATGGCTACTCCGTTCATCTTTCCGCCGGTGGCTACGAATTCCGCCACCGTGCGGTTGGCCAGCAGCATAAACTCCTCGATGAGGTTGTTTGACTCGCGAGCTATTTTCTGGTACACCCGCAGCGGCTTGCCGTTTTCGTCCACTTCAACCTTCATCTCCGGGCGGTCGAAGTTGATGGCTCCGGCCTTGAAGCGTGCTGCGCGCAGTTGTCTGGCCAGCCCGTTCAAGGTGAGCACGGCCTCATCCAAAGGGGTGCGTTTAGTCTCCTCCGGCGGATTGTCTATGATGGCCTGTGCTTGTTCGTAGTCCATGCGGCGGTTTGAGCGGATTACGGTACGTCCGAGCCAGCGGGACTTTATCGCGGCCTTGGGGCTTATTTCAAAGACGGCGGAAAAGGTAAGTTTGTCCTCGTCCTGACGGAGTGAGCACAGTTTGTTGCAGAGCTTCTCGGGGAGCATGGGTACGGTACGGTCTACCAGATATACCGAGGTGCCGCGTTCGCGGGCCTCGGCGTTCACGGCATCGCCCGGATGCACGTACCAGGAAACGTCTGCGATGTGCACGCCCACTTCGTAATTGCCGTTCTGCAGCTTGCGGAACGAGAGGGCGTCGTCGAAGTCCTTGGCGTCTGAAGGGTCGATGGTAAAGGTGAGGGCGTCTCGGAAGTCCCTGCGTCCCTTGAGGTCCTTGCCTGTGATTTCTTCGGAAATCTTGTCCGCTGCGTTTTCTACCTCCTCGCTGAAGCGATAGGGGAGGTTGAACTCGGCCAGGATGGCGTGCATCTCGGTATCGTTGTCGCCCGGGGTTCCGAGCACGTCGGTGAGATGTCCGAAGGGACAGGCTTCGCCCCGCTTCCATCCGTCCACAACGGCGGCGACCTTCATTCCGGGTTCGGCCCCCAGGTCGCGCGCCTGCCCGGCGTCAACCTGAATGTCGTAGGGCATATTCCTGCTCTGCATAAGCACCCATGCCTGGGCGCCCACGAAGTGCATGTAGCCCACGAAAGGAGCCTTGCTGCGCTCCAGCACCTCCACCACTTCGCCCTCGCGCCGTTTGCTTGCGGTGCTCCCGTGTTTTACAGCTACGCGCACCAGGTCTCCGTTGAGGGCGTGGCGGGTGCGTGAAGCCTTTACATAAACGTCGTCGTCCTGACCCTCGATTATCACGAAGATGAACCCCTCCCGGGTCATCTGAACCTTACCTACGTATTCTTGAAGAGTTTTTGGCCTCTTCTTGCTGCCGTGAGACTGTTTGTTGTTTTTCCTGCTCATTTCTATAAGTGGCTAAGCAAAGCTTTAAAACCGGCCGGACCGGGGATGAACTCTATATCAGTTGCGCTGGCGGGGACCAGGATGCAGCCGTCTGCGGAGACCGTAGCGCTTTCGCGTCCCGTACGCAGCTCCGCTTCCCCTTCAAGGCACATCACGATGAGGAAGCTGTCCAAAGTGCCCAGGTCTTTGTGCAGAGGCTTCTGAAGGTCTATGACGGAAGTGGTGAAATACTCGCAGCTCACCAGTCCTACTTCCTCATCTTTCGCGGGAGTGTAGGGTGTCTTGTATTCGTTGTAAACCTTGTAGTCCAGGGCGTCCTTTGCCAGCTCGGTATGCAGCTGCCGGGGCTTGCCGTCCAGACCGGGGCGGTTGTAGTCGTAAATCCGGTAGGTCATGTCGGAGGTCTGCTGTATCTCGGCTATGTAGCTGTCTTTGCACAGGGCGTGCACGCGGCCCGGGGGAATGAAGAAAACGTCTCCGGCGGCTATGTCGTGATGGGCTATCACCTCCGTAATGCTGCCGTCGGCCACGCGCTGCACGTATTCTTCCGGGGTGAGCGGCTGCGAGAATCCAGCCATAAGCTCCGCTTCTTCTCCGGCACGTATTACATACCACATCTCGGTCTTGCCGTGCGCGGCGTGGCGCTGCTGCGCAAGTTCCTCGCAAGGGTGCACCTGTATGCTCAGGGGCGCATGGACGTCGAGAAACTTCACGAGAAGGGGAAATTCGTTCCCGTAAGCGGCATAGACCTTGGAACCCACCAGCCGTCCCTTCTCCTTGGCTACCAGCTCATTGATTGTGAGTCCTTTGTCCGGACCTTCCGCTACTACTGAAATTCTTTCGGGATATCCCGAAAGCACCCAAAGTTCAGAACCCCATACCATTGGGCGCAAGATAGGTTCGAGTTTGTACATTTCAATCTGTCTTAACATTACAAATTTAGTGTTTTTTGGCTATATTTACGCTGTTTATGAAAAGAAGATTCATATCAAAGCTGCCTCTGCTGCTGTTGTCTGCCCTGCTTGTCATCGCATTGGGCACCCGCTGCAGCGATAATACCGATTCGGGAAACGATATGATAGACGGTCTCATGAACGGCCCTCATGATGCCCGTTTATCGGACAGGATACTTGTTATGGTGGATTCGCTGCAGCCTCTCGGCGAATTGTCACCCATAAAGGCGGCATACCTGCGCGGGTATGCTTATTCCAAGCAGAACGACAGGCGCAAGGCGGAGATCCTCTGGACGGAGGCCGTTACTCCTGAACCGCTGAACGAGGAAGACATCAAATACCACGCGATGGCGGCCAACCGCCTTTCCAACCTGGACCTCCTGAAGGGAGAGTATGAATCGGCTCTCCGTGTGGCCGTGAGTGCGCTCGACAAGTTGAGGGCGGCGGGTATGGATTCCGGTATCGACTATGCACACCTGCTTATTGCCGTGGGTTGTTGTGACCTGCATTTCTACAACTTTGCCGACGCCCGGGAGAACTTCGAGGGGGCGTATAGCGAGTTCCTCAAGAAACCGGGACAATACAACAGCACCATGGCGGCCTTGATTACTATCACAGACCAATGCCTTGCGCATAAACGCTACTCGGATGCTCAGATGTGGGCCGGAAGGCTTCAGGAAGTGCTGGATGAATACAAGAAGACCGAACGGGCAAAAGCTGTGACGGTAGATAAGCAGCAAGCGCGTGTGTGCCTTTACAAGGCCTCTGCATTGGAGGGGCTGGGCTATCACGCGGAAGCGGCGGATTATTACGACGATGCGATGGAGAGCGCTTATACCGGAACTCCCGACGGACGCATTGAGGCCGTAAATTATCTGATGCTGGCACAGCGGTGGGAAGAAGCGGCAGACAATCTGCAGTTGCTGGACAGCCAGCTGTCCGGCTTCGGGGCCGTGTGGAGTATGGATAACATTACACGCTACTTGCTTCCGAAGTTCGAGGCAAACTATCGATCGCGCCGCAGCGCCGCCGCTCTGGAAACCGGCATGCAGATATGTAATTCTATTGATTCCGCCCTGTTGTGGATGCGGGAAGACAAGGCGGCAGAGTTGGCCGCCGTGTACCACAACCAGGAGATTAAACAGGATTTGGTGAAGCAGGATGCCCGGATTCAGCGGGACCGTTTTATCGCCACTATAATCGGAATGATGCTCCTGATTCTCGGACTTATTCTTTTTCTGACTTTCAGGCGCCGCTCTGCACAGCGCCTCAAGGAAGCCTATGTCCGGCTGGAAGAGGCCAACGACCGTGCCCAGGAGGCTTCACGGGTAAAAACTGCATTCCTGCAGCAGATTTCGCACGAGATAGGCACGCCGCTTAATATGATTTCCGGTTTTGCCCAGGTACTCACCACTCCCGGCATAGAGCTGGACGAGGAAAGCAGGGCGCAAATCAACACCGGAGTCATAGACAATACCAAGCGTATCACCGGGCTCATTGGCAAGATACTGGAATTGAGCAATCTGGTCAGCAGCTCCGAGATAGAGAAGACAGACCGCGTACGGGCAAGTGACATTGCCGCCGATGCCGCCGCAGCTTGCGGAATCGTTCAAAATGCAGAAATAGATTACAGCCTGATACTAGAGGGGGAGGACCCCGAAATGATCACCAACCGTACTGCTGCCGGACATATCCTTACGCTGCTCCTGGAGAATGCAGTCAAATATACGGGGAAGGGGGCCGTGCGCCTGGGGATTCTTGCTTCTCCCGATGAGGTCTCATTCGTAGTGGAGGATACAGGAATAGGAATTCCGCCGGAAGATGCCGAACGAGTCTTCGGTCAGTTTGTGCAGCTGGATGATTATCAGGAGGGTACGGGAATCGGCCTGTCCCTTGCCCGCAGCCTGAGCCGGCGCCTGGGCGGAGACGTGGTCCTCGACACCTCCTACTCTTCCGGTGCCCGTTTCGTGCTTACGCTTCCCAGGAAAACTACCTGAATTTCTTGTCTTCCTCGAGCATCCCAAGGTAGGAGTTGTATCGCTCGGGGCTGATGAGGCCTTCTTCCAGGGCCTGCTTTACGGCGCAGCCCGGCTCGTGAGTGTGGGTGCAGGGGATGAAGCGGCAATTGTCTGCCACCCGCAGCATTTCAGGGAAATACTTGGAAATCTCTTCTTTCTCCAGGTCAACCAGGCCAAAGCCGCGCAGCCCCGGCGTATCCACTATGAAACCGCCGCTGGACAGGGGGTACATTTCATAAAGCGATGTAGTATGCTTCCCCTGAAGGTGTGCGGTGCTTATGCGGCCGATTTTCGGATCCAGCGAAGGGTCCATGGCCTTGATGACCGAAGACTTGCCTACGCCGGACTCGCCGCTTACAAGGCTCGTCCGCCCCTTGCACAGCTCGCGCAGCCGGTCTATCCCTTCTCCCTTGAGCGCAGAACATTCCAGGACCGTGTATCCGGCGTCCCTGTATATGCTGCAGAACGCTTTTGCCTGCTCCGGTGCGAGCTCCATGCAGAGGTCCATCTTGTTGAGGACTATCACGGGCTTGACTCCGTAAACCTCACAGGTCACCAGAAGCCTGTCCAGGAACGGAAGCTTGATTTCCGGGAAGAAAAGTGTAACCACCAGCAACGCCTGGTCCAGGTTGGCTGCGATTACGTGAGACTGGCGTGACAGGTTCGTGCTGCGCCTTATTATGTAGTTGGAGCGGGGGAGTACCTCCTTTATAACGGCCGGATGCAGGGGGTCTGCGACTTCCCCCTCCAGCTCGAAGCGGACCCTGTCGCCTACGGCTACCGGGTTGGTGGCCCCGGACCGCTCCAGGCGCACCTTGCCGCGGAGAACGGCAGGGAAAGGCTCCCAGTCCGGTAATTTGCTCAGCAGGAAGTGGCTTCCGGCATTTTTGACTACAATTGCCTCCATCAGCGGGCGCGTCCGGTGAGTTTCTCGGCAAAGGCCAGGAGGGGGGCAGTGTCGCAGCGTAGATTCTCTACGTCATTCATTGCCAGATTCGTGTAACGCAGGATCTCCGCCCTGGCGTCATCCGGTACGCCGAGGCTGTCGTAGAGCCGCTTTACCGTTTCTATCTTTTTGTGGGCGGCCGCTTCGTCCGGGCAATCCTCGTCGAAGGCCTTCAGGAAGGCTTCTTGGTTGCTCGTCTTTTCCAGTGCCCGTACCGTCAGCCAGCTCTTCTTGCGGTTGATGATGTCGCCTCCTATCGGCTTTCCGAATACTTTTTCGTCGCCGTAAGCATCCAGATAGTCGTCTGCAATCTGGAAAGCCATGCCAAGGTCGTAGCCGTATCTGTACATCGCTTCGCAGTCCTCAGGAGAGGCGCCCCCGATTATGGCTCCGGTCTTGGCGGCGCACGCGAGCAGGACCGCTGTCTTGAGGCCTATCATCATGGAGTAAGACCCCATGGATACGGTGCTCAAGTTCTCAAAATCCATGTCATACTGTTGCCCTTCGCATACCTGCGCCGCAGTTTTGGAGAACAGGTCAAGAACTGCGCTGCGGCATCTCTCAGGGGTCTTTCCCATAAGCTTGTACGCTTCTATGAGCATCACGTCGCCACTCAGGATCGCTGTATCCTCATTCCATTTTTTCCATACTGTTGGTACCCCCCTTCGGAGGGGAGAACGGTCCATGATGTCGTCGTGGATAAGGGTAAAGGTGTGGAATACCTCGAGCCCTGCCGCGGGAGCCTGGATCTCAGGCTCAAGGATGCCGTGAAACATCTTGTAAGCGGTAGTGCAAAGGGTGGGACGTATTCTTTTTCCGCCTATGGCGATCATATAGCGCAGCGGGTCGTACAGACCGGCCGGGTTTTCCGGGAAGGAAATAATTTTTTCATCAAACATCACCACAAATATAGCAATTAAATGAATATATTTGCAGTATGAAACTTGTATTCGCTACCGGCAACCGCGGCAAGCTCCGTGAGGCAAGAGAGATCCTTGAAGGCTACGAACTGCTGTGCCCGGCAGATCTTGGAATAACAGATGAACTTCCGGAAACCGCCATGACCCTCCGGGAGAACTCTCTCCAAAAGGCCGAGGCGCTCTACGCCCTGTGCGGACTGGACTGCTTTGCAGATGATTCAGGGCTGGAGGTTGACGCCCTTGGCGGCGCTCCCGGCGCCCACGCTGCCCGTTTTGCCGTTGATGTGGCCCGTCGCGACGGACTTCCCCTGCCTCCCGACCACGACTTCGACATAAATATTGAAACCCTGCTGAAGGAACTGTCAAAACACCCCGGTGAACCGCGTACGGCCAGGTTTCGTAGTGTCGTCACCCTTATTCTGGGCGGTCGCAAGTACTTTTTCGAAGGAGCTATGGAGGGCCGGATTGCAATGGAACGCAGCGGCAGCGGTGGTTTTGGGTACGATCCCGTTTTCATCGCAGATGATTTTCCGGGATGCAGCGTGGCTGAGCTCCCTGAAGACGTGAAGAATTCCATTTCCCACAGGGGCAAGGCACTGCGCGCAATGGCACTGTGGTTGCAAGAGAATCAGCAGAAATGAAATCAGGTATGAAGAAAATATTGCTTTCGGCAGCACTGTTCACGCTGTGCCTTGCCGCACCTGCCCAGTCCCGCACTTTCAAGCTGGGTAAATGGACGGAAATACAGAGCTCCATACTCAAGGAACTCAACCGTTCATACGTTGACTCACTCCCTGTTGACCGCATTGAAAGGGCGGGAGTTGACGCCATGCTTTCCAATCTCGACCCATACACCGTGTATATCCCGGAAGAGGAAAACGAGGACCTCAAGATGATGATAAACAAATCCTACGGCGGTATAGGAGCGGTAATCTACAAGCCTGACCTGCAGGGAAATGTAATCATCAACGAACCATACAAGGACTCTCCTGCATGGAGCAGCGGCCTGCGCTGCGGCGATGAGATACTCACCATCGACGGAGAAAGCGTAAAAGGCCTGAACAGTGCCGAGTGCAGCGAAAAGATGCGCGGGACCCCCGGTACCAAGGTGCTCTTCAAAGTGAAGAAAGTGCATACCGGGGAGCTTAAGGACGTGCGCATCACCCGTCGCACCATCCACCTGCCGGACATTGAATACTACGGCTACATAGCCCCGCATACCGGATACATCTACCAGACCGGTTTTACCGAGGGCGTAGGCGAGCAGATGCGTGCAGCCATCAAAGACATGCGGAAGCAGGGGCAGCTGGATACTCTGGTGCTCGACCTTCGCGGCAACGGCGGCGGGCTGATGTCGGAAGCAGTGGAAATAGTATCCATCTTCGTTCCCAAGGGTTCGCTGGTTGTAAGTGCCAGGGGCCGCGCTGAAGGCTCAGGCTACTCCAGCAGCACCACCAAGGTTCCGCTGGATACAGAAATTCCGCTCATCGTTATGGTGGACTCAGGCTCTGCATCAGCCTCGGAAATCGTTTCAGGCGCCCTGCAGGACCTGGACCGCGCCGTTATCATAGGAACACGTACCTTCGGCAAGGGCCTGGTCCAGAGCATACGTCCCCTCCCTTACGGCGGACAGCTCAAGCTCACCACCGCCAAGTATTATACTCCCAGCGGCCGCTGCGTACAGGCCATAGACTACTCGCACCGCAACGAAGACGGTTCGGTGGGACACATCCCCGATTCTCTCACCCACGAGTTCAAGACAGCCATGGGGCGTACTGTGCGGGATGGCGGCGGCATTACTCCGGACATAGAAGTGAAGCCCCACGACTACAGCAGGCTCACGTATTCCCTTGTGGTGAACGGAGTTATAGAACAGTTTACACTTGATTATGTGCGCAATCACACGAGCATCCCGCCCACCGATGAGTTTCATTTGAGCGACGAAGAGTACGACGCCTTCGTGGAGTTTGCCAAGGGCAAAGAGTTCGACTACCGTTCGAGCGCCCGAACTTACTTTGACTATGTGCGCAAGGAACTGCAGCGGGATGGCCTGGAAGAGGCCGTGAAAAATGAACTAGAGGCCCTTGGGACGGCTCTGGATATGGAAAAGGAAGATTTCCTGCGGCTCAAAAAAGACGAAATTATCCCTTTCCTGGAAGAAGAGATAGTGGTCAGGTATTACTTCCAGCCGGACGGCATCAAGCTCCGTGTACGCTATGACACCCAGCTTCGCGAGGCCCTGGCCAAGGCAAAAGACTTCAGATTTGAAACGGAATAAGCTTGAAATACTATCTCCCGCAGGCAATTTCGAGTGCCTGCGCGCAGCGATTCAGGGGGGCGCAGACTCTGTTTACTTCGGCGTAGGCAAGCTGAATATGCGTTCCCACAGCGCCAACAACTTCGCCCCCGAAGACCTTGCGGAGGTGGTCCGCCAGTGCCGCGAGGCCGGAGTGCGCGCCTACCTTACCCTGAACATCGTCCTGTACCCGGAGGACCTTCAGCCCATGCGCGAGGCCCTGGACGCAGCGCGCGCTGCAGGAGTAGATGCGGTAATCGCTTCCGACATTGCCGCCATAGAATACTCACGCAGCATCGGACTTGAGGTGCATATTTCCACCCAGCTGAACATATCCAACATCGAGGCGCTGCGCTTTTATGCCCGCTGGGCGGACGTGGTGGTGCTGGCCCGCGAACTCAATCTTGACCAGGTACGGGAGATAAGTTCCGCAATAGAGAGTGAGCATATCTGCGGTCCTTCCGGTGAGCCTGTACGAATAGAGATGTTCGCCCACGGAGCTCTTTGTATGGCAGTGAGCGGCAAGTGCTACCTGAGTCTCCACGCCTACGGCTCTTCCGCCAATCGCGGCGCCTGTATGCAGATATGCCGCAGAGGTTATGAGGTAAAGGACCTTGAGACCGGTTACACGCTGGATATAGACAACAAGTATATCATGTCTCCCAAGGACCTCTGTACCATAGAGTTCCTGCAGCTTATGGCAGACAGCGGAGTGAGCGTGTTCAAGATAGAAGGGCGGGCGCGCAGTGCGGAGTATGTAAAACGCTGCACCGAGTGTTATCGCCAGGCGGCCGATGCGATTGCAGGGGGACGCTATACCCCGGAACTTGCGGGCTCACTTAAGGATTCGCTTGCCGAGGTGTTCAACCGAGGCTTTTGGGACGGCTATTATCAGGGAGCGTATCTTGGCCAGTGGAGCGACATTTACGGTTCCCATGCTACCCGGAGGAAGGTTTACTGCGGGAAGGTAAGCAATTGGTTCGATCGTATAAATGTGGCCGAGATAAGCGTTGAGGCGGTCCCTCTCAACGTAGGAGATGATATACTCGTCATAGGCGCAACCAGCGGAGTCACGGAGCTTACAGTAAGTGACATGAGGGTAAACCTCAAGCCCTGTTCCCGTGCGGAAAAAGGAGAAAGGTGTTCAGTCGCGATACCGGCAGCCCCCGGGACTGAACACGTACGCAGGGGAGACAAGGTGTATATCTGGGTTACTTCGCAAACAGAAGGATAAGCACCCCTATTATCATAACGAGCATGGTGAGGCTTTTCGCCTTTGCGTTTTTCTCCTTGAAGAACACCACCCCGCAAATGAAAGTTACCACCACGGACCCCCGCCTTATTGTGGACAATATGCTCAGCAGGGCGTCCGGCTCCTTGAGGGCAAAGAAGTAAAGGGCGTCTGCTTCGGTGATGAGAACCGCTGTTATAAGCATCCACCAATCCCATTTGAGCGGAGCTTCCGCCTTTATCAATCCCGGTTTGCCGCCTGCCTCAAGGGCGCGGGCGATGAGGTTCTGTCCTGCAAGGCAGAAGGCAAGCAAAACTGTGATGAACAAGTTTGTCCAACACTGTACGAACATCGGCTCCATACCCCTCAGCAGGTTCTTGTCGTACAAAGCGCTTGCAACTCCCGACGCAACTGAAATGCCTATCCAGATGAATCCGGACATCCGCACGTCCTTGGGACCGTCGCCGCGGCTTGTGCGGCCTGTAAGGTAAAGCGAGAGGAATACCAGGGCTACTCCGGTCCACTGCCAGGCGCTGAGATGCTCTCCGAAAACGAGTATGGAAAACAGTACCACGAACATGGGACGCGAGCCTTTTACCGTACTTACCACGGTGAGCGGGAGCCGTTTGAGGGCTGCCATTCCGGATATCCACGAAACCGTAACCAGAACTGCCTTCAGGGCGAGTTTAAGGTAGTCTTCTCTGGGCCCTGTTTCAAAGAAAGGCGATACGAATACCGTGGACAACGCTGTAACTACCAAAAGCACGGTCAGCACGCCGTTGCTTTTGAGCGTCTGCTTCTTTGCCGCGTCGTAAAGACCCAGCAAAACGGCAGAACAAACAGCAAGGGTTGCCCACATATTACTTCACCTCCACCCAGTATCCGGGAACTACGGCCTCTACGGTGGCGTCATACATGGCGCCGCAGCTCACGGCCGGCAGGTAGAAGCGTCCCGGGTAAGTTGCAATTATTTTGGTGCGCACCACAACGCTCGCTCCGGCAGCCAGGTCGAAGAAACTGTAAACGCGGTCGTCGCGTATGTCCTGATAGTTCACACCGGCAGGGTAGGAAGCGGCTTGGGAATACAGCCGCTCGTTCTGAATCTCCCATCCCGACGGGAATTTGTGGTTGAGTGCCAGGTCTTTGACCGCTGCGGATCCGGGATTGGTTACTGTGACTACGGCATATACCGTGCGCCCCCTGGAAAGGGTGTCCACCTTGACGGGCCTGCGGCTTTCGTCCTGATAGCTCACAGTCATCCTGAGTTTGTTGCTCACGGCCTTTTCTGTAGATGCAGCAGGTATGCCGTTCACGGAAACTACAGCATAGAGTTCACCCTTGCCGCTGTTCTTTACCTTGACGGGGAACTTGCCGGTGCCGTCTCCGACGGGCAGTTCTACGGTCTCGATGCACTTGCTGCCGTTAACCTTGCCGCCCTTGCCGCCGGCAGTCCAGGATCCCTGAACTCCGCCCGCATTGGCGCGTGCATAATCGCAGATGGCGTAGAGGCTCCAGGCGGTAGACTGGGTGCTCATATAGCAGTCTTTGTCGTTCAGGCGGGAGGCAATCTCGGAAGCAAGCCGGAAGGCGTCTTCCTTGCGATCGGTGAGCAGCATTGTCTTGAGCGCCACGGCGCGGTTGCGGTCGGAACTGCCGTAGGCCTCATAGAACGTGTCTTCGTATTTAAGCGGAGCGGCAAGTTCGCGCGCAACGTTTTTCTTTCCGTCCACTGCATAGGCGGCTGCAAGCAGCCAGGATGCGCTGGCGGGCATCTTTTTGACATTCTCGCGCAGCAGGTTCATTGCGCTGCGCTGAGGTTTGCCTGCGGCCGCCAGAGAATAAACGCCGTAAGCGCGGGAAGTGAAGTCTTCGCGTTTGTCGGATACCGCCTTGCCCAGCCAGGCGATGAGTTCTTTCTTGAGTTCGACGGGCACTGCATATCCCTGATCCTCGGCTTCCTTGAGGAAATGCAGGGCGTAGGCGCTGCCAAACAGCGAGGATCTGTTCTGGCCGGGCCAGTAGCTCAGCGACCCGTCGCTTCTGCGGTAGTTCTGCAGGCGTCGTATCGCCGCCTCTATGTTTATTCGGCTGCGCTTGAGTTTGTTTTCGTCTAAATTGCTGATTTTGTCCAGATACAACTGGGGGAATGCCGCAGATACGGTCTGTTCCAGGCATCCGTAGGGGTAGTTGACAAGGTAGCGCACGCGGGAGCCGAGGTCTATTGCTGGAATAGTGGACAGCTCCAGGGTGGCGGAGTTGGTTCCGGCTATTCCGAAGAGCTCGGCCTCAATCTCCTGTGAAGAGCCTGCTGCGAGCAGCACGGTCTTGCTGCGGCTCACCTCGGGGTTGGGGTTCTGGATATCTATTTCGATGTCGTGCGCAGACTTGTCTCCTGCAGCTTCCGCAGTGGCGCAGATCTTCGCTATGCCGGTGGAGTCACCGACCTTCACGTCAAAGTAATACACCTCCGACCCTGCCTTGCCTGACTCCACTGTCTGTGTGGCAGGCCCGATGATCTGCAGGTTGTCTGACGTACTGATGCCGAGTTTCACTTTGCCCACTTCGTCCTTCATCGTAAGCAGGGTTACAGGCACTCTGATGCTTTCTCCCGTGTTGAGGGCCCTTGGAAGCGTGGCTTGCACCATTACCGGCTTGGTTACCGCTACATTGCTCTCGCAGCTGCCCTGGGCGTGACCGTCCGTGGCTATCACCATTGCGCGAAGGGAACCGATGTACTGTGGAACGGAAGCTTTGAGCGTGGCGGTTTTACCGGCTTTGAGGGTGTAGGGGCCCAGATAGGCGACAACAGGCTTGAAGCGTTGTGCGTTCTGCGGCTTGATTACCGCAGCGGCGCCTTCCTCGTCACCTCCGATGGCGAACAGCTGCTCTATCTTGCCGCCGTAAGCTCCGATCACATCGTCGTAAAGGTCCCAGGTGCGTACCCGAAGAGCCTCCTTGGCGTAGAAAGCCTTCCAGGCGTCGGGTGTTTTGAAGCCGGTGAGGTTGAGCAGTCCCTCGTCCACGAGGGCGACCACATAGCTCATCGCCTTGCCGTTTTTCTCCTTGACCTTGAAGGAAATTTCGGTCTCGGGCTTCACCTCGGAAGGAATATCCAGTACAGGCCAGAGGTGAGACGCCTCGTCGGTTACGTTGAGGTTGCAAACGCCGTAAAGGCGCAAGGGGGCGTCGTTCAGCGTGTTGGCATGGGGCTGCACCAGGGTGACGAAAGCATATACGTTGGGAAGCATCGCCCGGGTTACGGGGACTTTGATTTCCGTACTGCCGCCGGCGCACTCGACCCATTCGGAACTGAGTATGCGTCCGCCTTTTTCCAGGGAGACCAGCGCCCGGCTGCCCTTGGAGGAGGGGATGGTGAGCTTTGCGGTCTCTCCAACTTTGTAGTTTTCTTTGTTGGCGTTGATGCTCAGCCTGGCTGCGGCCTGGGAGTCGGAGGCTCCGACGCCGTAGTTCTCATATACTTCGCAAAGCATGGAGCTTGCGTGCCCGCCGTTCTCGTCGCTGACGCGGATGAAGTAAAGCCCCTCAGGCGCGTCGGCCCAGTCGTAGCTGAAGGAACCGGCTCCCGAGCGGGTGGAGATATGCTTGTCCAGCAGCAGTTCCTTGCTGTTTCCGGACATATAGCTTGCAATCTGGTTGGAGGAGTTCCACCACCAGCTCCAATCTACGTGAAACACCTCCACGTGAAGGTCGGATACGGATACGGGGGCTCCTGTGCAGTCCACGGTAGCCACGTCGAACTTGTGCTCCTTGCCGGCCTTGAGATACTCTTCACCCCAGGAACTGCGGTCTTTCTGTACCTTCATGCCTACGTAAGTGTCGAACGGAGACATTTTGCAGGATACCGTACCGGTGCTGAATTCTCCGGAGGGCTCGAAGGCGCGCAACACGAAGTTCACGTTCAGCATTCCGGGAATACCTTCATCGCGCAAGTTCATATTTGTGGTGATGGTGGCCTTGCCGGTCGCATCCGTCAGCATATCGTTGTAATAGCGGGTCTGGGTGCTGAAAGAGCGGGAGTCGTCGCGGAAGTCATAGGCTTCGTAGCCCTTGAAACTTGTGGCTGCGTTGCTCATCTCCATGTCTCCGTTTACTTTAAGCCCGTCTCCGGGAGCTCCGTAGAGCCATTTTACGGTGACAGTACCGACGCAACTGCTCTTTGGTACGAGGATATCGTCGTTGAAGGCGAGGCTGATGTCCAGCTTGTTGGGCTTGACCGTTTCAATCTTTACGGGTTTGGAGAAGGTCTGTCCGCCAACTTTGACACTTACTCTCCAGCGGCCTGTAGGCGCATCCTGGCTGGTGGAGAAGGGGAAATGCCAGATATGGCTGCCGTCGTTCTTTGCGGTGAGGGTTTGGGTGACCTGCCCGTCGGGGTTGCGGAGCTCGGCTACCACAGGGTGTCCGGCAGGGAGTTCGTCGCCCTCGGTCATGGTGATTACGGTGATATGGATGTCGTCGCCCGGGCGCCATACGCCCCGCTCACCGAAGATGAAGGCCTTGACGCCGCCTTCACGGGTAGTGCCGCTTACGTCGAAATTGCTGGTAGACAGAGACTTCTCGTTCTTCAGCGCCAGGTATGCGGCGCCTTTGTCGGAGTTGGCTACAATGTAGCGGCCTTCGCCTGCGGGGAAGCTGATCCTGCCGTCCCTGTCTGTAGTACCCTTGCCTGTTTCCTGCAGGACGTCATCGTAGAATTTTACCCGCACACCCTTGAGGGGCTCGCCGCTGAGTATGTCGCAGGCATAGATGTCGAACTTGTTGTCTCCGCCTTTGGCTATGAGGGCCACGTCGCTGGCCAGGAGGAAAGTATTGCGTTCCTCGTAAGTCTCATAGTTGCCGAAGTATGCGTCGCTGTCCCAGAAACTCTCCTCTTCCAGTGGCTCAAGACCACGGATTTCCACGTGATAGATGGCTCCCGGTTCGGGTTTTATGAGCTCGTCCAGGCTGATTCCGTAGTTACGGGCTTCACGCAGGTGCGGGGCGTCAGTCGTGCCGAGTACCAGGACGGTGTCCGCTACCGTGCGCGCTACCTTGAAGAGGTTGTACCGGGCTTCGTAAGTGTCGTACTGCATAAACTGCAGTATGTTGTTGGTGAACACCTTGCGTACCCTGACGCGAGCCTGGACATAGCCGTAGGAATTGAACAGAAGGTCCATTTTGCCCGTGCTGGGCAGTATGGAACCCTTGCTCAGCAGGCGTATCGCCGGAGCTTCAGGGGCCTCCGCTTCGGGCGTATCCTGATCTGTGTACACTTGGTAACCCGCTTCCTGGGGAGTCTGCTCCTCCACGGTGACGCCACCTGCGTCGTCGGTGTTTTTCGAGCCCGTATTTTCGCTTTCCTGACCGCATCCGCTTAGCAAAACTGCCGCAAAAAGGACGCAACTGAACAGTTTGGAGAGTTCCATGTATTTTGTTATATTTGTTTTCAGATGTCCAAAAGTACAAAAATTATTTTGATTTTAGCGCCCCTGCTGGCACTATATCTGTTTTGCCTCCCGGGAAAACTCTTCGACACACCCTGCAGTGCTGTTCTCAAAGACCGCGACGGCTTGCTTTTGGGCGCGCGTATTTCTGCCGACGGGCAATGGCGTTTTCCTGCATCCGGCACTGTGCCGGAGAAGTTCGCCAAATGCATTGTATGCTACGAAGACAAGCGCTTCTGGTGGCATCCGGGGGTTGATTTGCTGTCTGCCGGAAGGGCGCTGAGGCAGAATCTGGGCAGCGGAGAAGTGGTGAGCGGCGCCAGCACCATCACTATGCAGGTGATACGTCTCAGCCGCCCCGGTGCCCCCCGCTCCGTTCCCGAGAAACTACTGGAAGCCGTTATGGCCACCCGTCTGGAAATGCGCTGCAGAAAAAAGGAAATACTGCTGCTATATGCATCCAACGCGCCGTTCGGAGGAAACGTGGTGGGGCTTGAAGCGGCTGCCTGGCGCTATTTCGGAAGGCCTGCAGACCAGCTCTCCTGGGCTGAAAGCGCAACGCTTGCCGTCCTGCCCAACGCCCCTGCCCTCATCCATCCGGGGCGTAACCGCGGGCGCTTGATGGAAAAGCGCAACTATCTGCTGGACAAGCTTTACGCCGGTGGAATTATAGACGAACTGGAATGTGCTCTGGCAAAAGACGAACCGCTTCCGGAGAAGCCCATTCCGATGCCGGACAAGGCATATCACCTGCTGGAGCGGCTCAGGGCGCAAGGCGGCGACAGGGAATACGTATGCAGCGTGGACCTTGCCCTGCAGGACAGGGTGAACGCCATTGCCCGCTCCTGGTTCGAACTGTATCACGGAAACCTGGTGGACAACATGGGAATATTGGTGCGCAGCGTTGATAGCGGGGAAGTGCTGGCATACTACGGCAATACCAGAGGGCTTGCCCCGGAACTTCGCGGCGCAGACGTGGACATGATTCCGGCGGCCCGCTCCAGCGGCAGTACGCTCAAGCCGCTGCTCTACGCCGCAATGCTTCAGGACGGGGAAATCCTGCCCGGCACGCTCATAAAGGATACGCCGTATAACTACAACAACTTTGCTCCGCACAACCATTCCCGCAGCTTCGACGGGGCCGTTCCCGCTTCCGAAGTGATTTCACGCTCTCTCAACGTGCCCTCCGTGCGTATGTTGGAACAGTACGGCGCGCCGCGTTTCCTGTCGCTGCTCCAGGACCTTGGCTTCAGCACGATTACCCGCAGCGCCGACCATTACGGCCTTTCCCTCATACTCGGCGGTGCCGAAATCACCCTCGAAGACCTCGTCGGGGTTTACACGGACCTCGCAGCCGCTTTGGCGGGACTGTCCCTCCCCCGCACGTTAACCAGATCGGTGATCTGGCTGACATTCGAGGCTCTTTCCAAGGCCGCCAGGCCTGAGGAGGAATCGAGCTGGATGGACTTCAGTTCTTCGGGCAAGGTAGCCTGGAAGACCGGTACGAGCTGGGGCAACCGCGATGCATGGAGTGTAGGAGTCACCCGGGACTACGTTGTAGGCGTGTGGGTAGGCAACAGTGACGGGGAGGGCCGTGCGCAGATGACAGGCGTGGGCTATGCTGCCCCCGTGATGTTCGACGTTTTTGCGGCGCTGCCTCCTTCCCGCTGGTTCAGCATGCCTTTGGACGAAATGGTGCCGCTGGAGGTCTGCCGTCAAAGCGGCCTTCCCGCATCGCGCATCTGTCCGGAGAGGGATACCGTATGGGTGCCCGACATCGCCGGCCGTCCCGACGAGTGCCGTTACCACCGCATCGTTCACCTGGATGCAGAACAGCGCATGCTGGTCAACAGCAGCTGTTATCCCGTGGAGAAGATGGTGGAGAAAGTGTGGTTCGTGCTGCCTCCGGCCATGGAATGGTATTACATGAAAAACCATATGGACTACCGTCCGCTGCCGCCCAAGCATCCCGATTTCGATGCGGCATCAGACGCCTCCAGCCCCATAGAAATCATCTATCCCCAGCAAGGCATTACCGTGGTGACCACGGTGGGGCTCGACGGCCGCGAGCAGGGAATGGTAGTGCGGGCGGCCCATCGCGACCCTTCAGCCGTGCTCTACTGGCATCTGGACGACGAATACCTTGGCAGCACCCGGGGCGACCACGACCTGCTCGTGCATCCCGCGCCGGGGCGGCACGTCCTCACGGTAGTGGACGCCCTCGGAGCTTCGCGCAGCGTGCTGTTTACAGTCAAGTAACCGAATGTCTTGAGCATAATGAATTTAAGAAGCCTTAGCTATATTCCGGGAATTGATTATATTTGTAAGACCAAAATAAACCACAATGAAAAAGTTTCTCATCGCAGCTGCGATTATCCTGACGGCCACTTCCTGCGGCCCTAAACTCTACAACGTAACCAAGTCTTACGACGACAGGCATTTTGACAAGCTCCAGGCGGTGCTGGACAATCCCACTACCCCCAAGGGAGTCAGTTACAGTTTTTCCGAGGCCAGTGAAATAGGCCTTTTCGGTAAAATGTTTTACGATACTCCCAATCCCTACCATCGCATCGATACGGTGAAGTACAAGGGTATGACCAAGGGAGAGAACTTCCAGGCACGTTGCTCAGCAGGTCTTTGCCTCCAGTTCACCACGGACGCCACTACCATCGCCGTAAAGACGAAGTGGGGCCAGTTGTACAGTTCCGTGGCCACCATGCCCATCGCTTACCGGGGGTACGACCTGTATATCAAGAACAAGAAAGGGGAGTGGCAGTGGGCCGCATCCGGCGCTACCAAACCCGAAAAAGGGGAAGACGTGCTGGTGCTCATCAAAGATATGGCCCCCGGTGCAAAGGAGTGCATTTTGTATCTTCCCAATTACTGTGAAATCCGTTCCTGCCAGGTGGGCGTGCCCATTGGTTCGTATATCAGAAGGCTCGACGGCCAGTTCCGTCACAAGATAGTCTTCCACGGTTCTTCCTACACCCACGGCATCAGCACCAGCCGCCCGGGTATGAGCTACCCCATGCAGTTTATGCGCCACACGGGAATGCAGGTGCTCGGCTTCGGTATGAGCGGCAATTGCAAGATGCAGCCCTACTTCGCCGCAGTCCTTGAGGACGTGGAGGCCGATGCATATGTGTTTGACGCTTTCTCCAATCCCGACTACAAGATGATAAAGGAGCGCCTCCAGCCTTTCATCGACCGCATGGTAGCGGCCCATCCCGGCAAACCGCTCATCTTCCAGCAGACTATCTACCGCGAGGCCCGCAATTTCTCACTTACCTACGATGCAAAGGAACAGGCCAAACAGGATATGGCTTCCACCCTCTTCGACCAGCTGCTCAAGGATCCCAAGTATGCAGATGTTTACTTTATCCAGACCAACGCCTGCGAGAAGGGCAGCCACGAGTACTCGGTGGACGGAGTGCACCCCGACGATCACGGCTACTACCTCTGGAGCAAGTCCATCGAGAAGCCTATACTCACCATACTCGCCAAATACGGCATCAAGTAGTCCCTATGTTTGTAACCCAAATAAAAATGGAGTGAGCTTCTGAGAAGCTCGTGAGGAACGCTCTCAGGGGTTCCGACCCCTGCCGCTAAGGCAGACCCCCGGAAGTTTTTCATGAG
>JAFTDJ010000070.1 GCA_017454265.1 Bacteroidales bacterium | reverse complement strand
TCCGGTGGACATCCCCGTTCCCGCAAGGGTCTGCCCGCAAAGGGATACAAGACCCGCAATCCGAAGGCCGCTTCCAACAAGTTCATCATTGAGAGAAGAAAGAAATAACGGAATAAAACAAGTAAGAGATTATGAGTCGTTCACTTAAAAAAGGACCGTACATCCAGGAAGCCCTGGAGAAGAGAGTTCTTGCTATGAATGATGGTAGCAAGAAGAAAGAGGTGGTCAAGACCTGGTCTCGTGCCAGCATGATCTCCCCGGACTTCATCGGCCACACTATTGCAGTTCATAATGGAAACAAGTTTATTCCTGTTTACGTTACTGAGCAGATGGTTGGCCACAAGCTCGGAGAGTTTGCCCCCACCCGCACATTCAAGGGTCATTCAGGTAACAATAAGAAGTAATCATTATGGGAAAGCGTAAAAGACTTATGGCTGAAAGCCTCAAGGAGGCTAAGAAGGTTACAGCTGTTGCAAAGCTGAATGACGTCCCCACTTCCCCCCGCAAGATGCGTCTGGTAGCAGACACTATCCGCGGCAAGGAGGTAAATCACGCCCTCGACCTGCTGAAATTCAGCAAAAGGGAGGCATCCGTCCGTCTGGAGAAGCTTCTCCGCAGCGCTATCGCCAACTGGGAAGCCAAGAACCAGGACAAGGCCAAGGAGCTGGACAACGGCAACGTCTACGTAAAGACTATTATGGTAGGTGAAGGCCGCACGCTGAAGCGCATCCGCCCGTGCCCTCAGGGACGTGCGGGACGTATCCGCAAGCGTTCCAACCACGTGACCGTGATTCTCGATGTAAAACAACCAGTGGAGAATAAGTAATATGGGACAGAAAACAAATCCTATCAGCAACAGAATCGGTATCACCCGTGGTTGGGACTCTAACTGGTGTGGTGGTAACTATGCAGAGAAAATCGCAGAGGACTACAAGATCCGCGAGTATCTCGGCAACCGTCTTGCCAAGGCCAGCCTCAGCAAGATTGTCATCGAGCGTACGCTGAAGCTCATTACCGTCACCATCTATGCCGCACGCCCCGGTTTCATTATCGGCAAGGGCGGCCAGGAGGTCGATAAACTTAAGGAAGAGCTCAAGAAGGTCACCAGCAAGGACATCCAGATCAACATTTTCGAGGTCAAGCGCCCTGAGGTTGACGCTCACATCGTGGCAGACTCCATCGCCCGCCAGATCGAAGGCCGCGTCAGCTATCGTCGTGCTATCAAGATGGCCATCGCCAACACCATGCGCGTTGGCGCTGAGGGCATCAAGATTCAGATTGCCGGCCGTGTCGGTGGTGCTGAAATGGCCCGCAGCGAGATGTTCAAGGAAGGTCGTACCCCTCTGCACACTTTCCGTGCAGACATCGACTATGCCCTTGCAGTGGCTAACACCAAGGTCGGTACCCTGGGTATCAAGGTATGGATCTGCAACGGTGAGAAGTATGGCCGTCAGGACCTCACTCCCGCCGCTCTTGCAGCAGCCAACTCCCAGGCAGCCGGCGCACCTCGCGGTGACCGTCGCGGTGGCCGCGGTGGCGACCGTCGCGGAGACCGTCGTGGTCCCCGTCGCGAAGAGAGGAAGTAATTTACTCTTACGGTAATACTTAAGGAGGCTGACCTCAAGTCGGCCTCCTTTTTTATGCCCTGCCGCCCTGTCATTCTGCTGCCTTCCCGCTCCTTGTCGTTCTGAGCGAGCGAAGCGAGTCGAAGAATCTGCGTTTTATGAAAAAAAGTTGTACATTTGATGGCTGAAGCAATGTCGGAAGGAAACAAATAAAGTCATCAACTATATGGACAGGAGAAGCTTTTTCAAAATCAGCGCGGCGGGGCTTGCCGGTCTCGCCCTGCCCGGCGAGCTTGCCCTCGGCATGGGCCCCAAAAGTATTGACGGCAAATACTCCGTAGTAATCCTGGGCGATACCCACTACGACGACGCCGACCCGTTGAAGTACCACAAGGGATACACTGACCCCAGTCCTGAACGCCTCGCAAACCACCAGCGGGAGTTTGTGCGTAACGGCCAGATGTGGGCCGGACGCAGCAAGGACCTTGTCAAGCGTGCAGCGTGCCTGGTGGACGATGACACCCGTTACGTCTTCCAGATGGGCGACCTGATCCAGGGTGACACTGCCGACGCCGCTACTCACAAGCGTTTTCTGGAAGACGCCCTGAACCTTTTCAAGAACGACCTGGCTCCGGACCTGCCTTTCGTTACCGTTGCCGGCAATCACGACCTTCGCGGCAATGATGATGCCGTATGTACCCAGGCTTATACGGAATATATGTCCGAACGCATGAGCCGGGAACTGGGACAGGAAATAAACGGGACCAATTTCCTCTTCCGCTGCGGCCCCGACGCGTTCGTGGTTGTGAACTTCACCAAGCCCAAGGTTAACGAAATCACTGCCCTCCTGGAGCAGGCGCGCGGTGCAAGGCACGTATTCGTAATCGTGCACTCTCCGGTTTTCCCCTTCGATCACCCTAAGTACTACTGGTGGTATCTGCTCGGCAATCGCAAGGATTCAAAGGCAGAGGAGCGCCGCAAAATGCGTGCTCTGCTTGCAAGTCTCAATGCCATTGTACTGTGCGGCCACACGCACGCCACCGAATTCATGGACTGGAGAGGAGACGGCGGACGCATCACCCAGATGACCATGAGCAGCGTCTGGCGCACGGACTCCCAGGCCACTTACCGCGAACTTGCTTCAGGTGCCGACGAATACTGCACCCTGCTGTTCAAAGCCAAGCCGGAGCTTGCAACGGAGGCCAACAAAGCACTGTTCGACGAGTACCGTGCGGGCATCCGTGAGTACAGTACTTCAGATGCCGCAGGCTCCTACAAACTGATTGTCGATGGTCCCCGGGTATATGTAGATTTCTACGCCGGAGATTCTTCCCGCCTCAGCAAGCGCTTTACGCTCAGATAATTATCTGCCGGGGACGCTTACTCCGGCAGATAGACTCCGTCTTCTTTCAACGTGGACACGAGGACGGAAGGGTCCAGTTGCTTGGGCCCTACACCCGCTGCTACAGACAGTGCTGCTGCAGTACCTGCGGCCTGTCCCATGGCGAAACACGGGGGGATGACGCGGACAGCGGCCATTACGGGGCGCTCGGCGGCGGCGCAACGGCCGGCGCAAAGCAGGTTGTCAACCTTCTGCGGCAGCAGGGCGCGGTAAGGGAAATAGTACGGGTCGTTGGTGTTGCGTGCGACGTACTCTACATAGCCCTTGCGGTGGATATCCATGTGGTTTGCGCAGCAGAACACAGGGTCGGGATATTTCACTGAATTCTTTGCGTCTTCTGTGGTAACGGTGTATTCTCCGATGATGCGGCGGGTCTCGCGGACTCCCAGATTTTCTGCAGATTGGGCAAGTTCGCAGTTTTCACAGCCTTTGACATATTTGCGGAGGAACTTTACCACATAGTCCGCCTGCTCGCGTCCGGTTATTTCAGCCTCGGTTACCTGCTTGGGGTCAAGGCCGTCAACCTCGTCGGTCTGTGTCATGTTCACGGTAGCAGTGCCGTCCATGTTCTGGAAAAGGGCGATTTTCTGGCGCCACATGGGGAACTCGCCCTTCTCGCGGGCGGCAAGAATCTCGCGCATGTAGAACTGGCCCTCAAAGTCGCCGGCCTTCCGGCATGCCGCATCGTGGGCGTCCATGGCTTTCCAGTCGATATTCCGCAGCACGATGAAGAGCGAGGTGGCCTGCACGCCGCCCTCACCGTCGCCGTAGATGAACGGGGCTCCGGCCTGGGCAGCCAGGTCTCCGTCGCCGGTGCAGTCTATGTAGTTCTTGGCGGTAATCTTCCAGATGCCGTCCTTGGTGGCGAAGTATGCGGCAGTAATCTTATTGTCCTTGGTGTCTGCTTTGACGAACAGCAGATGGTAAAGCAACTCTACGCCGGCTTCCTTGCACATCTGCTCGGTGGTGCGCTTGAGGCACTCGAAGTCGAAGGTGGTAAGGCCGTGATGCCCCTTGTCGCGGTAAGCGGAGAAGGAGCCTATTTCCGCCTTGAGCGGATGAATGGCGCCGCCCTGCTCAACCATGCGGTTGACGAGTTCCTCGTACATGCCACGTATCAGAAGTGTCTGGCCGTCGGGGGTTGTGCTGGACATAAAAGGCGCTACAAGGCCGTTGGTGGCCATTCCGCCCAGGTATCCTTCCCGCTCTGCGAGTATGGTTTTGGCTCCGTGGCGGGCGGCACAAACTGCCGAACCTATGCCTGCGGGGCCGCCGCCGATAACCAGTACGTCGCAATCGAAACTGCGTGTGACTTTGAATTTGACTTCATTTTGATTACCGCAGGAGTTGAATACCATAATACCTGCGAGACAAACTAAGCTGAGTAACTTTTTCATATATGAATAACATTATTTCCAATCGTCTGAACGGAAGGGGTATGCCGGGATACCGTAGCTGTTGAACAAGGTTCCAACGCTCCAGTTGTGGAAGCAGTAGCGTACGGCCACCGGCTCGGGGACTTCAGGAGAACTTACCACCACGGTCTTGCCGGATACGCGGCCGGTTGCGGGATGGAATACCCGGTCTTCACCTGCCAGCTCGAATCCCTCAAGGTCAACGCCTATGGGAGCCAGGTTGCGGTCTCCTACGTTCATGGTCACCACGGCCTTGCCGTCCTTGAATTCCGCATCTGCGTACGAAGGGCTGTGTGCATCTATATAATCTATTCCGTATTCGTCCTGCAGGGCAAGCAGTGCGAGCCTGTCACCCACTTCCTTTTTCTTCCGGGGATGGATGGTGCCCCATTCGCCAATATCTGCCGTGCCGACCATGCCGCTGCGGGGGATAGTGGAGAGGGTTGCCTCCTGGGCTTCGTAAAACAACGGGCTGTTGAGGTCTGAGTCGGAATAATTGTAGGGTGCTATCTGCACGAAGTAGAATGGTGCGTTCTCGTTGCGGAAAAGGTAACGCATCATACGCACGTATGAGGTCTGAAGGCGTATGTATTGCTCAGCGCGGCCGCGGTTGCTTTCTCCCTGATACCAGAGCATTCCCCGGAAGGTGAAGGGCACCAGCGGAGCTACCTGGCCGTTGAACATGGCGCAGGGGCTGTTTTGAGGGTGTTTCTTTGGCAGGATGCGGGAGTCCAGGTGGGAGAAGTCGAATTCTCCCTTGAACTCCAGGCGCAGGGTCTCCCTGTTCATCCAGGCCTCGATGGGCGTACCGCCCCAGTCTGTTATTATAAGCCCGACGGGAACGTCCAGCACCTCATTCAAACGGCGTGCGAAAAAGTATGCCACCGCACTGGCGTCGGCTACAGATTCGGGATTGTGCTCCAGCCATCTGCAGTCGCAGGTTTTTTCTTCTGCAGCAGAGCACTGCCGTTTGACTGTGCATATACGTATGGGAACAGACGGCCTTGCTCCCATTATGGCATCTATTGAGCCTTCTACGGGCTGACCGGGAAAACCCCGTACAGGCATTTCCATATTGGACTGTCCGGAGCAGAACCAGACTTCGCCGATCAGCACATTGTTAAGTATGGTCTTTTCCTTGCCGCCATCGCTGAAAGTGATGCTGTAGGGCCCACCCGCTTCGGATGTAGGAAGGTACAGGGCCCAGGAACCGTCGGATCCCGTTTCCGCGATATACTTGTATTTAGACCACGAAGGCTGTACGGTAACCTTTCCATTGGGAACCGCCTTACCCCACAGATTCACTTTCCGTCCCTGCTGGAGCACCATGTTGTCTGTAAAAATGGAGGGGAGCTCTACCTTGGCGTTCGCGTTGGCGCAAACAGCCAGTGTGGCGAGAATGATTATGGTGATTTTTTTCATATCCGATTATGGCAATAAGCTTCTTTGCAGAGATTGTCGCAGAACTCGTTCCAGGAGTGCTTGTGGCTCCTGACCCATTTGAGTTCTATCTTCAAGTGTTTTTCCCGTACAAGCTGACGATACTGGATGATGAGGTCTTTGTCCGGCTTGTTCTTGCGTCTTGGATAGTGGCTCAATACTACGGCGGCGTTCAGATAGTCTGTGCAGACAAGTGCGCTGATGTAGTCCGGGAGAGCCTCGACGGCTGCTATAATGGCTTTCAGCTCCGCCCTTTGACTGCTCTCCTTCTTCAGGAGAAAGGAGTTCTGCTGAACGAGAGTCTGCCCGTCGGCCTCAAGGATAACGTACGCACCCGCACCGACATTGTTACTGATTGTATAACCCCCGTCTGTGTAAATTATGTAGTCAAACATCCAGTTGTAAATATAGTAAAAAAAAGTCTCATTCGACAGGAATGAGACTTTTTTCATATAATATCTGCAGAGGACTAGTCCACAACAGCACGGGCCATTGCGTCCTTGTAGTATTTCTGGTTGATGAAGACATCCTGCTTGTAAGGATTGATCTTGCGCTTCTTGCTCTGTGCGATGATGTAGCACAGTGCAACGCAGTTGGTTACAAGGGCCAGGGCGCTGATTACAATCATCATGGTAGGGTTGGCTGCAACCACTGAAGGGTCCACGGTGGTTCCTACTGCTGCAGCCTCGCCGCCGGCAGCTGCATAAAGCTGCTCGATGGTAGCGGTTCCCTGGGGATAGAGCACGGGCAGGGTTGCCCAGCTGAACCACTGCTGACCGTTCTTGAAGGTCTCCTGGAAGAGAGGGAATACCTGTGCGAACATACACCAGATAGCCAGGGTGTTGGCGCGGTTCTGGATCCAGCCGCCACGGTTCCAGCAGAGAGCTGCGATGGTGGGGGCAAGCAGAAGGGCGACGCCGCAGTACCAGCTGTGGGTAGGGAGGCAGTTGTAGGTATAGGCGAAGTTCCAGATGTCATAGACCACGATGTAAACCCAGGTCATATCCGCCCAGATCATATCCTTCTTGTCTTTGGAAGGATATACGTTCCACCATGCGGTCATACAGAAAATGTTGACGAGTCCGGCGACACCGTTCATCACATTGTGCCAGCCGCCGTACTGCCATACGCCTTCTGAGGTGAGCCACCATTTGTTCCAGCCGCAGATTGCGCTCTCGAAGTCGGAAACGCATGCGATGAGGATGTTGATAGCCACGATGATGAAGGGGAAAGGCTTGAACCAGTGCTTGGCACCGATACCCCACTTGTACTTGATCATCATGAAACCGATACATCCTGCCGTTGCCGCATACAGTTTGGCATAGTGGAACCAGCCCTGCATATAAACGTGGGTCTGGTTTTCGAGAGCCCACTGGGCACCGGACTTTACGCCGAAGAAAATAGCCAGGAAGTAAACGGTAAGGGCCAGAGGTACGGCCAGGAATGTAATGATGCCGCCGAGTTTGGTACGGCGTGCAAATTCGTTAAGGAGAATAAGGCCGGCAAGGACTACCAGAAGCATTCCCCATTGGGAAAGGGCGTTAGCCCCATAAACTTGAAAGAACATAGTGTTATTATAGAATAAAAATTGGTTTAGTAACGCAGTGCAAAAATAAACAAAAAAGAAGACAAAGAGAAAAACTTTGCCTTCTTTTTATTACTGAAACTCTGTTTGTTATTCAGGCAGGATATCGGCTTCCAGTCCTACTCCATAGAGTTCTATGCCGTCGGCGGAAAGGTATGCTGCATAGCCGTATCCGTCCTGGTTGAAGGCTACGTAGTAAACCGACTTGCTGGCAACCGGTGCGTCAACGCTGACTGCGTCCCACTGGAGACCTTCGTTGAGGAAGAAGAAACCGGGAACTTTTCCGTCCTGGTCTGCCACAGCCATGACGAGAGGTGTCGCAGGGCTGACTCCGAAGCTGGCGTTGGTGCTGATGTTGCCGTTGGCCGCTATGGTTACGGGAAGGCCGGCGCCGAAGGGCTTGAGGGTCTTTTCTTCCTTGTCCACGCTGTAAATCTGCATGGTCCCTGCGGCGGCGTCTGCAGCAAACAGGTACAGTTCATCGTCCGTGATGCCGGCGAGACCGAGGTTGCCGGGAAGTCCGTAAGGGGCTCCGGCGGGCAGGAAGTTCTCCACGATGGGGGTCAGTGTGCCGTCAGCGGCAACTTCGTGCACGTAGTATCCGAATTCGTTGAAGGAGCTTCCGATAAACACTTTCTCGGAGGACACATATGCAGAGGAAGTATAGTACATTCCGGAGTTGGTGGTGCCGCCGGAACCGAGGGCGGGAGCAGCGGCTACCACGTTGACGCTCCAGGCGTCACCGGAGAAGCCGGCATAATTCATCACGCGGTAGCTTGCCTGGTTCTTGGTGTTTCCGTTCCAGAAGAATGCGGGCCTGCCTGTGGCGGGATGCACGAAGAACGGGTACAGGTAGCTGCTGTTGCAGTTCTGGGGAGTGATGCCCGCAGTTCCCACGACGTTCCATTCGCCGCTGAGGATTCTCACGGTAGGCTTGCTGGCGACGTCGCCTGCAAGGTAATATGCATACACTGAGCCGTCCTTGCCGAATGCGACCTTAGGCTTGCTGGCTGCACGTGCCGAGTTGTCGGCTATGCCGGAGGGACCTACGAGGGCGAATGCGCTGCCATCCCATTTTGCAATGGATACGCCGTTGTACTTCTCGTCGCCGACTTTGCGGGTATAGGCAAAGTAAGGGAGTTTGTCGTTGGGATTCAGAGCCATGGAGAAATCGGCCACCGTGCCTTCGGCATATGTTCCGAGCTTGCTTATGACGTAGCCCAGAATCTTGCCCACTTTGAGCACATATTTGGCGCTGGCTCCGGCGTACTCGTCCGTGACCGTGATGTCTATGGGGAAACTGGTGTCCACTTTGATGGACGAGCCGCTCTCCACGGCGGTATTGTTAACCTTGATTGCATCGTTGTCTCCGGCTTCAACAGTGAGCACGAGCTCTTTGCGGAAGGCCTCGGAGGGTACGCGGACTATCATCTCTTCTGCGATTTCCCATGGGAAGACATCTTCGGAGAGAAGGCTGTTGTCTTCCTGCTTGAATACCACGGAGCACAGTTCGGCCATCCCGTCATTGTAGTTAACTACCAGGGTGTACCTTGCTTCCAGGCCGGAAACTGCATCTATCGCGCTGATGCGAACGCCGCTGCTGATTGTCACAGTGGAAACGCCGCTTTCAATGATCTGGTCTTCTGCATACACTACATCGTCCTTGGTTGCCTCGAAGCTTGGGATGAAAGATACTGTAGAGACGGAGGCGGGAATGACCAGCGTAATAGTCTTGGCGCTTTGGTCGATAACTCCGTTAATGTCGGAGCTCAAGGAGCTGTTGAGGCTGGCCTGCAGGGAAAAAGTCTTGATGGAGCACTCGCCGTCGGGGAGCGTTTTCTTGCAAGACGCCAGTGAGGCAGCCGCTGCAATCACGCAGATTGCGTAAAAGATAATACGTTTCATACTAACTAATTATTGTTTGGTAAATACAAATTCTTTTTTGATGTTGTCGGGACCGGGGCAGCCCAGCAGCATTTCCTGCAGGCTTGAGTTTGTAAGCCGGAGAGTCAGGGTGTTGTCCTTTCCGGGGTCGAAGCCGTCTGTGCGGTACCATATGACGCGAATCGGCATGGTGTAGGTCCCGGGATCGAAAGTGACCGGACTGCGGTGGCTGGACTGGATACGGAAGTCTTCACCTTCCTTGAGCCCGTCGCCGACGATTGCCTCATATTCCACTACTATGGGCTGGTTGAAATAGTTGCTGCTGGCACTCAGGACGATGCGTATCTCCGTAAGCAGATTGTCCAGTTTCCTGTCCACTACCATGGATGCGACGCCGTTGGAGTCTTCAATGCGGACGAAAGGCGTGTCGAAATATATTTTTTCGTGTTTGCTGCATCCCAGCAGCAGCACGGTGGCAGCAAAAATGGCCGTTGCTTTATCAATACTTTTCATTTTGCTTCATCTTTTCGTTTGCCTGCATTTCCATCTGGCTGATGGGCAATACGTACCGGTAGTCGGGATACTCCAGCCTTCCGAGCGTGGACGTAGAGGTCTTGCTGCGTACGATATCCTCTCCGCGGCGTTTAAGGTCGAAGAAACGGTGGCCTTCGAAGCACAGCTCCTTGCTGCGCTCTTCCTGTATGATCCGGTCCAGGTCGTCCTTTCCGCTGTAGCTGATGCTTATTTCCGAAGGGCTCTTCCCGAGCGCCCTTGCGCGCAGCGCCTTTATGTCTTCAAGGGCTTCGTCCATATTGCCTCCTCCAAGGCAAACAGCCTCGGCATGAATGAGGTACATCTCGGAGACCCGGAGCACTACATGGTCGCAGCGCCGGTTGAGTTCGTTTGACACCCCTTTCTTGACGGGCAAATATTTGCATACGGCGGTATAGACTTGTCCGGCATACTCCTCGCCGTCTTCTTCTTCGGCCACATAGGTGAAAAGCTCCTTGCGTATGTCGCCGTCCTGGAACGAGGCGATGAAGGTCTGGTCCGGGGTGCAGGTCTGGGAGGTCAGGGGATTGCAGAGGCTGCGCATGCCGGTGCCGCTGTCGTAAGTGTTCATCCTCAGTATGCCTTCGCCGGGGTTGTCCTGAGCCTTGCGGAACATATTTACGTATATCTCACGGGATGCAAGAGGCACTGCATCCATTACCTCCTTTGCGTAGGATGCCGCATTCTCATAGTCTTTCATGTAAAGACAGACGCGGGCTAGCATTGCTTTGCAGGCAAGGGGCGAGATGTAGTTGGGAGTGAGTTCCGTAGCAGTTCCGAAGCAGTCCAGTGCGCGGGAGAGGTCTCCCAGGATAAGGTCGTAGCACTCCTTTATCGTGTTCCTGGGCAGTTCAGATTCGAACCCCGGTATGTAATCTATTGCAACAACTCCCATATGGGAGGCGTCCGGCGTGTAGTCGTATGGCATGGAATACACATTGCAGAGAGAGAAGATTGCCAGGGCGCGTGCGAAGTAGGCGTATGCGAAATGCTTGTTTATAAGCTCGGCTTCTTCCGGGTAGTTTTCCAACAGTAACTTTCCGTAGTACAAGATGTTGTTGGCGTTTGTGCAAATCTCGTATGCGTGTTTCCAAATATAGTAAGGGTAGCCGGAGTTGTCGGAAGGCTGGCTGGCAAAGTCATAAATCAATTGCAAGCTCAGCGACGCGTTGACTCTCACAAGGGTGAGATTGTCTCCTGCCAGTTCTCCCATGCGGATGTAGTCGTCGTCGTAGAATTCGGTAATCAGCCTGTGCAGGCCGAGCCCTGCGGCCTTCAGTCCGTCTGTGTCGCCGAAGAATCCTGCGATGGTGCTCTTCCCAAGCGTCTCCACGTTCAGGAAAGAGGAACAGCCCGTAAGGCTCAGGGCAATGGCCAAAGTAGTGAATAATTTGCGCATCTTCCTAAAAACTGAGGGTTAACTGGGCGGAAAAACTGCGTGTAAGACCTCCCGGATAGCGCAGGGTCTTGTAGCTGTTGTGGTTCGCGCTCTGGTCCGGAGTCCAGATATAGAGATTGTCTGCGATAAGGGATGCGGTACCGCCGCTTATCTTGAGCTTGCGGCAGAATGCAGCCGGGAGGTTGTAGCTGAATACCAGGTTTTTAACCTGGATATTGGTCTGGCTGTAGAGGTGACGGGTAGACGACGAGTTTGTGCTCCGGGATACTTTATACAATGGTATAGGGTATGCAGAGACGTCACCGGGCTTACGCCAGTGGTCCAGTTCTTCCACGACGGTGTTTTCTGAGATGATGTCGTACCCGTCTTCTCCGTAAGTCAGCAGGTCCCATCCTCCCATAGTGTAAGTGATAAACAGCACTACGGAGAAGTTACCGAAGTTGAAAGTATTCCTCATACCTCCCCGGAAGTATGGTTCTTTGCTATACTGGGGCAGGAGCACGCGGTTGTCGTAAGAGAACGTGAAGGTGAGGTTTCCGTTGTAATCGTACCACATTGGGGCGCCGGTAGCAGGATCCACGCCGGCCCAGCGGGTCAGCCACCAGGCGTCCTTGCTTGCCCCTTCCATCCATACATAGTCGAAGAAACCGGTATGCGTGCCCTTGTAGAGCTTCTTGATTGTGTTGCGGTTGAGGGCTCCGTTGAAGTCGGTGGACCAGCTGAAGCCCGGCGTGACGATGTTCTTCGTGGACAGGGAGAGCTCAAAACCTTGGTTCTCCATTTCTCCCACGTTGCGCATTACGGTGCCGTCACTGATAATGGAGGACACCCTGCCCTTGTAAAGCATATTGGTGGTATACTTGCGGTAGTACTCCATCTGCAGGTCTATCCTGTTGTTCAGCAGGCCGATATCCAGGCCCACGTTGCTTATGTAAGTAGTTTCCCAGCTGAGCCCCGGATTGGGAGCGTTGCCCTGCGTGGCTCCCATCAATCCGCCGTAATAAGATGAACTTCCGTAACTGTAGGTGCCGTAGGAGGCGCCGGTATCCACTCGTGAGTTGCCGCTGTTGCCGTAACTGGCCTTGACTTTGAGCCGGTTGATGAAGGGAACTCTGAAGAATTTCTCGTTATGCACGTTCCAGGACAGGCCCACGGAAGAGAAGTTGCCCCATCTGGAATAGGTGCTGAACGAGGAATAACCCTGCCGGCGGTAAGAGGCAGACAGGTAGTAACGGCTGTCGTAAGACCAGCTGGCGGTTCCCAGGTAAGACAGGGAACGGCTGTTTGATGCCGAAGACGAACCCTTCACGGATTCTGCAATTGCGTATCCGATTTCCTTGATGTGGTCGTTGGCGAAGCCGGAACCGGTGGCGTACAGGCTACGGTTCTCGCGGCTCACGAGTTCCACGCCTGCCAGCGCACCCACGGTGTGCTTGCCGAACTTGCGGTTGAAGTTAATCCTGTTGATATTGTTCCAGACATAATTGAAGGAACCGGCACGACGGGAGATTCCGTCCTGTTCGTAGCTGGTCTTTCCGTCAAGGGTGTTCTTGGGATAGTAGATGAGCTCCTGGACCGTAAGGGCGTTCACGCCTACCATCGAGGTGAGTTTCAGGCCTTCAATGGGTTCATAACTGAGGTTGACGTTTCCGTCCACCGTGATGCCTCTTTGGGTATTGTCGCTGAGGTCGCGGTTAGGGACCGCAGAGTACACGAATTTGCGGAGAGTGGGCTTGTACGTTTCGGTGTCGGTGCTGTAGAAGTTGTACAGGCGCGGCGTTACCCCGTCCAGGTCGTAAGGCTCAAAAATTGGAATGACCTTGAAGTAGGAATCCGATATGGAAGTGATGTCGTTGATGTTGTATGTGAGCGCAATGTTGGCGTCGAGGGAAAGTTTTTTGTTGAACTTGTAGATAGCCCTGTCGCGCACGGAGAAACGCTGCTGAGTATTTCCTTTACGTGTCCCGTTCTCGAAGTAGTAGTTCAGTGACAGGTAATGCTTTGCGTTGTTGCCGCCGGAATCGATGCGCAGGCTGAGCTCTCCGTTGCTGCCGGTGCCAAGATAAACGTCGTACCAGTTAGTATCCGTGGTGGAGTATTTGTTGAGGTAATTGTCCTGATACGGAAAGTTGTCCAGGCTGTAGCCGGAGTTGGTCCAGGATTCGCGGGCAAGGCTCCACCACTGCTGTGCATTGAGAAGTTTGGGCAATGTTGCGCGGTCCACCGAAGATACGCCGTATTTGGCAGAAGCGGTGACGTGCAGCTTGCCGTCTCCCTTGGACTGCTTGGTGGTGACCAGGATAACGCCGTTGGCACCGTCTGCTCCGTATATTGAGGTTGTGGCGGCGTCTTTCAGTACGGTTATGGACTCTATGTCGTCGGGGTTGATGAACGACATGGGGCTCACGGTATAGGTTGTGCCGGGAATGCCGCCTCCGGTGTCAGACCCGGTGTAGATTGGTACTCCGTCCACTATCCACAGCGGTTCGCTGTTGGCGTTAAGGGATGCGTCGCCACGTACCCTGATGGTGTAGCGTGTACGCGCCGCCGAGTTTTTGCTCTCCTCTATGGTAAGACCGGGGACCATTCCCTGCAGCAGGTTGTCCACCCGGGCTGCGGGAAGGGTCCTGAGCTGCGACGATTCCACCTGGAAAGCGGAGCCTGTCATGTCTGAGCGCTTCTGCGCCAGGCCGTAGCCGGCAGAGATGACGGCTTCCTCGAGGGTGTTGTCGCCTTTCAGCACAATATTGTACGTGCCGGCCTTGTCCACCTTCAGCTCCTGGGTCTCCATACCCAGATATTGGAATACCAGGGTACATGGCCCCGGGACGCTGAGCTTCCAGTTCCCGTCCAGGTCTGTGGTGGCGCCTGTCTTTGTGCCCTTGATCTGCACGAACACGCCGACGAGCGTTTCACCTTCGGTGTCGCGTACGCAGCCGCCCACCGTGAATCCCTTTTTCTGGGCGAATCCGCAGCAAGACAGAAGCAGTGCAATCGCGCAGACTATCTCTTTTGCTGACTTCATTTACTTTTCCAGTTGTTTAAGCATTTCCGCCACAGCGGCTTCTATCTGCCTGTCTTCACCTTTTATTTCGGAAGCGGGATCATTGAAAACGAGGATGTCCGGTTCGATTTCCTGGTTCTCGAGGATGCTGCCGTCGGCACGGCTTACGGATGTTACTTCAGGAATACCGAATACAATTGTAGGATCTATCTGGTTTTCCCACCAGACGGCGGTCATGGTGCCGGGAACAGGTGCTCCTATGAGTTTGCCTATGCCGAGCTGTTTGTAAACGAACGGGAATCCGGAAGCGTCGGAATAGTTGTCTTCGCCCATTATTACGCAAGAGGGCTTGTTCCACTTGCTGTACGGCTCCGTGCCGATGTACTGGCCGCGTGGTACGAAGTCTATGTAGGGCTTGCCGCTCAGGAAGGTGGCCAGGTCGTCGTGCAGCCAGCCTCCTCCGTTGTGACGGGTATCTACGATGAGAGCCTCGCAGGTCCTGTATTTGCCGAGGGCGGCCGAATATACCTCGCGGAAACTCTCAGAATTCATTCCTTTCACGTGTACGTAGCCCACGCGGCCGCCGGAAAGCCTCTCCACCATTTTCTCGTTACGGCGTATCCAGCGTTTGTACAGGCCTTCGCTGTCTGATGATACGGGCTTTACCGTGACCTTGCTCTCTTTGTTGCCGCTTCGTATCACGAGTACGGTCTTTTTGCCGCCCTTGTAGTTGAGGGCCTCGTACCAGGCTGTCCCGGCTTCAATCTTCACTCCGTCCACGGATGTGATGATGTCGCCTTCTTTAAGGTCCGGCTTGACCATGGCCAGCACGCTGCCGGGGAGTATTTCCTTGATTTTCAGGCCTTCTCCGGTATAGCCCTGGTCGTAAAGGACTCCCAGGAAACCGAGATTCACGCTGGAGAGGGTGCGGTAGCGGGCTCCGGTATGGGAGGCGTTGAGTTCGCCCAACATCTCCGAGAGCAGCTCGGTGAAGTCGTAATTGTTGTTTATGTAGGGAAGGAACTCAGCATAATTTGCATAGAAGCCGTCCCAGTCTATGCCGTGGATTTCTGGATCGTAGAACTTCTCCTTCACCTGTTTCCAGGCATGGCCCAGAATGTAGCTGCGTTCCGCGGCGGGGTAGTAGTCATAGTCGTCGGAGAAGCTTATGCTTTTTCCTTTGCCGGTGGCGGGATCCAGGCTCTTTATACTCATTGCGCCCATCAGGAATACGGTTTTTCCGTCCTTGGATGGTACAAAGCTGCCGCTCACTCCTTTTTCAATCACCTTGACGCTGCGGCTCTTGATATCCAGCTGGCAGAGGTCGAAGCCCTTTTCCAGTCTCTGGATGTAAAGCAGCTTGGAGCCGTCTGCGGTGAGGAAGTGATCCCTTAGCCGTCCGGAGGCTCCGGTAAGGCGGATGATGCGGTCTTCCCTGCCGTCCAGGTCCAGCACAAGTTTGTCCACCTTGCCTTTTTCTGCTTTCACGCTATCTTTGGCTTCCTGCTTCTTTGCCTTCTTGTCGTCTTCCTTAAGCAGTTTTTCTATGTCATCTTCTTCTTTGTCGCGGGTGAACTTGTAGTAAGCCTCTCCGTCGAAGAACATAATATATACATCGCTTTCCGCGCCCCAGCTGCCGTGGCTGCGGAAGCCGGCCTTGTCTGATGTCCAGGTCATGGCCTTGCCGCCGAGCGCCCAGCGGAAGCCTCCGTCGGAATAGCCGCTGCGGGTGAGGTTCGTGATTTTTCCGCTTTCAACCTCTATCAGGGCTACGTCGGAGTTGTTCCAGCCGCCGTTTGCCTGGTAATCGCTGAGTATGTAGCGGCTGTCGGGACTCCACTCGAAGCCCAGGTCTCCGTCCCTGTATGAGTAGAGGGCGTTTGTAAGGACAGTCTTTTCCTTCCCAGATTTGAGGTCCTTTACCACGATGTCCGTGCGGTCCTTGAAGAATGCAAGGTATTTTCCGTCGGGGGATACTGATGGCCCGAAGCAGGTGACTCCGGGAGCCGTTACCCTTTCTTCCTTGAAATTGAAGGTGTAGGTGAAATACTTGTCTTCCTTTGAACCGAGGCTGGTCTTCCAGATGCCCCAGTGCCCGTCGCGCTCCGCTGCATAGTAGAGCTCGCGGCCGTCGGGAGAGAAGCTCAGGCCCCTTTCGCGTTCGGGCGTGCAGGTAATCCTGCGGGTTGTCTTGTTGTCTATGGAGGTTACGAATATGTCGCCTCTGGACTCGATTGCGATTTCTTTGCCGTTGGGGGAAGGTGCGATTCCGGTTGCGCCGAAGTTAACGCTCCTGCGCACCTTGTCTTTTACGGTCTTGTCTTTGGTTACGCTGATATTCAGTTTCTCCGGCTGACCGCCCTCCCTGAAGGTGTACAGGTCTCCGTTCCATGAGAACAGCATCAGGCCGTCGTCGGAGATGCTCAGGTACCTGACGGGGTGCTTTTCCATGAAAGATACCTGCACGGGCTCGCCGGAACCGTCTGCGGAGGCCTTCCATATGTTGAAGCTTCCGGCCTGCTCGCTGAGGTAGTAGAATGACTTTCCGTCCGGGGCCGCCACGGGGTTGCGGTCTTCGCCCTTGAACTTGGTAATGCGGCTGAAGCTGCCTTCGGCGCTGTTGTAACGCCATATATCACGTGTAACGGAGGATGTATGATGCTTACGTAGAGGGTCTTCGTAGCCCTTGTAGTCCTCGTACAGTATGGTGCCGTCGGAGGTGAAGCACATGTTGGAGAAACTGACGGACGCCACCATTTTCTCACGCCCGCCCTCGAGGCTCACCTTGTACAGCTGGGTGGTGCCGGGGAAGGCAGAGGACTCGGCGGAGGGCTGGATGTTGGACGCAAAATATACAAATCCGTCATTGCCGGTGGCAAGAGGGGTCTCCGCACCCTGGTAGGTGGTGAGACGCAACGGGGTGCCGCCTCCAGCGGGTGCGACCCATATATCCTTGGAGCCTTCCCTGAAGGAAGTGAATACAAGCTTGCTTCCGTCCTTGCTCCATAGCGGATTGCCCTCGTATGCAGCGGAACTGGTTATCTGCCTGGCCTCGCCGCCCTGTGAGCTCACAGTGAATATGTCTCCTTGATAGCTGAACGCCACTGTCTTGCCGTCCGGAGAGATAGCGCTCTGCCTGAGCCAGCGTGGTGATTCCTGCGAAAAAAGGGCCGTCGGGACAATTAACGACACGGCCGCGAAGAACAAAATACTTCTTCTCATGGTACCTCCTGTTTTTTGTAATTACTACACTACTTTTGCAAATATAGTGTTTCCAATCACAAAAACAAAGGCGCCTGCGATTTGTAATAACGTACGTGGTCGAAATATAAAGTGCCTGCCTTGTACAGCTAATCGCTGCCTGGTAGCACTGGGAGGCATAATCAATGCGCGAGGCAGGAGCCATTAAATTCGACCTCGCGCAAAAACTATAGCCTCAAACCGGACTGAGTCGCTGCGGCCTGAGGGGGACACTACGGTGAACTCGGAGCCGCCCTGCGGAATGCTGAGGCCGTGGAACTTCCATACAACTCCCGTGGGTTCGCCGCTTGAGTTGAGCGCGCCTACCGCAACTCCGTCCTGTAGCAGCCGGAGCGACGGGGCGTTGGAATACACAGTAAGCGTAAACTCGCGGCCGGCCGGGCGCTTGAGGAGCCTGCGGCCTGCAATATAGACCGTCTCTTCGGAGCGGTTCCACCATGCCTTATACAAGTAGAAAGTGTCTTTGCTGGTCTTGCGGTCGCGCGTTACGAGCCCCTTGTCGTTTATGTACAAGCGGTCGGGGTTCTCGGTATAAGTTATGCCGTCGGAACTGTCCATGTAGCCCTCCATGCGGCTGGCTACGGGAAAGTCGAACAGCACCCATACCGAGGTAAAATTGAGCCATGGCATTCGGGCTATCTGCGCGGCATGCGACTCGTGGAACAGGTTGCCGTACTCCTCAACGTGCCGGGCGTCGTCGGGATAGCGGCTAATATCTTCCTCGTTCCAGGTATGACAGAAGGGGTTCACGCCTACCCCGTACTCGGAAATATTGGCCGGGCCCATCATGCTTCGCACCTTCTCCATCGCCCCCGTGATGCCGGAGAAGTCGCCGTAGTTGTAGTACCAGCCGTAGTAGCGGTTCTCGGAGTAGAAGTCGGCCCGGAGCCCCGTGTAACCGTCCCGTTTAAAGACGGAATCGTCGGTCAGTCCCACAAGCCGCTGCGCGTCCAACGACTTGGCGTAGCGGTACAGGCGGGCTGTCTCGGATACCACGCGAGCCTCGTCCAGCGGCCCCTGGAGCTCTTCTTTATTACCCCAGCGGTCAAGCTCGTTCCACATTCCCCAGAATACAATGGACGGATGGTTGTAGAGGTTCGTTATCATCTCTCGCATCTGGCTGTGGATATTTTGGAAATAGGCCTCAGCAGCGCGCCTGCCGCACACGTTCACCCAGGGAATCTCCGTCTGCACCACTATTCCGAGGTGGTCACAGAGGCGGAAGGCGTAGTCGTTGTGCGGATAATGGGCGAGTCGCAGGAAGTTGCATCCCAGCTCGCGCACGGTGGCATAATCGGCATCGTAATCCTCGTACGAGAGTGCAGAGGCCTTGCCGTCCAGGTCCTGGTGCATGCAGACGCCCCGCAGAGGATAACTCCGGCCGTTGAGGAAAAATCCGCCGTCGCGGCTGACGGAAAACCAGCGGAAGCCAATCTCAGCCACGGCGCGGTCAGTGCCGACACAGAGCTCCACCGTGTACAGGTAAGGATCGTCCAGGCCCTGCCACAAGTGCGGCGAGGCCAGGCTGAAAGAGACGTCGTATTCCCCATTCGCAGTGCGGGTGTCCCGGTGGACAATGCGTCCTGCAGCATCCCGGACCCTTAGAGTCACGGGCGCCCGGCCCACCACGAACGCCTGCACGCGGGCGCAAGCAAGCGTATCGCTGACCGAAGTCTGGCTTACATGCATGCGGTACAGGCCGTAGTGCATGGGACTGAAGTGCACGCCAGCAGGCTGGAAGAGCCATACCGGGTTATGCAGGCCGCCGTTTTTGTTGAAGTCGGAGCTTACCGGTATAAGCTCAAGGTCTTCTGTATTGTCGCAAAGGACCTGTACCGGGTTGCGGCCCTTATGCACACGGTTGCTCAGATTCACGGCGAAGGCTGTGTAGCCACCCTTGTGCTCACACGCTAAGGCGTCATTTACATACACTTTTGCGGCCTGGGCGGCACCCTCGAAGATAAGGTACGACCGTGCTGCAGCATTGCGTATACTGATGTCTGTGCGGTAAATGCCCTGGCCGCGCCGGTACGAGGCACTGTGCCCGTCGGCGGCATTCCAGCAGTGGGGCACGTTGACGCTCTGCCAGGAGCATCCGTCCTGCGAAAACTCCCACTCGCTCAGTGCCTGCTGCCCCCTGGGAACGAAGCGCAGAGCATCAGGAGCAAGGACTGGCGGATTTTGGCCGGCAAGAACCACCGCACAAAGCAACAGGGATGCAAAAAAAGTAATAAATCGTCTCATATGTGCATCCAAGAAGGAAGGTTAATTGCAGGTATACGGCCCGTAGGTGGCTTCTACGGTGTAGGAGAAGTCGGTGTCGCGGAGTTTGTACACGTAGAACTGAGTGCCGCCGGGAGATACGCGGATGACGAAGTGGCCGCCATAGTCGCGCACCTTGCTGCCAAGGTTGGAAACCGGAGTACCGGCCTTGAGCTCCACGCTGTTGTCCAGCCTGCCGGGATGCAAATTGGTGCAGAAGACGTCTCCATACTGGCGGTACAGCCCGAAGGACGGGTCACCGGGCTTGTCTGAATCGAAGATTTGCGCAATGGTCACCTGAGGCTGCAGAATCTCTGCTGTCCAACTATCGTTGAAAGTGTTGTAGTACATATGATGCCCGGCCTTCATAGCATCTACACCCTTACCCAAACCGGATGCAATCTCCTGCAGCATTCCGGACTGTGTGCCCACATCTCCGGTATTCAGGTAGTCGAAGTCTCCGTAAGAAATCAGCACGCTTGCGCAGCAAGCATTCTCTGCACTCACGCTCATGCTGGTAAAGCCGCTGCCGTTCCAGTATTTGCCGTTGCCGCTGACGTTGTACACGGTACAGCCGCAGGAAGGGTTGTACTTTGGCGCAAATTGCTTGGCATAGTTGCCGGAGGCGTTGAGGTTGATCTGGTACCACGCCATCCCGTCGTGGCTGCGGCGGTATTCCGCAAACTTGCGGAACTCCTCGTACACGGCTTCGCTGTAATCTGAGGTTCCAGGAGTGTTGTCCGGCCCGCATCGGTCTACCAGCTTGAGTATTGGAAGGTCGTCGTACACGGCCATCACGCCGCTGCGGGTGTAGCCGTTGCCGGAAGTGCCGTAACTGCCGCGCACCTGCCCCATATGGTCTATGTGGTAGTGCGTGAGCAGGAAGTAGTCCAAAAAGTCGTGTCCGGTAGCAGACAGGAAGTATTTTGCGTATGCAGTATAGACCTTGAACGGGCGCACAGCGGCCGACGGCTTCTGCTCCACGGCAGTTTCGGAAGTGGTGTAATACTCGCCGGCATCAATCATCATAGAAGTGCCGTCGGGCATTATGACGAGCGTACACTCGCCGCGACCGGAGTTGATGGAGTGTATGTCCAGGTAGCCCTCGCTCCAGGCCGGCAGCGATGTTGCAGACGGCTGAGGCAGGGGGTCGGGGACAGGCGCGCTGCCCGCGCTCGCAAGCACGGGGCGTACAGGCAGGCACTTCTGTACATGCCCCACGCCCCAGGAGACGTCCGAGTTGAGGTGTATGCTGTAACCGTAGTCGCATTTGTTTCCGGCACGGAAGCCCAGTATCGTGGTTGAATGGTCGCAGTTGGGGTAGTCTGTAAGGTTAAGGCCGGAGAAAGTGCCGCTGCGGTAATAGCCCTGGCCGTTTACATAGTTGATGGTGGCGGTACCGTCTACAAAGCGGCCGCGGCCCGCCTTGGGCAGGAACAGTCCGCTCTCGAGGTCTGCGGCCGTAAGCGCCGCAGCCGTAGTATTGAGCGTAGATTCTTCCCAGGAAGGGGTGCTGGTGAGCAGTATGCCGTAGATGCGGTTGCCGCCCACGGATACGTAGCCGGCCTTTCCGCTGGCCGCCGTTGTGGTCTCGCCGGCCCGCAGGGTTACGATCTCCGCCGCCTCCGGCATACGGTACTGCCCCCTGCTGGCCCAGAAAGCCACGTCTCCGTGGAGTGTGGAGCCGGTGGCGAGGGAGCCGCCGACAGGCGCGGCAAAACGGGCGTCACCGCTCACCTGCGCCGCATCCAATGCCTCTGAGTCGCCCTCTGAGACGGAGAAGATGCGGCCGGAGATGCTGTACTTGGCGGTCGTAGGCAGCATATAGCCCGCGTCCGGCAGCCAGGCATCACCGGCCAGCCCGCCCCAGTTGAAGCGGTCGAACGAGGCGGCGGTCTGGGTGTAAGTTGCAGTGGTGCTGGTGCCTACTGTTAAGCAGCCAAGGTACTCGTACTGCTCGTCGGCAATGCGCCAGCCGGTCTGGAAGCCGTCTGAGGTCTTGCCCCCGGCCTCTGCAATCAGGTTGCCGGCCGCCCAGTAGATGCCCTCTACCTTGCGCAGGTCTGCACGGCGGGCGCATTTGCTTCGTACGTCAACTGCCGGCATTACCAGATAATCCTTTGCAGACAACTGCAGGCAGTCTGAGCTGATGCTCAGGGCCTCGAGCCCCTCGATGGGGGACTCGTCGCCGTCTATAAGGCCAATCGACAGCTTGGAATAATCCCCGGCGGGAAGGGCGAGGCGGAAATGCAAGTCAGTGCCGTAACCCTCCCCGCAGGGAAAGGTGATTATCCTGGAAGATTCCACGTTCTCCGTCTGCACGGGACCGAGGGTAGATGTGTTGAATGAAAAGTCGCCGCAGATACGCCCTCCGCCGGCCCGCAGTACCAGGGCGCGTGCGTAGGCGGGGATGTCGTGCAGGGTGAAGTCTATGACAGGAGCTATGTGCTTGAACATCAGGGGCTCTACGGATGTGCCGGAGACGCTGAATTCAGAGGCCATGAGGGCGGGAGTATCGTCGCTGCGCTCGCTCATCCAGGGCAAGGTCACCGTGCCCGGTTCTTCACCTGCAAGACTGTAGGGATAGACCGCAACCGTACCGGGATCTCCTGTGAAGGTGCAGGTGAAATGCCCCTCGGAGGTGCCGGCGCCGCTGCTTAGGGTGGCGCGGAACTTCTTTCCGGAGGTATTGTACACTGCAATCTCGTCGCCGCTGCTCCAGGTAACCTTGCCGCTTGGGGCTACGGAGACCTTGGACGCAGGGGCGGGCACGTACGCCGTGAGTTCCAGCGTACGCGCCTGTTCTTCTGCCTGTACTTGCTCTTGCACCGGCTCGGTGCTGCACGCTGCCAGTGCAAGGGAAGCTATGGAAATCAACAGTATGGTTGCGGGGTGTTGCATAAAGAGGGTGGTTTAACGTTCTGCTTCAGGTATATATACGGGGCGGATGGCATAACCAGCATTATTCGTATATGCGGTTGCGCCTAAAGTAAAACCATACGCAATGACTGTTCCATTTATATGAAGAATTCTTGGGCAATTCGAATAATCAGTCCCATTATTCGTTAACGCACCATAATTCCCGGTCCAATAAGTGCCTTGAACTCGTTGCTGAATAACAGTTTGCGATGTATTAGCTCTTCGACCGCATTTTGGTAAAAAAACTCCACTTGCTAAATCTGCATCTGTTAATTCTATATCATCTGTACTTATCTTATCCGCTGTACTATCCCATGTTGGAATAGTGGTGTATAAAACGCCCCATATATTATAGCCATTTTTAATAATATGACCAAATTGAACTTTGACTTTTTTGCCATTCTTATTACCATCGTTTACATATAATTCGGTTATTTCCGATGATGATGGTAAACGGTATTTGCCTTTACTAGCCCAATAAGCCAAATCTCCCATAAGGGTAATATCCTCTGTCCATCCCGGATTAGAAAAACGCTCTTCTTCTCCAGCTTCAGAAGACATGGTAGCATCGGAAAAAATCTTCTTAACAATGGAAAAATTAGCAGTAGTAGCTGTTAAATAATTACCACTATCCTTTAATCGTGAGTTTTTTCCTAGTCCGCCCCAATTAAAATGTTCAAAAATGTTTGCAGTATTATCGTATCTGGTATCTTTAGCCGTCCCATTGTATGCGGTTCCACCATTATAAATAGGAGCATCATAATTATAGTACTTCCACTGCTCATCATACAGACTCCAATACATCTGAAAACCTGCGCCTGTCGTTCCTGTCGTCTCATTAAAACTTAAATTGCCTTTTGCCCATTTAATGCCTGCAACTTTGATATAATTATCCCTTTCAGAGTCAACCTTAGTGCTGATACTAAGTGGGGTAGGAATACGTACATAGGCGTTAGCGCCATTAGCGAAATAGGCTCCTGTTGCAGAGGGAATTGTCTGAGGGGAAGCAAGAATGGAATCTTCATCGCCGTCGAGCACATCGAGGGTAAGGTCGGTGTAGGCATAAGAAGGCATAGGAACATAGAAAGTAATCGAACTGTCATGCCCTGACAACCCACAAGCCTGTTTATAGGGGAAGCCGATGGTGAGGGAGGTCGAGGACCCCGAACTGATAGCAGCCAGTGTGCAGTTTTCCTGTATTGAGTGTGTGCCTTGAAGAGCTGCGCCGCTTGCAGACGACAGTTTGATTGCCCTTGCATACGCAGGCACATTCTCCAGAGTAAACTCGAATACAGGCATCAAAGCCTTAAAGTACAGGGTTGCTGTTGACGTTGCAGTCCCCGTACTCACTCCGATATTTTCACCTTCTATTTTAGCCGCCATAATTGCAGGAACCTTACCGGAAGCCCACTCCTGCTTATCTAATATCTGAATAGAAGTAGCAGAAGCAGCATAATCAGCGGGATAAATGGCAAAGCCGCTTAATGTGCCGGTAAAATCGCCGGAGAAAGTAGCGTTATCCTCTCCTACGCCACTTACAATCGTCAAGGGATACTTTGCCCCTTCAGTATTGTACACCGCTATAGCGTCCCCTGCCGACCATGTAACTTTACCTTTATCGGCTCCTTCATCCGTATTCACTGCCACCTTGGTTTGGGGCAGGGAGGCGGTGAGGGTAATGGTGCGGGGGAGGGTGGCGGGCTCAAGGGTAATCTCGGGCTTCTCGGTGCAGGAAGCCAGTACAAGAAGCGAAGAAACAAGTGTAATCAGAATCTTTTTCATAATCGTGCTCATTTAATCGTTAAGACCAGCTTCCCGGATACACTTCGCGGGGCTCTACATTAGACGTACAGATGACGGAAGGAACGGTAATGGTAATCACCGTCGCTTGGGGGGGGGTATATAAGTCTTTGATATTCATATAGTTATGTTTTTATTCTCCAATATATACGGGACGGATGGGGTTGCCGGCCTTTACGTCGCCGATGTTATTGCCGTTCCAGGCTGTGGTGTAGCCGTAGATGCCGCCGCTGAAATCCTTTTTCCAGCCAACGATGGTTGCGCAAGTCTCATATCCGGAGGCCAAAGAGCCAAAGGTGGAAGACCAGTAAGCGCACTGGTTGTTGAAATAGCGGATCTTTGAGTGAGTTTCTGAAGAAGCCCTGCGGCCCGTTTTGGGCAGGAAAAGTCCGCTCTCCAGGTCGGAGTCGGTAAATTCTACTGCAGTAGTATTCATAGACGGCTCGGCCCAGCTGGGCGTAGATGTGAGCAGGGCTCCGTAAATCATGTCTCCGCCCGGAGTTGTATACCATCCGGCCTGCCCGGTAGCGGCAGAATTATTGGTACGAAGTTTCACAGCCTCTGAAGAAGTAGGCATACGATACTGTCCCTTGCTGGCCCAGAAAGCCACATCTCCGTAGATGGGAGGGTTGCCGGAGCCGGTAGCAGGATCTGCTTCACCGCCGTTATATCCGCTGAACACATCCCAGAACTGGAATCTGGCTTCGCCCTCAAGTTCGGCGGCGTCAAGAGTCTCCTTGTCTCCTTCGCGGGCAGAGAATACACGCCCGGAGATATCGAACTTGGCAGTAGTGGGAGTTATGAAGCCGGAGTTGTTGAACTGGCAGCTGCGGCCGAGTCCGCCCCAGTTGAAGAGGTCGAATAACTTTGAATCGCGTGCTACATCTGTAGTAAGCACTTCCGTAACTGTAATGCCGTCACGCTCGCCGTACGCAGTCTGCCACTGGTGCTCAAAGATGTTGAATCCGGGCTGCCAGCCGTCCTGGTAGCTTTCTTCCTGCTTCACGCGCAGGTTGCCCTTGGCCCACTTGACGCCTTCCACCTTGATGAATTTGTCGCGGGCGGTACCTACCTGCTTGCGCACACTGAACGCGGGCATTGCAACATAATCGCCGGCCTTGATGGAGGCGGGCTTGCATTTGAGCGCGGTACCCTCTATGATGTCTTCGTCACCGTCGAGTACGCGGAGCGCCAGGTCGGTATAGTCGAAGGGAGCCACGGGGACGTAGAACTTCACCGCAGACTCGGCGCCGTATCCGGTCTTGTAGGGGAAGTACAGCACACGGTCGTTGGTGCCGGTCTCTGAGTTGCCAACTTCGCATTCCACGCCGTTAAGACTTTCATTGACAGTATAGGTTCCGTTGAGTTGGGCTCCGGTCTTGGAGAAAACCTTCACCGCGCAGGCATACGCGGGAATATCGGAGAGAGTGAACTCAACGATAGCCATTACGTGATGGAACTGGGTTGCTTCTACATTGGCGCCGTCTACGCTGAGCGCAGAAGCCATGACGGGGGTCACGGCGTCGGTACGTTCCACGTACTTGGGAATGACCACGGTACCCTTGACCTCACCGGCCCACGCCGCGGGATACACGGCAACGTCGGTTGCGAGCGTGCCGGTAAAATCTCCGGAGAACTTGCCGTAATTGGTGCCCGCACCCTCGCTCAGGGTAAGGGTGAACTTGGCGCCATCGGTGTTGTAGACGGCAATAGCGTCACCTGCGGTCCAAGTGACCTTACCGTTATCTACCGCCACTTTGGTCTGCGGCAGGGAAGCAAAAACACTGAGAGTGTCGGCTTTCTGTACAGAAAGCTCAACAGCTTCTTTGTTGCAAGCGGTGGCTGCCACCGCTACGCAGATAATTGCAAACAGGATTCTTTTCATAGCATTACCATACTAGGTCGGAATCCCACTCGCCGTCGACGGGATTCATGTCGTCGACGTTGGACGTACAGAGAACGTCTGTAGAGGCGTCCTGTACGACGCACAGCTGAGGTGCACGATAGTTCTTTCCGTTCATCTTGTTAATAGTATTATTGTGTGTGTTGTTATTCGCATTCAAAGGGTCCCTCCACACTCTTGACCTTGTACAGGTTGTTGGTGTCGTCTAGCTGGAAGACCCAGAACCTGTCTCCTCCGGGAGCAACGCGTATTACCACGTGGCCGTTGTAATGGGTCTTGTCGTAGAGGTTAGCATTCGGGGTAGAAATAACCGGGTCTATATTGGTAAAATAGAGTGATACTCCTGTATTGTAGTATGTGCCGTTGAGCAATGCTTCTACCGTTTCCAGCATGGGCTGGTCTGTGCGGCGGGCAAAGCTCTGCGTCACTATCACCTTGGGCTTGAGTATGCCCATCTGGGTGGGAGTCATGCAGTTTACAGACATGTGATGGTCGGCTTTCATGGCCTCTATGGGCCTTCCAATTGCCTTTGCAACAGGGTTGGCCATTTTGGTGTTGCCTCCAGCATCGCCGGCAGTGTAATAATCAAACTTGCCGTAGCTGATAAGGGAAATGCAGGAAGTACCGTTTTCTGCCGGTATAGCACTGCCATAGGCGTCTATCATGGTAGTGCCGTTCCAGTATTCGCCATTTACCGCCCAGTTGAAGATCTTGAACGTCGGATACTTTACCTTATTGTATTGGAGCGTGAGCTGCTCGTCGGTGCCGGCACTGAAGCGTTCCATCACAAGGCCCTTCTTGGTGGTTGCATATTTCACAAACTCGGTATAATCCCCTACGGTTCCTGTGCTGTAATTAGATGCGCTCTTGTCTATGAAATCGTATTCAGAATCATCTGCGCTCCAGGCGCGGTCCAACAACTTTTTGTAAGGAAGCGTCGTGTAGATTGCCATCATTCCCGTCTGGGTGTAGCCCTCGCTGCTCACGATGAAGCCCTTGCCCTTGGGAGTGCCGAAATGGTCTATGTGGAAGTGACTCATCACCGCGTAATCCAGGTAATCGTGCCCTGTAGCCTCCAGGAAATGCTTCATGTATTTTGCCTGCGTAAAATAGGCACGCGTATCAGAATTCGGCCTCTGGGTGACGGAAACAGGCGAGGTAGTGGATGTAACGACCTCACCGGCGTCTATAACCATTGAAGTGCCGTCCGGCATGATGAAGAAAGTGCACTCGCCGCGACCTGTACTGATTGCGTGAATGTCCAGCCATCCCTCAGCCCAGGGCGGCAATACTTCACCCACCGCAGCCTCGTCCGGGGCGTTGGCGGTGTCTTTACTCCCCTTGCCTCCGTCATCCGGCTTCTCGTTACATGATAAGGCCAGGCAGAGCAAGGCAGACATAATTGTCAGATAGTGTTTTACTTGCATTTGAAAGGTCCGTCTATTGATTTAACTCGATATTCAAAGTCTGTATCGTCAAGCATGATTACGTAATACTCATGCCCGCCCGGCATCACACGTATCACCACGTGACCGTTTACACCGGCCGCCCGTGAATACACATCCCGGTGCTCCCGCAGCTGGCTTTCTCCCATGTTGGTAAAATAGTAATATTTGGGGCCCGGGTACACTTCGTCGCTGCGTAGCAGGCGGTCCACCACGGTATAATCTGGTTGTATGTCCCGCACTGTGAACCCCTGCGTCACCACCACCGTGGGCCGGTAAATGCGCATGGTCTCATCTTTCATGCAGTGGTAGGAGAAATGATGGTCCGCCTTCATTGCCTCTATGGGGCGCCCGACAGCTCTGGCCACGGGAAGCGCAACAGGACCGTTGCCGCCGGCATCACCTCCGGTATAGTAGTCAAAGTCTCCATAACTCAGCAGGAAACAGCATGACATGCCGTTCTCTTTGCGGTCTTCCGGAGAGGCGTAAGCGTCCACCACCTGTCCTCCGTCCCACACAAATCCGCTTCCGGCATAATTTAATATGCGGAAGTTGCGGTACCTGTGCGGACGGTGCAGGAGGCGTATCTGCCCTGCGTCGCCCACGCGGAAAGACTCCGCCAGCAGGCCGCGCTGTTCTACGGCATAGCGCACGAATTCCTGATAGAAAGTGGCCTTTGAGCTGGACGGCAGCCAGACGCTCTCGTATTCGGGATACGAACGGTCTATCAGCTTGCTGGCCGGCACTTCTTCGTAGAGGGCGGATATGCCGGTGAGTGCATATCCCCCGGCAGGATGCTTGCGCACGCTCTCTATCTCCGTGCCAAAATGGTCTGAATGATAGTGGGTTATAAGCACATAGTCCAGCGTTCCCTTGGAACGGGCCGGGAGAAAACGGCGTAAGTACTTGGCATACACCATATAAGCCGGCGTCTGGGCGTCTGGGCGCGGAGGTACGACAGCGTATTTATGGTTTGGCCGTCCGTACGACTCTCCCGCATCTACAAGCAGCGTAGTGCCGTCGGGCAGGATGAAGAAAGTGCACTCCCCCCTGCCGGAGTTGATGGCATGAATGTCCAGGTACCCCTCCTGCCAGGCAGGCAGGGGGGATCCTACGACTATAGCAGCCGCTGTAAGCAGACTCAGCAGCAGGCTCATTTCCTGGTCACTTTAATGTCGAATACGAAGATACGCGGGGCGTTTTTGGCCCCCTTGGGGCAGTCTATCATGAGCTTGGTGGCAGAGGTGATGCCGCTTGCCTCCAGACGTACATGAGTGACCGGCTTGTCTATGTCGGCGTTGTTGATGGAGTGGGGGAAGAAGTCGTTGTCTGCAAGTACTGCAGTAGCGCCCCCGTCCTCATAAGCGCTCAGCTCGCCGGTAACCTCGGGGTAGCTGGCTCCTGCCTGGCTTGCCGCCGTGTAAGCGTCGCGGGTAATGGTGCCGGAGCTGAAGCTGCCGCCGCCCTGCAACTTGATGTACACAGGGTCTGTAGAAGAGGTGGAGAAGCGGGCCATCTCTATCTCTATCACCGCGTCGGTGCTGCCCTGTACGGTGGCAAACGCAGGAGTAAGCATGTAGCCGGCAATGGCTCCGGCGCAAAGCTGCATGCCTCCCGGACGCTCGGCCGCATAAGCGAATTCCCAATCCTGCAGCCCGTATGCCTGCATGTACTCAGGCTTTGCCTCGGCGGCTGAAGTAACATCGTTCGGGTAGTCGAATGGGAAGCTGCCGTTGTTCTGTGTCACGGTTCCGGTGGCCGGCATGTAGCCGTCGTAAGAATCTGCCTTACAGCCTTTTCCGTCGGCCGGGGCAAGATAGTCGCCGCCGAACACGCAAAGGTCGAAGTCCTCATGGAAAATGACGGAGGCGTCGGGAGTCTGCACCACGTTAATCTTGTACTTGGGCGCACCCGGGTCGGTGGCGTCCACCAGTACGTGCATCTTGCCGGGGCTTTCGAGGTCAACTGTAAAGGGGTTGTCTGCCAGGTCGGTAGAGGCCATCGTGCCCTGGGCGCGCTTCACATAGTATGTACGCTTGCTCTTGGAGGCGCGGACCTTGGTGACGGGCAGGGCGCTGTTGTCTGCACTTATGGTGCCCAATCCGCCAGCGCCGGAACTGGTTGCAAAGCCAAATGGTGCTCCGTCAAGTTCTATGGTGAAACTGGTGGTTGCAGGCACTTCGAATTCGCCCTCGAATATGCCCTCTGCCACGGCATCCATGGTAATGCGCTCGCCGCCGAGGTTGATGCGGCACGGAGGCGCGGGAGCCTCGGCGCAGGTAACGGTCATGTCGTGCAGCTCAGCGCGGGAAATGCCCACACTATAGTCGCTAAGTGGCTGGGAGATAACCTCTTTGCCTTTGTTGTCGAGGAAGATAGCCTGGATGGTGCTGTAATCGGCAACCGGCACGGGTACCATGGCATAAATGCTTTTTGAGGCATTTTTAACTGCAAGAGACAGGCCCTGGACAGTCTGCGCGTCTGATGGTTTGAGCCCGGCAGCGAGCAGGTCATCTACGTTGGCAGTGAAGGTACCGCTCAAAGCCGCGCCTGCATCCAGGAGGATGCTGGAGGCCTCGACGGGGAAGTTGTCAAAGCGCACGTTAATAAAGCCGAGCACTTGCTTAAGGTCAACCTGCCAGTCGCTTCCCACTTTACCTACAAGCACGCCTGGGTAAGCGGAGGAAACGCTGGCCTGTTGAACCTCGGAAAGGGTCAAGGTAAGATTGTCTCCGCTAATGGACTTTGCTGCAGAAGGGGGATAAACCACAACGCCGCCCAGCTGCTTCCCGGCGGGAAGGCTGCCGCTGAAAACGGCCCTCTTTGTATCTCCGGTGCCGTCCAGGTTGAATATCTCAAAGCTGCCGTCGGAGCACGCAACAGCAATCTGGTCGCCGCGCTCCCAAGTGCCGTGGCCGCGATCGTCCATGAACACTTTGGTCTGGAGATTCTCGAAAGTCACCATCAGGCTCACGTCGCCGGCAGTATGAAGGCTGGTGTCTGGAGTCCAGGTCTCGTAGCTATAGTCTTTGCAGCCGGCTAGCAGTACAGTGGCTGCGGATAATGTTGTCAGTATTCGTTTCATAACGTAGTCTCCATTAATATCCGGGGTTCTGGTTTTCCTGTCCGATTGCAGTATTGGTGCGGATTTCTGCATCGGGCAACGGCCACAGCTCGTCTTTTCCGGTCTGGTAATACATGTTCAGAAGCACGCGGAGATTGAACGCCTTGCCGTCCCAGGTGTCTGAGGTATTATAAGATACCGTCCAGCTCTCATCTATGGTAGGCTTGGCGTTGGGACGCGCTCCGTTGAACGCCGGAGCGTACTGAGGACCGTTCATGACCTTTTCTGCCAGGGTAATGCCGTTCGCAGTCTTCCAGCGGCGGATATCGAACCAGCGAAATCCTTCTGCGCAGAGCTCCACGGTACGCTCATAGCGCAGGGCGCTGCGCAGCCCGGCACGGTCCATGGTGGTGATTTTTGGCATTTTCACGCGGGAGCGCACCTGGTTGATGTCGTTCTGCGCGCGCTTGAGGTCGCCGCCGTCCATTTCGATATTGGCTTCGGCATCGATGAGCAAAAGCTCGGCATAACGCATGATGCAGACGTCCAGCTCATCCTCATAGCTTGCGGTCAGGGTCTCGCCGTAGTACGTCTTGTCTGCATATTTGCGCCACAGGTAGCCGCCCGGGCCCTTTGTGCCGTTGGGACCGTACTCGCTCTTATTGCCGTTGACATCGTTGTTGTTGACCATCGCATCGATATTGTAGTCACGTACCTGCTTGTCGGAGGGGCTGGTAGAGTACTGGACATTGTTGATGCGGGTGTCGGACCTCAGGCAATAGAGGTCAAGACGAGGATCGCGGTGATTCCAAGGGTCTTGCCAGTTATAAAGGGGCGACTCGATAATAGAGAGGCCGTCCGTGCACTGGAAGGTGTCCATGAGAGCCTGGGACGGACCGCAGCCGGCAGCTCCGTTGGCTACGCGGGAAGAGTAGGTGTAAATCATGGAATGCACGTTGGAAGCGGCCAGGCGGTCGAACTGTATGGCCCACATCCACTCGTCGCTCGTCTCTCCTTTGAAGCCGTGAAGATTGGAAGCGGACGGCTCACCTTCGGTCGCGGCATTTGGGTAATAGGTGCAATCCAGGGTCTCCAGTTTGTACACTCCCTCGGAAAGTTCCATTGCCTTACGAGAATACTTTGCGGCATCTGCAAAGCGGCCCCAGTTGAGACAGATTCGTGCCTTCAGAGTGTAGGCGGCAGCTCTGCCCAGACGGCAGGTGCCCCATGTGGCCTTTTCCCATCGCACCGGCAGCGCCTCCAGAAGAGCATCGTCCATATCCTCCAGGATACGGTCTATCACTTGCTCCTTGGGCATGCGAGGGTAGGCATAGTCGTCCAAAGACAGGCAGTGGTCGATGAAGGGGATGTCGCCGTAGTACTGGCAGCCCATGTCGTAGATATATGCGCGCAGACACAGCAGTTCCGCCTTGAACTGGAGATATGTCTGTTCCGACATCTTGTCTTTAATGTTGTCCAGATTGTCGAGTACCAGATGGATACGCCCTGCAGTGCGGTATATACGGCTGTACAGTGCGGTCGCAGCGCTGGTAGTCTGGGTGAGGGTGGACGTGACGAAGAGGTTCCAGTTGCTGAGGCCTATACGGGTAGTGCCTATGTCGGTAAGGTTGTCCACGAAGCGCCAGGGCCAGGAAGAATACTGTTGCTTGGAGTTGGACAGGTTCTTGTAGCTCACAAGTACTCCTGCAAGGGCCTCTTCTTCGCTGGCAGGGAAAGTTCCCGTAGAAGGGCCGTTGAGGGGATAACGCTCAAGCGCCTTTTCGCAGCTGCAGGCGAGCAACAATGCTATAAGTGGTAATATGATTCTTTTCATTGTCGTCAGAATTTGATGTCAACTCCGAAGGTATAGGTAGAAACCAGAGGGTAGTTGGTTGCCGTGGCTCCGGCCTGTACGCCGTCGCCGCTGGTGGTAAACATGTTCTCCGGATCGTAACCCTGCCAGTATTTGGTGAGGGTGAAGAGGTTGGTTGCGTTGGCGAAAAGAGTGAGATTGCTTATTTTCGCCTTCTTCAGCATTTTCTTGGGGAAGGTGTAGCTGAGCTGCAAGTTCTTAAGCCGGCAGTAAGAAGCGTCTGCCATCCAGAAGCTGGAGTGCTTTTTGCTTAGCTCGCTAGCGTAGCTCAGGCGCGGGAAACGCCCGTCGGGAGTCTCAGGAGTCCAGCGGTCGAGGTGCTCTGTGCGGAAAGTACCTCCCTGCACGCAAGGCTGGGTGTAATAACCGTTGAGGTAGGCGTTGAGCTTGCCCACACCCTGGAACTGGGCGCTGAGGTTGAAGCCCTTCCTGCCTATGCTGAGCGTAGCACCGAAGGTGTAGCGCGGGATAGTGCTGCCGATGATCTGGCGGTCCTTGTCGTCTATCTTTCCGTCGGGAACGGGATTGCCGTTTTCGTCAACGTCGCCGGCGATATCTTCATATATAAGGTCGCCTGGCTTGGTTTCCATTCCGTATTGGGGGCAGGTGGCGTTCACCTCGTCTGCCTGCTCCTGGCTGCGGGCCATGCCTATGCACTTGAGTCCGTAAATGGAGTTGATGGCATAGCCTTCCTCGTTGCGCAGCAGGTTGCCGGAAGCCGTACCTTTCATATCGATAATCTTGTTCACAACATCGCTCAAGTTGGCGTCCACGCCCCAGCTCCAGTCGCCTTTGCGGTCGTGGTAGCCGGCGCCCAGTTCCCAGCCCACGTTAAGCACCGTACCCGCGTTCTGGTAGGGAGCGGTAAGGCCTATGGTGGTGGGTATGTCGAGCTGCATCAGGATGCCGTAGGTGGTCTTGTAGTACCAGTCGGCGGTGAGGTTGAACTTGTCCAGGAGGGTTGCGTCTATACCTACGTCATACATTTCCGAGGTCTCCCAGGTAATCTCCGTGTTGGCGAGGTTGTTCAGGCCAACGATGGGGTAGATAATGCCCGCGGCGGAGATGCTGGAGATGGTAAGTGTCTGGATGGTAGGATAATAGTCGGAGCCGATATTCTGGTTGCCCAGCTGGCCGTAGGAAGCGCGGATCTTGAACTCGTTGAGGGTCTTCTTGACGCTCTGCATCCAGGGCTCCTCCGTGAGGCGCCATGCGGCAGAGAACGAAGGGAAGAGTCCCCAGCGCCTGCCTGCAGCAAAGCGGGAAGAACCGTCGTAGCGTACGTTGGCCTCGAACAGGTAGCGCTCTTTGTAGTTGTAGTTTACGCGGCCGAAGAAGGAAACCAGCGCCCACTGGTACTCGGCGCCGCCGTTCTCCTTGAATTCATTGTCTGCTCCGGCGTTGATGGTGCGATACTGCGGGTATGCGAAATCGCGCCTGTATGCGCTCAAGGTGCGGTTGTCCATGTCTTCGTACGAAGCGCCGGCGAGCAAGGTGAGCTCGTGCGACCGGGCGAACAGCTTATGGTATTTCGCGGTAAACAGGAAGTTGTTGTACACTGTGTTGCTGTAGCTGTCGGTCAGGGAGTTGTATTCCCTGTTCTTGATGGGCGACACGGTGCCGTACGGGTCGGAATAGTAAGTCACCAGGTCGACGAAGTTCATGGTGTGGCTGGAGGTCAGGCGCGGGGCCACGGTGCCTTCCAGGGTCAACCATTCCCAGGGCTTGTAGGTGAGCGCCATGGCGCCGCTGAGCCGGTAGGAGTCGGCCTGCACGTTGCCGCCCACACCCTCGTCCATCATGGGCAGGGAGTTCACGGTACCGCCGGTGAAGGGGGCGTAGGTACCGTTGGACCACTGTGCGAGGAAGAGAGGGTCGCGGGCGTTCATGAAATTGAAGAAGCCGCTCTGGTAGGGGCTGTAGTTGCGCCTGCCGAAGCTGCCCGACATGTCGAAGCGGAAGCCCACCTTGTCGTTTATCTCAATGTTCATGTTGTTGCGGAAGTTGTAGCGTTTGAAGTCGGCGCTCTTCACTATACCGTTCTGGTCCAGGTAGCCCAGCGAGGTGAGCGTGCGGATCTTGCCGGCAGAGGCGCTCAGCGTGAGGTTGTGCTGATGCATGAGACCGTTGCCGTTGAGCACGTGCTGCTTCCAGTTTACAATAGGATAGTTGTCGGGGTCGAGCCAGTTGTTCTTGAGGTAGTTGGCAATGTAGTCGTCGGTGTAGATGGATACGTTGCCGTCGTTCTCGGTGGCCTCCCTATTCAGAATCATATAATTTATCGGCCCCACGGTATCCGGAGTGGTGGTCGGAGTCTGCCAGCCCACGTAGCCGCGGTAGCTGATGGTAGACTTGCCTTTGTCTGCACGTTTGGTGGTGATGAGGATGACTCCGTTGGCGGCACGGGAGCCGTAGATTGCGGAGGAGGCCGCGTCCTTGAGCACGGAAATCTTGTCTATCTGGGTGGCGTCCACGGAGTTGATGCTGCCCTCGATGCCGTCGATGAGCACGAGCGGAGCTGCGCTGCTTCCGCCGAAGGTGCCGATACCGCGGATGCGTATGTTACCGGTGTCGGCGCCGGGACCGCCTCCGCTGGTGGTTACCGTAACTCCCGGAATGCTGCCCTGAAGCGCCGTAGAAGCCTGGGTAATAGGCTTGTTTTCCAGAACCTCGGAGGAAATGGCTCCTACAGCCCCGGTAAGGTTTACCTTTTTCTGGGTGCCGTAACCCACGACTACCACGTCATCAAGGAACTCGGTATCGGTCTCAAGCTCGACAACGTAGCCGGAGGCAGCCTTGCCGACCCTCTGGCGGGCGTCGCTGAAGCCAAGGAACGAAACGACCAGAGTATTGCCTTCGCGGGCCGAAATCTCGAAGTTGCCGGCATTGTCGGTAACGGTTCCTACCGAAGTGCCTTCCACAAATACAGATGCGCCGGGCAGCGGAAGACCTTCGGAGTCGATTACTTTGCCGCGAACGGCTCCGTCCGGTGCCTGCGGGCGGGAACTCGCCTTAGGCACATTGCTCAGCACAATGTTGTTGTCTATGACAGAGGCCTGGACATCCGTTCCGCGGAACAACTCTGCAACTACTTCCAGCACATCTTTATCTTTGGCAGAGATGCTGACTGTGCGGTTCTTGTCGAAAGCCGCATCGTTGTAGAAGAAGGAATAGCCGCTCTGTTGCTCTATCGTCTTCATGACGGCAGAAACCGGTTGCCGGTCTGCCTGGATAGAGATTGTCCTCGTCTGAGCGTGTGCATATGCAAAAAACAGCATACCACACAGAACGAGGCACAATCGTTTCAGCAAGTGGTTAGTTTCTCTCATATTGTTAATAAACTAGTATTTTCTGTCTGCCGGAGACTTTTTCCGTCTCGGTCCCTTGTAACTGATAGTCAAAATGAATGTTGGTGGTACGCTTGAAATGCTCCAGCACCACCTCCAAGCGTTGGGCGGTAAAAGTACCGGTATAGCTATGGGAAAGCAGGTTCTGGTTTCGTATCAGGAATTCCACATTGAAGCGGTTGCCAATCTGACGGAGAGCTTCCTCCAGACTGGTATTGTCCAATACTATTCGGCCGTCTTTCCATGCTGCGGCAGTAGAAGGATTCACAGTACTGCGCAGCACTTTTCCGGCAGCACGGTCCCAAGTATAACGTTCTCCTGGCTTGAGAAGATAGGTAAAAGGCGACGGCCCGTCGGACGGAACAGCAAAGCGCACGGAACCGTGAAGCAGAGTTGTACGTACCAAATCATCTGTAGGATATGCCTCTACGTCGAACTCAGTGCCCAAAACCTCTACAGCAGAGCCTTTTGCATGCACAATAAAACTGCGGCCTTGCTGTTTTTCTACTTTAAAATAAGCCTGGCCCTCAAGTGTGACTTCGCGAACCTTGCCAAAGCGCACGGGATAGCTGAGGGTGGAGTTGGAATTGAGCCACACGGTACTGCCGTCTGGAAGGACTGTATTTGCTGTGAGTCCGGGGACAGAACTGATGCTGATTTGCCTGTCGGAACCGCTTCCGTAATACTTGGTGCCCAGCCATATTACAGAGACCAGGAGAGGTATGGTTGCAATAGCTGCAATTCTCTGAAAATGAAGAGTAAAGCTCGATACGGAATTCCGGCGCATCCGGGAGTGGACTGCCTTGAGGGCGAACTCGGTATTAACATTGTCCGGTGCCTCAACACTGGACAGGACGTGCTCCAGCCGGCAATAATCTTCCGCTATCTTGCGGTGTTCCGCACTCTCGCAAATCCACGCGTCTACCAGTTTCCCTTCCTCTTCAGTAAGCCGGCCGCTGAAATAATCCGGCAGCAGGCTTTCTATATTGTTTTCTGATATCATACATAATATAGACAAACAAATAAGTCATTACCCTAAATTCGGGAAAAGTTTTTATATTTGCGTGGACACTAAGACGAATAATGGATACAGACAGGCAACTATTCGAGCTGATACGCAAGGGCGACAGGGAGGCGTTTGACACTCTCTTTCGCCGCTGGTACCCCCAGCTGGTTGCTTATGCAGACCGTTTCGTTCCAAGGGAAGAAGCGGAGAACGTAGTGCAGGACGTGATGCTCGCACTGTGGAAGCGGGCCGCTGCCACCAGCATCACATCTTCAGTTTCGTCTTACCTGCAAGGCGCAGTACGCAACCGCTGTCTCAACATACTCGACAGGAAGCAGACACGCGAACGCTACTATTCCGCAGTGCGGCTTTCCGTAATGGAGGCGACAGACGGCATCGGCTATGCCTCTGCAAAGGAGCTGAGCACATTGCTCGGGAAGGCCCTGGGCGAGCTGAGCGAGGAGCAGAGGCGCGCCTTCGAAGATACCCGCCTGCGAGGACTCAAATACTCCGAAGCGGCCGCAGAGGAGGGTGTCTCCGTAAAGACTATAGAATACCGTATGTCTCAGGCGCTCAAGAAATTGCGCCTCGCGTTGGCAGAGTGGCTATAATTACTCCCTGAAATACACACCTTCCTCGCGCAGGGCGGCCTGAAGGGCTTTCACGTCCAGAGCACGGGGCTCCACTCCAGCAGCAATTGACAGCGCCGCGGCTTTTCCTGCGGCCTCTCCCAGGCACATCGCGGGCCCCATTACGCGCACGGAGGCCAGCGCCAGGTGAGTGGCGGAGATGCAGCGGCCGGCGCACAGCAGGCCGTCCACTTTCTGCGGCACCAGGCTGCGGTAGGGGATGTCGTAGCAGTCGGGGCACCACATAAGGGTGCAGTCGCCTCCCACCGGATGATGGAGGTCAACGGGGTACGCTGCCACTCCTATGGCGTCGGGGAAGCGGGCGCAGTCGAAGATGTCCTGCTCGGTCAGTATGTATTCACCTACGATGCGGCGGCTCTCACGTATGCCCATAAAGGGTGCCACTCGGTCCACGTAGGCATTCTCGAAGCCGGGGATGTAGGCCTTCAGGTAGCGGGCGATTTCTTCGTTCTGCTTGATGCAGAGTTCCTCGCCCCGCGTGTACTGCTCGGGGTCGGTAGAGTCCACTCCGTTCACGCGCGACATGTTCACCCACCACTCGTCGGGGGCCATTCCTGTCATGAAGATGGTGCGCTCCACGGGCAGATGGTATCCCGCTTCGCGGGCCGCTTTGATCTGGTTGCGGAAGCCCACCATGGTGCAATTGTCGTCGGCACGGAAGAATTCGTTGGGTATGAAGTCTATGTCGTAAATGTCTGGATGGTCGGCCACCGCGTCGCGCAGCTCCCGGGAATTCACCCCGCGCATGGAGAACATGAGGGTAGGCGGCTGGGCCACTCCGTCGTCGTTGCCGTAGGCCATCGGGGCCCCGGCGCGGAAAGCCACGTCGCCGTCGCCGGTGCAGTCGATAACCGTCTTGGCGAGTATCGCCTCGCGGCCCTTCTTGGATTCGATTATTACACCCTTTATCTTGCCTGCGTCCATTATGGCGTCCACGAACATCACGTACATCAGCACCTTCACGCCGCACTCCTCCATGATTTCCCACGCCAGGCGCTTGGTGCCCTCGGGGTCTATCATCGTAAGGCTCACGTGCAGCGGGCAGGCGCGGTGATGCGTGGCCTGGCCGCGCTCGCGAAGGCGCTCCACGAACTGCAGCGGCAGGCCTTTGATGACCTCGTTGCCCTTGCGCCCGAGGAAGCCCAGCAGCGGCAGGCCCTGGGTCATGTTGCCGCCCAGCGAGCCGCGGTTCTCTATCAGCATAACCTTGGTTCCGGGCACCAGCGCCGCCGCCTGTGCCGCCATAAGCCCCGCAGGGCCTCCGCCTACCACCAGCACGTCCACCTCGTCCCGTACGGGAATCTGGCGGGAGGGTTCATTTATGAATTTTGCCATGTTGCACTAAAATACTTGCAAATATACTATTTTATTTCTGACAAGTCGAACTCGACCGCATCGCCACCGGCGGAGCGAGACAGGCAACCCTCCTGCGAGCACAGTGGCGGGGAGATTTCTCGACAAGCTCGAAATGACAATACTGCTGGGGCCAGATAATGTTTACGGGAGCAAAACAGACCAATTCGCTCCCAAACGTGCATAAAACAAGCGTTCCGGGAGTAAAAACAAGCGTTTTGCTCCCGGAACGTATGAAAGAGAAAGACTTTCCCTACAGCTCGTTGAGGCTGCGGGTGAGTTCGTCGGTCTTGGTGACGATGAGGTCCTGGTATTCCTTGAGCCCGGTACCGGCAGGAATCAGGTGTCCGCAGATCACATTCTCCTTGAGGCCTTCGAGGTGATCGACGCGGCCGCGGATGGCGGCTTCGCTGAGCACCTTGGTAGTCTCCTGGAAGGATGCGGCAGACATGAAGCTGTCGGTCTTGAGGGCTGCGCGGGTGATACCCTGGAGCACGAGTTTGGCGGTAGCCGGACGTGCCGGGCGGGTTACCAGAAGCTTGGCTCCCTGCCGCTCGAGAGATGCGTTCTCGCTCTTGAGCTCGCGGGCGTTGATGATGTCGCCCTGCTCATAGCGGTCGGACTCGCCCTGGTCTTCCACGATGTACTTGCCGTAAATGGCGTCGTTGGCATCCATGAATTTCCACTTGTCCACGAGTTCTTCCTTGAGGAAGGCGGTATCGCCCGGATCGGTGATTTCCACCTTGCGCATCATCTGGCGGATGATGATCTCGAAGTGCTTGTCGTTGATCTTCACGCCCTGCAGACGGTAAACGGCCTGGACTTCATTCACAATGTACTCCTGTGCCTTCACAGGACCGAGTATATTGAGAATGTCGTTAGGGGAGATACCGCCGTCGGACAGGGGCGAACCGGCCCTTACATAGTCGTTGGTCTGCACCAGAATCTGCTTGGTGGTGGGCACCAGGTAGTGCTTCTCCACGCCGCTCTTGTTGCGTACGGTAATCTGTCGATGGCCGCGCTTGACCTCGCCCATAATGACTTCTCCGTTGATTTCGGAAAGGACGGCGGGGCTGCTCGGGTTGCGGGCTTCGAAGAGCTCGGTAACACGGGGCAGACCTCCGGTAATATCGCTTGCCTTGCCGATCGCACGGGGAATCTTGATGATGATGTCTCCCACCTTCACCATGCTTTCATCTTCAGCCATTACGTGAGCGCCCACAGGAAGGTTGAACTGCCTGATCTCCTCGCCCTTGGAATCAAGGATGTGCAAGGTGGGGCTGCCTTTTGCCTTGGACTCGATAATGACTTTGTCGGTGCTGGTGCTGAATTCATCGGCAGTCTCCTTGACGAAGGTGACGTTTTCTTCCATATTTTCGAATTTCACCTTACCGGCGCTCTCGATGATGGTGATTGCGTTGTAAGGATCCCATTCGCAGATACGGTCTCCCTTCTTGACCTTGTCTCCATCCTTCATATAAAGGACGGCGCCATAAGGGATATCGTACTGGGAGAAGGTAATACCTGTATTCTCGTCTATGATGCGGAGTTCGGTCATTCGGCTCACTACCACCTGCTGCACTTCACCGTCGTCGGTAACGCGCTCGATGGTACGGAGTTCCTCGAATGAGAGCCTTCCGTTGTATTTGGACTCGATGAAAGAATCGACCATTGCACCTGATGCGGTACCACCGACGTGGAAGGTACGCAGGGTCAGCTGGGTACCGGGCTCGCCGATGGACTGGGCTGCGATGACACCCACCACTTCGCCCTTCTCGACCATGCGGCTGGTGGCAAGATTGCGTCCGTAGCACTTGGCGCAAACGCCCTTGCGGCTTTCGCAAGTGAGGACGGAACGAATTTCCACCTGCTCGATAGGGAGGGAGTCGATGAGGTCGGCATCCTTCTCGCGGATTTCTTCTCCTGCGTGGAGGATAATCTCTCCGGTGAGAGGATTGAAAATGTCGTGTACCGTAGTACGGCCGAGAATTCTCTCGCCCAGGGACTCGACAACCTCATCCTTGTTCTTGATGGCGGTGGCTATGAGGCCGCGGAGCGTTCCGCAGTCCTCTTCGGTGATGATGACATCGTGGGACACGTCGACAAGACGCCTGGTCAGGTAACCGGCATCTGCAGTCTTGAGTGCAGTATCGGCCAGACCCTTACGTGCTCCGTGGGTGGAGATGAAGTATTCGAGCACCGACATTCCTTCCTTCAGGTTGGAAATGATAGGATTCTCGATAATCTCCGCACCGGCAGCGCCGCTCTTCTGGGGCTTGGCCATAAGGCCTCGCATACCGCAGAGCTGCTTGATCTGCTGGGTGGATCCACGGGCTCCGGAGTCCAGCATCATGTACACGGGGTTGAATCCCTGCTGGTCACTGGCAATCTGCTTTGTAACGATTCCGGTGAGCTTGTTGTCCACGCTGGTCCAGAGGTCGATGACCTTGTTGTAACGTTCCTGGTTGGTGATGAAGCCGCTGGCGAAGTTCATACGTATGCCGGCGATTTCCTGATAGGCGTTGTCGATGAGGGTCTGCTTCTCCTCCGGTACGATGACGTCGCCGAGGTTGAAGGAGATACCTGCACGGAAGGCCTGATAGTAACCGAGGTTCTTGATGTCGTCCAGGAACTTGGCGGTACGGGTAACGCCGGTGTTCTTGATGACGAGGGTGATGATCTTGCGCAGGGACTTCTTTCCGAGCACTTCGTTCACAAAGGGAACCTCTTCAGGAACATACTGGTTGACGATTATGCGGCCGGCTGTGGTCTTTACCATCTGTGAGCCCTTGGAAGGGTCCTGTTTGTCAACCGGCAGGCGCACCTCGATCTCGGCGTGCATCTCGATGGCTTTTTCGTCATAAGCAATGATGACTTCCTCGGGGCCGTAGAACTTCTTGCCCTCGCCCTTTGCGCCGGGACGGACCTTGGTGATGTAATACAGTCCGAGGACCATATCCTGTGAAGGCACGGTGATAGGGGCGCCGTTTGCGGGGTTCAGAATGTTCTGGCTTCCGAGCATCAGCAACTGGGCTTCCATGATGGCGGCATTGCCGAGGGGCAGGTGCACGGCCATCTGGTCGCCGTCGAAGTCGGCGTTGAAAGCGGTACAGGCAAGAGGATGCAGCTGGATGGCCTTGCCCTCGATCATCCTCGGCTGGAACGCCTGGATACCCAGACGGTGCAGGGTAGGTGCACGGTTGAGAAGTACGGGGTGGCCCTTCATTACATTCTCCAGGATGTCCCATATGACGGGATCCTTGCGGTCAACTATCTTCTTGGCGCTCTTTACGGTCTTTACGATGCCGCGCTCGATGAGCTTGCGGATGATGAAAGGCTTGTAAAGCTCGGCGGCCATATATTTAGGCAGACCGCATTCGTGCATGTTGAGCTCCGGACCGACCACGATG
>JAFTDJ010000069.1 GCA_017454265.1 Bacteroidales bacterium | reverse complement strand
CTGGCATGCCGGTTGTGCCGTCAGGTGCATCGCCGGGTACCCACGCTGGGTCAGGATAAGCGCTGAAAGCATCTAAGCGCGAAGCCGTCTTCAAGATGAATATTCCCTTGAGGGTCGTGGGAGACTACCACGTTGATAGGCAGGAAGTGTACGCACAGTAATGTGTTCAGCTGACCTGTACTAATAGCCCGATATCTTTTTCTTGTCCAAGCGCCAAGTTGTCTCTCTCAAGTAAAATACTGCGGTGGTTATAGCGGTGAGGATCCACCTCTTCCCATACCGAACAGAGAAGTTAAGCTCACTAGCGCCGATGGTACTGCCCCACCAGGTGGGAGAGTAGGTAGCTGCCGCTTTTCGGATTGCCCGACTGACGATGTCAGCCGGGCAATCTTCGTTTTGGCTTCGCCAAAACTCGAAAAGCGGCAGCTATCGCTGCCCCAACACGTTACCCCACCCCCAACCCCCCGCCGCCGGGCCTCGTTCGCGAAGCGGCAAAACAGCGGCCGAAGGCATCTTCTCGGACATAATAGGAGCAGATTAGCCCGAATTACTCCAGTTTGACCACAAAAATGGCTATTCGGGAGCGGAAAGGCCATATTCACTCCCGATGTCATAGCTTTCTGTACGTACAGAGTATTGACTATACTCCACCCGGTCTATCCGGTGGTCCGGCTTAGTCGCTTCGCTCCGCTCTGGATGATGGTAGCGACAGCTGGCAGGGGATTTCTCGACAAGCTCGAAATGACAGCGGACAGTAGCGGTAGATGGCGGTGCGAGACAGGGAGCTCCGTCCGGCGTTACTCGGCCGCAGCCCGCGGAAATGTGTCATTTCAGCGGAAACAGCGAGGACGGACGTAGCCGGATGGAGCTCCCTGCGAGCAAGCGGGGCGGCAAATGGTTATTCTGCTGAAGAAACCAGGCGGGAGCGGACGTCGCTCCATGAGTAGAAGGGACCGTGTCCGAGGGAGGGGATCGTTACCTCACGCTCGTTCTGAAGCACTTGCACCAGCACGTCTCCATCCACATTCCTATAAAAGACCAGCTGCAGGTTCGAGCCCATGCACATCACGCGAAAATCCAACCAGCGGTCTGTCTCGCGTTCATGAAGAACTTCGTGAAAACCTTCGACTCCAAGGAGGCACTCGAGTGGTATCAGGGTGCCGTCGTGCCCAAAACGCAAATCTGCAGATGCGCCGTTTCCGGATATGGCTTTCTCTGCCTTGCTTACGATATCGGCTGCAAGCGGCTTGATGCGTGAAAGCCGTTCTTGTCCGTATTCGGCTGTATTCCCGTGATACATAAACTGTTGCTTGTTCTTCAACGACCATAGTTTACATCCTTCTTCATAAGGCAGATACTGCATAAGGTCGATATCTGTCGGCATGCACTGACAGATTGCAGCGCAGTCGTACAGGGCCTTTTCCAGCTTGTCCGGATGGTGCAGCACCTTCATGGCTCCGGACAGGTCGCTCACCAAAGGCGCCAGAACCTTCTCGGGACATAGGGTGGTACGCTGCAGCGAATCCAGCAGATACTTCACCTTTTCCTTGTAAGTACTTTTAACCTTCGGACTGATGAATCTCATTGTTTCCGATGAACTGACGAGATCTACATCCAGTGTGGTTTCCCTTCGCGTAAGCTCCGACATGAACTGCACCATGCTTGTCTTGCAACGCCTTGAAGTACTGGAAGTTGCGCTGACTTTGGAGCCTACTGCAAAAACTTCCGGGAAACGCTCATACATCCTGCCGGCAATCGCCTTGTGCTCCTCGCATCCCTTCGGCGTAAGACGTCCCATGCGCGGCTTGGAATAACTGTACAGGCTTCGCGCTTCCAGAAGCAGTTCGTCTCCCGTCTCGTTCAGCAGCCCTGCGTCGCGCAAGTCCTCCAGGTGGGATATCAGGTATTTATAAGCACTCTCGTAGGTGAGGTATCGTGAACCGTGCCTGCCGTAATGGGAAATGTAGAACGGCTCGTATCCCTCGGGAGCAGGAGTGAGCGAGCCAGGGTACGCCTCATAAGCGTGGTAGTTGGCGGCGGCGCGGCTGTAATCCTCCCTGATAAGCTCCATCGCGTCGCTGAATACCAGGTCTGCATAAACCGGATAATGGTCGGAGATGTACTGCTTGCCGTCGTAGGTCTTGGTAACGACCTTGAAGCACAGGCTGCGGTCGAAGCCGCTGAAGTAAATGTAATCCAGCGGCCTGAGCGTACTCTTTTCGGCGGAGCTGTCGTCCAGGTCGGGAGCGCCCGTCGAGAAGCCGTATTTCCCGAAGCCGTTGAATGAACCTATTCTGTCTGCGTCTTCGGAATGGAAACGTGCGCTTTTCATCAGCGTATTCAGGTCCTTAAGGCCCTCGTCGTCCGGCAATACGTTGAAGTCGCCCGTCAGCACCATCGGCAGGCCCTCCGGATTCATCTGCTGTATCCTGTTGTAAATCAGCGCAAGTCCGTTTTTTCGGGCGAGCTTCCCCTTATGGTCAAGGTGCGTGTTCACGAAGTAGAACCGTTGTCCGCTCGCAATGTCGCGCAGCAGCGTCCAGGTGGCGGTGCGCCGGCAGGCGGCGTCCCACCCGAAACTGGGCACGTCCGGGGTCTCGGACAGCCAGTAGGTCCCCCACTCCAGCAGTTCGATGCGGGTGCTGTCGTAAAAGACAGACATATGTTCGCCTTCAGACTTTCCGTTATCGCGCCCCACGCCCACCGCCTTGTATTCCGGACAGGCTTCCAGTATGTATTGTATCTGGAAATCGTAGGCTTCCTGTACACCGAACACCGCAGGGCAGATGTCGTTCAGCATCGCAGGAGTAGCGCTCCTGCGTTTTCCCCACGCATTATCCCCGTCTTTGGCGACACCCAGCCGCACATTGTAAGACATAACCCTGACGGAAGCATATGAAGGCAGCGCAAGGAGTAGGACCGCTGCAAGAGATAACAGGAATTTTTTCATAACCATCAAATTTACTAAAATGAATTGATTTTCGTATCTTGCAGCATAAATATCTTGTGGCGTGAACATTTTCCAACTCTTCAAAAACCTCCGTCCTTTCGTGCGGCCGTACCGCATGCTGGTGCTCATAACCCTTATCCTGACACTGATAGGGTCTATGATGCAGCAGGTGAACGCAATCGTACTGGACCGTACCGTGGACGCAATCAATGCCCTCATAGGCACGGAGTTTAGCTGGAACCAGGCAGCCAGGATACTCACCATAATCAGCATAGTGCTGCTTGGCAAGGAACTGCTCTCCGCCCTCATCACCTTCGCCCAGAACTACTTTGGTGAGAGGATGCGCATCTTTGTGTCCCGGGATCTGTCACAGAGCGTTATCGAGAAGGTGCTCACCTTCCGCATGGCTTATTTCAATACAGACCAAAACGCAACCGGCAAAATACAGGCACGTATAGACCAGGGAGTCAGCAGCCTGTCGCGAACGGTGCAGAACTTCTTCATAGACCTGCTGCCTCTGTTTACCAGCGCGCTACTTGCTCTCATCTTGATGTTCGCGGCCAACGTGTATGTGGGCCTGGTGGCGCTTGGAATAGTGCCGGTGTACTTCTGGATTACGGTGAGACAGGCCCGGCGGCTGAAGGGATGGCGGCGCGAGATGCGCGGCTATTTGGAGTCCAAAAGCCAGGGCATCAAAAACATAATAGATTCAATAAACGTCATCAAGTCTTTCAACCGTGAGAGCATAGAGGCCGGAAAGCAGCTCGACCTGCAGAATCAGGTTACTGCCAACCAGGTAAAAACCAGGCGCGTAGGTTTCTACTACAATGGCGTGAAGAGTTTTGTGAAGCAGGTGGGAACGGTACTGGTGATAATCCTTACGGCGTATCTGGTGCTGGCTGGATATCCGGGAATGAGCATAGGCAAGATAATGTACCACGTGATGCTGTTCAGCAATGTGGTTGCCCCCATTACCCAGTTGCAGCGCATTTTCGACGATATGAACGATGCGCTCATCTACGCCGAGGGCTTCTTCGACATACTGCATTCGGACTCCGAGGTTGAGCCCAGCGGAGACTACAGGCCGGAGGTCATAAAGGGCCGCTTCGAACTGAAGGACGTAGATTTTACCTATCCCAACGGCACCCAGGCCCTGTTCGGCGTGAATATGACCATTGAGCCGGGCAGGATAACAGCACTCGTGGGACTCTCGGGGGCGGGAAAGAGTACTATCGTAAACCTTCTGGACAAATTCTATATCCCGCAGAACGGAACCATCCTGCTGGACGGTGTGGAGCTCGAGAAATATGATACGCAATACCTTCGCGAGCATATTGGCCTGGTGTTGCAGAAGAACCATATTTTCGACGGAAGCATAGAAGAAAACATTTTGTATGGCAAGCCCGACGCCACCCACGAAGAGGTGCTGGAAGCGGCCCGAAAGGCCTGCATCTACGACCAGATAATGGCTCTGCCCCGGCAGTTCGACAGCAAGGCTTCAGAACTCTCCGGCGGTCAGCAGCAACGGATAGCCATTGCACGTATGTTCCTCAAGAATCCGCCGGTCATATTCCTGGACGAGCCCACAGCCAGCCTGGACGCAATCGCCACCGAGCAGATAAAGAACAGCATAGACGCCATCAAAAAGGATTGCACCGTTATCATCATCTCCCACAGCATATCCCAGATCATCGACAGCGAAATGGTGTATGCCCTCCAGAACGGAAGGGTGGAGGAGTCCGGCAATCCGGACGAAATCTATCGCAAAGGAGGCATCTACAAAGACATCATCGACGCATCGGCCCGCAGTCTCAACATAGAGAAGATCGCCCGCACGGTAAGCGCCGAGTAATTACGTCAAAGCTGCGCCAGCATGAAATCGATCATCTTCCCGTTAACAGTACGGGAATCGGCGAGTGCCGGACTGATGACATTGTGGACGTGCCCGACTTTTGCGTTGGCGGTATCCAAGTCTATAAATTCAATATCATAGTCCATCGCAACGCAATCGGTCATTATCAGCAGAGCCTGTCCGCGGATGAAATCGTTTCTGCAGGTGGAAACGAAGAGAGGGCCCCGGTAGCTGCTTATGAAAGTACGCGGAGACACCGACTCCAGCCAGGCGTTGTCTTCCCAGCGCGGGCCGATGAACCACGAGAGTGCCTCTTCCGTGAATGCTTCTTTGTCGGCGAAGGAGGCAAAATCATAGGCAGGACAGTTGAGCATTACGCCCCGGGGCGAAAAAACGGACGGCCTTATGGGTACGGCGGTATCCGATGCGCCTTCTGCCATATAAAGTGCCAGGTGCCCTCCGGCTGAGTCTCCCGTAATGAACATCCTGTCCTTGTTCAGACCGAGCGCGGAAGCGTTCTTCGTCAGGTAATCCAGTGCCGCGGCGCAGTCTGTCAGGCTGGTAGAAACATCCAGCTTACCGTCGCCTACCCTGTACTCAAGCAGCACCACGTCAAAGCCGGCCTTAAGGAACTCAGATGCAAAAGCCCGGTTGTTCTGCCTCTTCCCGGCAACATAGAAGCCGCCGTGGATATCAATGAGTACTGCATCTTTGCGGAGCAGTGAGTCTGCATAATAAATATCAACCACTTGTGCTGATGTTCCCTCCTGCACGTAAGGGACTCCTATCCTCTTCTCGCAGGAATCGGCATAGCAAAGCTCTGTATTAAGTTTGTTGCTCCCGGACGAGAACAACTTGAGCATACCTTTGCTTACTTTGACTCCGCCGCATCCGTACAGCAGAAGAACCAGAATAAAAAGTAATGGGGAAATATAATGCGGTTTCATTGCGCAATTTTGTGATTCCGGCGCGACTCGAACGCGCGACCCACAGCTTAGAAGGCTGTTGCTCTATCCAACTGAGCTACGGAACCAAAGGGACTGCAAAGATAGTAAAATTTACGATTTCTTACGCACTGTGAAGGTGAAGTATGATACAATACCCAGTACTATGATAAGAATCGCGTGCGATTCGTGGCAGAGCGTGGCGTAAAGTATCCCCGTATCCCAGCTTGCAGAATAGATTCCCTGCAGGGTGAGGGCAATCAGATAGTGGTAGGCCCCAATGCCTCCCGGGACGGGAATCACGGATGCGATATTGCCCACCGCCGATATGAACAAGGCGTCGGCAATGGTGAGCGAATCCAGCATCGGCAGGGCCTTGAGGCCGCTCCAGCTCATACATACGTACATTACCCATATACCAACTGTCTGCAGGAAAAACAGCCATTTATGCTCCATTTTTGCAATGCTGGCGAATCCTGCCCCGAGACCCCGTATCCATCCTGCTATCCTGGCGCAAACCTTGTTGCTGCCGCTCAGGCGAAACACCGCCCAGATGCCGCCGCCAATCAGCAGGACGGCTCCGGCAAGCAGCCACCAAAGGGAGAAGTTGAGCCTTCCGGCCATAGGCGCCCATATCTGCTCCTGGAAAAAACCGCCGAATTTATCCCATCCTGTGGCGAGGGCGAGGGCGAACATCAGGACTATGGCCACCACGTCGCAGCTTCGCTCGCAGACTATTGTGCCCAGGGCTTTGTCGTAGCTCAGTTTGCGGCCGCGGGATACATAGCCGCAGCGCACAAATTCACCTGCTCCCGGGAGCACCACGTTTACAAGGTTGCCCACGTTGATGGAGTCCCATACGTCCAGCCGCTTGCCGGCGTCGGGATCGAGCGGCCGTATGATTGCGCGCCAGCGTTCTTCCCTGAACACCAGGGCCAGTACGGAAAACACTATGAACATAGCCACCCAGCCCCAGCGTGTCTGCTGCAGGCCGCTCCAGAATGCTCCCCAGTCCACTCCGCGGAATGCGAAGTACACCAGAACTCCGGCCAGAAGGAATGACACAATATACTTGAGTGCGTTCTTTTTCATTGAATCCGTTCAAGATTACACATGATCAGTTGCCCCTGCTCGTCGCGGAGGTGCATGCCGTTGCCCCGGCACCATTTCCAGTACTTGCAATTTTCGCACCGTCCGTTCCTGAAAACCGAATGGTCCCGGAAGTCGCGGAAGCGGTTCTCCCACACATCCACAAAGTCGTCGTTGTAAATATTACCTTGGTCGTAATGGGAGCGTATGCTGTTGCAGCCGGAGATGGCTCCATCCACGCGCACGGAAGCGATGCTCAGGCCCGCCTGGCAGCTGAACAGATGGTCGCGCACCTTGCCCTCGTAGCGTCCCAGGAAGCCCTCACACGCATAGCTTACCTTGATTCGACCCTCTTTACGGGTGCGTACGATGAAGTCCATAAGGGATGTGTACTGCGCGCTGTCCAGTTGTAGCTCCGGATCGGATGCCGCGCGCCCTACAGGGAAAACCGTGAAAATCCTCCAAGCCCTTACACCAAGGCCGATCAGGAGCTCCTTGAGCTCTTCCAGCTGGCCGAAGCTGCGCCGGTTTATGCATGTGACCACGTCGAATGCCAGGCGGGGAGTCGAGGCCAGGATGCGGATTGCTTCTGTGGCATGTGAAAAAGCGTCCGGCGTGCCGCGCATCCAGTTATGCTCCGCTTCCAGCCCGTCCAGGCTTATTGTTGCGCTGCGCATCCCTGCAGCCAGCAGCTGCTTTATTTTGCCCGGGCTCATCAGTCGTCCGTTGGATACCATGCCCCATGGAAAGCCCAGGTCCCTTATGCGTTTGCCGCATTCGGCAATGTCTTCCCGTACAAGCGGCTCGCCGCCGGAGAGGATAATCAGAATCTTATGCGGGTCGTATGTATCCTTCACCCTGAGCAACACCTTCTCAAAGTCTTCAAAAGGCATATCGGGGTGCAGGGTGGAGACTTTGCAGTCGCTCCCGCAGTGCCTGCAGCGCATATTGCAGCGGAGCGTGCACTCCCAGAAGAGCTGCATAAGCGGATGCTCGCGCGCTTCCTGCCTGAGGAAGGCGCTGTTCACATCCAGTGCGATGCGCTGTTTAAGACTCAGAGACGACATCTACCACCTCTTCCTCAGATTCTGCATCTTCATCTTCGGAAGCCTTTGTCTGATCGCTGAGTTCAGCTGCGTCCGGTCCCATGTAGTCGTCTGGCGGCAGGGCAGGGCCGTAACACGCAGTAAAAACGTTGAGCCCGAGCACAAGTGCCATAAGTCTGACGAACGTTTTCTTCATATCGAAATCTTTATAAATAAATGCGGACTGTCAAAAAATCTTGCTTATTCGGAGGCGATTGTCCACTCGGTGCCGTCCTTGGTATCCTTCAGCTGGATGCCCAGGGCCTTCAATGAATCCCGAATATGGTCTGATGTAGCCCAGTCCCTGGCTGCTTTTGCGGCGGCGCGCTGCTCCAGGACCATCTCCATCAGGCCGCCGATTATTTTTGCGGCGCCGTCGGAACCCGCAGCGCCTTCGTCTTTCAGGCCAAGCACGCCGAACACTATGTCGTCGAACAACTGGCACAGGGTCTGAATGTCTCCGGCACCCAGCTTCAGGCTGCCGGCCTTGGCTGAATTGATGAGGCGTACTGCCTCTGAAATTTGGGCCAGCGCCATAGGAGTGTTCATGTCGTCGCAGAGGGCGTCGTAAATGCCTTCGAATACGGAACGCACCTCGGCGGTTTCTGCATTGCAGCTGTCGGGTGCGATACCGAAACTCTCCTTTCCGTAGGCGTATGAAGGTGCCTTGCGGCCTGCCATGGCGTACAGGTCGCGGGCTGCCTGCATCACTCGGGCGAGTCCCTTTTCGGCGGCGAGCAGGGCCTCGTTGGAGAAGTCCAGGGTGCCGCGGTAGTGAGCCTGCAATATGAAGAAGCGCACGGTCATGGGGCTGTAGGCGCGCTCCAGCTTGGGATGCTGCCCGCTGAAGAGCTGTGGCAGGGTGATGAAGTTGCCCAGGCTCTTGCCCATCTTCTGGCCGTTGATGGTAATCATATTGTTGTGTACCCAGTAGTGCACGCCCTGGGTGTGGCGGCAGGCCACGTTCTGGGCAATCTCGCACTCGTGGTGGGGGAACATCAGGTCCATGCCTCCGCCGTGGATGTCGAATTCGCTTCCCAGATATTTCTCTCCCATCACCGAGCACTCCAGGTGCCAGCCCGGGAAGCCCTCGCCCCAAGGGGACGGCCAGCGCATAATGTGCTCAGGCTCAGCTTTCTTCCAAAGTGCGAAGTCGAAGGGCGCGCGTTTGTCGCTCTGTCCGTCCAGGCTGCGGGTGCCTTCCAGGGTGTCGTCCAGGTTGCGTCCGCTCAGGATGCCGTAGTGATGGTCCTGGTTGTACTTCTGAACGTCGAAGTAGATGCTCCCGTTGCTCTCGTAGGCGTATCCGGCGGCAAGAATCTTCTTCACGGCCTCTATCTGTTCCACTATGTGGCCGCTCGCACGCGGCTCGATGGAAGGAGGGGCGCAGTTGAGAAGGCGCATGGCCTCGTGGTAGCGCAGGGTGTACGCCTGTACCACCTCCATCGGCTCCAGCTGCTCCAGCCGGGCCTTCTTCGCTATCTTGTCTTCGCCTTCGTCGGCATCGTGTTCAAGATGGCCTACATCGGTTATGTTGCGTACGTAACGCACCTTGTAGCCCAGATGCCGCAGCAGCTTGCTGAGCACGTCGTAGGTGACTCCGGGACGGGCGTGCCCGAGGTGGGCGTCGCCATATACTGTAGGCCCGCAGACGTACATGCCCACGTGCCCTTCGTGAATCGGTTTAAACAGTTCCTTGCTCCTGCTGAGCGTATTCGTAAGTCTGAGAGGTCTCATAATTTACAAATATATGAAAAATGATTGATTTCAATACAATAGCAATCCCAACGCAGCTCCGGCGATAATTATCAGAATCGGATTCACCTTGCCCCAGTAAGATGCGGCAAAAGCGGCGGCAAGGAGGCACCAGCTTTTCCAGTCTGCGAAGTTTTCCCGAACGATGGAGAACTCCGGCACGCAGCCTGTCCAGGTGGTGCGTACCACAAGTATCACGGCAGTGGCGCCGATAAGGCCTGCCACGGTGGGGCGGAGCCAGCCCATAGTGCCCTCAAACAGGTTGCTGCCCTTGAACCTGGTGTAGAAACGGACAATGGCGAGCACTATCAGGAAAGACGGAAGGATGAGCGAGAGCGTGGCGACGGCGGAGCCCAGCACGCCCATCCATTGCAGGCCGGTGGCTTCGTACAGCACGCTGTAGCCGACGTATGTGGCGGCATTTATGCCGATGGGACCCGGAGTCATCTGGGAGATTGCCACCATGTCCGTAAACGCGCTCTCGCTTATCCACTGATGCGCCACCACCACCTGTGTCTGGAGCAGGGAAAGCATGGCGTATCCGCCTCCGATGGTGAATGCTCCAACGAGGAAAAAGGTCCATGCCAGTTGCAATATGAGGCTCAGCGCTTCCATTTATCGCGGTAATATGTTATGCTGAATCCGAGCACTATGACAACCAACAGAATGTATATGGGGGATACGTTCAGGAACGCCACCAGCAGAAGGGAGGCCGCAGCAAGCAGCCATTTCCACCAGCTGGTGCAGGACTTGCGCGCCATGTTTATCATAGGCACTGCAATGAGGGAAATCACTGCCGGCCGTATGCCCTTGAACGCCCGTTCCACCCAGGGATTGTCACGGAAGGCGGAGAAGAACATGGCGATGGCAAGGATGATGAGGAAAGACGGGGTGATGGAACCCAGAGTGGCGGCAATGCTGCCCTTGACGCCCCTCAGGCGGTATCCGGCAAAAATGGAGATGTTCACAGCCATCACGCCGGGAGCGCTCTGGGAAAGGGCTACGATGTCCGGGAGCTCCTCGTCTGAAATCCATCCGCGGGAAGACATTTCCCGCTGTATTATGGGTATCATGGCATAGCCTCCGCCTATCGTGAACGCCCCCACCTTGGCGAACACGGCGAAAATCTGCCAAAGAGACACCTTGTTCATTCGAGCACCAGTTCTACGGGACAGTGGTCGGAGCCGAACACTTCGTTGTGAATCCCGGTGGAGACGATCCTGCCGCGGAGATTGTCGGATACCAGAAAGTAGTCTATACGCCTCCCCACGTTCCTTTCGCGGGCCGCCATGCGGTACGACCACCATGAGTACTTGGCCTCGCCGGGGTGCTGGAAGCGCCAGGTGTCGGTGAATCCGGCAGCCAGAAGTTCCGTCATCTTGCCGCGCTCCTCGTCTGAAAAGCCGGCGTTGAAGTGGTTGGTGTCGGGATTCTTGAGGTCGATGGGCTCGTGGGCTACGTTCATGTCGCCGCATACGATTACGCCCTTTCGCTTCTTGAGGCCGCACAAGTATTCACGGAAGGCGTCTTCCCACTGCATGCGATAGGGCAGGCGCCTCAGTCCGTCCTGGGAATTCGGGGTATAGACGTTCACCAGATAGTACCCGGGCAGGTCGAGGGTGATTACGCGCCCCTCCGTTTCGTGTTCCGGGATGCCGATTCCGGTAGTCACGCGGAGCGGTTCCTCGCGGGTGTATATACAGGTGCCCGAGTAACCTTTTTTCTCGGCATAGTTCCAATAGGAGGTATATCCGGGGAATTCCAGTTCTATCTGCCCGGCCTGCAACTTGGTTTCCTGCAGGCAGAAAAAGTCTGCGTCGAGCTCAACGAATACGTCCGCGAAGCCTTTGCCTGCTACAGCCCTGAGGCCGTTCACATTCCAGCTGATGAATTTCATAACACGCAAAGATACTATTTTTTCGCCGCTTGGCGAATAAAGATGAACAGACAACGGACTGTCTGATTATTGTATCGACAAAATTATTATATTTGCAGAATATGGAAAAGGTCATTACAAACACCAATTATCAGGAAATCCTGGCCGGGCCGGGGCTCCTCGTGATAGATTTCTGGGCAACCTGGTGCGGCCCCTGCCGTATTCTTGCCCCCACCGTGGACGAACTTGCAAACGAATATGCAGGCCGTGCTACAGTGGCCAAATGCAATGTTGACGATTGTGAGGAAATTGCAGCCCAGTTCGGGATCCGCAACATACCCACTCTCGTGTTCGTGAAGAACGGTGCCATAGTGGACCGCACCGTGGGAGTGCTTCCCAAGCAGGATATCGCTGCCAAGATCGAACAGTATCTATGAGAGTTCTTTTCTACTGTTCCGCCTGCGCAGACATAGCTCCGGAGTACAACGAAGCGGCTCGCAGGCTGGTTCGTGCTGCTGTTTCACGTGGATATGAAATAGTCTCGGGCGGCACGATCAAGGGAACGATGGGGGTTATCTGCGACGAAGCGTCCTCTCTGGGCGCGTCCGTGCGCGGCGTGCTTCCGCGCTTTATGGAACCGCTGGCGCATCCCGGGCTCACGGATACCGTGTGGACGGAAACGATGGCGGAACGTAAGGAAGCCATGCGCGAAGGGGCCGGCGTGGTAATCGCACTCCCGGGAGGAATCGGCACGATGGACGAGCTTTTCGAGACCCTGGTGCTCGCCAAGCTCGGACGCTTCGACGGACGGATAGCGGCCCTCAACATAGGTGGCTTCTATGATCCGCTGGACGCCCTGCTGGACCATTTTGTGAAGACCGGAATGCTGGAACAGCACGACCGTGAACGCCTCCTGCTGCCGGGAACAGTCGAAGAGATGGAGAAACTGTTATGAACCGTTCGGAAGTGATAGCTCATCTGGGTGCCGACTGGACAGCTTTCGAAAAGCTGTTCAGGGACGCCCTGCTTTCCGATGTACCGCTTCTGAACAAACTCAACGAATCAGTACTTTCCAATTCCGGCAAGCAGCTGCGCCCTATGCTGTCTCTGCTTACCGCGCGTGCCTGCGGCGGAGCCTGCAATGCAGACAGCTATCACTATGCGGTAGTTTCCGAGATACTTCACAACGCTACCCTGATCCACGACGACGTGGCGGACGAGAGCTCCCTCAGGCGCGGAAAGCCTACCCTGGCGTCGCTTATGGGCCCGACTACCGCCGTACTCGTGGGGGACTACTGGCTTGCCAAGGCAGTAAGCCTCATCATAGGAACCGGGCATCAACTTGAGGTGACAACTTTGTTCTCCCGAACCCTGTCCGACCTTGCCGAGGGCGAGATGTTGCAACTTCAGAAGTCCGGCGAGGCGGACACCACGGAAGAAGATTACCTGCGCATAGTTTTCTGCAAGACCGCTTCTTTGTTCGAGGCCACTTGCGTGTCGGCAGCCCTCTCCGTGGATGCGCCTGAAGAGCGTCGCGAGGCTGCTCGGCGCTATGCGGTCGCCACCGGTGTCGCGTTCCAGATTAGGGACGACATTTTCGACTACTGGGATGAGGCGAACATAGGAAAACCGGTGGGCATAGACCTTAAGGAACAGAAGATTACCATGCCGCTTCTGGGCGCCTTGCGCAATTCGGTCCCTTCTGAGAGGGAGCGGATCCGCAGGATGATACTTGATATCCCCCGGCACCCGGAACACTGTGCCTGGATTCACCGTTACGTGTTGGATAACGGAGGAGTTGAGTATGCATCAGACCGCCTTAACGAATACATAGACGAGGCATTGGATGCCCTGAAGCAGCTGCCTGCTTCCGAAGACAGGGATGTACTGGAAAAGCTGGTGAAATACAACGCAGTGCGAAAAAAATGAGATTTGCAGATACAGGAAGCAGGCCTGAGGTGCTCAGGGTCCTGGCCGGAATGGTGGATTCCGGCAGGATTCCTCATGCTGTCATGTTCTCAGAGCCCGACGGCGGAAGTGCATTCGCCACGGCCCTGGCTTTCCTGCAGTATCTGTACTGCGGTTCCCGCAACGCCGGCGATTCCTGCGGAGAATGCCCCTCCTGCAACCGTATTGCAAAGCTCATTCATCCCGACGTGCATTTCATTTTCCCTGCCACGGCGCCAAAGACTTCCTTGTCGCTGATACATGAATTCCGTGCCCTTGCCCTGCAGAATCCTCATTTTAAGGAGGCGGAGTTGTACGATGCCCTGGGGATGGAAAGCAAGTCCGCCCTGATTGCCGTGGCGGAAGCGAAGGAAGTGCTGTCCAGCCTGGCTTTGAGCGCGCTGGAAGGAAGTTACAGGTCTGTTGTCATATTCCTTCCCGAGAAAATGAACCAGGAAGCCGCCAACCGCCTGCTCAAGGCAATTGAGGAGCCGGAAGACAAGACCCAGTTCCTGCTCATTACCCACGCTCCCGAGAAGGTGCTGTCCACCATTGCCTCGCGCTGCCAGCACATTCAGCTGGGCGGTGAGGTCCAGGCCCCGGATTTCCAGGAGCCCGAATTGCTGGACAGACTGATGGACGCTTTGCTGTCAAAAGACCTGTATGCAGCTCTTCTGGCTGGAGACGAAATTGCATCTCTGCCGTCGCGCGAGAGCGCAAAAGCCTTTTGCCGCTATTCCTCCGATGCAATGCGCAACCTCTTTCTGCTTCAGCAGGGTATAGCTCTGCAGGGTACTGCGTCGGGAAAGGCTTCGCAGTGGGCGTTACGGGCCAAAAAGACCTTTCCACGCGCCGCCTTGGGCTGTTTCGACAGGGCCAACAGGATGATAGAGCGCAATGTAAATATGAAAATAATTTTCACCGACCTGGTGAACAGATTGAGTGTACTAGTCTGATGGATAACGAAAGCATACAATTTGATTGTTTCCGCGGCTGCGCCGTCGTGAAAGGAAATCAAGACGAAGATATAAGCTGCAACTACAGGGCCGGGTGCTGCAAACTCGCAGACCGCAACTGGCTCGGAGGCGTAGAAGACGGCAGCTGCCCTGATATTTTTGAAGTTCGCTTCAAGAATACCCGCAAAGGCTTTTACATCAACGACTCCGGGCAGAAAATCTCTACCGGAGACCTTGTGATCGTTGAGGCCGCCAGCGGGCACGATCTGGGAATCGTAACCCTGAGCGGGCCTATCGTTGCCCGCCAGATGGCCTGTAAGGGAGTTTCCAAGGAAGATTCCGAATTCCGCAAAATATACCGCAAGGCAAAACCGCTGGACATACAGAAGTGGCAGGATGCCATCGCCCGCGAGCAGGAAACGATGATCAAAGCCCGAAAGATCGCTGCCGAACTGGGACTGGAGATGAAGATTGGCGACGTGGAGTTCCAGGGCGACGGCACCAAGGCCATCTTTTACTATATCGCAGACGGCCGTGTTGACTTCCGCCAGCTTATCAAAGTGTTTGCTGAAGAATTCCGCATCCGCATAGAGATGAAGCAGATAGGCGCCCGTCAGGAGGCCGGGCTCATAGGGGGACTCGGAGTCTGCGGAAGGGAACTGTGCTGCGCCAACTACATAACTTCTTTCCAAAGTATATCCACCTCTGCGGCACGCTGCCAGGACCTGTCGCTCAATCCCCAGAAACTGGCGGGGCAGTGCGGAAAGCTCAAGTGCTGTCTGAATTATGAGGTTGCCACATACCTGGACGCCCAGTCGCGCATCCCCAAGGTGCAGGGCCCGCTTGAATTCGAAGACGGGCTTGCCTATCTGCGCAAAACAGATATCCTGAGGGAAATAATGTACTTCTCTTACGACCGTAACTCAGACGCGGACCTTTATCCCCTGGAAGCGGAAGAAGTACGCGAAATTATAGAGATGAACCGCGTCGGGGAACGCCCCGAGAGCCTCCGTACAGAGCCGGAACCGGCTATGCCCGAGTTTGTTACGGCTGTCGGTGACGACAGTATCAGCCGCTTCGACGCCCCTCGTCGCAAGCGCAGTCGCGGACGCAAACGCGGAGGTCGCAACAAGAAAGCCAAGCAGGAAAAATAATGCGGCTCCCCATTGCCATACTGTTTACAGCGGTAGTGCTGGCGGTTTCTTGCAAGGAACCTTCATCACGTGAGACTTTTCTGCGTTCGAACGGTACGGGTGAGTATGCTTATGACGTTGAATTTCCGGATAGTGCAGCCCGATACAACCTGTCTTTCTTTACTGCCATAGACAGGCCGGTAATGGCTCCGGATACCCTTGTGTCCTTTCCTCTTCATATAGTGTGGCGTTCACCTTCGGGGCTTTTCTTCTCCGAGACCGTGTATTATCCCGTGAAAGAAAGGCGCGTCCTTTACCGCAGCGACACGGTGCCAGGAGAAACCGGGGTGTGGAGTCTGTCCGTTTCCCTGGACCCGGAGCCAGACGGAATGCGGGGTCTGGGGCTGATTGTAGAAAAGCTTGATTAAAAAATACAGAATGATGGCTTCATTTGCTAAGTATCCGCTAATACTTTTATTCGCCGCTGCGTTTGTTTCCTGCGGAACTGCCCGTGTGGGCACCAGGGACGTCGAGACCTATCTCAGCAAAGAACAGATGCCGGATCTGGTGAAGTGCCTGCCGGCACCTCCGGAGACATCCAGTATGGAATTCCGTTACGATATCACCCGTTACGAATGGGGCAAGGAGCAGCGCCGGGACCTCGAACGTGCCGCTATGGCAGCCCACGACGCCATCTGGTCCCTGGATACCGTGATAACTACCTTTGCCGTTCCCCTTGGACTGAAACTGTCCCGCAAAGCAACGCCGGAAATCTATGAAATGATGTACAAGGCGCTCTCCACCATAGAACTCATACGGCTAGACCCGAAGGCATACTATAAAAGGATGCGTCCTTTCGAATATTTCAAAGAGCCGCTCCTAACCCCTTGGGAGGCGGATCTTATTGCAGGAGAGGGCTCTTACCCTTCCGGTCATACCATTCGTGGATGGAGCGCGGCAATGCTGCTTACCGAGCTCGCGCCCGAGGCTGCGGAGGCTCTTTTCAAGAGGGCGTGGGAGTACGGAGAGAGCCGCGTTATCGCAGGGGCCCACTGGCAGAGCGACATAGACGCCAGCCGCCTTGCTGCGAGCATTGGATATGCCAGGCTGCAAGAAAGTCCTGAGTTCCGTACCCAAATGGAAAAAGCCAAGGTAGAATACAAGCGCTTAACCAAATAATATTACAGACAATGCACACAATCCACATTGCCGAAGAGGCGTCCCGCTGTCTTTTGTGTAAAGAAGCTCCCTGTACAACAGCCTGCACAAGGTCACAAGATCCTGCACGCGGGCTCCGTGCACTTCGTTTCGATAATGACCCCGTTGCAGGGCATTATTTTTCCAAAGATGCCTGCGTCGGTTGCGAGGCCCCATGCGAAAACGCCTGTATTCATTACGACCACCCTGTTCGCATACGCGACGTCGCTTCCGGCATTGAGTCCGTAGCACAGGAGCCGAAAGCGGACTTGTCCATAGATTTCTGCGGTATCCGCTGTGAGAATCCATTCTTTCTGGCCTCGTCTGCCGTCTGTACCAATTATGAGATGGTGGCAAAGGCCTTCGATGCCGGTTGGGCGGGTGTGTTCTACAAGACCATCTGCTTGCGGGAAATCAAGGAAGTGTCGCCCCGGTTCGATGCTGTACATGACGAGAAAGGCGCTTTCATCGGCTTCCGTAATATGGAGCAGCTTTCGGAAAATCCGCCGGAGGAAGACTTCGACATACTCAGACGGCTCAAGCAGAACTACCCTTCGAAAATCGTCGTTGCTTCCATTATGGGCCAGAATGAGGATGAATGGATACAATTGGCAAGGATGGCCGAGGCCGCAGGTGCAGATGCAATTGAGCTTAATTTTTCCTGCCCCCAGATGAAGTATTCAGGAATGGGCAGCGACGTCGGGCAGAACCCGGAACTGGTTATGGCGTACACATATTACGTGAAGCGGAATACCAGGATTCCGGTAATCCCCAAGATGACTCCTAACATCACCCATATCACCGCTCCGGCAATGGCTGCACATTTTGCAGGAGCAAACGGAATCTCGGCTATAAATACCATAAAGTCGGTCACCATGTCGGCCGGTTCGGCTGTGTCGGGCAGGAAAACAGTTTCCGGCTACTCCGGTAAAGCCGTTAAACCCATTGCGCTGAGGAACATTCTGGAGCTGTCCAAGAATCCTTTCATGAGCAAGCTTCAGTTGAGTGGCGTAGGCGGTATAGAAAGCTGGAGGGACGCATTGGAATTCATTCAGCTGGGCTGCCGGAACGTGCAGGTGTGTACTGCGGTGATGCAGTTCGGTTACCGCATCATAGACGATCTTGTATCCGGTCTTTCTGCATATATGGCAGGCCGCGGAGTGGAGCACGTCGACGAACTTGTCGGCGAGCAACTGCCTTTGTTCGTTCTTCCGGAGCACCTTGACCGAGATACCAAGGTCTTCCCGGTGATAGACCGGAATGTTTGCATAGGCTGCGGCCGCTGCTATATTTCCTGCAGCGATGGCGGACACCAGGCAATTGCCTTCGGCGAAGACCGTAAGCCTTTGATTATCGGCAAAAAGTGTGTGGGCTGCCACCTCTGCCGCCTGGTTTGCCCGAGTGGCGCCATAGGAACGGCAAAGCGTATTTCCAAAAACTGAGGCTCCTACTTCAGGAAGACGAAAAAAACGGCCAGTATCATGCAGACGAACGCCACAATGTGGTTCCACTGTATGGGCTGGCCTTTGAAAAGGAAGCTTACCACCACAGTGAAGACGGTAAGTGAGATTACCTCCTGAATAACCTTCAACTGCATGAGGTTGAAAGGGCCGCCGTTTGCCTGGAATCCAATTCTGTTTGCCGGAACCGTGAGGCAGTATTCAAAGAAAGCGATTCCCCAGGAAAAGAGTATTATCAGGATGAGCGGCCAGCCGGTAGAGATCTTCATCTCCTGAAGCTTGAGATGGCCGTACCAGGCGAACGTCATGAAAACGTTCGAAAACAGGAGCATTATGATTGTCCAGATTCCTTGCATTTTAACCGCGATTTTCGACCGTATGCAGGAGTATGATGATGTTAAAATACAAAGTCGGCCTTTGAGACGCCAGGGCCGTATATGGTCTTGAAGTCATCTCTCATGGATATGACGTGATAGCCGGCCTTGCGCCATTGCTCGCCAAGGTTGAGGGCCTTTTCGCGATTGGCATGGTCCCGTGCTTCATCATCTGCAATTAGCATGAATGCCGCAGATTTGAGTGAGTTGCTCAGGCAGTAATTGTGCATTGCGGAATCGCCTCCGCTGTTGCCGAAAGATAAAACAGGCACCTTGCCTATTTCCTGGGAGATTTGCAGAACTTTATTGGTTTTCAGGTTCTTGATGATGAGTTCATCGGTACGCACGAGTTCTTCTTCCTTCCCCGCGGTATAATCTACACCGGGCTCACTGCCCTGGCTGCTGGTTTTCATCTTTACGTCCATGCCTATTACCCGGTTGGAAGGGATGCCTATCGCATCTACCAATGCCCGGCATATGAACCGGTCTGAGCCGGAAACCACGTAGAAGGTGAATCCGTTGGCTTCCAGATAGTCGAATACCTCCAGCATGGGCTTGTAGAAACTCTGGCCGTAGGTCATTCCGGTGAATCCGTTGGCGGGCATTGACGCATAGGATTTTACGTAGGCGTCAAACTCGGAAACCGTCATTCCGGAATAAGCTTTTGCCGCGGCCTGTGCGTGTTTCATGTCAAAATGGTCGGGCAACTTCTTGCCGTTACGCACGAAGTCGCGGATTTCCTGGGCCGTTTCCTTTACGTCTGCGGGAGCCTTGTCTTTATAGGACGCGTCATCCAGAACACGGTATTCAAGTAAGTTATATTCAAAGTATGTGGGATAGAGTTCACCTACGAAGGTGCCGTCCATGTCGAATGTGGCTATTCTGTCTTCCGGCTTTATGTAATTCACGGAGAAGGGGTTCGTGACGTCGGACACATACTCTTTGAGGGCCGTAAGGGACTCGCAGGAATTCCATAAAGTGAAGTATTCCTTCACGGTGGGCTGCGGAAGTTCCCAAAAATCTTTGCTGCAAGCCGTAAAGATGCCGGTAACACAAACGAAAACTAACAAAAGG
>JAFTDJ010000068.1 GCA_017454265.1 Bacteroidales bacterium | reverse complement strand
GGAATCTCCAGGACATAACCCTCCTGGGAGAGCGCCACGCCTTTCTCCGTCGCCTTGGTGACAAATTTTCCGTTCCGGTCAAACACGTACAACGCTACGGACTTGACTTCGTTACGGAAAGCATCGGCATACTTGAGGTTGAAGTCGAACTTGAAACGAACCGATACCTGACAACTGCCAGGGCCGTCGTAAACGGCCTTGTCGCAGGAAGGGGCCAGCAGTCCCAGCAGGGCTGCCGCCATCAAAGCTATGGTGAATTTTACTTTCATACTTTTCTTCTTACAGGCCGATTTCCGGCCCGCCTTGGCAGGCGGAAGGGGGTTCAGTCCCTTCCGCCCGAAAATATGCGGAATTACTCTTCCAGATCTGCGGTCTGGGTGGCAATCTGCCAGGACAGGATGTTGATCTTGGCGGAAATGTAGTAAGGCTTCTTGCGGTCGCCGGGAACGATGGGCTCGTTCACGTCGTCGATACCATGTCCCAGGGACTTGATGGTGCCGATGGAAACCTTGTAGAAGTTGTTGCGCACTACGCCGTAGTTGCCCTCGAGGGGTTCAGGCTCGGTACCGGCAGTGGTAGCCTTGCCGAAGTGCTCGATGGGAATGGCATAGTACATGCGGCCCTCGGTGTACTTGTTGGCCGGCTCTATCACGCTGCCCAGGAAGCCGAGTGCCAGGTCACTGTCCGTGGCGGCACGATACGCGGAGTTCGCGTCGGCGGGATCATAAGCAGGGTTGGTAGTTGTATCGGTATCACGCACATACAGCTGCGGGCAAGAGGCGGTAGGAATCAGGGTAACGTAACCGTCGGCATAGCCTTTCTCGTCTGTAACAGGGGTAAGTACAGGGAAGCCGGTGTCATAGGAACGGGCCTGCAGTTCGCCGGAAAGGTCGATAATCCAGTCTTCGTACAGGTCAATCAGCTTCTCCGAAGGATCGTTGACGGACATCGTCTGAGTCTGGTCACTGATTCTGGCATACTGCCTGGTGCCGTAGGCCTCATCGAAGGTGGTGGCTTTTACGGACTTGAAATAACCGCTGGCGGGATTTGTGAAAGTCGGTTCCGTGCGGATGGGCTTGTAATCGGAGCCGTCTTTATAGTAGAAACCGTGGCCATGGGCGGCAATGGTGGAGAGCAGGTGCTCGCAGTACTCCTGGGCGTTATAAACCTGACCCATGTAGGCGTAGAGGTCCTCATAGTCGGCGGCGCCATGTTCCTTGGCCTGGGCATAGAGCAGCAGCATGCTGCCGGTGACACGGGGAGAGCTCTGGAAAGTAGCCGGGAAGGTGTTCTCGTAGCAATAGCGCTGGATAATGTCTCCCTCAGAAGCCTCTGCAGCGGCATAGTGGGCCTGGATTTCGTTAGCGCTCCAGTACTTGAGCTCGCTTCCCGTCGTATATTCACGGGCGCTATGGGGATAGTAATTCCGGTTCGACAGGGCGTATTCGTCGTAGTTGGGGTCTTTCGTCCAGTTAATGCGGGTGTACATCTGCTCGGAAGTCTTGAGCGGGTTCGTCATCGTGCCGCCGCTTTCCAGCCAGTTTCCGTTGAAGGCCTGATTGGCGCCCGTCTGGCTCCACCAGCTCAAATCAATCTTCTTGATGCTGTAGGCCTTTTTGTTGGCGGCAATCACGCTCCAGGAAAGGGGCTTGATGTCGTAAACAGGGTCTGAAGAGGCATCCTTCAAGCTGGCGTCCAGATTGTCAGCTTTAACAAAACCGTTGGCGTCTACAATGTCGGACAGGTTGGCAATCTCCAGGCGGGCGGCCATGCGCTCGACATAAATGTCCACGGGCTTTGCCTGTGCTTCTTCACGGGTGTTCTTGATATAAGAATTGGCCGTGAATACGCCGGAACCGCTGCTGGTTTCCTCTGCATAAATATCGGTAACGTACTTAACTTCCTTGGCACCACTGGCATTGGAGCCGTACATGGGGGAAGTGAACATCACAAAGTACGGGCTACCTCCGTCCATGTACTGGAAGTCCTTGAACGTAGTGGTCGAGAAGGGGGTAAGGGCATCGGCAGAACCGGTATGGAGAACAGACTTCACCTGCTCCAGGGTCTTGTTGCGGTACCAGTCGGGATTGCGGGAGTTCACCACGCAGAGCACCTGGTTAGGAATGGCCATGGTAGATTCCAATACCACCACACCGGAATAGATGTTGCCGGTGCCATAAGGAGCGGGGCGCGTTTCCTCCACATTGGAACCGGCGGCGCCGGCCGTTTCCGTATTAAAGCTTGAAGTCATGTCTCCATAGCCCCAGGAAACGTAAGCACCGTTTCTGTAGAAGAAGAAATGCAGGGTCTTGATGGCATTCTCATAAGCCTCTCCTACCTGGTAGGTGTTAAGACCAGTAGTACCTGCCGCCTTGGTGGTAGCGTCAGGCATAGAGATGGTGAAGCCCATGTAACGAGCATCCTTGATTTCCTCGGTCCCGTCATTGGCTCCCCCCTTCTCCTTGTTGCACCCCACCAGCGCTGCGCCGGCAAGGACTGCAATGAGTAAATACTTGAATTTCATAATACTTAGGGTTTAATTATAAATTGTTTTCAATAATTTCATATTCTACCTTGTAGTCTGTGCGGCGCAGGTAGGGCAGGCACTCCTTGCGGAGGGTGTCCCAGGCGCGGGGGAACAGCGTCCTGAGCTGGCGTTCCTTCCCATCGGCCTCGCGGTCGGAGTCAATGATTTCCAGCATCTTGGCCTTGCCGCTTAGCGAGGAGGCCGCTACAAATTCCCTGAGGCCTTCCCAGTTCTCGGGCTCGCACTC
>JAFTDJ010000067.1 GCA_017454265.1 Bacteroidales bacterium | reverse complement strand
GAAATCCTCTCCAGCCCTCGGTGACGGGGCCGGAAGCTATGCTTCATACCATCAAGGAAGCAGGGCTGATTCCGTTCTTTGCTAATCCGATTCCCGGCTTTTCCATTGAAGAGAAGACTCATCCGGGGGATTGGTTCACCGGGGAGAGTCTCGGCCCCTGGGACTGGAAGATTCATTGCGTTCAAAGCGGTGAAATAGCATATGGCAAATTCCTTTACGGCGGCGAGGCGGCATTTGCAACGGTAGATGTTTACCGGGAACTGATGAACTGGAGGCGCAGCCAGCCCCTCTATGCTCCTTCGGCCACCCGCGCCCTGATGGAAAAGATGCTGCGCTAGCATTCATCTGTCGTGCAATTGGCCTAGTGCAAAAAATTGCTTACTTTTGGGATTATGAATTACAAGTATTTTATTGCTCTGGGCGGAGCTGCCGCACTATTGCCAGCATGCGCCCCAAAACAAGCCGCACATTATAATGTGTTGTTCCTGATGGCCGATGATATGAAGCCAGCCATGGCGTGCTACGGCGACACTATAGCCATAACCCCGGCCCTGGACGGTCTGGCAAAAGACGGAATACTCTATTCCAGGGCGTACTGCCAGCAGGCCGTCAGCGGCCCGTCGCGCGCTTCGCTGCTTACCGGAATGTATCCCGACCAGACCGGCGTGCTGAGCCTTAACACCTGGATACGCAAGAAGAACCCCGATATCGTTACCCTGCCCCAGGCTTTCCGGGAGGCAGGATACGTAACCGCCTCCGCCGGAAAAGTGTTCCACGGAGCCAAGAATAACCTGGACGGGCTTTCCTGGTCCTTGCCGCCGCTTTTCTACGAGCAGATACGCTCCGAGGCCTACATCCTGGAAGAAGACAAGACGGACTACAAAAGTGTCTCAAACGAGTTTACGACACTGGATGAGAGTCTCTACTACGATGTGCAGATTCGCCAGGCCGCACTGTCCCGCCTTGACTCACTGGCCTCCGGAGACAAGCCGTTCTTTTTCGCAGTCGGCTTCCATAAGCCACACCTGCCCTGGTGCGCCCCGCAGCGCTTTTTGGATATGTACCTTCCCCGCCAGCTCAGCATAGACACCGCACGCGTGGCGGGAGCACCTTTTCAGGCCTACCGGAGCAACCGCGAACTAATCGAGTATAATGACGTTCCTTCCGACGGTCCCATCCCCATGGAGCAGCAGGAATACCTCAAAAAGTGCTACTACGCCTGCTCCTCCTTCACTGACGAGAACATAGCTTGCATACTGCGGCGTCTCAAGGACCTGGGGCTGTACGACAATACGCTCATCGTGTTCCTGGGCGACCACGGATACCACCATGGCGAGCAGGGCCTTTGGTGCAAGTCTACCGAATTTGAATCGTCCTGCAACGCACCGCTCATAATCAAACTTCCCAAGGGAATGAAAGACCGGAAGGCAAGGGCGCTGGCCGATGTCCCCGTATCCTTCGTGGATATTATGCCGACACTCTGCGAGGTCTGCGGCGTCCCGGCGCCTGAACACTTAAGTGGCGAGAACCTGCTGGGAGGCAGCCACGGGCCATACGCCTTCAGCCAGATAGCCCATAGCCATGGCGGTGTCAAATACACAGGCTATACTGTACGCGACTTGCGCTGGACCTACACCGAATGGCTCACTCCCGGGCTTGAGTGCGCGGCGGCGGAACTGTACGACATGGACGGCCGTGACTCCCTTCGCTACGAAAAGCAGAATGTGCTCTCACAGTATCCGGAAAAGGCATCTGCGCTCTCCAAGGCACTTCATGATCACCTTGACACCGTCCTTGGCAGTGGGCGGTGAAGCCGGGCGTCTTCCCGAAGCAGTCGACCTCGGCCTCCCGAGCGGCCTCAAGTGGGCAACCTGCAACGTGGGTGCGACAAGCCCCGAAGAGTACGGTGATTACTTCGCCTGGGGCGAGACGGATCCGAAATCCAGCTATGTTTGGACCAATTACAAATATGGCAACGGGACCGGTGTAGCGGGAAGAATAGTAACAGGCAAGAAGGCCGGCTATACCGATAGGTCAATTTTCCTTCCCGCCGCAGGCTACCGGAACGGCACTACGGATCTTTACGATGTAGGCTCCAAGGGCTACTTCTGGTCTTCGTCTCTCAGTACGGACGGCCCGAACTACGTGTACGGCGCCAACATCTATTCCGGCGATATCCTCAGGACCTACAACTACTACCGCTACCGCGGGTACTCGGTCCGTCCTGTCATAGAATAGCTGCAATCTTCGCCCTTGAACTCCAGGACAGGATCCGCCTGGGCGAAACTTCCGTACACCTGTTCGGATGCCGCCCGGCATCCTCCGTTGCAGCGGCTAAGCATCCTGCATCCGCTGCATTTGTCAGGGACGACGGCATATCGTGCAATGGCCTCCGGGTCGGTGAGGATATCTTCAAGCGGCTTTTCGAAAATATTGCCTATCGTCACGGGGGAGTGGTTGCAAAAACGCACATTGCCCATACAATCCACGGCGACCGGCCTGCGGCTGAAGTCGGTGCTGCACCAGGAGAACTTGATGTGCGGGTATGGTGCGGTGTCCATCATACAGAGGGGCGTGCAGACTCCGCTGACAAAATGCATTCCGGGATTGGAAGCGGCGAAAGCCTCCACTTCGGCGAAGGCTTTCTTCAGCGTGGCTTCGTCAAGCACCAGTTCTTCGCTGTGCTTGAGCCCCATTCCGCCAATGTTGAAGCGGTTGACCATCACCGCGCGGGCGCCGGCGTTCCGTAACATTTCAAGCGTCCCGGTAACATCGGGGGCGTTGACTTTAGTGATCACGAGCACGGCGCAAGCCCCCGCAGGGATGGCTTCCGCCACCCTTCGCAGTGCTCCGGCGGCCTTGTCCCATGAGCCGCTGAGGCCTGTGAGATACTCGTGAACCTCTTTCCTGCAGCTCAGGACAGGAATCTGTATGGCACCTATGCCTATGCTGGCGAAGTTGTCGATGGCATCCTGTGTCAGCAGCGTACCGTTGGTCAGGACATTGACGTGCGAGCCGCGGAAACGGGCGTAAAGTGCGAGGTCGTGGATGTTCTTCAGCAGCATAGGCTCGCCGCCGGAAAAAGAAATGGTGCCTACGGAAGCCTGGGAAAGCAGCCTTCGAAGAGTCCGGCGGGCGGTCTTCGGAGATGGAGGCGGAAGGGGAGTGCTGCCGTCGCGCCAGTAATTATAACAGAACCTGCAACATTGGTTGCAGGCCTGAGTAAGTTCGAATACTATGTTGTCGGTGTGGAACCGTGCCATCAGATGTACTTGATTACGAGGGGACCGAAGAGAAGTACCTCTGAAGTCTTGCCTTCGCCTTCATCGATTATGCCGTAGACATCCAGGCGCGCATCGCCTTTGTATCCGGAAGGCTGGACCGTGACTTCGAAATTCATAGCTCCGTCGCTGTAAGCCTCGAAACTTTCCCTTAAAAGCGGAACCGATTCCGAAGACTGGGAAGAGATTGTGCAGACATATTGCTTGAAGTTCGGATGATCAACGGTGATCTGGATGATGTCGCCCGCTGCGACATCCAGGGCGTCCTTGCCTTTGACTTTTACCGTTATCTCGTCGGCGGGAGCGGCAACGTCGTAGCACATTACTTCCGGAGGAAGGGCGGGTTCATAGCAGGTAACGAATGGGCCCGGACCTTCGCAAGAGGCGGCTGAGAGCATGGACCACGCCGTGAGCATAATGCCTCCGAGCCTGTACTTGGCTTTAATGGCCCTGGCGCTCTTGCCTCCGGAGAACAAGACCCAGAGGGAGACCGCCACAAAGGCTGCTCCTGCCGCAATGTAGATGAAAGTGAATTTGAATTTCATATTGCTGTGTCTGTTGCAAATATACTTCTTTTATTGACACTAAAATGCGTTTTTATCCTTAAATGCAGAATCTTGTAAAATCTTGCATGTCGTGCAGAGTATCTTCCTTCCCGCTGGCGGCAACTACGACCCGCACCTTGACCAAGCAGGGTTCTGGGGCTACTACTGGTCATCGTCCCTCAACAGCAACACGTACTTCGCGTTCGGCATTGAGTTCAATTCCGGCAGTATTATCATCGGGCTCGCCGCGAACCGCTACGAAGGGATGCCGATACGTCCCGTTAAAAATGATAGATCAGCACGAAGCGGCTCCCGATATTCAGGGCGACGACGACTTCCGGCCAGTAATCTTTTATCCAAATTCCAAGCCGGAATTGTGCCTTACGATTGCGCGGGTACAGACTGAAGTCAGGTATATATATTTTGATATTTCATATATATGAATTATCTTTACCGGCATATGGAAACGGTTCAAAGAAAACTGATTGACCTGAGGGCCCCGGTGGTGAGGGCTATCAGCGTGAAAGCCAGGGCTAAGTCAATGACATTCAAGCGATATGTGGAGCAGCTGGTAGAGGAGGATGCTGCCCGGGACGGCGGT
>JAFTDJ010000066.1 GCA_017454265.1 Bacteroidales bacterium | reverse complement strand
CGCAAGGCCGACTGACCAGGCGGGGCTGTTCCTTGCCTAGTAACGCACACCGCTACGCACCTGCTTGCGGTGTGTGTCCACTACCCAAACAGGCCGAAGCGTGGTATACTGTAGGTATGGAAACACTTACGGCGAACATTCATGGGAATACCATCAGCGCGACGGACGAACTGCTACGGAAATATGACGGCCAGACAGTTACCGTTTATATCTCACCGAATAGGGATGAAATCCTCAAATCGCAGCTGGATGCCATCCGTACGCATTCCGTATCATCGTGGGGAGAAGATGCGCAGGAATATGTCCGCCGCTTGAGGAGTTTTGAGCGTGTTCTCTAAAATATACCTTGACACAGCTCCTCTGATTTACTTTCTGGAGAACCACCCCCGTTATGCCTTGAAAGTTCAGGACATACTGCAAGGCAACTCCTCGGATGGCTGCAAGTTCGCCACTTCGGTCATAACAAACGTGGAGTACTTGCCAAAGCCCATGCGCGGGAGAACAAACAGGACTTGGTTTTTGCCTACAATGCTCTGAAGTCTATCCTCAATATGGAGGTCATTTCTGTTATAGAGGATATCTCTATGGAAGCCGTGAAGATACGAATAAAATATCCCGGAATAAAGGCCCTTGATTCAATTCATCTTGCGAGTGCGGTTCATTCCGGCTGTGATGCGTTCCTCACCAATGATGAGCAGTTGAAGCAGGTGTCTGAAATCCAGATATTGTATCTGGAGGAGATGTAACCCCGAGCTGAAGGAAGGCTACGTCATCTTCAACGCGGCGGCTCGTGGAGCAACTCTGCTTCTGACTGCGCTGTTTCCGACCGGGATAACGACCGCCCGAACCACCGGATCAACTACATCGGTTTTCGCGTTGTCCGCAAGGCACCATAAGGGCTGTCAGCAGGTCGCCCTTACGGGCAAAAGGCCAGGCCTCGCCTGTGCGGCCGACCTGTTCCTGGCAGACTTTCCCGGGCTTCTCTTTATCTTTGCCATCGGGTGTGATATAGTAGAACCTTCGGGGGGCCAACTATGGCAACATCGCCGGTGGAGCATGACGGTAAGTTCGTGTTGACTTCAAGCGGAAGCAGGGATTTTGGAGAGATTACACCTGAAATGGCATTGAAAAAAGAGTAGGAAAGGGCGCAGTCCAATCATCATTTAAGACCCCTCGCGCTTATCACGGGCTACTCTTCCAGTTTCATTATACCTTATTCATGCAAGAAGTCAAGTAAAAGTGACCGACTTTTGCAACTGGATCGACTATCTGCCGTAGCAGGGAACTGCCTCGGAAACGCCCGTCTGCGGAAGCTACGCTTCCGCCGGGATCCCGTTTTAGAAAAACGTTACAAAAGTGATGCTTACGACCCGGAAAAACGTTACAAAGTAAGCGTGTAAAAGCCGGAAAAACGTTACAAAATTGTTGCTTCCAGTTCGGAAAAACGTTACAATATGAGTATGCTGAAACGGACCGTCACCCAAAAACTCCTTGAGTGGAAAGAAAATCCTCAGAAAAAGGCGCTGCTTATTGATGGCGCCCGCCAGATAGGAAAGACGTTCATAATACGTGAATTTGCAAAAGAACACTATACGCATTTTGTGGAACTCAATTTCCTGCTCCAGCCGCAGTCCCAGCTCATTTTTGAGAAGGGCGGGACGGCAGCTGAGATTATTACCGGAATTACGGCTTTTTCTGGAGCTTCTCTTGTTCCTGGAAAAACGCTCATATTCCTTGATGAAATACAGGAATGTCCCATGGCACGCATGGCAGTTAAAACGCTTGTTCAGGACGGTCGTTTTGACTACATAGAGTCGGGTTCTCTTCTGGGCATCCATTATAAGGAAGTTTCTTCCTATCCGGTTGGGTATGAAGAAGAGCTGACCATGTATCCGATGGGTTTTGAGGAGTTCTGCAGTGCGAATGGCGTGGGGGACGAGACGCTTTCATACCTGAAGGACTGCTTTGCATGCGAAACGCCTGTGTTGGATGCCGTGCACGAGAAGATGCTGAAGCTCTTCGGGTATTATATGATTGTCGGGGGGCTGCCTGCGGCTGTTCAGGAATTCGTCAACTCACATGATATCGGAAGGGTTGTGAAAATACAGAAAGATATTCTTGCCCTGTATCGTGAAGACATTGCAAAGTATTCAAAGAACGACAAGCCCCGGATCAAGCAGATTTTTGATTCCATACCTGCGGAACTGAACAAGCATAACCTCAGGTTCATGCTTTCTGATCTGGATAAGAATGCCCGCGGCAACCGGTATGAGAGCAGTTTCTTGTGGTTGAGCGACGCCGGAGTGACGCTTCCCTGTTACAATCTTGAGGCTCCCCTTATTCCGTTCAGGATAAACGAGCGGCGGAACCTTTTCAGGCTTTTTTTGTGTGATACGGGACTGCTTTGTGCCATGTGCATGGAGAACGTGCAGTTTGAAATTTTGAAGGAGAATCTTGAGGTCAACATGGGGAGCATTGTGGAGAACTGCGCAGCACAGATTTTTGCGGCAAACGGTTTTTCCCTGCATTACTTTGACAGAAAGAACTTTGGTGAACTGGACTTCGTCTTGCAGGACGGAAGCCGTGTCCTTCCCGTCGAACTGAAAAGCGGCGCGGATTACAAGCGGCATCCGGCGCTTGACCACACGCTTGCCCAGTCAGAGTGGAACATAAAAAAGGGGTTTGTTTTTTGCCGGGGAAACATTGCACAGGACGGCGGCATAACATACTTTCCGCTGTATATGCTTATGTTCATGAAAGCAGTGCCGGTGACCGGGATGCTTATTGTTCCCGGCATTGCGTTCTGATTGCTGAAACGGGACTTTTGCAACTGACAGACTCTCTGCAGCGGGGCCGGTCGCCCTACCGGGCAAAAGGTCCACCCCGCCTGTGCCCTGCCGGGCCGGGCAACAGCCGGGCAATAGCCGGGCAATAGCCGGGCAATAGCCGGGGCTCCCTATGCTTCCACCGGAGCGACGGGTGCTTCTACTGGCGCTACCGCGAGTGCCCGTATCTCTTGGGCAGAAAGGCCGGTTATCTGGGAAACCTGGTCTATGGACAGTCCCATTGCAAGCGCATTGCGTGCCGCCCTCTGGCTACCGGAAAGCTCGCCCT
>JAFTDJ010000007.1 GCA_017454265.1 Bacteroidales bacterium | reverse complement strand
TATCTCCATTTCCCGCTGGTGAGTCCTGCAAACGAATACGGGTCTCTGTCGTGCATAGCTGCCAGCCTTGCGCCGATCCACCATGAGCCGTCCTGTCCGAAGAACCTTGCCCAGAGATTCGCGCCTAGCCATTCTTCATCGAGGTAGCCTCCCTCCGCAAAAAGCCACGTCCTGCCCTCAGAGCCGAAATTATCCGCCCAAGTGAGTCCTGCCTGCTGAATGCGTATCTTGTCGTTGAGATCCTTTTCCCACCACAAGCCCGTTATGTCCGTTGTGTCAACATGGACGTGTACGGGAAAACGTATATCAATTATTCCGTCAAAGCCGTGTGAATATCTGCCCGTGTACTCTAAATCCACGTTCCACCTGTCCATATATTCCTGATTGAGTGTCTGGTCGAGTCTCGGCTCATACACAACTACGGCTTTCAAGTCATGCTGTGCCTTTTTGGCGAGCAGGCCTTCAGCATCGGGGTCTTTCAGCTCACCGCCGGCCCATGAGAACACAGCGGCGTGCATGGGGTCTTCTTCCCGGAGGTCTCTTGCGCGCATGTCGAACAGCAGAGTACCCGGAAAACTTGCCTGCACTATTGGGATCCCGGCGTTCTTGTGAATCAGCACAAGCTCGTCCGTCTCCGGCATAACTTCGGACAGAACCACCAAAATCCTAGCCATCGCTTCAGCGTGCGAAGAGTACCCGTAATTTTCGTAGGCAAGCAAGAGTCTGTGTCCGTCTTCAGTATCCTCCAGCTTAATATCTACATCACGGACACGAACATAACGCTCAAGGCCGGACTTTATGCGGGCTATAAATTCTTCTTTGTCGGTGTTGTCCCAGTCTATTATGCGGGCTTCTCCGGGGGATTCGAGCGGCTTTCTTGCGTTGCCGAAAAACTCACCCGCCAGATTTATGCGCTGTGAAATCGTAAACGCCCACTCATCCCCGCGCTGCCGGCTGACTGAACCTTGAAGCCCTATAGATGTTTTCACCACAAAACCGATGTTATATTTTTCGGAAGGGCCTTTATTGAGGATTCTGCTTGCGCCTAAAGTGTCTTTGTTGTAGTCAAGAGGGCTGTACTCTGCTTTGAATGACAGCCAAGGGACTATGTCCCACTCCAAACCGGCAAAAAACCCGTTGTACCTGTCAGAGCCGTATCCTGCCGTCAGGGCAAAATCTCCCCACCGCCATGTTGCTGCGCCGTAATATGCCTTCATGATTTCCGTACCCATAACATCAGAAACTCCGGCAGCTATTGACGGCAGAAACCATAAATTACGATTGCTGTTGTGCCATATCATAGCTTTTAGGTCTACAGCTTTATCCATGTAACGCCTTTCGCCGGCCTGTATGGTGTCGAACAGTGAGAACCTTGCATTGACTTCGAGCCATGGAAGAAATGCCATATCAAAGAAGTAATATGAGTAGGGGGAATCGTGTGTATAACCGAAGCGTCCAGTACCGTCATCGGGAATTTCAGCAGTGGGGTATTCCCATAAACCTGTTATGCCTTGATTTGCCGCAGTAGATGCATAAGCTGAAGCTGCATTAAGCACTATCACAAAGCATAGCAGAATCTTTACCGCCCTCCGCAAAATAAAACCGCTCCTCTTTTCATAAATGGAATTGCGCCTATTTTACACTAAAAGCCTGTAAATTTGCGTACTCTCTGCTACAATTTGCAG
>JAFTDJ010000065.1 GCA_017454265.1 Bacteroidales bacterium | reverse complement strand
CTGCGCATCGTGCATCGGCTGTGGCGCCTGTGTCGCCGCTTGTAAGAACGGCTCTGCCATGCTCTTCGTATCGTCGAAGGTCTCTCAGCTCGCCCTGCTTCCCCAGGGTCGTGTAGAGGCTGCCCGTCGTGCCAAGGCCATGGTTATGGCTATGGAGGAGGCAGGCTTCGGTAACTGCACCAACACCCGTGCCTGCGAGGCCGTATGCCCGAAGAACGAGACCATCGCCAACATCGCCCGCCTGAACCGCGAGTTCATCAAGGCAAAGTTGGCTGACTAAGGATACACCTTATCTATAATAATAAGTGGCGGTTCTCCCAAAAGAATCGCCACTTATTATTTCCAGCCCCTCCGAATAATCCGGAAATTCCGGAAATTCCAGAAATTCCGGAAATTCCGGAAATTCCGGATAACCCGGATAACCCGGATAACCCGAAATACCCCAAGCCTCAAGAAAAAACCCAAGCTGCCATCACCCATCCCCCAGCCGGGCCTTTAGCCGCGCCACCTCAGCCCGAAGTGCCTCAATCTCGCGCTGCTGCCGCGCAATGATTTGCTTCTGCGTCTCGCGCTGCTCTAACCTTGCAGCCGTCATGCGTTCACGTATGCCGCCCTCAGTGGTAAATTCGCGGTCTTTGCGCTCGATATAGCTCGTCAGGGCTTTATCTACCTGGTGACATAGGCAAATGGCCATATTAGCAAGCTCCTCGTCATTCATCTTGGGCAGCAGTAGCTGATAGTCCTCATATCTACTATGTTGCTTGCAAAAGTCGTGCATACGCTCAAAACGCTGATTCTTTCCGAACCACTCTGCCTTTCCCTTGCGCTTTAGGTAATCCTTGTAATCTTCCAGGAGCTCTTTGTTGCTTCCACGGGCTATACCTAATAACTTCAGTTCTACTTCCGTAGAAGTTTGTCCGTCGCTACTGCCTTCAGCAATGTTTTGCTTAGTACTGCGAGCAGCCTGTACCATCTGATCAACCGTTCTATCACCATATTGAGGCAGATACCGTTGGCAGAACAACTGTGTCAGTTGATAGAGTACGTCACTACGCTGATAAAACCGCAGTTCTTCAAACACCACAGCCTTACGTAATACACTGGCAGTACCATCGCTATAGTGGTTAACGCTCCTTTTCTTTTCGTTTTCCATAAAGACATCGTTTCCTGTTGCAAAGTTACAACATTTTCTTTATCTTCTTCGGTCCTTTCGAAAAGATTTCGTACATTTTCCCTCAAATTATCAAAGAATCATGGGGTCTATGGATTACGGGATTACCATTTAATTGCAAATATTCCGACTTGGCATCGAAGCAAGGACAATCCTTGTGGACGTCGGGGAGGTCGCGGTGTCCGAGGATGCGGGCATCGGGATGGGCTTTCTTCAGGCGGCGGAGCAGGCGCAACAGGGCGCGTTTCTGGCGGGGTGTGCGGGTGTCGGCGGCATTGCCGTGTTCGTCCAGGCCACCTTCATAGCAGACACCTAAGGAGTGGCTGTTGTAGCCTTTGAAAATCTTAATCATGTTAAGTCAATGTTTAGTTTGTTATGGGACTACACGTTCTCAATGCTCTTTGTCAGAGCTTTCCTTTAAGGATTCACCTCGGGATTGTCATCGTCGTCCTTGTTGG
>JAFTDJ010000006.1 GCA_017454265.1 Bacteroidales bacterium | reverse complement strand
GTATCCCGGCGAAACGAATAAGCAACTTACAATAGCTCTCCAGATGCTTCTTGAGAATTACTGCCATTATTTGGGACAAATGAATTCCACAGGGGACATTTGCTATGAATCTTTGCTTGACCCTGGAAATCAGGAACTCAGACAACGCTTTTATGAATTGGAAGCACTTGGAACTATGTATTACACATCTCATTTCTTTCAGACGCATATTGGTGATATACGATTTGAAGGGAAGGCAAAAAACCTTGTAGGTTTACAGTTGGCAGATTTTATTCCTAACACGTTTGCGAGAACCTGTTCTGGTGCTAAAGCAAAGCATGATGATTTTAAAAAGATTGTTCTAAGACAGGCATATGATGGAAATATTCAGAACAAGCTTAAATATGGCTTGAAAAAAATCCCATAAGGGTGTAAACTATGCTAACGCTGTAAAAATTTTTCTTTTCAACAGGGTTGACATTGGCTACGGTTAAGCGTAAAATAGCAGTGACAGGATTGGGAGGGCAAGACTCTCGATGAACTTCGGATGTCGCTTGAGCAAGTCTCATGAAGCCCACAATCAAACTTGTTGTCTAAACCCCACTCGGAAACGGGTGGGGTTTTTACATTTAATATGATTGAATTCATATATTGTGCGTTATTATGATGTCATAGATATTGGGCAGGACTTACCATCACGGTAGGCCCTGCCTATTTTATTTCTTCATATAAAACCCGCACTCGTACCCATCGGCCCGGAGCTCGATGCCTGGGAGCCACGGCGGCGTCCGGCCCATCTGCTCACAGATTGCGTCGAAGGACACGCCGGGGCTGCATTCTATGATCAGCTCGTCATGCACGTGCCCGACGATTTGGCAGTAGTTCAAGGTCCGCATGGCGTAGGCCAGAATGTCCCGGCTGACGGCCTGCACGATGTTCTCCACAAACTTCGGACCGTAGCTCTCGATCCGGGACCAGTGCTTTGTGGCGTCGATGCCCATGTAGGTGACGGACTCGCCGCCGAAACGGTTCTCGCCCAGCCGGGGCTTGACGTATGCAAGCCTGCGGCCGCTCGGCAGCGTGATGAACAGCATGCCGTTTCTCATCACAAACGTAATGCCGCCGACCTGGGTCTCTGTACGCAGAGAGATAGCCTCCTTGACAGCGGCGTCGACGGCCCACCAGTACTGCGTGATATGCGGATTGCTGCTTCGCCACATATCTACCAGCGGCTGGAGCTCCTCCTCCGGGATGCCCATGTCGGTTGCGCCCATCGCCTTTAAAGCGCCAACGCTGCCGCCATAGCCGAGCGCCAATTCGGCTATTTTCCCACGCTGCCGGAGATGGCTGTTCTGACCGTGCTTCTCGACAACGCAGCCAAACATCCTGCTGGCGCTCTCGCAATAAATGTCTCGCCCTTCCCGAAAGACCTCCGTGCGCCACTCTTCCCCGGCAAGGTGACTGAGTACACGTGCTTCGATCGCGGAGAAGTCGCTGACGACAAACTTGTACCCCGGCCGCGGGATGAAGGACGT
>JAFTDJ010000064.1 GCA_017454265.1 Bacteroidales bacterium | reverse complement strand
TAGGGGTCGCACCGTTTGGTTACACTTCTGGAACCAGCGTCAAAGGCAAAACGCAAGTGTCCAAGATCTGCCGTACCCAGCAAAAGGCAGAGTTATCTATGGCTGCGAGAAGCGCAATATATATCCACGAACCACCCCGTTGAGTCGAAGGGAAAACATTCCATCAACTTTGTTAAAATAAATTTTGAAAAGTCTTAGAATACAGGTGAGCCGTAACAGAAAAGGCACTACAGCTGCTGGATTTCGATGAATATATCCTCTCCCGACGCGGTTGTGCAATGTTCATCAAGAACAGCTTTTCGCGTAGCCGGCCTTGGTCCGACCTCTTCCTGGTTTGCCAGCGATACGGAAGTGATGTTCAACTGCGGGAGTATAGCTCGAACCAGCTTCAGCAGAAGATCCTCGTTGCCCGGTTTCCCAAATGTAATCTTGAATGCATAATCCAGCCGCAAGTCAATGAAGACATTGCCGTCGGAAATTGTAATGTCTGTGTTGTTTTTCATCGTTTTAGTTATTTGGTCTATGGCCCAAATGTCGGCTATATAATCCAAACAACAATGGAATCAAAAAATTGTAAATCTCTGTTTTACCATTCTTTGCATTGCTGACAACTTTCGCGAAGACGCATTTAGCCACTGGTTTCAGTCTTCGCGAACAGTATTTTCGGCATTCAGCATTTATCCTGCGCGCGAAGACGCATTTCAGCACTGTTTTGCCGCTTCGCGAAAAGATTTCTCGGCTCCGGCTTCGCCTGCGCTCGAAATGACAGCAGCATCCGGCGGAGCGAGACAGGGAACTCTGTCCGGCGTTACTCGGCCGCAGCCCGCGGAAATGTGTCATTTCAGCGGAAACAGCGAGGACGGACGTAGCCGGATGGAGTTCCCTGCTAGCGGAGTGGCGGCGACCGGAAAAAGATTTCTCGGCTCCGGCTTCGCCTGCGCTCGAAATGACAGGAGGAGGCGCTAGAAATGACAATCCTTTCAGCTCGGAATGACTGGCGGCTACGGGCGGACGGCGGCGGAAAGGGCCTGGAGGAGGGTGTGGCCGGCGTCGTCGTGGCGGTACTCCCAGATCATCGCGCCAAACAAACCGTTGTTCCGGGCATACTCACCCTTGGCCGCCACGGACTCGGCATCGTCGTAGCAAAGCAGGATGTTATCTGACGAATCTACCAGGTACGGCACCTTGGCGGTGTCGTCCCAGCGGCGGATATTCTTGCCGGTAACGTCAACCGAGCCATACAAACCGCTGCCCAGGATAGACGCCATCTCGTTGAACTTCACGTCCGAAGCATACGGAGTCTTGCCGTGCCCGTAGAACGGCACGCCCAGTACGATGCGGCTCGCAGGAATGCCCTTGGCCTTATGGGCCTCCACCGACTCGTGGCAGCTGAGATGGTTGAAAGTAGAAGACCTGTACAACGGAGAATTATGCTTGGGCACACTGCCCATGTCGTAAGTCATATCGTTCACGTAATCAACGTAATTGATGGCCTCCGACCAGTCGATATAAGTTGCTTCCGCATAAGAAGCCACGGAGATAATCTTGGTGTTGCCGATAGTCTCGCGAAGCTCGCGCAGCACGGCGTTGAAATTGAGCGCGTCGGCAGCGCTGGCACCGTTACCGCGGGCTGCTACGGTAGGGTACTCCCAGTCTATGTCTATCCCGTCGAAGCCGTAGGTGTCTATATGGCTCTTGCAGGCCTGGCAGAAGGCGGTTCGTTTGGCAGCGCTGCGGGCCATCTGTGAGAAACCGTCGGCCCTCTCGCCATAGCCTCCTATCATCAGCAGCACCTTCAGCTCGGGGCGCGAGCTCTTAAGCGCAAGCACGGCGTCCCGAAGGTCGGTGTAGCTGCCACCGTTAATCACAATACCCCCGTCGCCGGTGGTGGGGTTGCCAAAGCGGCCGTGGCAGAAATTGATATGCGTGACGTAACTGGTGGCGGCCAGGTCGTTCTTGTCGGTGTACTCTGTAAGGTACGCAATCACGGCAGGCGTCTGGCCCAAGTATTCCGACCGGCAAAGGCTCGGCGCCGGAGGATCCTGCAGATGCGATGTAATGTTGCCCAGGCCAAGCAGGTCGCCGGCAGAGAGGTTGACAGCGGAAGAAGTCCGCGCCCTCTTCTGCACCACGCCGCCCTTGAGCAACTTAATCGTAAATCCGGCACTGAAGTCGGCCCCGGCCGGGATGCACACGTAATTCACGGCGGTGCCGTTGGCGTTTACGGTGCCGGAAACCGTAGTGAGGGGCGTGCCGCCCTTATTGAGGTTGGCACTTCGGGAGCCTCCGGTGGTCCAGTACACCTCGGCCTGATAACCCGAATACCCGACGGTCTCGCCGCTGTTGCCGGAGAACTCGTAGGTGTCGTAATCGCCTGACACTGAGAACGACACAAGGGCGCAGACATTCATAAATTCGAATGTCGTACCATCCGTTTCCTTGTTATATCCCACCATCAGGGGCAGGTTGGATTCGTTAAATGTATGCAGTCTTCTCCAGTTTGAATGGCCATTATCGACAGCAACGGCAGATGCAGGGTAGAGAGCATAAACATCAGAGCCTTCATCACCAGAGGTTGTACCCTTATTGAAAGTTTCCAAGGTGACACTAGCCGTCTTCTTGTCCGCGCTGATGTTCTCTGCAGTAAGCGTTACCGTGCGTGAATAATACGTACTACCGTCTTTCCCTGTCCACTTCCCATGAAACAATATCTGGTCTCCCGCCTCCCAGGAAGTCTTGCCCTGGGCGTCTATGCCCAGACGGCTGTCCGGCTTTAATTCGCAGGTGAAAGTCATCTCCTTCTCCGCCGGAGCCTGGACTATATCTATCGTGGAATTGCAAGAAAGGGCCAGCCCTATGCAGGCTATGGCGCAGAACAGTGTTACAGAAGTGGTTTTCATATATTGCAAATATATCACAATCAGGCACTTCTGATGGCTCAATTTGCGAATAAGAGCACACAATTCAAGAAGCCCCGGAGGAAAAGCAGACTCCCCCCCGGTCTTTTTGCGTAAAGTGCGTACACATTTTCGCATTTTGCGCTCGAAGCTTGTTCCAAAACAAATATTTTTGCATAGGAGTCATTGTATTCCAACCCCTTACACGTAATTATTAACCAATTTCTTTCTGCAATATGAAAAAAACCTATCGCTATTCAGCACCCGACATCGAAACACTGCCGGTATCTTACATGGAGATGCTCTGCGAAAGCGGAAGCACGGAAGACTACGAACTTGTAGAAGGATTTGAATGGTAAAGAGGAGGACGCAATTATGAAGAAGACATTCAAATTCGCAGCCCTGGCGCTCTGCGCCGCTGCCGCAGCAGTTTCCTGCAACAAGAACGAACTCATAGAAGCCGGCATCACCCCTGCCGGCAAGACCATGACCTTCACCTGCGTCATTGCCGACGAGGGTACCAAGCTTGGCATTTCCGACGCCGGTAAAGTGACCTGGGAAGCGGGAGATGAGATTCTCTTCCACGGAAAATGGGCAGGTGGCGCTTACTCCAGCACTGTAACACTTGAGGCTGCGAACATCAGCCCGGACGGCAAGAAGGCTACCGTTACCGTTGATGAATTCACAAAAGGATCTGCTTCCGGCGACCAGGCTTCAAACATTTATGCCATCTATCCGGCAAGTGCCGCAGCCGTCGATAACGGAGCGAACAACTGGAGGAGCGTACATAAATTCAACAATTCCAACCTGCCTCTGATGGTGGGCTACAACAAAGAAACAGACGGCACCGAATTCGTATTCCGCAACCTTTGCGGTATCATAAGCTTCTCCGTTTCAGGTGAGTTCGATACCTACGAATTTGCGGGAAACAACGATGAAACCGTAGGTTACGACGGCTACCAGGCCGAATTGTACTGGACCACGGCTGGAGAAGAGAGCAGCAACTACGTCAAGGGCGGATCACCTATGAAGAAAATCAGCGGGCCGCTCAATGCCGACGGAACCACCGTACATTATGTCTGTATTCCCAACGGCGTAAGTTTCTCCGGCGGCTTTACCTTCACCTTCAAGGACGGTTCCGACATCAAGAAGGTTGCGGTAAGCAAGACAGCCGTAGAGGTGCCGCGCAACAAGATGCTGGTACTTGGCAACATAACGTCCAAGTTGGAAGATTACGAGGCCCCCAGCACCAGCGACCACAAGTCTGCAATCACCAATGCTACTGACCTCAGCGCAGAAGGTGCGGCCAATTGCTACATAGTCTCAGCCGCAGGTAATTACAAAATCCCTGTAGTCAAAGGCAACGATAAGAATGAATCTGCCGGCAATGTATTCGGAGCAGAAATTATATGGGAAACCTGGAACAATACTGAAGAAGTCACCGCGAATTCCGTGATTGCCGCAGTGGACTTTGACGGCCCTGAGAATTATATCTATTTCTCCACTCCTGAAACGCTTAAGCCTGGCAATGCATTGATTGCCGCTAAAGATAATCAAGACAACATCATCTGGAGCTGGCACATCTGGGTTCCCGGCACAGACATCAGTCTTGTTGATTATACGGAGAGCGTAAAAATAATGAGCCGCAATCTTGGTGCATTGGTAGATGCCGACGGAACTAATCCCGCGACTGCCGAGTCTTGTGGTCTCCTGTACCAGTGGGGCCGTAAAGACCCGTTCATGGGCGTTGGAGAAATGAAAGCCAACAGCTCAACCAAGGCAAAAGTAAGCAATTCGTTTGCAGAAAAGTCCGGAGAGCCCATTACTATCGCATACTCTATTGCACATCCTACGGTATACGCCTACAACGCTGCAACGTCTGGTGACCCTGATTATGCTGGTCAGAACTGGAGTTCAGATGACAACGATACAGCATGGAACAACAACGGAGCCAAAGGCCTTTACGACCCTTGCCCTCCTGGATACAAGGTACCTGTTCTCGACGAAAACGTTTCCTTCTGGACGAAAGACGCCTGGACCCTTAATCTGGAGAAATTCTTCTATAGTGCAGGAAGCATCGTCTGCCCTTACGCCGGCTACCTCGATGACTGCGGCGGTTCCTTAAACCACGGCGGCGACCGTTCTGCAATATGGAGCGCAACTGGAAGCGGCACGAAGGGAACCAGTATTGATGTCAGAGCATCTGTTTCCGTTCCTAAATCTCAGTATAAAGCACGAGGAAACTCCGTTCGTTGTATAGTAGAATAATGTTTCTATGACCCCCGGAAAAACAGCTTTGATGCTTGTGCTCGCCGCGTTTGCGGCGGGCCAGGCTTCATCGTGCGTGAAAGACGGCAAGGCGGAGGATGCCAAGGACATACAAGTCTTCACCTGCACTTTGGACTCCAGGCCGGAAGGCAAGGTGGGCGTGTCTGACCAGGGCAAGACTTCCTGGGAGCCCGGAGACCAGATACTGGTACACGGCGAAGGCTCCGGCAACAGGGCCACCGTAACACTCAGCGCCGCCGACATCAGCGCAGACGGCAAAACCGCCACCATAAGCGTAACCGGCATCACGCCCTACGACCGAAGCGCCGACGGTGTGACCAGCACCATCTACGCGGCCTACCCCGCAGATGCGGTAAAGAGCGGCAACCTGTACTGGTACTCCACCTTCAAAGACAGCAACCGCATGCTTATGGCCGGCTACAACGTGGGCGGCACCCTGCGGTTCCGCAACTGCTGCGGAGTGATAACTTTCACGGTATCCGGCGATTACGACTCATACACCTTCAGCGGCAACAGCGGAGAAACCGTGGGTTGGGAGACATACGAGGCCAAAATCGTAGATAAGAACGGCACCGAGTCGGCCAACTACAGCCACGACACCAGCGGGCCCCTGACCAGCATCAGCGGCCCCGTGACGGCAGACGGCAGCAGCTTGAACTACATTTTCATCCCGGCAGGAGCGGAGCTTGCCTCCGGCTTCACGCTCAAGCTCCTGAAGGGGGGGCAGCTGGCGAAGAAAGCCGCATCGAACAAAGCCGTTACGCTCGGGCGCAACAAGATGCTGAGGCTCGGAAGCCTCAACGGGCACTTGAGCGACCCCGGCGAGAGCGACACGCACCAGTCACAGATTCCCACCTCCGGAGCCGCGGACCTGTGCTCCGACGGTACGGCCAACTGCTACATAATCACCGATCCCGGTATTTACAAATTCAAGGCGGTACGCGGCAACGGAAGCACTTCCGTGGGCTCGATGGAGGCAGTGGAATGCCTCTGGGAGACCTGGTGCGGCAGCACGGCGGTAACGGCCGGCAGCGTCGTTAAGGCCGCAGACTTCCAGGACGGCTGGATTTACCTTCAGGTGGCAGACGATTTCCACCCCGGCAACGCGCTCGTAGCGGCAAAGGACGGAAGCGGCAACATCCTTTGGAGCTGGCACATATGGGTTACCGCCACCGAACCGTCGGCGGCAACGTATAAGCTGTCGGCGTCGGAAGTGATGGACCGCAACCTGGGTGCGCTCATCCCCGCCTCCGGTTCCGGCACCGTCGATGCGGCCAGCTTCGGACTCTTCTACCAGTGGGGCAGAAAGGACCCGTTCCCTGGAATGGGCTCTGCGGGAAGCAGTTCGGTGGCAAAAGTCGCCGGCACCGCCACTACCCTCTCCAAGAACGCAGTAAGCCTTGCTTACAGCATCGCCCACCCTACGGAAATGGTTGCGATAGACAACGGCAACTGGCTCAGCGCCGTCGACGAGACACTATGGGGCGGCACCACCGGCAGCAAGAGCATCTACGACCCTTGCCCTCCGGGATACAAGGTTCCGCGCCGCTCCGACGCCTCCGGCCTCTTTACCGATCTGTCGGGGATGCCTGGATGGGCCGACAACAATGCCGAAGGCTGGTTCAAGGTGGGCGACCCGCAGACGGTCTTCCCCTACAGCGGCTACGTAGACGATTGCACCGCTTCCGCCACCGGTTACCATTACCCCGGCAAGCGTATGATGGTATGGAGCGCAGACGGCAGCTCTGCAAAAGCCTACGCCCAGGATGTACGGCAGGGGGTATCGAGCATTCGGGGCAACGCCAAGTCTCGCGGAGGCAGCGTACGCTGCATATCGGAGAGCGCCGCACCGTTCGTGAACGAACAGGGAATGCCGGTGATGGGCTCTTATACCAAGACCGACTTCACTTCTTCCCAAATGGAGGAACTCTCGGGACTGTGCCTGAGCAAAGACGCCGACTTCATCTGGGGCGTAGGAGACGGCGGTGTCCTGTACAAGATAGGCTTCGACATGAGCGTATCCGTACAGATGGACAAGGCAGCAACATACGAGACAGACCTTGAGGGCGTTACCATCGACCCTTCGACAGGAGACCTGTACGTATGCACGGAGCCGCAGAAAATCAAGAAGATAGCCGCGCCGGGATACAACAGCATAAGCACCCTGTTCGTGGTAGAAGAAGCCGCCAATTTCGGCAACTCCGGACTGGAAGGCATCAGCTACTACAAAGACGGCGTCATATATACAGGAGCCCAGACCGGGGCCACTCTCTGGGCCTACAAACTGGACGGTACCAAACTGTGGAAAAAACAGCTGGGCGCTTACGCAGCAGGCATAAAGGAAGTCGGCGACCTGTTCTATGACGCCGCCACCGACCTGCTGTGGGTGAGCGACTCCGAGGCCTTCAAGCTCTTCGTATTCGACGGAGCCGTAACTACCCTGAAGGCCGTTTATGACATTAGTTTCATAGGCAATCCCGAATCCGTGCTCGTGGACCACACCCACGGCTGCGTCTGGGTCGGAGACGACCGCGGAAGCTCATCGCGGATATACAAAATAAGCTTCAATCACCTTGACTGAGGCGGGAAAAAGAGTACAAGCAGACTTGTGGATGGTACTCCTGGTTAATAAATTGTGTGGGTAAAGAATAGCCGGTTTTCCGGCTATTCTTTTTTTTTGTAACTTTGAATGCTAAACACATAAGTAACAATGAACAAAAACCGAATCTGGTATATCCCTGCCGCCTTCTTTGCAGTATGCTGCATTCTCAATCTCACAGGCTGCCTGGACTACAGTTCCAACGCCCTTGAACGCGCAGTAAAGCCGGCCCTTATGCCGCTCCTGTGCATCACCACCCTCGCCTTCCTCCTGCAGAAGGGCGCCCTGCTTCCCGGGACAGCGCTTCTGGTATGCGGCCAGCTGTTCGGCTTTGCCGGAGACACTATGCTCATGGGAAAAGGCTTTCCGTTCTTTGCAGGCGGAATAGGATTGTTCCTGACAGGGCACATCTTCTATATCTGCCTCTTCGGCGGGCAGTCATGGAAAGGGCTCAAGCCATGGCAATGGGCAGCAGCCATTGCAGTAATGCTGGGGGGCACCGCGGCCCTGGCCCTCGGCATAGGCGTAAACGGAGTGATGCTAGGTCCTATGGGGGTTTACGGATTTGTACTTATGATGCTGATTTTCAGCGGACTGGCAGGAGTCCTCAGACCTGGAGCAGTAAAGGGAGGGAGCCGCTGCACCTGGTGGATCATTCTCTGCGGAGCCCTGCTTTTCACCTTTTCCGACGCCCTTATCGCCGTCCGCAATTTCGGAAACCTCAGTCCATTCATGAGCGGCTTCGGAGTAATGAGCACCTACCTCGCAGCGCAGACCCTTCTTGCAGTCGGAGGCGTACGTCTTATCCGCAACAAATAGCTTTATTTTTTTATTCGTATCTTTGCACCGATGTATAAAACCACACCGGCCATTATGCTGCTGCTTTGTTCCTTGCTCCTCAGGGCGCAAGACGGTCCGCAATTGCCTGGAATGGGCTTCGACCAGTGGACACGCAACGGCAGCACATGGTATCCTTATTCTGAACGGACTCCCGAAGGACGCCGCGTCTGGGACAGCTCCAACAAAGGTATGAGCCCCCTTGGGGTAAACAGCACCGAACCCGATTTCGAACACCTGGCCGTACCGGGCAAAGGAAAAGCGGCGGCGAAGATACGCAGCCGCAAGATACTCTGGGCATTCGTGACCGGCAACCTGATGACCGGCCGCTTTGCCCGTGTAGTAAAGCTTTCAGGGGCGGAAATGTACTTCGGCGTGCCTTTCAGCGCCCGTCCTAAAAGCCTCTCCGGATGGTACCACTACGTACCGGGCATTATAGACTACGCGAAAGATCCGTACAAGAAAATGATGGGCAAGAAGGACAAGGGCCGCATAGAAGTGATCCTTACGGACTGGAAAGAGCCCTATCATATAATTACGACGGAGGAAAGGTTCATGGTTGCAGACGGCGACCCTCACGTCATCGGACGCGCAGAACTGGTCCCGGACCGCGACACAGGGGGGTACCTGCATTTCGACATCCCCATCAACTACACCAGCGACGCAACTCCAACTTATGTCGTAATCACAGCAATATCAAGTATTTACGGCGAATACTTCACCGGAAGCAGCAATAGCGTCCTTTGGGTGGACGACTTCAAGTTCAATTATTGATTCCATGAAAATACTATTCGTAGTCAACAACTACTTCGCACTCGGCAACGGACTCTCGGCCTCGGCAAGACGCACCGTTCAGTATCTTCGTGAAGCCGGAGAAGAGGTGCGCGTCCTTTCCGGCCCCAACCCGGATCCGCACGGATCTCATCCCGACTACGAACTCAAACATCTGAGTTTCGGAATCCTTGAGCCCATCCTGAAGTCCCAGGGCTATAACTTCGCAAAAACAGACAGAAGAATCATTACCGAGGCCATACGCTGGTGCGATGTGGTCCACTTGGAAGAGCCGTTTGTAATCCAGATGGTGGCGTCTCGCATTGCCAAGAAACTGCGGAAGCCTTGCACCGGCACCTATCACCTGCACCCCGAGAACATCTTCTACACTTTGGGAATGGGTTGGTGGCGCGGCATCAATGCAAGTTTGCTGCTCATCTGGCGCGACTTCGTATTCAACTACTGCTCAGACCTTCAATGTCCTTCACAGAACGTCCTGGAAAGGCTCAAGCGCTACGGTTTCCGTTCCCATCTGCACCTCATTTCCAACGGCATCATTCCGGATGCGCCGTTACGCCCAAGAGAAGCGCCTGAAACAGAAAACAAGCCATACATAGTTGCCTGTATAGGCAGGCTCTCCGGAGAGAAAGACCAGTTTACGCTGCTGAGGTCTATGAATTACTGCCACAACGCAGACAGAATCAAACTCATCTTCGCCGGCCGGGGACCTAAGCGTAAAGCCCTGCAAAGGAAAGTACGGCAGATGGTAAACAAGGGGATTCTGAAGAATGAGCCCTCGTTCGAATTTATGGACCGGGACGGACTCCGGAACCTGGCTTCCCGGGCAGACCTGTATATCCATTGCGCCATCGTAGAAGTGGAAGGCCTTTCCGCGCTGGAAGCCCTCCAGCAGGCTGTAGTTCCGGTTATTGCCAAAGGCAGGCTGTCGGCGACGCCGCAGTTTGCGCTGGACGAAAGGAGCCTTTTCGAAGCAAGGAATCCCAAAGACCTTGCCGCGCGTATCGACCTGTGGCTCGACAACGATGAAGAACGGCACCGGATGGCCTGGATGTACGCTGAATCTACAAAGAACTACGATATACAGCTGTCCATAGCTGCACTTCAGCAGATGTTCCGCCAGGCAGAAGCCTTATGAACCGACGACCGCTAGTAGTAATCCACGTTGTAGCGGGTCAGGATATCCATATGCATGAAATTGTCCCGGCGGGCAGGATACTTGCCAAGGACAATACGCTCAGACAGGGCGTTTACGGCCATTGAGACCTGCTCGTCGGGGTGCTGGCATATAAGTACGGACACGGTGCCGCGGCTCAGGGCCTGCATATTTGCTTCCAGATTGTCGAAGCCGACCACGCGGCGTCCCCTTTGCGGGTGCCGCTCCAACCATGGTACCAGAAGGTGTATCCTGGAATTGAACATTGCAATATGGTGCACATCCGGATGCGCCTCAAAAAAAACGTCCAGAGCCCTTTCTCCGGCCTGCATATCCGATGGATTGACCATGATGTTGTGGATAACGCAGTCCGGGCAATGCTCGTGGATGTAATCCATGAAGCCTGCACGACGGTTCACGGTGGGATCGGAACGCCCCTCGAGGTCGCGTTGTACGCGCACCATCAGGACCTTGTCCACCGGGCGGCCGCCGGTAAGCTGGTCTGCACAAAGATAGCCGCTGCGGTACATAGGCATTCCGAAGTATGCAAGATAGCCCGAATCGTCAATCTTTGAATCGATGAATACGTACGGAATGTTCCGGTCCCTGAGCATAGCGGTAAGCTGGGCAGTACCGGCACGGAACATAGGCGCCAGAACTACTCCGGAAGGATTCCTGTCCAGCATCCGCTCCGCCGCTGCCCGCAGCGACTCCACATTTGTGGGATTGTAGCCGAAGTGCTCCAGCTGCACTCCCGTTGCGAGGACGGGATCGCGGTCCTTGCCCATACCGCTCGCGGCGAGGTCCCAGAAACTACCCGGCTCATCTTCAGGCATGAGCAAGGCAATGAGGTGCGAACCTCCCTTGGCCAGCAGCGACGCATACACGTTGCGCTCATAGCCAAGGTCCTCGATGGCTTTCAGCACCGCCTCCTTGCTCTTCTTGGACACCTCTCCGCGGTTGTGAAGCACGCGGTCCACCGTGCCTTTGGAGAGTCCGGTCAGCCGTGCTATATCCATTATCGTGGGTTTCTCGTTCTGTGGCATAACAGCAATCCTTTCCGCAAATATAGCAAAAAAATCGAACACCCGAGCGTTTCCGTGCGCGTACACGAAATATTTTCCGTTACCGTGCACGGAAATTAAAAAATAGTTGTATATTTGCACCCACGACACTAAACTGATACACCGATGAAACAGCCATTCATACTGCAACTGCTTATTCTCGCCTCTTTTGCGTGCGCCTGCACAAGCACAGCGGAGAAGGAGGGCGAAGCGCCTTTCAAGATGCCTCAGGTATCACTGCCCTCAATTCCCGCACGCAGCGTATGCATCACCGACTTCGGCGGAGTGGGAGACGGAGTGACCCTCAATACAGGGGCCTTCGCGGCGGCCATGAGGGAGCTGTCCGGCAAGGGCGGCGGACGCCTGACCGTTCCCGCCGGCATATGGTTCACCGGCCCCATCACACTGGAAAGCAACACGGACCTGCATCTGGAGCAGAACGCCATCCTGGTGTTCTCTGCAGACCAGGACCTCTATCCCATAATCGACACCAACTTCGAAGGGCTTGACGTACGCCGCTGCCTCTCCCCCATCAACGCGCTCGGCGCTCACGACATAGCCATCACCGGCGAAGGCGTAATCGACGGGAACGGGGACGCCTGGAGGGAGGTCAAGCGCCGCAAGGTCTCCGACGACCAGTGGAAACGCATCAAAGCTCGCGGAGGCTTCATCCCGGAGGACGGCAAGGGCTGGTATCCAGACGAGGGGTATTACAAGGCCCGCCTCACCGCCGGCAGCCTCAACTTCCCGGACCCAGGTCTCGACGAGCAGGAGATCAAGACCTTCCTGCGCCCGGTGCTGGTGAGCCTGCGCGAATGCGAAAGGGTGCTGCTGGAGGGATGCACCTTCCAGAATTCCCCCTGCTGGAACATTCATCCGCTATACTGCACCAACCTCACGGTCAAGGACATCACCGTCCGTAACCCCCACTACTCCGCCAACGGCGACGGCATAGACATCGACGCCTGCGAAAACGTGGTCCTCAGCGGATCTTCCTTCGACGTCGGAGACGACGCCATCTGCATCAAGTCCGGAAAAGACGCAGACGGACGCCGCCACGGCAGGGCCTGCCGCAACTTGCTCATCGAGGACTGCACCGTTTACCACGGACACGGGGGCTTCGTAGTGGGCAGCGAAATGTCGGGAGGAGTGGAGAACATACTGGTACAAGGGTGCCGGTTCCTCGGCACGGACGTGGGCCTGCGGTTCAAGAGCACCCGCGGACGGGGCGGGGAAGTCAAGAACATCTGGTGCCGGAACATTTATATGAAGGACATCGTCACCTACGGCGTCATCTTCAACCTCTACTACGCAGGTGTGGCGGCTACCGAGCTCGACAAGGACGGCAAGAGCGCCGCGCCCGCTGTCGCAGTGGACGAGACCACTCCCAGCTTCCACGGATTCCATTTCAGCAATATAGTATGCGCCGGCGCAGACCAGGCCGTCTTCATCAACGGCCTGCCCGAGCTCCCGCTCAAGGATATCGAGTTTTGTTCCAGCAGCTTCAGCGCCCGCAAGGGCCCTGAGGTGCACAATGCCGAGGGCGTGAGCTTCACCGACGTAACCATCAACGGAGAGAAAATATGAGAAAAGCACTGCCCCTTGCAATAGCAGCCGCATGGCTGTTCTTCTGCTCTTTCACCATCCATCTGATGGGAGACAGCACGATGGCGGAGAAGGATCTTCTGAAAACCGGGCCGGAACGCGGTTGGGGAATGATGTTCCAGAATTTCCTGGATCCGTCAGCCGTGCAGGTAATCAACTACGCCAGGAACGGCCGCAGCACCAAGAGCGTCATAGACAGCGGTGACTGGGAGCGTGTGTACGATGCAGTTCAGCCGGGAGACTGGGTATTCATCGAATACGGGCACAACGACTCCAAGCAGAGCGACAGCACCCGCTACGCAGCAGCGTTCGGAGCCTATCAGGACAACCTCCGCACCTTCATAGACGGCGTACGGGAAAAAGGCGGCACCCCCGTACTCCTGACACCCGTAGCACGCCGCTGGTTCAAGGAGGCGGGCCTGGACCGCAACTGCCACGGCGATTATCCCGCTGCCATGAAGGCAGTTGCCGAGGAAAAGGGAGTGACGCTGCTGGACGTCACCACGGCCACTCTGGACTGGCTCGACGGCCTGGGCGACGAAGGGTCCCGTCCCTTCTTCATGATTTCCACCGGCAAGAACGACAACACCCATACAGTAGCCTGCGGCGCCCGCAAGGTGACGGAGATTGTCTGCGGGTGCATCAAGGAGCAACTGCCTCAGATTGCACAGCACCTGGTACATTACGACGTGGTTATCTCCGCCGACGGCCACGGCGACTACATGACGGTACAGGAGGGCGTAAATGCATTGCCTAACTACAGCCATCAGGTGATAAGCAACGTACTCATACGCAAAGGCGTTTACAAAGAGTGCGTAAGCATCCCCCACACCAAGTTCCGCGTTCACTTCAAGGGTGAGGACGCCGAGAATACCATAATTACCTGCGACCACTACGCCAAGGCCCTGTGGCCGGGACGGGACTTCGCCGTGGGAACTTCAGGCAGCGCTACCATTTATATACACGCGAGCTATATAACATTCGAGGACATCACCTTCGAGAACAGCGCCGGAGAAGGCAAGGATATCGCCCAGGCCGTGGCGGTGTTTACCGACGGCGACTTCCTCTTCTTCAAGGGATGCAGGTTTCTCGGCAACCAGGATACGCTCTATACCTACGGACGCTTCGGCAAGTTCGGCGGCATCAAGCGCAACTATTTCCTCGACTGCTACATTGAAGGCACCACGGACTTCATTTTCGGCACCAGCATAGCCTATTTCGAGAACTGCCTGATTCACAGCAAGAAGAACAGTTACGTGACGGCCGCCTCCACCTTGAAGGGACAGAAATACGGCTACGTATTCAAGAACTGCACGCTCACCGCCGACCCCGGTATAGACAAGTGCTATCTGGGAAGGCCCTGGGGAGCTTATGCAAAAACTGTCTTTATCGACTGCGAACTTGGTCCTCACATCCTGGCGGAAGGCTGGCACGACTGGGAAAAGCCGGGCAAGCCGGACACGAAGAAGAACTCCTACTATGCCGAATACGGCAGCACCGGGCCGGGAGCCCGCGGACCGCGGGTGAAATGGGCCCGCACCCTCAAGGCGAAACAATTACAGGAATACAGCTTTGAGAAGGTTATGTATCAGAAAGAAGACGGTATAATCTGGAACCCATACGATAACAGATGAGACTCAGCATATCCATAATCACGGCGCTTGCCTTGGCCGCTTGCACGGCCAAGGCGCCGTTGTCTTCAATAGTTGTTGTTTCCGAAATCGAGCGGAACCCCGAAGCCGCTTATATAGACGGCCTCGGGGGGAAGCTCAAGTGGAACTACACTACAGGCCTGGAGCTGAAAGCTTTTCTGGACGTTGCAGAAGCATACGCGGCTTCCGCTGCCATAGAGCCGGAAGTTATCCTGCAATACGTGGACGCCTGGTACGATGCCATAATAGCGGAAGACGGAACCATAGGAGTGAATTATAAAAAGAGCAATTACTCGGTAGACCATATATGCCCGGGGCGGACCCTTTTCCAGCTTTATCGGCTCACGGGCAAAGAAAAGTACCGTCTTGCCATGGACAAACTCTATGAGCAGGTAAAGGAGCAGCCCCGTACTCCCGAGGGAGGCTTCTGGCACAAGCAGATATACCCCGAACAGATGTGGCTTGACGGCCTTTATATGATGCAGCCTTTCTACGCCGAATATACCGCCGGATTCGTTCCGGACAAGGAGGAGAGTGCGAACTTCGAGGATATCGTACATCAGTTCCTCCTTGTGGCCGAACACACTCACGATCCCTACACGGGGCTATACCGTCACGCCTGGGATTCTTCCCACGAAATGTTCTGGGCGGAAAAGGCCACCGGACGGTCTGCACATGCATGGGGACGCGCCATGGGCTGGTATGCCATGGCCCTGGTGGACGTGCTTCCATTCATCCCGGCCAACATAAAGGGACGCGAGGGCATGGTCTCCATTCTCCGCGACATCGCTGACAATCTGCCAAAGTATGCCGACCCCGGGACCGGAATGTGGTACCAGGTTCTTGACCAGCCCGGAAGGGAGGGAAACTACGTGGAGGCCACGGCGAGCGCCATGTTCGTTTACGCTATGCTCAAAGGTTGCCGCTACGGCTATCTGGACTGCCTGCCATACGCAAAGGAGTGCTATCTTAAGCTGCTGGACACCTTCGTTACATACGACGAAAACGGACTGCTGGACCTGAACGACTGCTGCGAGGTGGCGGGTCTGGGCGGCAAGCAGATGCGCAGCGGCGACTATGAATACTACATACACGAACCAGTGCGGGCAAACGACCCCAAAGGCATCGGTCCTCTTATCTGGGCGGCACTTGAATACGAAAGATTATGATAAAGAGACTCTATATGATTGCGGCGGCCATGACGCTGTGCGCCTGCGCCTGCGCCTGTGACGGAGAAAAACCTGCAGATCCGGCAGCCCCGGACGTTCCGGCAGGCCTTACGTTGAAAAATGCGACGGAAAGCAGCCTTGCCATCCAGTGGAACGCCGTGGCTGACGCCACCGGTTACGATTGGAAACTCCTCAAGGGAAGCAATGAGGCCAAAAGCGGTTCCGTCACCACCCGCAGCGTCATCATCTCCGGGCTGGAAGAAGGCACCGCCTACCGCTTTGCAGTACGCAGCACTGCCGACGGTCTCTCTTCCGCCTTCTCCGATTTTCTGGACGTGAGCACCACCGGCGGCGAAGAGCCGACCCCGACTCCTGAGCCCGGGAAAGACCTCACCCGATACTATGCAGATTTTCTCATCCCCTCCGCAGAGGAAGACGGCAGTGCAAGAGCCTTCCCGGGAGCTGAGGGCGGAGGTATGTTTACTACAGGAGGGCGCGAAGGCAAGGTGTATCATGTCACCAGCCTGGAAGACAATGCCTCCGTCAGCGGCACCCTGCGCAATGCCGTCGAGAAGGGCGACAGGCCCCTCACGGTGGTGTTCGACGTAGCGGGCATAATACCGCTCACCAAGCAGCTCAACATCAAGAAGGGCGATATCACCATTGCCGGACAGACCGCCCCGGGCGACGGCATCTGCCTGAAGAACTACACTTTCCGCATCTCCGCAAGCAACGTGGTGGTGCGCTTCATCCGTTGCCGTATGGGCGACGAGGCCAAGACCGAAGACGACGCCATCCAGATAATGGACCATACGGACGACAAGTACAGCAACATCGTTATCGACCACTGCTCGGTAAGCTGGAGCACCGATGAATGCGCCTCGTTCTACGGCATGAAGGACTTCACCTTCTCGTGGAACATCGTCTCCGAGAGCCTCCGCGTTTCCATACACGAAAAGGGGACCCATGGTTACGGCGGCATCTGGGGCGGCAACAACGCCACTTACCACCACAATCTCCTGGCCCACCACGACAGCCGCAACCCTCGCATAGACCACGATTACGTGAGCACGCAGAAAGGGCCCCTGAGCATGGTGAACAATGTTATTTACAACTGGAGGGGCAACACCTGCTATGGTGGCGAAAGCGCCAACAATTCAGGCACTTACAGGACTTACAACCTTATCAACTGCTATTACAAGCCCGGGCCGGCAACGCCATCCAACCATATATGGTTCCTGGATCCCATGACGTCCTGCAGCAACTGCACCGGAGCAATGGGCACATCCACCGTCGTTCCCGGCCATTTCTATATGGACGGCAATTATATGTACGGCAACAGCGGCCTTACCTCCGACAACTGGAGCGGCACCACCGCCTCCGCCAGCCTTGTTTCCACCATCAGGGAAAGCAAGCCTTTCGCCTCAGGCGCAGTGAGCCTGCACCCCGCAACATCCGCATTCAATGCCGTCCTCAATCATGCCGGAGCAAGCCTGAACAGGGACTCCATAGACAAGCGGGTTGCAGATGAAGTAAAGCAGGGTACGGCTACGTACAAGGGCAGCAAGAGCGGCATCGCCGGCCTTATAGACACTCAGTCCGACGTCGGAGGCTGGCCGGAATACAGCGCCACTGCAGAGCAGCTTGGCAAGAATACAGACAGCGACGGCGACGGTATGCCCGACTGGTTCGAAGACCAGTTTGGACTAGACAAAAACGACAGTTCCGACGGCAACGCAAAGGGATTCGACAAGAACGGCCGTTACACCAACCTGGAAATGTACCTTCACTATCTGGTGCGCGAAATTATAGCCGCCCAGAACAGCGGAAGCGAATATAAAACACTATAAAATTCATTAACCTCAATTATTAATTTCAACCAAAAATCCATGAAAAATCCAGCAAAGAAACTTATTCTTGCGCTGCTTGGAATGGCTGCGGCAGTCTCCCTTTCCGCACAGAACACCATCTCCGGTGTCGTGACGGACGAGAGCGGCGAACCCCTCATCGGAGCGGGCGTCGTGGTTCAGGGTACGACTATCGGAGCCGTAACCGGACTTGACGGTGATTACACCCTCACAGTCCCGGCAGATGCCGAGAATCTGGTGTTTTCGTTCATCGGTCTCGCCGACCAGGTTGTGCCCATTGCAGGACGCAGCACCATCGACGTGATTCTCAAAGCCGACAACACCATCCTTGACGAAGTGGTCGTAGTCGGTTACGCTACGGTAAAGCGCCGCGACCTGTTGGGCTCGGTCTCATCGGTAAACAGCGACAAGCTCACCGAACAGCCCGTAACCACCGTCAGCCAGGCGCTCTCCGGAAAGATGGCGGGCGTTTCGGTTGTCACCACGGAAGGTGATCCCGACGCCGACATCAAGATCCGTGTCCGCGGCGGCGGCTCCATCACTCAGGACAGCAGCCCTCTTTACATCGTGGACGGCTTCCCCGTCGAGAGTATCAACGACATTCCTTCCTCCGAGATTGCATCCATCGACGTGCTCAAGGACGCTTTCTCCACCGCAATCTACGGTTCCCGCGGCGCCAACGGCGTTGTTATCGTAACCACCAAGAACGCAGAGAAGGGACAGAAGATCTCCGTCAAGTTCAACACTTACTACGGCCGCAAGACTATGGCGAACAAGAACGCCATCAAGGCCATGGACGTGGAGAACTTCGTAAAATTCCAATACGAGCTCGGTTCCATCCGCGACAATCTCAAGTCTTACTATTATCCTTACTTCGGAACCTTCGCCGATATCGACCTTTACAAAGGTGTGGCAGGCAACGACTGGATCGACGCCGTGTTCGGCAACACCGGTTCCTCCTTCTCCGCCGACCTTTCCGTCTCCGGCAGCGGCGAAATGGGCAACTGGACCGTTGGATATGCACATATGGGCGACCAGGCCATCATGACCGGTTCCAACTACAGCCGAGACAACCTCAACTTCAAGGGTAACTTCAAGACCGGCAAGACCACCAGCATCGACGCCAACGTGCGCTGGTCCCGCGTGAACGTGCGAGGCAGCGGCGCCAACGGCATCAACGATACCGGCACCACTTCCGGCAACGGCCGTCTCAAGCACGCCGTCTCCTATAGCCCCATCCCCCTCAGCACCGCACTTACCGGCGTTGACGAGGAACAGGACTACGGCGACAACGCCCCTCCTCTGCAGAGCGTGGCAGACAACGACAGCCGCCGCATCCGTACCACCCTCAACATGAATGCAGCGTTCAACTGGGAAATCATAAAGAACCTGCGGCTCAAGATCGAGGGCGGCCTGGAAGACTACAACCAGCAGGACGACCGCTTCTACGGACTCACCACCTACTACGTGGCCAACAACTCCACCGTAAAGAACACTCCGTCCAACCAGCGCAAAGATGCATACCGCACCCGTTTCCGCAATACCAACACCATCAATTACGACTTTGCGGAAGTGCTCAACAACGACGACCACAGCCTCACGGCACTGCTCGGCGAGGAAATGACCATCACCAAGAGCAACCTGCTCACCATGATGGTTGACGGCCTCGCAACTTTCTACGATGCTCCGATGGCCTGGAACTTCATGTCCTCAGGTACTCCTGCATCCACCAACAACTATGTGAATCCGGACGACAAGCTGCTGTCTTTCTTCGGCCGCGTGAACTACGATTACAAGCACCGCTACAGCATCGGAGCCACGCTCCGTGCCGACGGCAGCTCCAAGTTCGCACCCGGCAGGCAGTGGGGATTCTTCCCTTCCGCCGCAGCGTCCTGGACCATCTCCAACGAGCCCTGGATGGACAACTCCCACAACTGGCTGGACCAGCTCAAGCTCCGCTACAGCTTCGGTACCGCAGGTAACAACAACATCCCCTCCGGACAGATACTCAAGCAGTATGCCGCTACAACTACCACCTGGATCAGCCAGAGCAGCAACTACTGGATGGCGGGCAAGATCATGAACAACCCCGAGCTCACCTGGGAGACCTCCTACACCCACAACATAGGTTTGGACTTCAGCTTCTGGCAGAGCCGCCTGAGCGGTAGCATCGAGGTTTACCAGAACGACACCAGGGACCTTCTGATCAACTTCCCCATCACCGGCTCCGGCTACGACAGCCAGTACCGCAACCTGGGTTCCACCCGCAACCGCGGCGTCGAGCTCACCCTCAACGCCCCCATCGTGCAGAAGAAAGACTTCTCCCTGAGCATCAACGGCAACATCGCCTACAACCAGAACCGCGTAACCGACCTTGGCGGACTTAGCAGCATCACCGCACAGTCATACTGGGCATCCACCGAAATCGGCGACGACTACATCGTGCAGGTTGGCCAGCCTCTGGGCAATATGTACGGCTTCCTCTCCGACGGATTCTACACAGTGGACGACTTCACCTGGAACGGCAGCAGCTGGGTCCTCAACGAGGGCGTTGTTGACTGTACCAGTATTGTCGGCGCCCAGTATATGCGTCCCGGCGCTCCCAAATTCAAGGATATCGCCAAGAACGTGAAGACCGTTGACGAGAACGGCAACGAGGTCTGGACGACAGACGGCAAAGTGACGGTCGCAGACCGCACCGTCATCGGCAACGCCAGCCCCGATTTCACCGGCGGTTTCGGCCTCAGCGGTTACTTCAAGGGCTTCGACTTCAGCGCCAACTTCAACTTCATGATAGGCAACCAGGTGTACAACGCCAACCGCGTGGAGTTCACTTCTTCCCGCAAGTTCTACAACCGCAACCTGATGAACACCATGGACGTCAGCAAGCGCTGGACCAGCATCGACTGGGAGACCGGCGAGATGATTACTGACGCCGAGACCCTCAGGAGCGTGAATGCCGGCAAGACCATGTGGGCACCTTTCGTAGGCAACGCCATCTTCAGCGACTGGGCGGTGGAGGACGCTTCCTTCCTGCGCCTGCAGAGTGCTACCATCGGCTACACCCTGCCCGAGAACCTCACCCAGAAGATACATATCCGCAGGGCACGCATCTATGTGACCGGCACCAACCTCTTCTGCCTCACCAAATACAGCGGCTACGACCCCGAGGTTGACACCCGCCGCGCCACCCCGCTTACCCCGGGCGTGGACTATTCTGCATACCCCAAGAGCATCGGTTTCGTGGCCGGTCTCAACCTTACTTTCTAAAATGATGTGCATATGAAAAAGATTATATATATCCTTTCCGCCGCCGTGCTGGCTGTATGCGCTTCTTCCTGCAACAAGTTCCTCGAATCCAGTTCCCCGTCGGCTTTCGACTCCCAGACCGTGTACAGCAACTACGACCTGGCAGAAGGTACAATATTCGGTATTACGGAGTCTTTCTGCGAAGTGAACTCCTACCGCGGACGCTTCCTGCCCTGGTACGGCTTCAACACCGACATCGAGTGGTACAACACCTACAAGCCCGGTGACGGCAAGACCGACATCGCGACTTACGATTGCCTCACGAACAACTCCCAGCTGAACCTCAGCAACGGCCCCTTCCCTCTCATGTATATGGGTATCGAGCGCGCCAACCTCGTCATCGAGGGCCTGAGGCAGTATGGCGACACTGAGAACAAGAGCGAGATGGCGTACCTGCTGGCAGAAGCCCTTACCCTCAGGGCTATGATTTACTACGACCTTATCAAGGCCTGGGGAGACGTTCCCGCACGCTTTGAGTCCCTCACCTCGGCTACCATTTATGCCAAGAAAGAGAGCCGCGACGTAATCTTCAAGCAGATACTTGCCGACCTGGACGAGGCAATACCCAACCTGCCTTATCCCGGCGCCACGGCCGCCACTTCCCGCACCGACCGCGTGAACAAGGTGTTCGCGGAGGGCCTTTACGCCCGTATCGCCCTCACCGCATCCGGCTACGCAATCCGTCCCGATGACGGAGCCGTCGGCACCGGCGACCTTGGCACTGTACGCCTCTCAAGCGATCCCGAGCTCCAGAAGGACGTCCTCTACCCCAAGGCACTCGATTACCTCAAAGACGCCGTGGGCAAAGCCGCCCTGGAGAGCGACTACGAGCAGATGTGGTACAATCTCAACAACATGAACAACCTCACCGCAGGCCCTTCATACGAGACCCTGTACGTTATTCCGTTCGGCGCGGGACGCGGCCGCTGGAACTTCACTTTCGCCATTTCTTCCGAAGGCTCCAACTGGTCCGCCGGCGTGAGCCGCGGCGGTGACGCGGGCCCCGTACCTACCCTTTACTTCAAATATCCCGAGGGAGACCAGAGGCGCGACGTAACATGCGTCAACTACAAGTGGAACAAAAACACTGAACCGGAGCCTGCCGGAATCTCCAAGTGGTTCTTCGGCAAATACCGCTACGAATGGATGGACGCACAGCCCTACACCGGCGGTAACGACGACGGCATCAAGCCCGTGGTGATGCGCTATGCAGACATCCTGCTTATGGCAGCGGAAATTGAGAACGAGCTCAACGGCCCCGACGGAGCGAAGCAGTACCTGCGCGCCGTGCGTGCCCGCGCCTGCGGCGAAGACGCAGCAGATGCATACATAGCCACGCTTGGCAGCAAGGACGCTTTCTTCAACGCTATCGTGGACGAGCGCGCGCTTGAATTCTGCGGCGAGTTCCTCCGCAAAGCCGACCTCATCCGCTGGAATATGCTCAAGGAAAAGCTTGATGCGGCCAAGGCCGATATGAAGCAGCTCCGCGACCTTCAGGGCGAATACGCCAACCTGACCGGCAATATCTGCTACGACTACGCAGAAGACGGCAAGTCCATAAACATCACCTTCCTCAAGAACGGCGAGGAAATCCCCTCCGGAACCGAGTTCTCCGAAGCATACGTCACCAAGTACGACGATTCCAAGAGCACCGGCTTCTACACTTCCCGCATAGACGGCATCTACACAGCCGATCCCGTACAGCATATGTTCTGGCCCATCTTCAACGACACGATGACCAACAGCCAGGGCAATATCAAGAACGACTACGGCTATGACAACCTCTAATCCGTCACGACTTATGAAACTCAACAATCTTATCAAATACGCAGTCTGCGCACTGCTCGCGCTCGGAGCCCTCGTCTCCTGCGTGGAGCGCGAGATAGAAGTCATCGAGGAGATGAACCTCAAGCGCTGCCTGGAGCCCATGAACCTTGAAGCCAAGGTGAACAGCGCCCTGGGCGACGTGGTGACCTTCTCCTGGGACGTTGCAAAGGACGCAGATTACTACGAGCTGTCCGTCTATACCGACGAAGCCCGCACCCAGAAAGATTTCTCCGAAACGGTAGATCCCGCCAGCGTGCCTCTGGTAAAGAAGCTCACTGCAGACAAGACCTACTGGTTTACGGTACAGGCTTTCAACGAGAAGAAAGAACCTTCCCGCATCGCCGTAGCGGAGAAATCCGTAAAGACCTATGCGGTCAAGGACAATCTCTACCTCAAGGTGAGCGCCCGTGAGAGCACGAGCGTATCCCTGGCCTGGTCCAAGGAAGTCGCCGACTTCCAGGAGGTTGACCGCATCGAGTACGCCCCCGTCGGAGCCTCCGAGGCCGCTACCCGCACGCTCAGCGCAGATGAAATCGGTGCTGCAGCGGCAACCGTCACCGGCCTCACCCCTTCCACCGAGTATGTATTCACCCTCTACTTCCTCAGCGCCAGCCGCGGACAGGTTGACGTCTGGACCACTCCCGACGTGAGCGGATATACCGAGGTCGCCACTCTCGAGGCACTCAAGAACGCCGTTCTTACCAACGGTGCAAAGATTCGCCTGATGCAGGCCGGTTCACCTTACGAAATCGGCTCCATGGACATTCAGGCCGGCTTCTCCATCATAGGTGAAGAGACCGCCGACGGCTCCAAGCCCGTGCTCAGCGGCGAATTCCATATCGCCGACGCCTGGACAGGCAAGGATCTGTACTTCGAAGGTGTCCAGTTCGACGGTTCCCCCACCGCCCTTGCTCCTTCCGGATACGGCTTTGCCATCCAGAACAAGAACGGCGGCACCGTGAAAGGCAAGAACATAGGCAACCTCACCTACAAGAACTGCGTCATCACCAATTACACCAAGGGTCTCATGTACGAGTGGGGCAACGATATGGTGTTCGATGCCATCACCTACGACGGCTGCGAAATTTCCAAGATCAACCCCGACGGCACCGTGGGAGGTGACGTGTTCGACATACGTCAGGCAACCGCCATCGGCAGCCTGAGCTTCGTGAACAACACCATCACCCAGGGTATGCGTACCTTCATCCGTATTGATGCCGGCACGATGGGAGCCCTCGTGGTGGAGAACAACACCGTGTGGAACCTCAACTTTGTTGACAATACCAACAACGGCGGTTTCTTCGGCCTGCAGATCATCCCCGGCACCACTTCATTCAAGAACAACCTCTTCCTCGGAATGGTGGAGAAGGCAACGCTCGGAAGCGCCAACGCCAAGTACAAGACTGCCGACGACATCTCCGTCGCGGCTGCCAACAACTGGTACTACGACGTGGTGGAGACCTACTTCACCGACTCCTGGCCCGCCGCCAAAGCCGGCTTTACGGCACTGAGCGACGCTCCATGCTACAACGCAGCCGGCGGATACTTCAATATCCTCCCCGACTCCGCCATTGCAGGCAAGAACGTAGGCGCGCCCAAGTGGTGGACCCCTTATGTAGAAGAGCCTGAAGACCTTACGCAGAACGTCATTACCGGCTCCAAGACCTGGAATCTGGGTAACGCCCGCAACTGGTCCGGTACCATCAAGAAGCAGATGGTGCGCGAAGAACTGCTGCTCGCAGCCTCCGAGGCCAACCCCGTGGTTGCAGCCGACGGAACCCTGCAGTTCGCAGCAGCGGCAGTGACCGACCGCAACCAGGTTCCCGCCGACAACTATCTGGCATTCAAGGTGGCAGAGCCCGGTTCCGTGGTTGCTCGCGCAGCCGGTGAGGGCACCGCACACTTCTACGTAGCAACTCAGCCTGTCGCAGGCGGTGCAGTTACCGTAAAGGGAGGAGTCTCCGCTACTGCCGACGCTCCTGCGACACAGAAGATACTTGTCCTCGACGTCACCGAGCCCAGCTGGGTGTTCGTCTGCCCTACCGGCGAGGTGGCACTTGCTGAGCTTGCCTGGAGCACCGACGTGAGCGCGGTCAACACCGCCCTTCCCGCACCCGCACCCAAGGCCGAGCCTTCATCCTTCACCGCCGGAGAGGCTGTGGACGTGGTGGTGAGCTGGGAAGCTGTTCCCAACGCAGCCAGCTACTCCGTGGTGTTCAACGGCAAGACCTACGCAGCCGACGGCCTCCAGTATGTAGTGGAAGGCAAAACCACTTCCATGCTTGACGCCGGCAGCTACACCCTGAACGTGTACGCCAACCCTGGCTCCAGCGACATCTACAATACTCAGTCCGAAGCTGGTACCGCAGCATTTGCAGTGCTGCCTAAGGGCGGAAGCGACGAAGGCGACGTGCTGGTGGTCAAAGACACCGAAGCCCTGCTTGCCGCCATTGCGGCGGGCAAGGATGCTGTCACCCTCGCAGCAGGCGAATACAAACTGGGCGGTCCGCTCGTCATCACCGCTCCCCTCGCCCTCAAGGGACAGGACGGCGCAGTGGTTTACGGCGGCTTCCGCCTGAGCGGCGCGGCCGTGGGCAGCTTCTCCGCCGAGAACCTCACCGTAATCGGTTCCGATGCCGACAACAAGGCCGACATCTTCCTGGATCTTGATAACACCGAGGGTGTAACCGCAAGCGAAGTGACTATACGCAACACCGTTATCGACGGCTTCGCCAAGAGCGTCATCTACGCCTCCAACACCGCCGACAAGTTCGCCATAGACGACATTACATTCTACGGCGTAGAGGTGAAGAACCACGGTACCGGACAGGGAGTGTTCGACCTTCGCAACGGCGCCTACAAGAGCTTCACGCTCCAGGAGAGCACCGTCACCGGAGGCCGCGACTTCCTCCGCATCGATGCTCCTTGCAGCATCTACTCAGTGCTCGTGAAGAACAACACGCTCAACAACCTGAATGCGACCGGCAATGCCGGCGGAGTGTTCTGCGTGCGTGCGACTCCTTCGTTGTACGAGGTCAGCTACAACATCATAGCCAACATCCAGAATTCCATAAGCGGACGCACCGCTGCAATGGTGCCCAAGATGAAGAAGAACGTTTACTTCAACATCGCAGACAAGTACTACACCGGATGCATCACCGCAGACAATGCGCTCGACGGAGGCGGTGTGCTCCTTAGCGCAGATCCTTTCAAGGATGCCGCAAACGGAGACTACACCCTCACCAATGCAGTGGTGATGAGCCTCGGCGCAGGCGCTTCCAAGTGGAATCCCGCAATTGCAAGCGTGAGCGAGGGCAACTCCATTACAGTTGCCAGTGTTGAGGAATTCACCGCAGCCGTAGAGGCGGGCAAGACCGACATCGCCTTCGCCGACGGCGAATACGACCTGTCCGCCACTGCCATTACCCTCACTGCAGGTATGCAGCTGAAGGCCGAGGGCCATAGTTCCACTATAAAGATCGGCCAGATAGGCCTTGCCGAGGGCGAACTTGGCAATATTGTTATCGAGCGCCTGAATATAATCGGCGACGGAGCCAACAACTTCATCAACGTAGCCGGCGCCTCCGTAGTGCGCAATTTCACCGTACGCAACTGCTCCATTTCCAAGATTGGAAAGAGCCTCTTCTACGGTAACGCAGACGGCTCTTCCTTCGATGCCGTGGTATTCCAGAATGTAGAAGCCAGCGAGCTCGGCGGCGGACAGGGCACCATAGACATCCGCAAGGGTTCCTATGGCGTAGTCTCCGTGGAAGGCTGCACCATCGTGGGCGGCCGCGACTTCATACGCGCCGACGCGGGCAAGGTAACCGGTGCCGTAAAGGTTGTGAACAACACATTTGACGGAGTTACCCTGAATAACGGCAACGGTATTCTCTACGTACGCTCTACACCGGAGACCTATATCTTCAAGAACAACCTGTTCCTGAACGAGAACGGTGCCAACAACCTGCTCTCCAAGGCTTCCGGAGTAACTGTCCCCGACCAGATTGCCGGCAATTTCTTCTACAATTGCGTAGCGGAGAAATTCTGGACAGGCCTCATCACCCAGGAACTTGCCACCTCGGGCGGCGGCGTTATCCTGGCAAACAATCCGGTAGCTGATGCGGCCAACGGCGACTACACGCTGGTAGACGGCCTCTGCCTCGCCTCCAATGTGGGTGCGCCCAGGTGGAATCCGAATGCCGGTTTCGTGCTCACGGACGTCACCGTCAGCAATGTAGCGGAGCTTACCAACGCCATTGATGCCGGAAAGACAGGAATCGAACTCAAAGCAGGTACATACGACCTTCGCGAAGCCAACGAAAGCGGTGTCATCAACCTCATCAGCTCGCTCAGCCTTACCGGACGCGGAAAGGTCGAGATCATCGGCGGTTTCAAGCTTGGCGTCGGCACCTTCTCCTTTACTGCAGACGGCATCCTTTTCAGCGGTGCCGAGAAGGCCTTGGGCAACGCCCTGGAAATTGCCGAAGCAACCGAACTTGACCTTATCAAGCTGACCAACTGCGAGTTCGCCGGCTTCAACAAGAGCCTGTTCTACGGAAACGGTACCGACTCAAAAGTGGGCGTATTCAGCTTCGAGGACAACCTGGTACATGGTTTCGGAACCGGCCAGGGTATGCTGGACATCCGCAAGGGAGCTTACGGCACCGTGAGCATCTCAAGGAACTCCTTCTACGACGGCGGCCGCGACTTCGCCCGCATCGACAAGGATATCGCCGGAAGCATTGCAATCGTGAACAACACCTTCGCAGCCTGCTCGGTGGATGCCGGCAACGGCCTCCTGTGGATCCGTTCCCTCGCAGCCCAACCCGACAAGTACGTCGTGAAGAACAACCTCTTCCTCAACATCGGGAACAACTCCCTGCTTGCCAAGACCGGAGCTACCGTTCCCGCAATGAGCAACAACTGGTTCTTCAATGTAGGTGAGAAGTTCTTCACCGGAGCCATCAGCCAGGAAGTGGCTGCAGGCAACGGCGGCGGCGTCCTCACTGAGGATCCTTGCGCAGGTTCCGCCACCTTCGACCTCAAGCTCACGAATGCGGAGCTCAAGAAGGCCGACGTCGGCGATCCCCGCTGGAACAGCGCATCGCCCCGTTACAGCAAAAGGAAATAATTCCTAAGCATTTTTTGGGGAGCCGGGCCTGACCGCCCGACTCCCTCCCAATACAAACGAACATTGTTATGAGCTTCATCAACCAAGATTTCATGCTCCAGACGGAGACGGCCCGCAGGCTTTATCACGAGCACGCGGAAAAGATGCCAATCATAGACTACCATTGCCACCTGGTGCCCCGGCAGATTGCGGAAAACATACAGTTCCGCGACATTACCCAGCTCTGGCTTGTGGACGGCCACTACGGAGACCATTACAAATGGCGTGCGATGCGTGCCAACGGTGTGAGCGAGGATTATCTCACCGGCGGCAAGTACGACGCATGGGAGACCTTCAGCAAATGGGCGGAGACGGTGCCCTACACCATGCGCAATCCCCTCTACCACTGGACTCACCTGGAGCTCAGCCGCGTATTCGGCATAGACAAGCTCCTGAGCCCCGCCACCGCGCGCGAGATTTTTGAGGAATGCAACGCAAAACTCGCCACGCCCGAATTCCGCGGCCAGGCCCTCATACGCCGCTTCAACGTAGAGACCGTCTGCACCACCGACGACCCGGCCGACGACCTGCGCTGGCACAAGAAAATCGCCGCCGAACCTTTCGGCACCAAGGTCATCCCCGCATGGAGGCCGGACAAGGCCATGGCCATCGAAGACCCCGCGAGCTACAAGGCCTACCTGAAGCAGCTGGGAGAGGCCGCCGATATGGAAATCGACTCTTATGCAGACCTGCAGGAGGCCCTCAAGAAGCGTCACGACTTCTTTGCAGCCAACGGATGCAAACTCAGCGACCACGGTCTGGAGAATTTCTACTCCTGCGACTACAAGGAAATCGAAATTGAGCTCATCTTCAAGAAAGTGCTTATGGGAATCGCTCCCAACGCCAAGGAGCTGGAGAAGTTCCGCAGCGCCTTCCTCTACGACCAGGCGGTAATGGACGCAGAAGCAGGATGGGCCCAGCAGTTCCACATCGGAGCCATACGCAACAACAACAGCTCCATGTTTGCAAAGGTTGGAGCCGATACCGGCTTTGACGCCATCCACGACCAGGAGATCGCCGCCGCCGGACACCGCTTCTTCGACCGGCTCACCCGTGACGGCAAACTCGCCAAGACCATCCTGTACTGCCTTAACCCGAAGGATAACGAGGTGATGATGACCATGCTCTATACCTTCAACGACGGTACGGTACCCGGCAAGATGCAGTTCGGCTCCGGATGGTGGTTCCTGGACCAGGAAACCGGCATGCGCCGCCAGTTGGACGCGCTTAGCGTGCTGGGGCTCCTGAGCCGCTTCGTGGGTATGCTCACCGACTCCCGCAGCTTCATTTCCTACCCCCGCCACGAGTACTTCCGCCGCATCCTGTGCGACGTGCTAGGCCGCGACATTGAGGAAGGCAAGCTGCCGGCTTCCGAGACAGAATTCATCGGCAAGATGGTAGAAGACATCTGTTATAACAACGCAAAGAATTACTTTAACTTCTGATGAGATACATCAAGATTAATCCGGCCGACAATGTAGCGGTAGCGCTCCAGGACCTTCCTAAAGGTGAGGTAGTCGAGGGCGTGAAATTGCAGATGGATATTCCGCGAGGGCACAAGGTGGTGCTCGGAGAACTCAAGGCTGGTAACAATGTGATCAAATACGGCTACCCCATAGGGCACCTGACCAGGGATGCCGCAGCCGGCACCTTGGTAGACCACAGCTGCATCAAGACCAACCTGGAAGGCCTGCTGGAGTACAAGTACGAACCCTGGAAGGCTGAGATTGCCGGTCAATCCGGCAATGACGCCGGCAGCTTTACGGAGCGTAGCGACTCAGAGGGTCTCGGGGGGAATGCCCCCCGTCCCCTGGGGGTTCAGGGGGATAGTAGAAGCCGCAGAAGCTTCTGCGGCTTCCGCAGGGCCGACGGCCAGGTAGGCATACGCAACCAGATCTGGATCATACCTACCGTCGGTTGTGTAAACGGTATCTGCGAAGAGATTGCACGCCGTTTCCGCGAGGAAATTCAGGGTCGAAACGGCAGCGTGGATGCCGTTGTGGCCTTCCCCCACAATTACGGCTGCTCGCAGCTGGGGCCGGACCATCAGAACACACGCACGATTCTCGCTGATATGGTACACCATCCCAACGCAGGAGGTGTGCTGGTGGTGAGCCTGGGGTGCGAAAACAACCAGTTGGATTCATTCATCGAGCTGGTCGGCCCTGTGAATGAAGCCCGCGTTAAAATGTTCACCTGCCAGCAGGTAGAAAACGAAGTTGAGTTCGGCCTTCAGAAGCTGCGCGAGATATTCGCGGTATGTTCGCTGGACCGCAGGGTGGACGTTCCCGTGAGCGAGCTGCGCGTGGGACTGAAGTGCGGAGGCTCCGACGGACTCTCCGGAATCACCGCCAATCCCCTCCTGGGAGTTTTCTCAGACTGGATCGTAGCCCAGGGCGGCACCACGGTGCTTACCGAAGTGCCTGAAATGTTCGGCGCAGAAACAATTCTTATGAACCGCTGCCAGGACAAGGCCACCTTCGACGATACTGTATCACTCATCAACGATTTCAAGGAGTATTTCATCTCCCAGGGTATGCCCGTGTACGAGAATCCATCGCCCGGCAACAAAGCCGGAGGCATCTCAACCTTGGAGGAAAAATCGCTCGGCTGTACCCAGAAATGCGGCAGCAGCACTGTTCGCGGCGTGCTCAAGTACGGCGAGAGGCTCAAGGTCAAAGGCCTCAACCTCCTCAGCGCCCCTGGCAACGACCTCGTGGCAAGCACGGCGCTCGCCGCGGCAGGCTGCCAGATAGTGCTCTTCACCACCGGTCGCGGCACCCCCTTCGGGAGTTTCGTACCAACCATGAAAATATCTACAAACACCCCGTTATACGAACACAAGGGCGGCTGGATAGACTTCAACGCAGGAGTACTTGCCCAGGACAAAACTATGGACGAGGTGGCTCCGCACTTCATAGAGGCGGTACTGGCTGCAGCTTCTGGAGAGCCCGTAAACAACGAAGTTCACAATTACCGCGAAATCGCCATCTTCAAGACCGGCGTCACGCTATAATGTCATTGAATCTATAATACAACAAAATAAAAAGACAATGGAAAGATTAAACCGCAAGTCTGCACCGCAGGCAAAACAGTACACCGAGAAGGTGATTCAGTTCGGCGAGGGCAACTTCCTCCGTGCATTCATCGAATGGATTATTTGGAAGACCAACCAAAAGACCGATTTTGGCGGCTCCGTTGTGGTGGTACAGCCCATCGAGAAGGGCATGGTCAGCTGGCTCAACGAGCAGGACGGCCTGTATCACCTCAACCTTCAGGGTCTGCTGAACGGCGAGCCCGTAGACAGCGTGGATCTGATAGATGTAATCTCCCGCGGCCTGAACCCTTACGAGGACTTCAGCGCCTATCTTGCCCTTGCAGAGCAGCCGGAAATCCGCTTCGTAATTTCCAACACCACAGAAGCCGGCATTGCATTCGACCCCGCCTGTAAGTTCGACGACACTCCCGCATCCTCCTACCCCGGCAAACTCACCCAGCTTCTGTATCACCGCTGGGAGTATTTCAAAGGGGCAAAGGACAAGGGGCTCATCATCTTCCCCTGCGAGCTCATTTTCGAGAACGGCAAGCATCTTAAAGAGTGCATCCGTCAGTACATCGAGCTATGGCAGCTTCCGGAGGCCTTCCGCGAGTGGTTCGAGAACTCCTGCGGCGTGTACAGCACCCTGGTTGACCGCATAGTACCCGGATACCCCCGCGACACTGCCGCCCAGCTCTGTGAGCGTGCCGGCTACGACGACCATCTGCTGGACAAGGCGGAAATTTTCCATCTGTGGGTTATCGAAGCGCCCAAGGAGGTAGCAGCAGAGTTCCCTGCCGACAAGGCCGGACTCAATGTGCTCTTCGTCCCTTCGGAGGCCCCTTATCATGAGCGCAAGGTTACACTTCTTAACGGCCCTCACACCGTTCTCTCGCCCGTTGGATACCTGAGCGGCCTCAACACCGTAAAGGAGTGCTGCGAGGACCCGGAAATCGGGGCGTTCGTGAAGAAAGTGATGTACGACGAGCTGCTGCCCACGCTGAACCTGCCGGAAGAAGAGCTGCTGAAGTTCGCCGGAGACGTGCTTGAGCGCTTCCGCAACCCGTTCGTGAAGCACTTCGTCACCTCCATCATGCTCAACTCCTTCCCCAAGTTCAAGACCCGCGACCTCCCCGGTCTCAAGACGTATCTGGAGCGTAAGGGTGAACTCCCGAAGGGCCTTGTACTGGGCCTCGCCGGCATCTGCACCTACTATAAGGGCGGCAAGCGCGGCGAAGACGAGATAGTTCCTAACGACGATCCCAAGATTATCGAACTGCTTCAGCGCCTCTGGGCTGACGGCGACGTGCGCAAAGTTGCCTCAGGAGTGCTCGCAGATGAGTTTATCTGGGGTGAGGACCTCAATGCCATTCCCGGACTCACCGACATGCTGGCCGCAGACCTGGCATTGATTCAGGCAGAGGGCATGCGTGCAGCCGTTAAATCCATTATCTGATGAGTACGAATCAAAAATTAATGACCAACTGGCGCTGGTGGATATGCAGCCTGCTTTTTGTTGCAACCACGGTCAACTACCTTGACCGCCAGGTGCTCTCCCTCACTTATGAGGAGTTCATCAAGCCGGAATTCCACTGGACAGACGCCAATTACGGCACCATTACCAGCTTCTTTTCCATCTTCTACGCCGTCTGCTGCCTCTTCGCCGGTAAGTTCGTAGACTGGATGGGCACCAAGAAAGGCTATCTGGTGGCTATAGGAGTATGGTCCACAGGCGCCTGCCTGCATGCCTTGTGTGGCTGGGCTACAACCCACATCGTAGGGCTCGACAGCGTATCCGCAATGCGTGCGGTGGAAGCCGGCTCCAATGTCGCCCTGGCCGTATCTACAACGTCGGTGTACCTCTTCCTGCTGTGCCGCGGCATCCTGGCCCTGGGCGAAGCGGGCAACTTCCCGGCGGCAATCAAGGTCACAGCCGAGTACTTCCCAAAGAAGGACAGGGCCTTCGCGACCTCAATCTTCAATGCCGGTGCATCCGTGGGCGCCCTTGCAGCACCTCTGCTCATTCCGCCTCTCGCGGTCAAATTTGGCTGGGAGATGGCTTTCATCATCATAGGCGGACTGGGCTTCATCTGGATGTTCTTCTGGACATTCATGTACGACAAGCCTGAAAAGAGCAAGCGGGTGAACGAGGCCGAGCTGGAGTATATAAGGCAAGATGAAGAGGAGGTTTCTGTCATTTCGAGCGAAGTCGAGAAATCCCCTGGCGAGGAGAAATCAATCCCGTTCCTTAAGTGCTTCAAGTTCAAGCAGACCTGGAGTTTCATCGCCGGCAAATTCTTTACCGACGGAGTATGGTGGTTCTTCCTGTTCTGGGCCCCTTCGTACTTCAGCAACCAGTTTCAGGCTCCGGCAACTTCGCCTCTGGGCCAGTGGCTCATCTTCACCCTGTACCTCATCGTGACGGTAATTTCCATCGGCGGAGGCTACCTGCCCAAGCTGTTCGTGGAGCAGAAGGGCATGCATCCTTACTCGGGACGTATGCTTGCCATGCTCATATTCGCCTTCTTCCCGCTTGCCGCATTGTTCGCCCAGCCGCTGGGAGTTCATTTCGACTCTCCATGGTGGCCGGCGATTCTGATCGGCCTCGCGGGTGCCGGACACCAGGCCTGGAGTGCCAACCTCTTCAGCACGGTTGGAGATATGTTCCCCAAGAGCACCATCGCCACCATCACCGGTATAGGCGCCATGGCCGGAGGTATAGGCTCAATGATTATACAATGGGTTGCCGGACAGCTCTTCACCTATGCCGAGGCGCAGGGGGCAGCTTTCCGTTTCCTAGGTTTTGAAGGTAAGCCTGCCGGCTACTTCATCATGTTCTGCTTCTGCGGCCTGGCATACCTGATCGCCTGGAGCATCATGAAGTCGCTGGTTCCCAAGTATAAGCCGGTAGAAGAATAGCTTTTCTTCTTGATTATTCTGCAGGCCGCCTGCTCGTTAGCTCGCGGCCTGCTTTCTTTGTGCGCGAAGACGCAATCTACCACCGCTTTCTGTCTTCGCGTATCTGTATTGCTGCTGTTTTGACTGTATTCTGTGCGCGAAGACGCAATCTACCACCGCTTTCTGTCTTCGCGTATCTGTATTGCTGCTGTTTTGACTGTATTCTGTGCGCGAAGACGCAATCTACCAGCCAAGTACCGCTTCGAATGAGGAGTAGGGGGCAGCTTCGGAGGCGCTAAGCACCAACCCGAAAGCATTGCGTGCGCCTGAAGCGGAGACGCCGGCCGGCGTCACGCTGCCAAATTCGCGCCACCCCGCGGCTGCAATCGGCTTTGACGGGTTGGGGGCGGGCGATGAATACCAGCCGGAGGTAGCTATTACGGGTGACATCTGGCAGTTCACGTACACCACGTTGTCATACTTACTGTTGTCTCCTCCGCTTCTGGCAAGGTACATGCTTCCGTCTTTCACGCCGCTTTCCGCGGTCAGCCTGCAGTTCAGAAATATGAAGCCTTTATCGGAAGCCTTATTGACGCGGGCCTGTACGATATATCCGCCGGCGCGGGAGCGTATCTCGCAATTCTCGAACAGGCACGCTTTGGGATAGCCCCAAATGAAGTCGCAGTGCCCGGCAATCAGGGAATCGTGCACCCATACTTCCCCTTTGCAGAGAAACGTGTCCTGCCACGAGACCAGAGAGCAATTGCCTATCGTGAGCCGCATGCCGTCAGAGTTGAAATAGATGGTTTCCGCCTGCCCTTTGTGGTCGCCTGACCAGAAGCTGTTTTCTATCGTCAAGTTCTCTATTACAAGATTGTTGCAGCTCTCTATCAGCGCCAGGCCCCTTCCGCCCATAGCCCCCACGGCAGAGCCAGCAGTCGGTTTCCCGGGAGATGATGCTCCGGAGCCTGCGGAGTAGCTCTCACTGTTGGGATATATGATAACAACACCATCGCGGGATGCGCCTCGGATAGTCAGGTTGTTCTTGTCCCTGAGGTACAACAGTTCCTTGTAGGTGCCGCTTGATATTTCTATAGAAACTTCCGTATCCTTGCCGAGGGTGCTTGCAAAGCTGAGCGCGCCCTGAACCGTGCAGAAGTCACCGCTTCCGTCGGCAGCTACCTTGAGCGTACTGCCGGACGGCTTGGTTTTGGTGCTGAAGCTGAATTCTCCTTTCCCTACCGCTGAGCCGAACGCGGACTCGTCTGCCGTGAGATAGTAGGAGCTGCTGAAGTCAAGGGCCTCGTTGTGAAGTTTTATCTCGACCGACTGGCCGTTGATGCGTATGGGAGTATAGTGCACAGGGCGGTAGCGGTTGCTGTGCAGCTCGTCCATAAAAGTGTTGAGTACAGTATGCGCGTTCATCTGGAGCTTGGGGATCATCGTCCCGTCATCAAGTATATCGACGGTGGCGATGTCTGCCATATCAATTCTGTCTACAAGGGTGCCGTCTGCTTTGTATACGCAGATTAGGCCGGAGCTGCCGAGAACCGGAGTTTTTTCGGGGGTCAATACCAGCGGGGCATCAACGCAGAGAGCCCCGGGAAGGGGTTCGGGGCCTGCTGCCGGAGTTGAGACTTCCAGGTTCGTCCAGCTGGAAGACAGGTCGCCGGAAACGGCGCGCACGGAAAAAGCATACCTGATCCCCGCTTCCAGGCCATTAATCGTAATGCCGGCTTGGGAGCATTCGCCGGAAGAAACCGGGCTGCTGTTTTTTGTAAGCTTCCATTTGTAGCTTTGGGCGCCCTCAACTTCTGACCAGCTGAAAGACAACGCATCTTGTGCTGCTTCAGTGACAGTGAGATTCTTTGGTGCGGACAGATCCTTTCCTGGCTCATCGTTTCCGCCGTCTATCTTCCCGCAAGCATTCATGGCCATGACTGCCATGATGGTCATCACGATATGAATAAACCTTTTCATAATCATTTGTTTGTAAATATACAGCTTTTTATTGTATATTTGGCTTGTCAGGGACGCACTTGACTCTAAACTTAGTACTATATGAGAAAAACAATGCATTTATGTCTTTCTTCCCACGGTGAAGTCTTGTACAGGGATGAAGAGGATTTTATAATGGGATTCAACAGCCTTGCACTGGCCGTTTGGGATACTGATTCCAGACTTTTGGCTGAGGGTTTTATTACCACCCATAACCACAAGGCTGTACAGACCGATAACTACAAGGAATTGATTAAACGGGACAGATATACCTACACCCGGTATTTCAACGCAAAATATCACAGGCAAGGAAAACTAGGAGCACGAGATGTTTTTGTTTTGCCAGTTGAAGGAATACATCATACCCAAGTGCTTTTGAATTATGTAATCAGGCAGGCTGTTCATCACGGTTTGGCGGCTACCCCTTTCGAATATGAACACTGCTCCGCCAACTGTTTTTTTAGAAAGGCGTTAGGGAAGGATGTAAACATTGTAGCCTTAAAGAGTATTGGCGAGTACTCGTATTTACCTGAACACAAAAAACTACCTTCTTCCTATAAGATGTTAAAAAGCGGACTAATTGTCAGGGAAGACGTAATAGATACCTCTTATGTTGAAGAAATCTATATTACGCCAAGAAACTTTCTATATCAGATGAATAGGATTACTGACGAAAAGGTGCTGGAGGAGCAAAAAACGGAAAACAAAATGGAGCCGGTTTCCTTAGCCCTGGTTGAGAAGGGAGTCCAGGAGTTTGATGTTCAGAAAGCCTTGATAAACGAACAGGGAAGAGTAAATCATTCCGCTATGACAGACATAGAATTATGTTCCCTTATCGATAATGTTCTTCTACCCAGATTCTTAAAAGAATCCGACTATCAATCTGTCTACAGCCTTCCTGTTTCACGGCGCAATGAGATTGGCAACCTTCTTTATATGGAGTCAAAGAGATTCGGAAAAGCTAAGAATAATGATTTGTTGGAAAACAAGACCGTCAGCGTAGCTCAAATCCGGCGATGTCTGGCATTGTAGCCAGGCATTCTATTTACGAAGACTAAAAACGGCATCAAATTGCGTCCTCGCGCGCAGAGAAAGACTGCAGCAGTGGAGAAACCGCTTGCGAAGCGACAAAACGGCATCAAATTGCGTCCTCGCGCGCAGAAGGGAAGTAAGGACGTAACCCGGCAATAGAAAAAGTGTTATCTTAGCAGGACATTACCAAGCTATAATGTCTCTCAACAAGTTAATCTACGTCATGGCTGCGGCGTCGGCTATCTGCTGCAGCAAAAATGCGGCCCTGCCAGCCCTGCAGGAAGGCCTGCTCAACCTCGGCGACACAGTATCCCTCGGTCTGGAGCGGTATCCGGGAGCAAGCAGGATAGAAGTGTACTCTCCTGGCGACGACCGCTACGTCAACAACGTCCTGCTCTGCCGCTTCAAAGGCAGTTACTACTGCATGTGGCAGAGTTCCAGGCGCGACGAAGACACGCCCGACACTCACGTGATGTACTCCATCAGCGCCGACGGCCGCTCCTGGCAGGAACCGCACATTCTTGCGACTGCGACCGATTCATGCTTCGTCTCTCCCGGCGGATGGATCCAGCGCGGCGATTCGCTGTCGGCGGTGCTGAATTACGTTGATTCGGAGGAGCGCTCCCGCGGCGGAGTCGCCCGCTACATCGTCACGCACGACGGCGTAAGCTGGAGCGAAGCGCGCAGCATGCTGATGGCCGACGGCACGCCGGTGGACGGCATCTTCGAGCAGGACCCGATGCTCCTGCAGGGCGGGCGCACGGTAGGTGCGGTGCACTTCCGCCCCGGGCTTCAGTTGTGTCCGGTATGGACAGATGACCCTTCCGGCCTGCGCGGATGGACGAAGGGGGCGCTTCCTGCCGGCGAGGGCAAGCCGCTGGAACCCAGTCAGTTCCGCAGACTGGACGGCAGTCTGGTAATGCTGATGCGGGATCAGGCTTCGTCGTTTCTGAAACTGGCCTCGGTTTCTAACGACGGTGGAAAAAGCTGGACGCCGCCTGCAATCACCTGCATTCCGGATTCACGCTCAAAGCAGTGTGCCGGAAACTTGCCGGACGGAACATGCTTCATGGTGTGGAACCCGGCGGAAAGCAAATCCCGCAAAGCACTTGCAATAGCGTTCAGCGACGATGGTGTTGTATTTGACCGGGCGTATCTGATTGCCGGACCGGCTGACCTGAAACCCCGGCGCTACGACGGAAAATACAAAACTTTGGGATACAGCTATCCCAAAGCTTTTGTAGATAACGATATTCTCTGGATTTCCCTGTCAGAGAACAAGGAAAACGCGCTGCTGTTCCGGTTACAGCTGCCCCCCTCTGCTTTATAAAGTGATTCTGCCACAAAATACACGTACGTGTACTTCGTGACGCTTCGCTATCGCATTTCGGTATACGGCAGCTTGTCCATGTCGCCGTAGTCCAGGTTTTCGCCTGCCATTCCCCAGATAAACATATAGTTGGAGGTGCCGGCGGCAGCGTGTATGCTCCACTCCGGGCTCATGATGGCCTGCTCGTTGGAAAGCCAGACCATGCGCTCCTGCTGAGGCTCGCCCATAAGGTGGCAAATCATATTGCCTGGAGTTACGTTGAAATAGAAATATGCCTCAATGCGGCGGGAATGGGTATGAGCCGGCATTGTGTTCCATACACTTCCAGGCTTCAGCTCGGTAAGGCCCATCTGCAGCTGGCAGGGGCCCTCCTGCAGCACATTGTTCACAATAAGCTGGTTGATGACCCTGTCGTTGCTGTCTTCCATCTTGCCGGCGGCGAATGAGTTGGCCTTGAGCGAACCCTTGCGGCCGTCGATGGTTATAAGCTGAGTCTTATAAACCTTGTGGGCGGTAGCGGAGTTGATATAGAACTTGGCCGGATTGGAGGCGTCCTTGCTCTTGAACACCACATCTTTGCAACCACGGCCCACATACAGAGCATCCTTAAACTTGAGGACGTAATCCTTGCCGTCAACGCTCACTATTCCCTCGCCTCCGACGTTGATCACTCCAAGTTCCCTGCGCTCAAGGAAGTAGTTCGCCTTGAGCGGATCGATGGTCTCGAGGACCAGGGGTTTGGTCGCAGGCACGGCGCCTCCGAAGATAAAGCGGTCGTACAGCGAGTATGTGAGGTTGATTTCGTCGGCAACCATCACCTCCGGCATCATAAAACGTGCGCGAAGGGTCTCGGTGTCGTAGTGTTTGACATCCTCCGGATGGCAGGCGGTCTGAATGGTGTACTTGGTCTGTGCGCTCATGGCGATGGAGCAGAAAAGGACTGCTGCAAAAATAATTATTTTTTTCATATAACTTATATGGAGATTTCCCGGCTTCGCTTATATGGAGATTTCTCGACTTCGCTCGAAATGACAGTAAGTCTCTGTCATTTCGACCGAGCGAAGCGAGTGGAGAAATCTCATTGTTTAACGTACGATGCCTTAATAATTCTTCTACGGTTGATAATTGCCATCACGGTTGTGCCGGCAACCAGCAGCACCGCGCCCACAATCTTCCAATTGTATATGCAACGGAAAATAACCCATGAGAAGATGCTGGAGGCGAAATCCAGCGCACCTCCCTGGAAGCCCTCGGGAATAGCTACGGCTGCATCTCCGGTACGGGCATACACGTCCTGTGCCGCCCTGGTAAAAAAGGGCGCCAGGTCTGTAACGAAGTACAAGCCTACCGTAAGAGCCACCAGACCGATGACAAAGGTCTTTACCACATTCCCCTTTGTCACGGGCAATACTGCCGGAAACACGTAGAACATACCCGCCAGCGAGGCAAGGGGCAGGAATTGGTTTCCCGGAAGGATTACCGCCAGCAGAAGCGTTACCGGGATAAGCAGAAGGCTGACCACCAGGGTGGTTGGATGACCGATTACGAGCGCGGGACTCATTCCTATATTGATGCCGGCGGAATTCTTGAACTTCTTGGAGACCAGCTCTTTGGTGGCTTCTGCAATAGGTTTGAGCCCTTCTATGAACAATGAAGTGATGCGAGGAATGAGTTCCATCACAGCTCCCATCTTGATACCCAGGCCGAGAATTGCCGGGATATGGGATACGATCTCGCTCCAGGACGGATAGCTCAGACATCCTATCACAATGCCTACAATCACCCCCAGGAACAGAGGCTCGCCCAGCAAGCCGAACTTCTTCTTCATACCCTCTGCGTCGATGTCGAGCTTATTGAATCCGGGGATTCTGTCCATACACCAGTTGAGACCCTCGGCAAAAGGCACGAAACCCTGGCAGAAAGGCTGGGGTATTGAAATGCCGTCCAGGTCTTTGTAATACGACTGGAACTTTTTCGTCGTGAGGTCTGCCATCACCAGGGTAATGACAAAGCAGATAACGGCGGCAAAAAAGCCCCACCAAATGTTCTCCGTGGCAAAATAAACCACAGCGCCGATAAAGGCGTAATGCCAGTAGTTCCAGAGGTCTATGTTGATGGTATTGGTAGCCTTTACAAGCAGCAGCAGGATGTTGATTCCCAGACACACCGGGATGATGAACGCCCCCACTGTGGTATTGTAGGCCACGCTCGCGGCTGCCGGCCAGCCCATGTCGAAAATACCAAGTTGCAGGCCATAAATTTCCGTGACCTGCTTGAGAGGACCGCCCAGGCTGGAGGTCAGAAGGGCCGTCACTACGCTCAGGCCCACGAAACCCACGCCCACCAGAAGGCCGCTCTTGAGGGCCTTGCCGAATTTTATTCCGATGCAGACGCCGAGAATCGTGAAGAGGATCGGCATCATCACCGCGGCGCCGAGGCCGATGATATAACTGAATACTTGTTCCATTACTTCGGCTGTTTACCGATGTAAGCCAGGATACCGCCGTCCACGTAAAGGATATGGCCGTTCACCGCATCGGAAGCGTGTGAAGCCAGGAACACCGCCGGGCCCGCGAGTTCGTCCGGATCCAGCCAGCGGCCGGCGGGAGTCTTTGCGCAGATGAAAGAGTCGAACGGGTGCCTTGAACCATCTGCCTGACGTTCACGGAGCGGAGCCGTCTGCGGAGTTGCTATGTAACCGGGACCAATGGCGTTGCACTGTATGTTGTACTCGCCATACTCGGAACAAATGTTACGCGTAAGCATCTTCAAGCCGCCTTTTGCCGCCGCATATGCGCTGACGGTCTCACGTCCGAGCTCGCTCATCATGGAGCAGATATTGATAATCTTGCCCTCGCGACGCTCCATCATCTCGGGAACGACTGCGGCGCTGCAGATATACGGCCCCACCAGATCGACATCTATCACACGCTGAAACTCCTCGCGTTTCATTTCGTGCATGGGGATACGCTTGATGATGCCTGCATTGTTGACCAGGATATCTATCTGCCCCACTTCCTCGTGAATACGTTTCACAAGTGCGGCAACCGCGTTTTCATCTGTAACGTCGCACACATAGCCGCGAACGTTGGTAATACCGGCCTCTTTGTAGGCCTCAAGGCCTTTCTGCATGGAAGCCTCATTGGAAGTGTTGAAGATTATGGTACGGGCGCCTGCCTCTGCAAAGGCCTTGGCAATGGCGAATCCTATGCCGTATGCCGCTCCCGTCACCCAGGCGTTACGGCCCTTCAGGGAAAAGATATTGTTGTTCATGTCACAAAGATAATCAAATTTCCGTGAACGTGCACGGAAATCCGAAATTAATCGTATATTTGCACCGCTTAACCCGTTATTTCTAGTGTATTAAATATGGCAAAAGTAGTAACTTTCGGCGAAGTCATGCTTCGCCTTTCAACTCCTGGATACCTGCGTTTTTCCCAGGCGCACCAGTTTGACGCCACTTTTGGCGGAGGAGAGGCCAACGTGGCCGTCTCTCTGGCAAATTACGGTATTGACGCCCACTTCGTGAGCCGTCTGCCCAAGAATGACATTGCCGAGATGTGTATCTCAGAGCTGCGCGGATTCGGAGTCAATACCGACTCCATCGTGCGCGGAGGAGACCGTGTGGGCATTTATTACCTGGAGACAGGTGCCGTAGCCCGCGGCAGCAAGGTGGTGTACGACCGCGCAAATTCTGCAATCGCTGAGATTCAGCCCGGCATGGTGGACTGGCACAAGGTGCTCGAAGGAGCAGACTGGTTCCACTGGACCGGAATTACTCCCGCTCTCAGCCAGGGTGCCGCAGACGCCTGCCTGGAGGCCATCAAGGTGGCGAATGAAATGGGCGTGAAAGTAAGTTGCGACCTGAATTACCGCAAGAAACTCTGGAAATACGGAAAGAGCGCATCCGAAGTGATGCCCGCGCTCGTGGAAGGCTGCGACCTCATACTCGGCAATGAAGAAGACGCCGAAAAGGAATTCGGCATCAAGCCCGAAGGATTCGATGCGGAAAAAACCGGAGGCGAAATAGACCAGAGCTCCTTCGTGAGCGTATGCCGCCAGCTTATGGAGCGCTTCCCGCGCTGCAAGAAGGTGGCTGTGACCCTGCGCGGTTCGATCAACGCCAACCACAACACCTGGGGCGGCGTGCTGTACGACGGCAAGACCCTGTGGCAGAGCCGCCGGTACGACATCACCCATATCGTGGACCGCGTCGGCGGAGGCGACTCCTTTATGGGAGGCCTGCTGTACGGCCTGCTCGCATACGACACAGACCAGGAGGCAATAGAGTTTGCTGCAGCGGCTTCATGCCTCAAGCACACCATCATAGGCGACTACAACCGCGTCAGCGTGGAAGAAGTCGAAGGTTTAATCAAGGGCGGCGGCAGCGGCAGAGTGTCAAGGTAAAAGGCAAGCATTATGGCAAAGTTCAACAAAATAGACACAATCAACATCATCCGCCGCACCGGCATAGTCCCGGTGTTCTACAACAAGGATATCGAAATTACCAAGAAGGTAGTTAAAGCCTGTTACGACGGAGGCATCCGCGCCTTCGAGTTTACGAACCGCGGCGACGGCGCCTACAAGGTGTTCGAAGAGCTCATCGGCTTCGTGCGCAAGGAGTGCCCCGAAATGGTGCTTGGCGCAGGCACGATGCTCGACGCCCCCACTGCAGCACAGTATATCCAGATGGGAGCCGACTTCCTCGTATCTCCCTGCCTGGTGGAGGAAATAGCGCCGCTGGCAAACCGCCGCGGCATCCCCTACTCCCCCGGATGCGGCAGCGTCAGCGAAATGGTTCGCGGAATGGAACTGGGCTGCGACCTGGTGAAAGTGTTCCCCGCGGGCAACGTCGGCGGCCCTTCGTTCGTAAAGAACGTCCTGGGTCCCCTGCCCTGGGCGATGGTGATGTGCACAGGAGCCGTCGAGCCCACGGAGGAGAACCTCAGCGCATGGGCGAAGAGCGGCGTAACGGCCGTAGGAATGGGCTCCAAGCTCTTCCCTAAAGACGTTATTGCAGCCGGTAACTGGAAAGCAATTTCAGAACTCTGCGCAAAGAGCCTGGAGTGGTTCGGCGCCAGATAATTACCGCACCTTGACGTCCTTGCTGAATTCCAGCCTGCCGGACGGAGCATACATACGCACGGAGAAGGTTCCGCCGCTGTAGCGGCAGTCCAGTCTCCGTGCGTCGTCGTTTACGATGATGGGGAAATCGTTGCCCATGCTGCCGGGTTCGCAATACATAAGTACATGCAGGTCGGCCCCTATCATCAGGTCTATCCCGGCTTCGTTGAGGAGAGGCACCATCTCCCTGTTCATCCATCGCTGGAGATGATAGTCTCCCTTCTGCGGATGGTCTATCATCGGCACGTGCACCATACAGACTTTAACCGGAGCCTCGCTGAACGGAGCTTCGAAGAGAGCCTTGCGCGCCCATAGAATCTGTTCGCGCAGATAGTCTTCGTACACCTCGGAACCGCTGAAAAGGACCGAACGGCTCGTCCCCGTCTCTCCTCCGTCAAATACTACGAAAGCCACGGGCCCCTCACGGAAAGTATAGTAGAACGGGGCAGGATCGGTATTGGGGTACACATCAGCTACAAGCTTGACGTTGTTTCCGCGCCCTTCGTGGTTTCCGCGTGCAAAGAGCAGGGGAAGTCCCGCCGCAAGCCCCCCGAGAGGCTCTATGGAATAGCGCACAAGCGTGTCGAGTTCGTAGTTTCCGGCAGAAACTATATCTCCGTTCAGGAAGATGAAGTCCGTTTCCGAAGGATTCACCTGTGCAGCCAGAGCCATGTAGTCTTTCCGGCGCATGTGTATGTCGTTGAACACCGAAAAGCTGCACTCCGCACGGGAAGAATCAAAGGTGCGTATGCTGTTCCACCCTCCGGAATAATCTTTTCCGAAAACCGGTTTGCGGGGTTTTGCATCGTTCACAAGCACCTGTCCGCCAACGCGATAGCGCACCAGCTGACCGGGGTTGAAACCATCCAGCCGTATGCTGTGAAGCCTGCCGAACACACGCCTTCCCGCGAAGGTCTCATAGTGCCTGGAACCGTCTTCAAGTTCCACCCAGGCCATACCGGGTTCCTCTGAGGTCCACAGTACGGTGACAGTGTTCTCGCGCACGTTGCAGACCCAGGGGCCCGCCTTGATGTCCTGTGCCAGGGCCTGGAGGCCTGCCAGCAAAACGGCAAATATTACAAGTGTCTTTCTCATATTCAATGACTGTGATTTTTTCTGTACAGCTGCCAGCTGTTGAACAGGTTCTGCCATATTGCGTAAAGCCCTCCGGCCACCGATGTGACCGGAGTCATATAATTATAGCCCAGCCAGATAAGAAAACCTGTATTCTTCTGGCCAAGCGCCTGCCCTGCGGTGATCTGCACCACCCCGTCCCTGGAGAAATGGCGGCCGAAGAAGAACTGCAGCGCGCAGCATCCCATAGACACGAACAGAACGCAAACAAGCGCTCCGAGCGAGAGGCGGCTGAGTACCAGGGCGTGAGTTGCAAGTATCATTGCGAGCGTGAGGCCCACGCCCCATATATAGAAGGCGTAGCGGCTCAGACGCATAAGCTTGCGCTGAAGGCGTGGCATGGTATATCGTATAAACCACGCCACGAGGCCAGGCATAAGCAGAAGCGGGAATACGCGCATCGCAATGTGGCCGACATAAGCCCAGAATCCCAGATTATCGGCGGGACGCACCATCGGGATAACCAGCGGAATGAAGAAAGTAGCTGCGAGGTTGGACAGTGTCACGTACGAAACGGCACCGGCCAGGGAGCCGCCCAGTTTCTCTGTAATAACACCTGCTGCGGAAGCCGTAGGACAGATGATACAGAGCATCGCACACTCAAGCAATATACGTATTTCCCCCTCCTCGGTGAAACGGGTAACGGCAGCGAATCCAAGGAAAAGAAGTATCTGGAATGCAAGAGCCGCAATATGCCAGCGGTGAAAACGAAAGTCGTGCGGGGAAATCTTTACGAACTGGAAGAACAGGAGCAGTGCGATTACCACTCTCTGGCCTTCGGAGACTATGGCGTTGAGCGCCTCTGCCGCGGGATGCAGAAACGGCAAAGCCTTATACAGAAAATACAGGCTCACTCCCAGCACGATGGCGCCGGGAAGCATCCAGTCCTGAATCAATCTTTCGGCCTTGTTCACTGCTCCGCCGGATATTGAATGGTAAAACACGCGCCCGCCAGCGTAAAGGAACGGGAATAGGCTATAGTCGCCCCGCATTTTTCAAGAATACTGCGGGAAATGGCCAGCCCTAATCCGGAGCCGCCGTTCTTGGTGGTGAAGTTTGGTGTAAAGAGTTTGGAAATGTTTTCTTCCGCCACTCCGGAGCCATTGTCCTCCACAACTATGTCGTAATAGCCATCACGGACAGACTTGCGCAGCGACACGTTTATCCTGGCCCCTCCCCGTCCCTCGACCGCTTGAACGGCATTACCGAGGAGATTCACGAACACGCGGGTAAGCTGGGGCCTGGGACCGAGCACGAAGGCGTCTGCAAGGCCCATATAGGTAAATTCAACGTCTTCCCTGTTGTCGAACATAGATATTTCTTCCTGCAGCATCCGGTCCAGATCGATACGGGTATGCTCTTCGGAATAAAGTTTTGCGAAAGTGGAGAATTCGTTGGAAGTCTCCGTGAGTATGTCTATATGGTCCAGAAGCACCCTGCTCACATCGTCGAACTTATCCTGCCAGGAAGGATCCCCCTTTTGCTTGAGACGTATCAGCCGTTGTATCTGAAGCTTCATAGGCGTAAGCGGGTTCTTGATTTCGTGGGCCACCTGGCGGGCCATGCCGCTCCATGCCTTGTCGCGTTCTGCCTGGGCCAGCTGCTTGCTGTTCTCCGCCAGCTCATCCACCATCCGGTTATACGCATCCACGAGGGCGGAAATTTCATCTGTACGCCCATAATCTATATGCTCGAGATCGCCCTGTCCCGCCTTGCTCATGGTGAACTGCATCATACTCAATGGGCGGAAAACCCTGTCGAGCACTGCAGATTCGAATAGTCGTGCAAGGATGAAGAGCAGCAGGAATACCGACAGAACGAACATCGAGTGCATAACGGCGTCGCGTTCGAAGTCGTAGCTTTCCTCTACGTAAGGGGAGCACAGCACAGCTATCACTTTGCCGTTGGCGTCCATGAGCGGCATATACATATTGTGGTAGTGTCGCCGCCCGATATGCTCTTTGAGTATGCAGTAGCGCTTGTTCAGCTTCAGTATGCGGTCAAGGGCCTCTTCCTCTATACGATAGCCCACCAGTCCGCGGTCGAGGGCCTCCGGGTTGGTGCACAGGACAATGCGGCCGCCGGTAGAGTAAACGCTGATGTCTGAGTTTGTATTGTCGCTTACAGACTGGATGAGAGACGCAAATTCCGGACTTGAGAGCACATCGCGCGACTCTATGGCATGCAAGCCCGCATCTGTCAGCAGCTGAATGGAGTTGATGCGGTCCGACATAATGGCCTGCTGGTTGGCCTCGTTGCGCTGGTAAACGAAGATAACGCTCACGGCAGCCATTATCACCATCGCAAGCAGCAGGGACACCATCAGCGTCATTGATATGCGGGAACGGAAGTAGGTGCGGGAACGGTCCCTGCGGCCCTGCCTGCGCGGTTTCAGGCAGGTCAGGAAGCCGGACATCAGCAAGCCTATGAACAGCGCAGCCACGATATACGAAATCACGCTCACCTGAGCACGGGAGATTATTACCGCTTCATTGTCGGTTATTACATTTACAAAGTGGGCATATCCGTCGCGGTTGTAATGGCACACCTGATCTGCATACACCTTTTCGTACATCCAGTCATCCATTCGGGTGGAATAAGGATAGCTGCCCTTGAAAAGCCTCAGTTCCCGTCCCTGGTAGCGGGAGTAGGAATATGCCGCAGGGAGCGTCGTACGCCCGGGAGCACTCAGGCTGAGCAGGCGTGCATACGCTTTTCCGCCCAAGGCAGTCTTGGGAGATACCTCGACAAGCACGTAGGAAAGACGGCCGCCGCCCACGAAGGGGAATACTCCGACATAATTTGAGGGCCCTTCGGAAGTCGGGGTGGCAATGAACGATGAGGCGTCGGCTATGGGCGTTCCTTCCCGCTGCAGGAATTCAAAATGCTCCCTTATGGCCGCAGGGGACGCCTCCGGATGAAATATCTGGACATAGACCGAGTAATCCAGCGATTCGCTTTGAAAGTAATTGTCTACGATACGGTTGCGTATTATCACCTCGCTTCCGTCCAGGCCGGCAAGGGCCGATATTACCGCATCTCCGGCAATCAGGGGTTCGATGTTGAGCAGCTGAAGTTCCAGGTTCACGTCCCTGTCCACTGCCAGCTTGCCGGCCCATACCTCCATCCTGTCTTCTTCCTTTTCAAAGCCGAGGACCGCCGTGGTCGTCACCAGGTATCCGGCAGCAAGCACGGCCGACACTGCACATGACGCGCTGGAAAACATATTGTAACGCCTCAGAAGCATCTGCAGCAGCATTGGTATCGTAGTGAGCAGGGAAAGGAAAGACGCATACACAAGGAAAGTATAGACTGAGATGGTGCCCAGTTTGTATATTTCCAGTGAAATGTTGGAGTTGGCGACTATGCTGCGCAGGGAGAGATGAGTATATACCAAAACGCCGGCAACCGCAAGCACCTCCAAGGCCGACACCAGGATGGGAAGCCTGGTATTCCGGACCTTGGCCCAGGTGTCGCGGCGCGCCAGATACAGCACCGTCACGCACATAAGGATGGCAAGGTTGAACAGCAGTACGGCGCCAAGGGAGAACAGGATGTTACCGCCTGCATATGTCACGGGGGAGAAAAGGGCATACTCGTTCTGGACGCTCCGGCCCCAGAAATACATGGCTCCGGTAGCCATAAGTATCGCTGCACACGCAATCGCAGCACGTTTAAAAGTCCTCTTGTCGAATACGTACATCAGCCCCGCGAGCAGGAAAAGCAGCAGTGCCATCCACATAAGGACGGGATCGGCCACCACTTCGCCGGACAGCGAATCGTAAAGAATCTTGAATACCGGCAATCCGTCAATCCGGACGGGAGTTCCCTCGCTGAAGGTAAGGGGGCGTACGGAAAAACGCATTCCAAGGTGCAGGCGGGGATTCACGCCGTTATAGGAGCGGGCGTACAGGTTGTCGATTATCAGCAAAGCGGAAATGACCGTTCCGGATTCCGTTTTTGTGGAGCGGACTATGTACCAGTTGGGCCCGATGTTCATATAAGAGGGTTCCTCGGTGACATAACTCAGGGGGGAAAGTATATTCACGCGGGGATTAGTGATGCGCTGCATTACCACCCTTGTAGAGATGTCATCGTTGAAGAGAGGGAACTGCCCGCGCCACGACTGCAGCGTATCAGCGGCATAAGTGTAGATGACCATATCGTCCGGCAGCCTGGCCTGTGTATGAGACATATACCAGTCCAGGCGGTCCATCCTGCGCACCAGATGACGCTGGACCTTCCTGGCTTCCGAGGCGGTGTCGCCCACCGAACGCGGAGTGGAAACCGCAAAAATGAGCAGTACGACGCTTACCAGCGCCAGGACTACCCAGATATAGTTTCGTATTCTCAGTTTCCTATTCATTGTGATACGGTTCTCCCTTGAGGATAGTAAACGCACGGTATAGCTGCTCTGCAAAAACCGTTCTCACGAGCTGGTGCGAACAGGTCATTTTTGAAAGTGAGAGTTTTGAATCCGCCCTTTCATAAAGCTGCGGGCTGAACCCGTAGGCGCCCCCTACCACAAAAACGATGTCTTTCCCCGCCTGCATCCAGCGGTCCAGACGGGCGGCGAACTGCAGTGAGCCGTACTCCTCCCCCCTTTCGTCGAGCAGGATTACCGTATCATGGGGCCTCACAGCCTTTAAAAGGAGCTCTGCTTCTTTCTGCTTGACCTGTCCGGGGCTCAATGAACCGGCGTTTTTTAATTCCGGAAGCTCCCTCACGCCGAACTTGACGTAATGCTGCAGACGAGACGCATACATGGCCAGACCGTCTGCCACCCAACGGATATCCGTTTTGCCCATTGTGAGAAGAGTGATGTGCATTATCTGCAAAAATACTAATCTGGCTTAATATTTGCAAAGATTTCGCTACGTATGAAGCTGAGATTATTAGCAGCATTTGCAGTTCTGCTTGCCGGGCCGCTTGCCCCGGCTCAAAATGTCATAGTAAAGAAGGCAATGCAGAGCACCACCACCGATAAGGGAGACGACGTCTTTGTGCCTATAAGCAAATATATAGCGGCGGGGAACTCGGAAGCCCTTTCTGCGTGGTTTGCAGACAATCTTGAGATAGCCGTTCTTGCCAAAGAGAGCGACGCCAGCCGTGCCCAGGCCCGCCAGATAGTGAAGACTTTCTTCGACAGTTACACACCCCGCAGTTTCGACATCAACCATACCGCCGGCCGTGCCAATATGAAGTATGCGCTCGGTACGCTCAAAGCCGGCGGCGAAAGTTTCAACGTTACCATATTCCTGAGCTGCAAAGACAATTCTTACAAGATCAAACAGCTTAAGATAGAGAGATATTAAGCATGAAAGCCGTAATCATTCTGTTAGCTTCCGCCGCCATGCTTTGCGGCTGCTCCGCCGGCTATCAGGCCCGGAAACAGAGCGGTTCCACAAGCCAGAAACCGGATTCTGAAATCGCCCGGCCCTACGGTAATACGACCAAGGCCAAGAACATTACGTCCCTGAAGGGCTACCAGCCCACGGAAGACGACGTCATACGCTACAACAACGATGTCCGTTCTTTCCTGGAGGGCAGCGTACCGAACTTCAACAAATACAAAGGGGCGATGATAGTGATAGACGATGTGAAGTCGGAATCGCTGAACGAAGTGTCGCTCAGTGAGATAAGGTTCATTTCCGTATTGGATTCATCTACCGCCCCCGTTCTGGGCTCGTCGGCATACTACGGGGCGATAATCATCAAGACCCGTTAGCGGCTCTTACAGAACGTAATCCTTTACATTCTGCGGAGAGATGGTATCGTCTCCCAGAATCAGCAGCCGCTCCACGACGTTGCGGAGCTCGCGGATATTTCCCTTCCAGCTTCGATCCTGAAGAAGTTTGACCGCTTCCGGACTGAAATTCTTCCGGGGCATCGCCGTTTCCGTGCAGATGCGCTCCACGAAGTAATCTACCAGCAGGGGGATATCTTCCTTGCGCTCGTCCAGCCCCGGGACCCTGATTACAATTACGCTCAGACGGTGGTAAAGGTCTTCACGGAAGTTGCCCTTGGCGATTTCTTCCTGCAGATTCTTGTTGGTTGCGGCAACCACGCGCACGTCCACTTTGATGTCGGTGTCGCTGCCTACGCGTGAGAGCTTGTTTTCCTGCAGTACACGCAGCACTTTGGCCTGTGCGGCAAGGGACATGTCGCCTATTTCGTCCAGGAAGAGGGTACCCCCGTCCGCCTGTTCAAATTTTCCTTTATGCTGCCTGATGGCCGAGGTGAAGGAGCCTTTCTCGTGGCCGAACAGTTCGCTTTCTATGAGTTCCGACGGAATTGCGGCACAGTTGACCTCTATGTACGGCTGTGCGGCGCGGTCGCTGAGAGAGTGAAGGCTTCTCGCCACCAGCTCCTTGCCGGAACCGTTTCCGCCGGTAATCAGTACGCGCGCAGGTGTCGCAGCCACCTTTTCCACCATCTCGCGTATATGGCGTATGGCCTCTGATTCTCCCACCATACGCTCTCCGCCGTACGCCTTCTTTTTCAGTATCCTGGTCTGTGCCACCAGCCTGGTCTTGTCAGTGGCGTTCTTTATGGTAATCAGCAGACGGTTGAGGTCGAGCGGTTTCTGTATGAAGTCGAACGCTCCTTTCTTGATGCACTCCACGGCAGTGTCGATATCGCCGTGGCCGGATATCATCACGATTGCGCTGTCGCACCCGTCTCCGCTCAGCTTGTCAAGTACCTCTATGCCGTCCATTCCGGGCATTTTAATATCGCAGAATACTACCTCGTAGTGGCCTTTGGATGCCAGTTCGTAACCTGTGGTTCCGTCTTCAGCGGTGTCAACGATATAGCCTTCGTCGGAGAGTATCTCCTTCATCGAGTTGCGGATACTCCGCTCGTCGTCAATAATCAAAACCTTCATACGGCAAATATCGTGATTTTTTTCTACATTTGTACTGATATGAAGATACCTGATATAATAATCGCTATAGACGGGTACTCGTCCACGGGCAAGAGTACTTTCGCCAAAAAAATTGCCCGCAAGTTCGGATTTTTGTATCTGGACTCCGGAGCTTTGTACAGGGGTGTCACCCTGTTTGCGCAGGAGGAAAGACTGATCAGCCGCCTTGGTACGGTAAACCCGGAGCTTAAGCATGCCCTGGCCGGACTGTCGCTTTCCTTCGGCGAGGACGGACGCCTGTATATGGGCCCCCGCTGCATCGAGCTGCAGATACGCACCATGGAGGTGAGCGCACAGGTAAGCCCCATCGCGGCCGTTCCTTACGTGCGCGCCTGGGTCGATGAGAGGCTGCACGACTTCGGCCGTCAAGGACGCATTGTGATGGACGGGCGGGATATCGGCACATCGGTTTTTCCGCAGGCCGAGCTCAAAATATTCATGACTGCCAGCGAACAGGTGCGCGCCCAGCGCCGTTACGACGAGCTTAAGGCCAAGGGCGAGGAGCCTCTGCTGGAGGAAGTGGTGCAGAACCTGCGCGAGCGCGACTACATAGACTCGCACCGCGAAACCTCCCCGCTGCGCCGGGCGGACGACGCCTTCGAGCTGGACAATTCCGATATGAGTTTCGAAGAAGAGCTCGCGTGGGTGCAGGGCCTTATCCAAGGCAAGTTCGGCATTTTATGATCAAAGTCAGTATCGACCCTCACTCCGGCTTTTGCGGAGGCGTGATACGCGCCATATCTACCGCGGAAAGCTTTCTTACACGGGGCGAGGGACGTCTATGGTCGCTCGGAGAAATAGTTCACAACGAAGAAGAGCTCACGAGACTGGGCCACAAGGGCCTGGGCACCATAGACCACGACGGACTGCATACGCTGGGTGCCGGAGACACCGTTCTCATACGCGCCCACGGAGAACCTCCCCATACGTATGATGTCCTGCATTCCGAAGGGCTGGAAGTTATGGACTGCACCTGTCCTGTGGTGCTGCGCCTTCAAAAGAAGGTCAAAGATGCCTCCAGCCATTCCCAAGTGCTGATTTTCGGAAAGAAGGGGCACCCGGAGGTGCTTGGCCTGGTGGGCCAGACGGACGGACGGGCGCTGGTCGTGGAAGATCCGGAACAGCTCAAGGCCGCATGCCGGGAAGGCAGGATACACCTGGACGAGGCGGTGGAGCTTTTCTCCCAAACCACGATGAGTCCGGAGGGCTACAAAGCGCTGGCTGCCGAACTGCAGGAGATGATGACGGCTCCAATGAAAGTCCACGACACGATTTGCGCCCAGGTTGCGTCTCGCCACCGCGAACTTGAGACCTTTGCACGGGCGCACGATGTAATTATCTTTGTATCGGGAACTTCCAGTTCCAATGGGAAAGTCCTTTTTGAGCTGTGCCGCGGCATCAACGGGCGCAGCCACCATATCGTTTCACCCTCGGAACTGCAGGCTGAATGGTTTGAATCCGCGGCTTCCGCCGGAGTCTGCGGAGCTACGTCAACCCCAAAGTGGCTCCTCGAGGAAGTGGCTTCGGCAATACGTGATTTGCAATAGATTCAGTATTTTTATATCTTTGTGAATTGTAGAAACTAATTAATACACTTATTTTATATGGCAACTACCGCAGATTTCAAGAACGGACTTTACCTTAAGTTCAACGACAAGCCCTGTATGATTGTTTGGTTCCAGCACGTCAAGCCCGGCAAAGGCCCCGCTTTCGTAAAGACCAAGCTGCGCAACCTGGAGAACGGCCGCATCCTTGAGAACACCTTCACCGCAGGTGCAAAGATCGAAACAATCGAGGTGGAGCGCCGTCCCTATCAGTTCCTTTACGACGACGGCGAGTCCTTCAACTTCATGCACGAAGAGACTTACGAGCAGATAACCCTCCCCCACGACGTTGTGGAGAACGCAGACTTGATGAAGGAAGGACAGCACGTGGAAATGATGTTCGTGACCGGCGAGGAAGAGCGTTGCCTCACCTGCGAACTTCCTACCTACGTCACCCTGGAGGTTACATACAGCGAGCCTGCAGTCAAGGGTAACACCGCTTCTTCCAACGCACAGAAAGAAGTTACCCTGGAAACAGGCGCGCGTATCATGGTGCCCCTGTTCATCGAAGCCGGCGAGAAAATCACCGTCAATACCGCAGACCGCTCCTACGGCCAGAGAGTCTAAGGCCATGAAACGCATCCTGCTTACATTCGCACTCCTGGTTTCGGGAGTGTGCTCTCTCGCACAGAGCTATGTATCAGTGCCTCTTAGCACCGACACCTTTGAGAACCGCCACATTACCCGGTTCGAAAAAGCCAATTATCAGGGAATGGACTGCTGGAGGCACTACATCGTAAGCCTGCAGCATACGGGCATAGCCACAGTATGGAAATACGACGGCAAGGACGGCCTGGAGAGGCTCGGCGGCTTCAATCTGGCAACCCACGATCCCGTGAACCACTCCAACGTGTGTTCCTTCGGAGTGGAGAAGGCTGTACCCGGCGATCCTATGCCTGTGATATACGTCAGCCAGTGCCACAAAAAGCCATATCAGGGCCGCAAGGACGTACTGTTCGTGGAACGCATTTCCCCCGATTTCCAGTCTTCCAGCCTGGTCCAGACCATTCACTTCGACGATGTGGACGGGCTTTTCGGGTATGCGCTGCAGTGGGTGGTGGATCGTCAGCACAGGTTGCTCTACGGCTTTGGCAACACCACCGGAGACAAGGACGTGGATCATAACAAGCATCGCGTTATCAAGTTCCGCCTTCCCAAGCTCAGCGAGGGTGACATTACTTTTACGAAGGCCGACATCCTGGAGACCTACACTGTGGAAGCGCACGGATTGAGCTATGCAACCATAGGACAGGGCCTGTGCATCTGGAACAACAAGCTTATGATGCCTACGGGTCTTGGTACCGAGAAATACCCCAGCTACCTTTTTGTCTGGGATCTTAAGAAAAAGCGTCCTGTGGAGGTGCTCGATATGAGTATTGGCACTACCGGAGAACTTGAAGACCTGGCACACTTCAGGTGCAGGCGTTTTCTGGTCCAGGGGCAGGACGGGCTCTTTGAGCTGAAGTACAGGAAATAAAAAAAACCGGGATGTCCGTTCGGACACCCCGGTTTTTATAAGTAGAATGACTCCTTAGTCGTTAAGCGAGAAGCGCTTGAAGGCAACAACCTTTGCGTCCTTGTCTTCGGCTGCTATTGCTGCCTTTACGGAAATCTTCTCGTCGCTCATCTGGTAGTCCTGCTCTTCGAGCGTCTGCTCCTTGAGGAACTTCTGCACGCGACCGTTTGCAATGTTCTCGATCATGGCGGGATTCAGGCTCTGTGCCTTCTCCTCTCCCACGGTCTTGATGATTTCGCGAGCCTGTGCAGCCTGCTCGGGAGTGAGCCAACCCTTGGCGGTGTTGGACTCGATATGATCCTCGCTATCCACGTGGGCGGGGTTGATACCTGCCTTCTTGAGGGCGGCGTCAACAGCTTTCTGCACCATTTCGTCCTTGGTCTTCTGGATGGCTACTGCCTTCTCGTTGTCGAGGACTGTCTGGGGGCAGTCGGCGATGCCGATGGATACGGGGTTCATGGATGCAACCTGCATCACGACTCCCTTTGCAAGTGCTTCGGAAACGGGTTTATTGAAACCTACGAGCGCGCCGAGCTTGCCGTTGATCTTATGGATGTACTCAGCCACGAAAGGAGCCTCCACGAGGGCATAGCCCACGAGGACATGCTTCTCTCCGGTCTTGCCGGTCTGGGCCTCGACTGCCTCCTCAACGGTGTAACCGTCTGCCATCTTGCAGGCCTTAAGGCCCTCAATATCGGCGGGGCAGTTAGCGATGGCCACGTCTGCGATAGCCTCGGCGAGGTTCTGGAAGTCGGAGTTGCGGGACACGAAGTCGGTCTCGCAGCCCAGGCACACCAGGATTCCCTTTCCACCTGCGACGCGTGCCTTCACGGCACCCTCGGAGGTCTCACGGTCGGCACGCTTGGCGGCAACCATCTTTCCCTTCTCACGGATGATGCCAACTGCTTTCTCGAAGTCGCCGTCCGCTTCTTCGAGAGCCTTCTTGCAGTCCATCATACCGGCAGAAGTCATCTTGCGTAATTTCATTACGTCTGCTGCTGTAATTGCCATAGATTTTATCTCTTTAAGCGTTATTGGAACCAATCTCTACAGGCTCAGCCTTGGGCGCCTCTTCTGCGGGAGCTTCTGCAGGAGCCTCTGCACCTTTGCGGGAACGGAGCTTGCGGGCAGCGCCCTTTGCGGCAGCCTCGGGGGCCTCCTCAGCGGGAGCTTCCTTGTCCTTCTCGAGCTTGCGCTCTTCAAGACCTTCAGCGATTGCTGCACAGAGAACGTTCATAATGCACTCGATGGACTTTGCCGCATCGTCATTTGCCGGAATCACATAATCAATAGGGGTAGGATCGCAGCAAGTATCAACCATTGCGAATACCGGAATATTAAGACGATTCGCTTCTTTGACGGCATTGGCCTCCTTCTGTACGTCAATCACGAAGATTGCGGAAGGGAGGCGGCTCATATCACGGATGGAGCCGAGGTTCTTCTCGAGTTTCGCTCTCTGACGGTCAACCTGGAGGCGCTCACGCTTTGCGAGTTTCTCGAAGGTTCCGTCTTCCTTCATCTTGTCGATGGTGCTCATCTTCTTGATGGCCTTGCGGATGGTGGGGAAATTGGTAAGCATTCCGCCCGCCCAACGCTCGGTGACCGAAGGCATACCGACAGCGGTGGCTTTCTCGCTGACGATGTCCTTGGCCTGCTTCTTGGTGGCTACGAAGAGAATTTTGCG
>JAFTDJ010000063.1 GCA_017454265.1 Bacteroidales bacterium | reverse complement strand
CTGCGGTCTTCGGTGACTTCTCCCAATATACCAGCAAGCCCCTGAGAGATTTTATCTACGAGAGCAACAAGGGCTGCCATTTCGGTTTTCTCGATTCTGAGAATGACGCGGTTGAATGGTTGAACCGATAGTTTAAATTCCCATTTATCAGTCCAAACTATTTTTCTGACACTCCACTTTTTCTCGGAAATAGAACACTTTCCATTGGATTATTCGCCGTACCTTTGCGGTCGGATAAAACAATGGAAACCATGCAGACAAATCAGAAAAACAAAACAGCCCTCGTGACGGGCTCTTATGGCGGACTCGGGACTTGCTTCGTAAAGCTTCACGCCTCCGCGGGTGGAAACCTTATTCTTGTCGGCCGCAGTGAGGCCAAACTCGCCCAGCAGGCAGAGGAAGTCAAAAAGGAGTACGGCGTTCAGGTGAACACCATCGCCGTGGACCTTTCCTCTCCGGACGCTGCCCCGTTCATCTATGACACTTGCAACAAGAACGGCTGGCAGGTGGACTATCTCATCAATAATGCCGGTTTCGGCGGGCAGGGAGACTTCGCCCGTGAACGCACGATGGAACAGGATATGACCATGATTGCCGTGAATATCGAGACTCCCACACGCCTTTGCAAGCTCTTCTTTAAGGATATGATTGCCCGTGGTAGCGGCAAGGTGCTCAACGTGTCTTCCACCGCAGCCATCATGCCCGGCCCGCTGCAGGCGGTGTATTATGCCACCAAGGCCTACGTGACCAGCTGGTCCAACTCCCTCTGGCGGGAACTGAAGGGAACCGGCGTAAGCGTAACCGCCCTGATGCCCGGCGCCATGCAGACCGGCTTCGCCAATGCCGGCGGCCTGGAGAAGACCAAGCTGTTCTCCAATCCCGTGAGCCCGGACAAGGTGGCCAAGGACGGTTATGAGGGTATGCTCAAGGACAAACTCAACGTTATTTCCGGCCTTCCGGGCTGGCAGAAAGCCTTCATGTCCATGGCCCCCTTGATGCCTAAGAAAATGATGCTTAACTTTGTATTCGATCAGCAGCGAGTAAGCAAGTAAACACTTTTGACATGAATCTGACCGATACACTCAATTGGGTACGGGGCGAGCAGACGGAGGGTATTGTCGTCGTCTGCGTCGCCGCAGTTATCCTTCTGGTAGGCATCTTCCTGCCGCGCATCCTTGCTACACCGGCAACCCGGGCGTTGATGATTCCCTTCATCGTGGTGGGCGGTATCTACGTGGCCGTGGGCGCAAGCATCGGCCTTAGTGCGAGGCAGCAGGAGAAAGCCCTTACGGAGAAATACCAGAGCACGGAGCAGCAGGCTTTCGTCCAGGACGAGATTCAGCGCGTGCAAGGTTTCCAATCCTCCTACAATACTTCGCGCATCATTACCTCGCTGCTGTTTGTGGTGGGGCTGCTGCTCTTCTGGTTCTCCAATTACAAGACGCTGAATGCCTTCTGGCTTTCGCATAACACTACGCTTCAGGGCATCGGCATCGCCTGCATCCTGTTCGGCCTGGTGGGTATCTGCGTAGACTACTTCTCCATGCACAGGGCCAAGACCTATTACGACATCCTCACAAGCGTGATGCAATGACCTTGAGCCGCGTACAGTTTTCGGACTTTGACAAGGGGACGTGGGTGGATTATTCCGCCGACGGCATCCAGATTGTCAACGACGTTACGAGGATTCCTTTCCGGCACGATTATCCGCTCACGCTCAACCTCAGCATCATCGTCATCTGCACCAAAGGCAAGATGAAGGTCACGACCGGTGAACAGGAATGCCTTGTACGCGAGGGTCAAGTGCTCTTCCTCCAGCCCAACGATACCGTCCTGGGACATCAGTTCAGCCAGGACCTGCAGGCCAAGGCCCTAATTTTCTCGCCATCGGTGCTGGAAGGAAACATCTATGCCCGCAGACATATCTGGGACAGCATTTCCTACCTGCATCTGCATCCGGTCCAGACGCTGTCTCCGGACAGCATCCGCCTGCTGTGGCATTACTATGAGATTGCCACAGCCAACATCGACACTGCCGACACGGACTACAAGCAGGAAATCGTGAGCCACTTGCTCCGCAGCCTGGTGTATGAGTTCCTGCTGCTGGTGGAACGGATTGCCCCGGATGAACTGGCGGCTGACGGGAAAAAGCACCAGCAGCAGAGCGGCGAACTGCACAGGCGCTTTGTTTCCCTGCTTGCCTATAGTCACGGCCGAATGCGCAAGGTGGCCGACTATGCCGATAAACTCTGCGTGACACCGGACCAGCTCACCGCCGCCGTGAAAACCGTCAGCGGACGCACGCCCATCGACTGGATCACGGAAAGCACCGTCAAGGTGATTAAAGAGGAGCTGCTATATACCAGCAAACCTGTCAAAGAGATTGCCGACGAATTGGATTTCCCCAGCTTGTCCTTCTTCGGGAAATACCTTAAGCAACACACCGGGCTTTCGCCCCGGCAGTTCAGGGAGAGGAATTCGGGTAGTTAAATTCCCTGTTTATCGAATCAGTTTATACCGGATTACGGAAGAAGCAGATGCTTCAGGCTGTTTGCTACGTAAGGCTGCCATGAGCGGACAAAGCCTTCGAAGTCAGGGTTGAATACTTTTTCCGCGATGGGGCG
>JAFTDJ010000005.1 GCA_017454265.1 Bacteroidales bacterium | reverse complement strand
TGCGGCCTCTCAGGCCATTCCTAACCACATTTTGAGACCCGCAGAAAAAGCATTTTTTTTAGCATATCAATGATAATCTTTGCAAAGATATGTATTTCAATGCATTACTAGGATTCCATCCTACAAAATGTCCAACCCGCCTTAATATTATATTGAAAGATTGCTTTAGAATAATGTTTAAAAATGTCTATATCCTTTTTGGGATTGCCTCCTTTATATATAACGTCTCCATCTGGTTCAAGTAAGCATGTAAAACTTCGAGATGGTTTAAAAGAATTAACTTTGTAAAAATGCTGGATAAAATTATTTGAATAAATATATGAAACATTATTATTGTTTACACTTTTGAGAAAGTCGTAACGATTAGTAATACTAGCATCTGACTTATTCTTGAAAGCAAGAATACAAATAATACTAGCTCGGTAATCATCGCCCATCAGAGCTAATTCATTATTCCTCCTAATCCATCTGTGCGCATCAAGCAGCTGGCATTCAACACATCCATTTAAACAAATATAGTCAAGAATTATTGGTCTTTTGCTGGCACTGGTGACAGATTCGGGAAGGATTACTTTATCTGGCAACGTCTCTTTGCACCCTATAAATAATATGAAAACAAACAAGATTCTTAAAAATTTCATTTTATGTGATAATGAGCCCTTTGTTTTTCTGGACGGAATAGCCCAGCCCCATCTGGCGCAGGCGGAAGATGAAGTCGTTGGTCACGGATACGGGGAATTTCTTGGACCGGAAATCGAGGTTGTAGCCTGTGCTCTTGTCGTGGAGCATAATGCTGAAGGGGATGTTCCCCTTGTTGTTTTTCAGGAGAGCGGTAAGCTGCTTGCGGAACTCCGGAGTAATACGTTCCGTGTCCAGATCTACCGTGATGCCGGATACAAAGCTCTCCGCGACGTTACCCAACAACATAACCTTTCTAATCTTGAAAGCGTAGGGCGCCGTCTTTCCCTGTGCCCGTTCATCTGGTTTGAGGAAATACCTCTCGTCTATCTCTCCCTGCAGGTATAGGTATTCATGGGGCTTCATATATGCCATGTAGGCCTCGTAATCCTTGCCGAAGAGGGCGAATTCGTAGTGTCCGTTGTAGTCTTCCATAGTGACGCGAGCGCCAGGCGCGCCGGATTTTGTGGTTACGGACTTCACGTCCGTCACTATGCCGGCGAGAGAGCATGCCAGCTTTTTGCGGTCTTTCTCACACTCCATGATTTTATCCTGGAGGCGGCCGACGGAGATGGAGGTAAAGTTTTCTATTTCAAAGGAATACCTATCTAGCGGATGGGAACTGAGGTACATCCCCACATAATTTTTCTCCTCCTGGAGAAGGGCCAGCGTGTTTTCTTCTTCCGGTACTTCGGGCATGGCCGGACGCTGAGGCTTAAGCTCCTCCACTTCGCCGAAGAGCGACAGGCTGTTGTCCATCTTGTCGTTCTTGTAAAGGTCCATATAGCGGGTGAGTTCGTCTATGAAGCGCTCGCCGCTTGCTCCCGGCGCAAAAAACCGAGAGCGGCGGTATCCGAAGGAGTCGAAAGCTCCTGCGAGGGCAAGGATTTCTATCGATTTAGGTGTTATTACGACGTTTTTGGAGTCCTTGGCGCCGCGTTCGGCCATTCTCTCCACAAAGTCATATACGTCGGCAAAAGCGCCGTTTTCTTCCCTTTCTGCGATGATGGCGTCCACGACGTTGGAGCCAAAGCTCTTGAGTCCGCCCAGTCCGAAGCGGATATTTCCTTCCCTATTCACGGTGAACCGAGCCTCAGATTCGTTCACGTCCGGGCTTAATACCTTGATGTCGTGCAGTTTGCAGTCTGCCATAATCTTTTTAATCTCATCCATATTGGATAGATTGCAGGAAAGGTTGGCGGCAAGGAACTCGGCGGTATAGTGGCACTTGAGCCAACCGGTCTGGTAGCTTACCCAGGCGTAACAGGTGGAATGGGACTTGTTGAAGGCGTACTGGGCGAATTTTTCCCAGTCTTTCCAGATTTTGTCCAGAGTCTTTTCCGGGTGGCCGTTTGCCTGGCCCTGACTCATGAACTTGTCTTTCAAGACCATCATTTCGTCTATCTTCTTCTTGCCCATCGCTTTACGCAGACGGTCGGCCTCGCCCTTGGTAAAGCCCGCAAGTTTGCGGCTCAGGAGCATTACCTGCTCCTGGTAAACCGTGATTCCGTAAGTCTCGGCAAGGTATTCCTCCATCTCCGGAAGATCGTATTCTATCTTCTGAAGTCCCTGCTTGCGGGCGACGAAGTCGGGGATGTAGTCCATGGGGCCCGGACGGTACAGGGCATTCATAGCGATGAGGTCCTCGAAACGCTGCGGACGGAGGCGCTGGAGCCAGTTTTTCATTCCTTCAGATTCGAACTGGAACACCACCGTAGTGTCTCCGCGGCCGTATAGTTCAAGAGTTGGCTGGTCTGCTATGTCGATAGCCTCTATGTCGATGTCTATGCCGTGGCGCTGCTTGATATTGCGAAGGGTTTCATGAATGATGGAAAGGGTGATGAGGCCCAGGAAATCCATCTTCAGCATGCCCACGTCCTCGATGTAGTGGCCGTCGTACTGGCTGGTCCACACGTCCTTGCCGGTTTCCTTGTCTTTGGACAGGCAGATGGGAATGTAGTCCGTAAGGTTGCCGCGGCCGATGATGGTAGCGCAGGCATGAACGCCCACCTGGCGTATGCACCCCTCCAGCTTCTGGGCGTATTTGAGCACCTCCTTGTTTATCTCCGGGCCGTTTTCAAGCTCGTTTTTAAACTCCGGAACCAAGCGGTAGCAGTTGGCGAGGGTGATCTTCGCGTCCACCTCTTCCAAGCCCTTCTGGAAGGTACGCATCTGCTTTTTCCCGTCAATATCCACCTCTTCTTCGATTACCTTGAAACCCGGTTTGAGCTCGTCCAGCTTGGGGTTGAACGGGTACTTTTTCTCTACCTTTTCGCTAAGGCGGTCGGGAACCATCTTGGAGAGGCGGTTGCTCTCGTCTATGCTCACCTCGCTGATGCGGGCCACGTCCTTGATGGCGCTCTTTGCCGCCATTGTACCGAATGTAATCACGCGCGAGACGTGGTCGGCGCCGTAGTTGTTCTCTACGTATTCGTGGGCGTCGAGCAGATTCTCGAAGTCCACGTCTATATCCGGCATGGAAATGCGGTCCGGATTCAGGAAGCGCTCGAACAGCAAGTTGTACTTGATGGGATCCAAGTTGGTGATTCCCAAGCAGTAAGCCACAACGCTGCCGGCTGCCGAGCCTCGGCCGGGACCTACCATGTAGCCGTGTGAGCGGGATGCTGCGATGTAATCCTGAACTATCAGGAAGTAGTCCGGGAAGCCCATCTTACAGATGGTCTTGAGCTCGAAGTCAATGCGCTCGTTCTGCTCCTCGCTGAGCGTGCTCCCGTAGCGCTGGTGCGCACCGTTGTAGGTAAGTTCGCAGAGGTAGGCGACGGAGCGGCAGAATTCATCGCCACGGTACTCCTTGCGCTCCATTCCGGTTGCTTTGTCTTTAGATACCGAGTATCGGCCCTCGTCGATTATATCCTTGTACTGAAGCAACTTGGAGTCTATATTAGCAAGGAACTTAGGGTCTATCTCGTATTTCGGAAGAACGTGCGGACGGTCGATTTTGTAGGCCTCTATCTTGCCCGCCACTTCCAGGGTGTTGGCGAGTGCCTCGGGGTGGTCCGGGAACAAGGCGGCCATCTCTTCCTCGCTCTTGATATACTCCTGCTGGGTGTAACGCAGGCGCCCCGGGTCGCTGATGTTGGCGTTTGTGGTGAGGCAGATGAGACGGTCGTGCACGGGGCCGTCCTCCTTATTCAGGAAGTGGGCGTCGTTTGTTGCAACTACCTTTATACCAAGCTCTTGCGCAAGTTTGAAGATGCCCTTGTTAACTATGGTCTGCTGGCGGTATACCTCGTAAATCTTGTCGTACGCCTCGGCCGGGAGCCCTTCCACCTCGGTCTTGTGCAGCATAACCTCCAGGTAGTAGTCGTCCCCAAACAGGTTCTTGTGCCACAAGGCGGCCTTGCGTGCGCCATCGTAGTCGCCGGCCATGAGGTTGCGGGAAATCTCTCCGGCAAGGCAGGCGGAGCTGCAGATAAGGTCCTCGTGGTATTTTTCCAGGATTTCGTGAGTTACCCTGGGTTTGTAGTAAAAGCCCTCGATGAAGCCCTCGGAGCAGATTTTCATCAGGTTCTTGTAGCCGTTGTAGTTCTTGGCCAGGAGGATCAGATGGTAATAAGACTTGTGCTCGTTGTCTTTCAGGCGATGGTCGTAGTGGCGCGTCACATACACTTCGCAGCCGATGATGGGCTTTACGATTGGCTGTTTGTCGGGCCCCAGGTTGCTTTTATCCCATGCCCATCGCAAGAATTCCTTCACGCCATACATGTTGCCGTGGTCGGTGATGGCAAGCGCCGGCATCTGCAGCTCGCGGGCGCGGGCAAACAGCTTCTTAATGTCAGACAGGCCGTCGAGGATGGAGTATTGTGTATGGACGTGAAGGTGTACAAAAGGCATACTGGTGTGCGATTTCTTTCTTACAAATATACCGGACAAAAAGCGGCCTTGCAAATATTTTTATATCTTTGTGAAGAAAAAATGATTCTTGAGACTGGCGTTTGTTGTCCTGCTATTAACACTGTGTCATTGACGGTTTGCCAGAACAAAATAACTCGCTTTGCTGATGCCGTATACCTCGCTCAAGGGTGTCGGCCGAGGCACCCTTGAGCGAGTTTTAGGCACTTTTTTCGCTTAAAGGTGCTTCCGCCGGCACCCTTGAGCGAATTAATAGACCAGATTTGTTCAGAAAGTGTCTATCTCTGCCAAAGCGAAGATTACGGACAGCAGCCTGACGGCCCGGAGCCTTGGACTATAAACAAAACAGAAGGTGACTATCAGTCTCTCGACTTTTTAGCCACCATCTATTTCACTTGACTATAAAGAAAAGTTTATTTAGCGAGCTTGAATCCGAGCTGTACGCCCTTCACGCTGGAGAGGGTCTGCTGGATGCCGGAGATGGTGGAGTTGTTGGCCACTTTGTTCACAACCTCCAGAACCTTTTGTATAAACTGCACGAACTTGTCTGCCTCGAAGAGGATGTTGCAGCCGGAAGTGGTGGTCTTGACAGTACCTACAAGCTTGAAAGTAAAGAGCTTGGCAAAATTGATAGTGAGCTTTGTGCCTTCCTTTGTCCAGGTGCCGGGAATGTTAATCTTACCGGCGTTGAGGGTGAAGGAGCCGTCATCGTTGAATTTCAGGGTAGCAGATCCGGCTTTGATGCCTGCCTTGGCGAGGAGCTCGTCGCACTTTTTCTCTATGGTGCCGGTGCCTGCAGATGCGGCGAGGCTGGTGAGCACATTGTCGGAGCTGGCGCCCACTGCAACGCCCTGATACTTCCAGGTGCCCTTGATATCGAAGGCTGAGGAAACGGCGGTGGTGCCGGTGACCACGTCACCGACTTTCTCAGTTGCTACTTTGAGGAAATCTTTGAGCCAGTCCTGTGCATTGGCTGCGGTGGCGCTCAATACGAGTGCGCTAATGATAACGATAATCTTTTTCATAACTATAATAAATGTTGGTTGTTGTCTTCTGTCGTCCACCCGGGAGCGGATACTTTATGCTCCAGGCCGTCGGGCGTTACAAGTACGGCCCCGACTTCGGGCCTGGCGAGGTGGCCTATTATATCGAAGGCCTGAAAATCGCGGCGCAGGGCGTCAAACTGTGAGATGGGGACCGCAAGCAGCACCCGGCAGTCTTCTCCCCCGTTCATGGCGGCCGAGACAGGGTTGAAATCTAGTTCCCGCCCCACTGCAAAGCTGCCCGCTTCGAAAGGAATCTTGTCTGCATAGACCTTGGCGCCAAGGCCAGTGCTGCGCGTGAGCCTCAGCAGGGCGTCTGCGAGACCTCGATTTACAAACAGCGCTGCTGAGGGGGTGATTCCGGAATCGGCAAGCTGTCTGGGAAGCCCTGCGGGGAGCTCCGGCTTGAGGTAAGCGGCAACCAGCATACGGTATTTTTCCAAATCTTCCTGAGGATTTTCGGAACCGCTCTCAAATTTGGATTTTCCTCTCTCCAGCAGGCGGAGTCCGCAGTAAGCGGCACCGAGGGCGCCGGTTACGCACAAAAGGTCCTTGCTGGCAGGGACCGGACTTTCTGCCCCGGATGCCGTTCCGGTGGCGGAAACGCTTATTGCAAGGCCATTCCGGGAGGGTTGGAGATCCAGAGATACACCCTTATATCCAAATTCCTTGATTGCCTCGACCGCCCCGTCCCAAAATTCTTCCACTTTGGAATAATCCAGTTTTGCAGACACCCCCAGTACTATGGAAATATTGCCGGGGACAAGCATCCCTGCATACAATTCGCCGGTCACTGCAAGCACACACTTGTAACCGAGGTGCTTCAAGGGGAAATATACAAGGTCGAAGTCTATACCCTCCAAAAACAGGTTATGCGCACTGTTTTCCTGCGGAAGGCCGCTTTTTCCCACCAGCTTGTGTATCAAGTCCTGCATAACGCAAATATAATAAAAAGCCGGGAGAATCACTTCTTCCGGCTTTTCTTTTTTTGATGAGCAAGATTATTTCTTGGCTTTCTTGAGGGCCTTCACGGTCGAATCGTACATGATAGGAGTACCGATCATGATGGATGCGTAAGTACCCACAAGGATACCGAGGCACAGGGCTACGGACAGACCGCGGATGCTCTCGCCGCCGAAGATTGCAATTGCAAGCATAGGGAGGAGGGTAGATACCGAGGTGTTGACCGTACGTGTCAGTGTCTGATTGAGGGACCTGTTGACCATGGTCTTGAAGTCGTCGTTGGGGTGCAGGCCCAGATTCTCACGGATACGGTCGAAGATAACCACGTTATCGTTGATTGCGTAACCGATGATGGTCAGGATAGCTGCGATGAACGTCTGGTCCACATCCAGGTTGAACGGCAGGATTCCGCTGAACAGCGAGAAGAAGCCGATGAGGATGATGGCCGTATGGGCGAGGGACACCACGCCGCCGAGACCCCAGCTCCATCCCTTGAACCGCCATGCTATGTAGGCGAAGATGATGAGCAGGGCGAGGAGCACGCTGATGATAGCGGAGCGCTTGATGTCGCTTGCTATCGAGGCGCCCACCTTGTCGGAGGAAATGATACCGTTGGGGTTCTCCAGCGTGGAGGTGAAGTCGCTCAGCTGGATTTCTTCCTTGAAGAAGCCCTTCAGGGATTCGAACAGCATTCCTTCAATCTCGGTGTCAACTGCGGAGGACTCGTCCTTTACCTTGTATGAAGTGGTAATCTTCATCTGGGCGTCGCCACCGAACTGCTTCACTTCCACGGAAGACTCGGGATCTGCTGCGTTGAAGGTGGTGTTCACGGCGGAACGGACGGCCTCAGCGGTAACAGGCTGGTCGAAGCGCACCACATAGGTACGGCCACCGGTGAAATCTACACCGTAGGTGAAGCCCTTGAATGCGATGGATGCGATGGAAATGAGGATAAGGCATCCGGAAACAATGTAAGACCACTTGCGTCCCTTGATGAAGTCCACGTTGGTGTTCTTCAGGAAGTTGCGGGTGAAGTTGTTCTCGAACGTGATGTTCTTTCCCCTGTTCACGCGGTCGTCGAAAATGAGACGGGTGATGAAGATGGAGGTAAGAACGGAGGTGATGATACCGATGATGAGGGTGGTTGCAAAGCCCTTGATGGGGCCGGAACCGAAGAAGAACAGCACCAGACCGGTGAGCAGGGTGGTCACCTGACCGTCAATAATGGCGGAGTAGGCGTTTGCATAACCGTCGTGTATAGCCTTGCCCAGGCCCTTGCCCGCCTTGAGCTCCTCTTTCACGCGCTCATATATAATAACGTTGGCGTCCACTGCCATACCCAGGGTAAGCACGAGACCCGCGATACCGGGGAGGGTAAGCACCGCACCAAAAGATGCGAGCGTGCCAAAGAGCAGAAGGACGTTGGTAAGCAGTGCAATGTCCGCTACGAGACCGGCTCCCTGATAGAAGAATATCATGTAAAGGAGCACGAGCACGAAGGCGATGATGAAGGAGATGAGACCGGCCCTGATGGATTCTGCTCCCAGGGAAGGACCTACCACCTGCTCCTGAACGATGGTTGCAGGGGCGGGGAGCTTGCCGGACTTGAGAACGTTGGTAAGGTCGGTTGCTTCCTCCATCGTGAAGTTGCCGCTGATTTCGGAAGAACCACCGGTAATTTCGCCGTTCACGGTAGGATAGGAATATACGGTGCCGTCGAGCACGATGGCTATCTGCTTGCCGATATTGTCCTTGGTGAGGCGGGCCCATACATTGGCACCCTCGGCGTTCATGGTCATGGACACGGTGGGGTTGCCGCCGCGGCGCTCGTTGGTGGTAACGCGTGCGTCTGTAACTACGCCGCCGTCCAGAGGGGCCTTGCCGTCGCGGCTGGAGGCCTTGATGGCGATGAGCTCATAGATGTTGTCGGACTGCATGTATTCAGACGGCTTGACGCTCCACATGGGGCGGAACTCTGCGGGGAACAGGTCTGCTACCTCGGGCATGCGGAGGTACTTGCCTACTGCTGCGGTATCAGCTGCCGCTGCATAACCGATGCAGGCGTTGCCCCTGTAGTTCGAGGGCTGGAGCACGGCGAACAGGGGGTTGGCCTTGCGGTATGCGTTTACGTCTGCGTCGCTCTCGTTCTGGGCGTTGATTTCCTGGGCTACGATGTCTTCACCTTCAGCCTTGGTCTCTGCAACGGTCTCCTCGTCTGCAGCGGCGTACTGCGCCAGAAGGGCGTTGGCCTCCTGCAGGTACGGAGTAATTTCGGCAGCGTCGAATGTTGTCCAGAATTCGAGGGAAGCGGTGCCCTGGAGCAGTTTACGTACGCGCTCAGGCTCCTTTACGCCAGGGAGTTCCACGAGGATGCGGCCGGTGTTTCCGATCTTCTGGATGCTGGGCTGGGTCACGCCGAAGCGGTCGATACGGTTACGCAGCACGTTGAAGGAATTGGAAATGGCGCTCTCGGCCTCTTCCTTGATTACGGCGATGACCTGGTCGTCGGTTGATTCGGGCTTGATGCGGTCGCGCATTTCATAGGTCCCGAATACCTGGGAAAGCCTCTGGCCGCCGGTGATATCCTTCCACTCCTCTGCAAAGAGGGTTATGAAGTCGCTCTGGGAATTCACCATGCGCTGCTTCGCCTGTGCTATGGCCTGCTGGAACTGGGGGCTCTGGTTGTTGCCGGAAAGCGCGCGCACGAGGTCTTCGAGCTGCACCTGCAGCATGACGTTCATACCGCCCTTGAGGTCCAGACCGAGGTTGATTTCCTTAGCCTTTACATCTTTGAATGTGTTGCCAAAATAAACTTTTTCTGAAGAGATGGAATCGGTGTACCTTTTCTCTTCGTTTTTCTTCAGTGAATCAAGGAAATAAGCTTGATCCTCTGCAGCGATCTTGCCGAACTCGGCGCTCTTGCTGAACGCCTCTGCCTTAGCGGCTGCCGTCTTGGCGGCTTTGTTCTCCTGAATGCTGGTGACAGCGGTGAAGGAGAGCTGCCAGATGCAGGCGATTGCAAGCAGGATTGCTACAAGTCTGATTGCTCCTTTACTTTGCATAATTATCGATTATATTAATAATATTTCAAAAATAGTTTGCAAAGGTAGTATTTTTAATCAAAAAAAAGAAACAAAAACACTATCTTCGCGCTATGAATGATAAAAGACTTGCCAGCCTTGACGCCCTGAGGGGCTTTGACATGCTGTTTATTATTGGCCTGGCCTCGGTGATTGCCGCGGTCTGCCGGCTTTTTCCCGGTGGGGAAGACAGCTGGCTTCTGCATCAGATGCTGCATGCCGACTGGCACGGGCTGACACATCACGACACAATCTTTCCCCTGTTCATCTTCGTAGCAGGAATATCTTTCCCGTTTTCTTATGCAAAGATGCAGGAAAAGGGGAAGACGCGAATTCAGATATACTGGAAGATACTGCGACGGGCGCTTATTCTCATTGTTTTCGGATTGATATGCAACGGCTTGCTCAAATTCCAGTTTGCAGACCTCCGTTACTGGAGCGTGCTGGCCAGGATCGGCCTTAGCTGGATGTTTGCAGCGTTGCTGTTCATCAACTTCAAACCCTCTGTGAGGGCCGTAGTTGCCGTTGTTATTCTGGTGGGATACTGGTTGTTGCTGCGCTTTGTCGCCGCGCCCGACGCCCCGGCGGGCGCAGACCCGTTCTCGTTTGAGGGTAATCTTGTGGGTTATGTTGACCGCTGCCTTTTCCCCGGACACCTGTACAAAGGCGCCGGCGGAGTATTCGACCCGGAAGGCACGCTCAGCACCCTTCCTGCAATAGTTACGGCAATGTTGGGCATGTTCACAGGGGAATGGGTGCGCCGCCGCAACGTTTCCGAGAGCAAGAAGGTCGCCTGGATGTTCGCCGCCGCCGCGGTGATGCTGGTACTGGGCCTTGTCTGGTCCAAGTGGTTCCCGGTCAACAAGAAGCTTTGGACCAGCAGCTTCGTGCTGGTGGTCGGTGCTTACTCGCTTGCACTGTTTGCCTTGTTCTACTGGATTATAGACGTCAAGGGCTGGCGCAAATGGAGCTTCCCGCTCACGGTCGTGGGCATGAACTCCATAGCTATATTCATGATACCCAGAGTTATAGACTTCAAGTACGCAACAAATTTCTTCTTGGAGGGTCTCTGCGGTTTTATGACTCCTTTGTGGGGGCGCCTCGTATGGTGGTGCGGCTACCTCGCCCTCAGCTGGCTCTTCCTGTATTTCCTCTACAAGAAGAAGATATTCCTGAAGGTCTGAGCCGCCTCCTGATAATCAGGGAGCGCTACAGGTTTCTCAGCAGGTTGTTGAGGTTGACCTTGCTGTCTATCAGTGCGCGGAGGTCTTCTATCTTCACCCTCTCCTGGGCCATGGTGTCGCGCTCGCGCACGGTCACGCAGCCGTCCTCGAGGGACTGATGGTCCACGGTGATGCAGAACGGGGTCCCGATGGCGTCCTGGCGGCGGTAGCGCTTGCCGATGGAGTCTTTCTCCTCATACTGGCAGTTGAAGTCGAACTTGAGCTCGTCCATCACCTTCTGCGCCAGCTCGGGCAGGCCGTCTTTCTTTACCAGCGGCAGCACGGCGGCCTTGACGGGTGCGAGCGGAGCGGGAATGCTTAGCACCACGCGATTCTCGCCGTTCTCCAGTTTCTCCTCCTTGAACGAGTGGCTGAGCACTGCAAGCACCATGCGGTCTACGCCGATGGAGGTCTCAACCACGTACGGGGTGTAGGCGGCGCCTTCCTCCGGGTCGAAGTATTCAATCTTGCGGCCGGAGTACTGCTGGTGCCTGCCGAGATCCCAGTTGGTGCGGCTGTGGATGCCTTCAAGCTCCTTGAAGCCGAAGGGGAACTGGAACTCGATGTCGGTAGCTGCGTTGGCGTAGTGGGCCAGCTTCTCGTGGTCGTGGAAGCGGTAGTTCTCCGCCCCCATTCCAAGGTTTACGTGCCACTTCATGCGCTGCTCCTTCCATTTCTTGAACCACTCCAGCTCGGTTCCCGGCTTGATGAAGAACTGCATCTCCATCTGTTCGAACTCCCTCATGCGGAAGATGAACTGGCGGGCTACAATCTCGTTACGGAAGGCCTTGCCTATCTGGGCGATGCCGAAAGGTATCTTCATACGGCCGGTCTTCTGGACGTTGAGGTAGTTCACGAAGATGCCCTGGGCGGTCTCGGGGCGCAGGTAGATGGTGCTGGCACCTTCTGCGGTGCTGCCCATGGAGGTGCTGAACATCAGGTTGAACTGGCGTACGTCGGTCCAGTTGCAGGTGCCGCTGATGGGGCAGACTATATTGTTGTCTATGATTATCTGGCGGTATTCGGCAAGGTCGTTCGCCTCCTCCGCCTTCTTGTAGCGCCCGTGGACCTCGTCGTACTTTGCCTTTTCGCGCAGGACGTTGGGATTGGTGGCGCGGAACTGCTCTTCATTGAATGCCTCTCCGAAGCGCTTGCGTCCCTTCTCCACCTCCTTGTTCATCTTTTCCTCAATCTTGCCCAGGAAGTCCTCTATGAGCACATCGGCGCGATAGCGCTTTTTGGAGTCCTTGTTGTCTATGAGGGGGTCGTTGAAGGCGCCCACGTGGCCGGAAGCCTCCCAGATTCGGGGGTGCATAAAAATGCACGAGTCGATGCCCACGATGTTCTCGTTGAGGCGGGTCATCGCGTTCCACCAGTACTGCTTTATATTGTTCTTGAGCTCAACGCCCATCTGGCCGTAGTCGTACACTGCAGCCAGTCCGTCGTAGATTTCGCTGGAAGGGAAAATGAATCCGTATTCCTTGCAGTGTGCAACAAGCACCTTGAATAATTCGTCCTGTGTCATTTTATTGATTGTATCTATTTGAATCTTTGAGCATTCCGGTAATGTCCACATTCAGCGCGGAAGCGTTTTGCAACTCTTCGACGTTCATATGGAAGCGATAACGCCAGTGGTGGTTGGGATCTGCCGGCTGGTTGATGCGTTCGTTTTCGAAGTCCTTGCGGCGCAGGCGCCCGTCCAGCGCGACCCAGTCCTGCAGGGGGAAGATTGCAAGCATGGGGGCGGAGGAAAGCTGGCCCCACAGCGTACGCCTTACCTCCCAGGGCTCTGCGTCGCGGCCGAAGTCTTCGGCGTGCTGCATACGAAGCGTAGCCATATCGTGTGACGAAGAAGCGCAAACTGCCAGATAAGGCCAGGGACGTCCCTTGTCCATGGAAGCCATTTCGAGAGACAGGATAGTCTCCTTGGCCATGACGCCGCTTACACAGTCTGGCACCATTCCAAGGTCTTCTCCGCAGGCAAGCATTCCTGTAACATTCAGCAGTTCAGGAAGTTTGCGCTCTGCGTTATAGCGCCACAACTCGTCGTTGCGATGGAAGAAGAAATCGTTGTACAGGGCACCGAACCGCTCCTGCTGCCACTGGGGAAGGTTGCCCGACTCGGGCAGTATGCGCGGCTGCACGCAACCCGGGTTGCGGGGGTCGGGCAGGAACAGGCCCTCCAGCGGCAGGTCCATTGCGCGAATCTCGTCTTCCGCATAGGGGATGGCGGGGTTGAAGTGGCCCATGGAGCCGCTGCTGTACTGCGAGGGAATCTCCCAGATGCGGAAGAATCCAAGGATATGGTCGATACGGAAAGCGTCGAAGTACTCGCTCATCTTGCGCAGGCGGCTCTTCCACCAGGCGTAGCCGTCCTTGGCCATTTCTTCCCAGTTGTAGGTGGGGAAACCCCAGTTCTGCCCCTCTGCGCTGAAGAAATCCGGCGGGGCGCCGGCGCTCGAGTCTAGATTGAAGAGCTCCGGATGGAAGTATGCGTCTGCACTGTCTGCGCTCACTCCGATGGGCAGGTCGCCCTTGAAATGTACGCCTTTGCTGCGGGCATACTTCACCTCATCTGCGAACTGACGGTCAAGGTGCCACTGTATCCAGCGCCAGTAATCCGGCTCATTGGAGTCGCGTTTTGCGCAAAACTCCGAATATTCGTCGAGCCAGTAGGCGTTTGCCTTGCAGAAACGCTTGTAAGCGGCGGATGCGGTATCTTTTACGCCGTGCTTTTCCCAGGCTTTGCGCACCAGGGCCATCTTTTCCTTGAACACTTTCGGATAATCGAGTTCCGGGAGTTCGTTCAGGGCCTTCTGCTTGCGGCGGAAGGCATCATCTTCCTCAACGCCGATCTCCTGCAGGCGAATGTACAGCGGATGCAGGGCGAACGAAGATATGGGGCTGTAGGGGTAGGAGTCCTTCCACTGTCCCTTGCGGGTGGTGTCGCTCACGGGGAGCAGCTGTATGATACATTGGCCTGTGGATGCCGCCCAGTCGGTGATGGCGCGCAGGTCGCGGAAGTCGCCTATTCCGAAGTCGTCCTTGCTGCGAAGGGAAAACACTGGAACGGCAGTGCCGGCGCCGCGGAATCCCGGGCGGTCGAAGATCTCAACCGCGTGCTTTCGTACGAACGGGCAGCCTTCTATGGGGCAGTCGTTCCATTGATCTTCGATGACAGGAGCCGATGCGCCGCTGTGGTGAGACCACTCGCTGCGGGAAATGATTCCGTCGCGCATTACGACGTACCAGTAATCTTTGAGGGCGGCTGCAGGCACGTTCACGGTGGCGCTCCATAAGCCTCCGTCGCTCCAGGTCATAGGGTATTTGGTGTCTTGCAGCACTACGCAAAGGCTCTCGCCCCACTGCGTGTTGTAGTGTATCTTAAATGTGGTCTTCACTAGAGTTTGTAATAGCTTCTGAGTATTGCAGAGAACCAGCTGGGAGGCAGTATGGCCTTCAGAAACACCGAAAGGCGCTGCTCCAGAGTGGAAATGATATAATTGTAGCGGGGATTGCGGGAACTCACTATCTTGCTTATTTTACGGGCAAGGTACTCAGGCTTGAGCCCTGATGTCTCGTCGTGCTCGATGCTGGCGAGGGAACGCTCGTAAGAAGGGTAAGCGGCGTATGCCCCGGCGTCTGCAACGGAATCGCGGCTGGCAGTGAACGAGGTGGCAAAATCGCCCGGTTCCACCACCACAACCTTGATTCCGTGGGCGCGGACCTCCATGCGGAGTGCCTCACAGTAGCCTTCAATGGCGAATTTACTTGCGGAATAAAGGCCCTGGAAGGGCAGGCCCATAAGGCCTCCGATAGAACTGAAGCAGATTATGCGGCCGCTCTTCTGCTTGCGCATCACCGGGAGCACGTAGTGAAGGCACCTGACCATTCCCATCCAGTTGGTGTCCATCTGGGTCTGCGCCTGCTCCAGCGTGCTGAATTCCAGGGGACCGCCAATGCCCATGCCGGCATTGTTGATGAAAACGTCTATCCTGCCCTGCTCGTCCAGCACACGCTGAACCGCGTTCTTGCAGTCTTCCTCTTTGCGTACGTCGGCCTTGATGTAATTAACACCGGGAAGCTGCTCTACGTCTTTGCGGTGCGTGCCGTATACCGTGTGGCCGTCGGCGCTGAGTTGCTGTGCCATAGCCCGGCCAAATCCGGAAGTGATGCCTGTGATAAGGATTATCATATGATTTCCAGAGACTTGAATATCTTTGTGAGCTTCTCGACGGCCTCGTCAACCTGCTCAATGCTGTGCGTGGCCATGAGGGCGAAACGGATAAGCACGTCCTTCTCTGGCACTGCGGGAGCGATGACGGGAGTGATGAATACGCCGACTTCGTACGCCATCTTGACAATCTGCATAGCCTTGAAAGTGTCCCGCACAAAAAGGGGAATGATGGGAGACTGGGTGTGGCCTGTGTCGAAACCTGCGTCCTTGAAGGCCTTTTGCGCATGGAGGGTGACCTCCCAAAGGTGCTCGCGGCGCTCCGGCTCCTCTATCATAATGTCCAGTGCCTTGCTGGCTGCGGCCACGGCGGCCGGAGTCATGGAGGCGCTGAAGATGAGAGTGCGGGAATTATGCTTGAGATATTCAATTACGGTCTTGTTTCCGGCAATGAAGCCTCCCAGAGAGCCGAAGCTCTTGGAGAAGGTGCCCATAATGAGGTCCACGTCATCGGTGAGCCCGAAATGGCTGGCGGTACCGGAACCGTTTTCTCCGACTACGCCCAGTCCGTGGGCGTCGTCGATCATCAGGGAAGCATTATATTTCTTGCAAAGATCGACCAGCTGGGGTACGGGAGCCAGATCGCCCTCCATGGAATAAACCCCGTCGACCACTATGAGCTTGTTCGCGTTCCTCGGGGTGAGCCAAAGCTTCTTTTCGAGATCTGCCATATCGTTGTGGCGGAATTTGCGCACCTCGCTGAAGCTCAGGCGGCTGCCGTCTATGATACAGGCGTGGTCCAGAGAGTCCAGGAAAATGAAACCACCCCTGAAGCCGAGGCACCCTACCACACCCAGGTTCACCTGGAATCCGGTGCTGTAAGTTACCGCTTCTTCCTTTCCGACGAACTTGGCAAGCTTGGCTTCAAGCTCTTCGTGGATATCCAGGGTTCCATTGAGAAAACGGCTTCCGGAGCAGCTGGTGCCGTATTTATTTACTGCTGCTATAGCGGCTTCCTTGAGCCTTGGGTCATCTGAAAGTCCGAGGTAAGAATTGGAACCGAACATAAGCACCTTGCTGCCGTCGGCCATTGTAACTATTGGATCCTGCCCTGAGGAAATAGGCCTGTAATAAGGATAGATACCCTTTGCTTTCACTTCCTCTGCCAGAGTGTACCTGGCGCAGGTTTTGGTTAACAGATCAGTCATCTTTTCGGTAAGGTATTAATACTTTAACCCACAAATATAGATATTTTTCATTAAAGATTCACTATCTTTGGTGCTATGGACGATGCTCATATCATAGACCTCATAAAAAAGGAGGTTATTCCTGCCGTAGGATGCACGGAACCCGCGGCCGTGGCCTTGTGTACGGCTTATGCGGCCGAGGCCCTCGGAGTGCGCCCGGAGCGCATTGAAGTGCGCCTGAGTGCCAATATGCTCAAGAACGCGATGGGCGTGGGCATACCCGGCACCGGAATGACGGGGCTGCCTGTTGCAGTGGCCCTTGGCGCCATTGCGGGCAAGAGTGAGAGCGGGCTCGAAGTGCTGAAGGACTGCTGCCCGGAGGCGCTTTGTGAGGCCAAGAAATACATGGCAGAAGGCCGTATCGACATAGGCCTCACCGCAGAAAGCGGCGAGATGCTTTACATAGATGTAAGTTGTGCCTCGGGAGAGCGGCATTCCCGTGCCGTCATCGCCCGCGAACATACGCGCCTGGTGTATCAGGAAGGGCCGGCGGTGCCTGCGCTCGACCTCCGGAGCACCCTCGGCAAGGCTCCCGCGGCAGAAACCTCCGAAGACGGACTCAATTTGCGCAGGGTGTACGAATTTGCCACCACCGTGCCCCTGGAAGACATAGAATTCATAAACGAGGCCCGCCGGTTGAATGAAGCGGCGGCCGAGGCTGCGCTCAAGGGCAATTATGGACACGAGCTCGGAAAAACCCTTTCCAGGCCGATGGGCAAGGGTATTTTTGGAGATACCATTTTCAGCCATATCCTGAGTGCCACCTCCAGTGCCTGCGACGCACGTATGGCCGGTGCCATGATTCCGGTGATGAGCAACTCGGGAAGCGGGAACCAGGGCATAGCGGCAACCCTTCCCGTGGTTGTATTCGCCCGCGAAAACCATAACACGGAAGAAGAACTCACACGAGCCCTGGTCCTCAGCCACCTCACCGCAATCTACATCAAGCAGAGCCTCGGACGCCTGAGCGCCCTGTGCGGATGCGTAGTGGCTTCTACCGGCAGCAGCTGCGGACTCACTTACCTGATGGGCGGAAATTACGAGCAAGTTGCATTCAGCGTGAAGAATATGATTGCAAACCTTGCCGGAATGGTGTGCGACGGGGCCAAGCCCAGCTGCGCCCTCAAAGTGAGCAGCGGAGTCTCCACTGCCGTGCTGAGTGCGATGCTGGCTGTGCAGAACCACTCGGTGTCCAGCTGCGAAGGGCTCATAGAAGACGATGTGGACCGCTGTATCCACAATCTTACGCGCCTGGGTTCCGTAGGCATGAAAGAAACCGACAAGATGGTGCTGGAGATAATGACGCAGAAGAACACTCACGTATAGCATGGCTGGAAGGAGATTATTTTTTTTGATTTGTGCCGCCTTGCTTCTGGCGGCCTGTAAAACGGAAGGCTCCGAGGAGCAGGTATCCATACAGGTGGTGAGCATAAAGGAGGTAAGGTTCAACGCCTTGGCCGCCCAGACCAAGACTGCTTTCGGGCAGGGTAATGAAGGGGTTTACCCCACCTTGTGGACGGCTAACGACGAGTCGGTGAAGCTTGCCCTCAACTATAAGGAAGCCGCGGAGGCGGCCATTGTTCCGTCCGAAGATTTCCGTAAGGCCGGCTTCAAAGCCGACATAGACGCCTCGGAAACCTCGGCTCCATACGTTTTTTACGCAGTGAGCCCCGCTTCTGCGGCAAGGGCTCTGAGCTCCAGCCGGAAGGCGTGGAACGTGAGCATACCTGCCGTACAGACGCCTTTGAGCGGCTCGGTTGACGAATCGGCTATGCTCATCGCAGCGGCCAGCCTTCCTTCCGACCAGATACCGGCAAGCGTGGATTTGCACTTCAACCACCTTACCGCATATGGACGTATGACGCTTGCCAACCTGGAACTGGACGGGGCAACTATAGAAAAACTGGAGATAACCGCCACGACTCCATTCGTGGGCGACTGGTACTGGGAGTGCGAAGACGGGCACGCGCTTACCGACAACGGGGCGTCATCTACGCTTACCCTGAACACTTCCGGTTTTTCAGACATCTGGTTTGCCTGCGCTCCCGTAGATATGTCGGGCCAGACGGTCAGTTTTTCTGTCTTCACAGACAAAGGGACCCTGGTCAAAAAAATCCGCTTCCCTGAGGGGCGCACGTTCAAGTCCGGCCGGGTTGCGGTCTTCTCCGTAGACATGGCGGGGGTTCAGCCTTCTTCAGGCGATTCGGATCTGTTCGAAAAGGTGCTGGACGCTTCCTCCCTGGCAGTCGGAGACCAAATCATAATTGCCAATCAGGAAGGCACATATGCACTCGGCGGGCCGGCGGGTACCTCGAGCAAGCCCTACCGCAGCAGGGTCTCCGTGGTGACGTCCGGCGGTCTTCTTACAGATGCGGGAGAAGCGACAGTTTTTACTCTTGAGGAAGGAGCGGAAAGCGGGTATTGGGCGCTACGGACTGGCGACTCCTATCTTTGTGCGCTTTCCAAAACCGGCAACTACTTGTCTGAATCGGCAATTCTTGGTGCCTTCAGCAGCTGGTCAATCACAATTACCGGAGAGGGAGACGCTACAATAGAGGCAAAGAACGGCTCTTCCAGAATCATTCGCGAGAACGTACAGAACGACCGTTTCAGTGCATACGGGTCAAATTCGAGTTTAAAGACCCCGGTGTCCGTTTACCGGAAGTGTGCGTCGGTTCCGGGTCCGGAAGTAGCGGACCCCTTGCTGGATTATACAGACTACGGCTTCTATAAAGCCGGGGCGGAAAGGGTATATGCGCCCGGGGCGGACCAATACTGCCGCAGTTATTCTTCCGATGGCGTTCAGACCTTCACCATCCTTAACCCTGCCGGGAAGGAGCAGCTGGAAATAAGGGGTTATTCCAGGAGCCTTGTCAAGGGAGACGCCGTTTCCGTTACTGTAAACTGGAAGAAAGGAAAGACTTACGTTATCAAGTCTGAGAAATATAACCTGAGCCTGGTGAAGGAAGACGGCCCCCGTGTATGGTTGGGAGACGGTTCGGGTAACGGGTTCATTATCAAAAAGTAAGCGGGTATGAAAAGAATAACTGTTATTTTGGCTGCATTGTTTGTGTGCGCAGTATCCGCTCACGCCATACCGGCATGGAAAGGTTTTGTAAAGTACACCCAGCCCGACGGAACGGTAATCACCCTGCAGAAACGCGGAGACGAATTCTGCCATTGGCTGAGCGACGCTTCCGGCAGGGTATATGAAAAAGCGTCCGACGGGTTCTGGCGTCCCGCCACAAGCACTTCTGCGCTTGCAGCAAGTAAAAACGCCGCCCGTGAAAGAAGACGTGCGGCGAATGCCGTACGCAGTAACGCGGGCAGTCCTGTTGCAATCGGACAGAAGCGCTTCCTGGTAATTCTGGTAGAGTTCTCCGACCTGGCCTTTGCCAGCGAAACCGCGCAGCAGGATTTTCACAATTTGCTTAACCAGCCAGGCTATTCCGCAAATGGCGCCACGGGTTCGGCAAGGGATTACTATTACGATAATTCCCACGGTGTATTTGAGCCTGTATTCGATGTTTTTGGCCCCATAAAGCTTTCAAAACCAAAAGCTTACTATGGCGGGAACGACAGCCGTGGGAATGATTTGAGACCGGAAGAAGCGGTGGTTCAAGGATGCGAAGGACTGGACGAACAGATAGATTTCAGTCTTTACGATAACGACGGCAATGGAGACGTGGACCTGGTGTTTATGTACTACGCAGGTAATGGAGAAGCCGATTCAGACGACGAAGATTCCATCTGGCCCCATCAATGGGATATACGCGCGGGCGGAATAAGCCTTATGCTTGACGGTAAGCAAATAGGCCCGTATGCCTGCTCCAACGAAAATATCGGTTACGGGCAGCTGAGTGGAAAAATGAACGGAATTGGTACGGCTTGTCACGAATTCGGGCACGCTATGGGCCTTCCGGATTTTTATGACACCGATTATACAGATAACGGAGAAGCTTCCGCTATGATGTCATTTTCTACAATGGACTCCGGCTGCTACAACAACGAGGGACGTACACCTCCTTATTTTACAGTTGAAGAGCGTATCATGCTGGGATGGCTTCCGGAAGACACAATCAAGGAGTTTTCTGCGTCGGGCACGGTTAGCTTGCCGTCTGTAGATGAGAATATCGCATACAAGACGCCCACCGATATGGAGGGGGAATACTTTGTGTACGAATGCCGTAGCAAACAGGGCTGGGACACATATCTTCCTGCTTTTGGCTTGATAGTTACACATATAGACAAGTCTTCCCGCAAAGTGACAATAAACGGCAGTTCTTATTCCGCCAAGACCCTGTGGGACGACTGGACGATGACCAACGCCATCAACGCCAACGGCTCGCACCCTTGCTGCTACATTGTTCCCTCCGGCGCCCAGAGTAATCTCCGTTACAACGGCAGGGCGGCGAACGTTCCTTTCCCCGGCTCCTCAAGAGTTACTTCATATGCCGCCGACAGCTGGAACGGTGTCGTTTCCGACATCGCTCTTTCCGAGATCGATTATGCCGGAAATACCGTCAGTTTTTATGTGTCAGTACCTACGGAGGAGCTGGATTATGAGGTGATTTCCAATCCCGGTAACGGGGTGTACAACGCAGGAGATGTATTCCAGCTACAACTTGAGGCCTCGGAGCCCAGGCCCGTGGCGTCTGTCGCCTGGTTCTTTGATGATGAACCGGTTGACGGGGCGTCGGTTGTGCTGAAGGCAGGGGCGCACACCGTCGAAGCCGTCGTCACGCTCATCGGCGGAGTGGTGCGTACGCTGACGCTTGAGATAGAAGTGAAATAAGTAATTACTTTTGCTCCAGTATCGTCCCGTTGTCGCGGGCAACGGCGGCTTTCCAACGCTCGTTGTATCCGTGGTATTTTAGATTGCGCGGCTGACCGTTGAAATAAGGCGAGTGCGTGAAGCTGCCGTCTTGTTCCTGAGACTTTTCGTTGCCGTCTATGAACTTGACAAGCAGCAATTCCTCCAGCTCCACCCATTTGCCGAACTGTTCCTGGGCGGTGCCTATGGTGAAGCGGGTAAGCTCTTTGCGGACCTTCTTTACGGCGCGCTTGCTGCCGGGATGCCGGCCGTTGCCGTTGTACAGCTTGAGCATGCGGGCGTCCATTTCCGGTACCGCTTCGGTCATCATACGGTTTTCGAAGGCATCTACCTCTGCACGCACAAGCGGCTCCATGGCGTCGTACATACGGTAGCAGGAGTTGGTGATGCGGTTGTTGATCCAGAACTGGGACGTGGCGCTGTAGTGCAGAATGTCGCCATTGCCCTCGCGCAGGCATTCGGGAACCTCCTTGGTGCTCACGTAAATGGGTGTGAGATAAGAAGTTGCGGCATCATCGCAACCAAACCACACCAGGGCTCCTATCTCGTCGGGCAGCCAGCCGCGGGCCTGCGCCACGAACCAGAATCCGGTTTGCTGGGTAGCAATGGCGCGTTCGTTCACGTAGGTCTTGCCGTCAACCGTGAAACTCATAGGCCTCCAGCGGTAGGGACAGGCGTTGCCGCCGGCGCCAATATCGACGCGCATATCCATCGGCGTGCCTTCGAAATGGTCGCGCATCACGTCTGCAACGTCCTTTACGCTGACTTTACGCTGCGGCTTCACGAAGAGAGGCATCTCGCCGCCGAGGTCGTGTCCCAGTGCATACTCGGTCCAGTCGGAGGCGGAGCGGGTGATTTCCTGTCCGTTCTCTTTGTAGGTGAATTGGCCGTCGCAGAGTATGTTGAACGCTGCCCATGCACGTGCATCACAGGCCCGGGCACCGCCGAAGTCGAGGGGATTATAGGCGTTGCGGAAGCTGAAGTCCTCGTCGGGGCCGCTGTACCACCCTTGCTCGCGTGCGAAGGAAATGACATCCGGGGCAAAGATGCAGTTCTCCGGGTCGTCCTGTGGAAACTTGGTGATGCGGCATTGGTTGGCGTGGGCGCAGATGTAGCCGTCCGGAATGCGGCGGGCTACCCAGACAATGCCTTTGTTGCCGCCGGAACCTTTGCCCACGAGGTCCATTACCCAGGCTTCCTCGGTGTCGGCTATGCTAAAGGTCTCGCCCTCGGAGGGGTAGCCGTAGGTGTTCGCCAGCTCTACTATTGTGCTGATGGCTTCGCGGGCGGTGCGGGCTCTCTGTAGGGTGATGTAAATAAGTGAACCATAGTCCATTATGCCAGTAGTATCGGCCTGTTCCTCGCGGCCGCCCCAGGTGGTCTCGCCTATGATGAGCTGGTGCTCGTTCATGTTGCCTACGGTCTGGAATGTATAAGGCACCTGGGCAATCTCTCCGAGCGGTTTGAAGCTGTCCCAGTCTTTGATGGCCAGACGGGAGCCGGCGCGCCATTTGGCTGCAGGACGGAAATACAATTCCCCGTATAGCAGGTGGGAATCGGCCGCATAGGAAACCATGCAGGAACCGTCTGCGCTGGCTCCCTTGGTTATTATTACGTTGGAGCAGGCGTCTGCCTCTTTTGTCGCCAGTACCGCTGCCGCGGCAAAGGCTGCGATTGCAAGTAAGTGTCTTTTCATACGTACAAATATAAGTATTATGTTTGAGATTCATTATTCCGGGCCCAAAACACCCCGGTCTTGGGCCAGAACGCATACAAAATCAGCATTCTGGCCCGCCAGACATTATAAATGGGCCGGGACTCTATCGCCGGCATTCAGGAAATAAGCTGTTTACGGTGTTTATTTCTAATTTGAGTAAGCGGACAATCTGTTTGTTGCTGGCATTATAGTCGTAGTGCAGTGTATTGGCAAGGGCAATCTTACCGTCTTTGGGTACAAGAGAGGGATTAGGAGTATTATATTGCTCTTTTGCTAAGCGGGAGCACAAAGAGTAAAGCTCGATATCATTATAGAAAATGCTTTCTCCTATTAGGGATGCTATTTCTTTTTGGGATTCAATATTTCGTGTAATCGTGGATAAATACTGGGATGCATTCCGAAACATGCTTTCGGCTTCCCCGATTGCGCAAAAACTGAGAGGACACGCGTAGCCGTCCATCATCAGAGGGCCGGTTATTTGATCTGCGTCGTGAGACCTTATGCAATCTCGTTTCTCGCGTTTTGTCATATTGCGCCTGTCCTTGGATTCTTCAAAGCGCAGTTTTGCTTCCCTGTTAAAGAAATACCGGTTTGCCCCCCAAAGATAACTGAAGGGAGTATCTTCAGGTGTAACCAGAAAACCGTTCCTGTTGTTGTATGCTAATACATTTCGAAAGTCTTTAAGCGTGGTAATTTCGCGTACAGACAAATACCAGTTCTGTAAGTCCATGTTTTTTTCTTTAGCGGCCAACCATTTTCTAAGATACTTTCTAAATAGCGCGCAGAACTCATTAACCCGTTCGTCGCTCCCTGCTAACGTAAAATGGACATGATTGCTCATTAGCTCGTAGGTATAGATCTTTATACCTCGGCACAGAAGGGCACAAACACCCACGGTGTTCATACATGCCTTGAAATCATCCTCGGAAGAAAACATTACCGGCCAGTTTTCAGGGCTCCAAATGTGCCAGTACGGCCCACCGGAATCAAAAAGGAGGTTACAAGACCTCTCGGAAGCTTGAAAATTTCTCATAGTTGTCTAGTTAGGGCTTTATACCCGTCAGACAAAGGTAGAAAATATTCTGGATTAAATGGTCTCCGGGCCCGGAACACCCATTCTGCGGGCCGAAAAGGCCTTTGGGCCCAGAACACATCGGCCTTGGGCCAGGGCGCAGTATTGCGGGCGGCAGTTGCCTCTGAGAGGCGTGTCCACCCCCGGACACGGGCAGGGGGCGGGGCCCGACGGCAGCAAGTTGTCGCGCAGCGATGACGCAGATGACGTTGGGAGGGGCCGGAGCGAACGTAGTGAGCGGAGTCCTCGAAGGGGCAAGCTGCCGCCTCTACGGAGCCTGGCGCACATAATAAGGACCAAGTCCAAAACCCTGTGTTTGAGTCGTCATAAAAGTGAGTACCTTTGTACGAACGTTACAAAAGGTATTCATATATGTCAACACTGTCGGTTCTTCAGGAGTT
>JAFTDJ010000062.1 GCA_017454265.1 Bacteroidales bacterium | reverse complement strand
GACGCAGACCCAACTCGCGGAGGCGATGGGTGTGACTACCAGAGCAGTCTACAGCTATGAGAACAGCGGCGTCGTCCCGCGCGGGAGCAACCGCCGCAAGCTCTGCGAGGTGCTTGGCATTTCGCAGGAGTATCTGCTGCACGACGAGATCACGGATCCGAAGTACGGTCTTGAAGAGGCGGAGTATGTGGATTCCGTCCGCAGCAAGTACGGTAAGAAAGGCGCTATGGACGTTCAGGAGATGCTGGATGGCATGTCCTCGTTCTTCGCCGGCGGCGACGTGCCGCAGGAGGACAAGGACCTGTTCTTCCAGGCGGTTGTAAACGCCTATATGCAGACAAAGCAGGACGCCCGCGACAAGTTCACGCCCAAGAAGTTCAAAAAGTGATATGCAGAATCGATATACAGGTGATATTGGCGATTTCGGCAAGCTGGGACTTCTTCGTGTGCTCAGTGAATCCGGGCTGACCATCGGTGTAAACTGGTATCTTACCCCAAATGAAAGCCATAACGGAGATGGTCGCCATGTGGACTATCTCAAAAAAACGGGCTTCCGCGCCTGTGATGAGCAGTTGTGGCAGGAATTGAAGCACATCGTTGAATCCGAGCAGCGAGAAGTAACGGCACTGGAGCGGGATTGTATTCTTCCGGCGATTTTCTACTCGGAAAAGCTGGATTTCCAAGGAGCAAGAAAGTCTGAACGAATTGATCTTCGGGAAAAATGGCATAGGGCAGCAATAAGGCGGCTTGCTGGAGTGGACGTTGTTTTCGTCGATCCGGATAACGGCCTGCTTGTACCCTCTGCGGAAGGAACTGGCAAAGAAAACAAGTTTGTCACGGTGAAGGAGCTCGCAGATTACTACAAACAGGGTTCCAGCGTAATCTATTATCAGCACAAGGCCCGTCGGCCAGACTCGTTCTATACTGACCAGCATACCCACCTGCTTGAGAGGCCGGAGTTTACAGGGGCTTCGGGGTTTGGCCTGAAGTTCCGGACAACTTCTCAACGCTATTACTTCTGCATTTTGCAGGCACAGCACGAAGAAATTGTGCGAAGATGCGCCGATAACATTATTTCATCCGCATGGAAAGAGCATTTTTCCGTTCTGTAGGGGACGGGATAGCATTAAGTAGAGATTATAGGACTGATGCTCTGCTATACTCCGAGATACTACGGGGGAGCGGATCATCTGGAGAGGGGTGATTGGATTGCGGGTGGAGAACATTAAGCGCGAAGTGGCGCGGTTAAAGGCGAAATATCAGACAAACGATCCTTATGAGCTGTGCGAAGCGGTTGGCATCCGCATTTCCGAGCAGCCGATGGGGACGAACGATGGAGCCTGTAAGGGATTCCTGATGGTCAATGCAAGATGCAAAACGGCAGTAATCAACAGCGACCTGCCAGCCGAGGTTCGGCGCATCATAGTTGCGCATGAGCTCGGACACGGGATCCTGCACGGAAGCCGGAGTCTCAAGTCATTCCATGAGGTGACGATGTACGATGACGCCGACCCGATGGAGTATGAGGCGAACACCTTTGCTGCCGAGCTCCTGATTGACGACGACTCGTTCTTCAGCGTGCTGGATCAGCAGCCAAGCTTCTACCAGGCGGCGAGCACACTGCTTGTGCCGCCGGAGCTTCTGGATTTCAAG
>JAFTDJ010000061.1 GCA_017454265.1 Bacteroidales bacterium | reverse complement strand
TTATTGCAATGTCCGCGAAACACGCGAACTTGCGATTAAATAACACTGATTTCAAAGAACTCTTATTCTACGGCGTTCGCGCCGTGGCGTAAAATCTATAAAACTAACGAACTATTGTTACTCAAAAGTGACGGCTAAAACCCATTTTTGCACCAGCAGTTATGAGAATGTATCTGGCACTGATAGTTCTTTTGTTTTTGGTTGTGCTGATAGGAGCCGGGTGGCTTCTTCGCAGATCCGAAAAGGAACACCGTGCCGAGATGAAACAGTTGCAGGATTAGAACGATTACCTGCGGGACAAGGTGAACCGGCTCACCGCACACGAGTTGCTCAAAATATAAATACTATAGGTCTATGAAAGTGAAACGACATTACGAGAGCCCGCAGGCAGTCGGGTTTTCCTTCAAAAGCGAAGGAGTGATTTGCACCAGCAATCTGCTTGAAACTGCAGAGCCGCTGCAGGAAATGGAAGTTGAAACATTTGAATGGTAGGAGGAATTGTTATGAAAAAAGCATTGATCATTCTGGCCTTCGGGGCACTTGCATTGGCCTGCTCCGAAATAGAATCCACACCTGCGGAAGACATTGTTCCGCTGCCGGATGGATATATAACCATTACTGCCACGGCGGATGGCTCCGGCGACACGAAGGTCCAACTCACGACCGGTTCCGCTGCGAACAAGATGCAGCTGATCTGGTCTGCGACCGACAGGATAGGCGTCTATGCTCCTGATTCAAACGTGCCGTTCAGCCTTTCTTCCGGCAGTCTGAGCGCAACCGCGCAGTTCACGGGAGATGCCGCTGGCATCTACTCCGCCTGCAGTGAAGGATGGACGGCCCTGTATCCACACCAGGAACGCCCGGATGCATTCGTGGCTTACAGGGATGGCAAGGATTATTACTATTGCAAACTGAATGCATACCAGGCGGCAACCGAAGGTTCTTTCGACAGGAACTGTTTCCTTATGCTTGCACACAGCGCAACGCTGGGGGACTTTTCTTTCAAGCCCCTCGTTGCCCTGCTCAAGGTGACGCCCCAGTTCGACTGCAAGCAGATTTATCTGACTGCAAGGCAGCCCGGTGGTACGTATGTGAGGATAAGCGGGCAGGCGGATTTTGAGTGGAATGGCGGAGCCCCGACAATGGAGGCGCCCCCCGTCTGCAATCTTGCCTCGAATTCCACCTCTATCATCCTGACCGGCAACATCGAGGCCGGCAAAGACTACTACATCTGCGTTTATCCCATGGAGATGCCGGAAGGCTTCGACCTCAGTTTCGTTGCGACGGACGGGAAGGTGTATGTGCGTGGAAGCGGCAAGTCCTTCACTCCGGTACGTGGGAAGATCTACGATATGGGAGAGTTCTCCGTAGCAGGCACCTCCTGGGCGGAGGTCAAGGCTGCGCCGGATGCAAACGGCCATACTTATGTCGACCTCGGGCTCGTGGTAGACGGGAAGAAGCTTTATTTCGCCGACCGGAATCTCGGGGCATCTGCAATAGATGTGTTGGGAGATACCTATTACTGGGGTAACGTGAACCCTTCTCCTTCCACTGATTACTACAGGCCCGGGGCGAATATGAACATCGGCGGAAACATCAACTACGACGCCGCAACGAAGAACTGGGGCGGTGACTGGAGAATCCCGGGAGTCAGCCATCTGGACATTCTATGGGGGGATGTGCCTTCCAGGCCGTTCCTCTCCATTGCCTGGGATACATCCAGGGCAACTAACGGCAACACCGTCACATCATCCATCCCCGGATATGAAGGCACAACCATTTTCCTCCCGGAAGGCCAATACTGGACTTCCGAATACTATAAGTCCAGCGGCAGGTACTATTGTCTGTCAGCACATTCATCAATCACTAGTTGGTATCTTGGTTCCCCGAGTATTGCCTATCAACCCATTCGCCCGGTAATCTTCAAGTAACAACCAAAACAATCAATAATTATGAGCAAAAAACAATTTTATTCTTCACCTGAAATTGAGGTGGTCAAGTTGCAGCCACAAGGGGTGGTTTGCACAAGTCCTGCCGCATCTATGAGCTTAGGGACACCTTTTGCTAACAACGAGGACGAAATACCGTGGTAATTGACTATTAAAAGATTATGATTATGAAAAAAGATTATATACTTGGTTTCGTTGCTGTATTGGCTGTTATGGTATCTTGTTCAAAAGAGCCTTCAGTTACTCCGGAACTTAATATAACAAAACAAATAAATCTGAACATAAGCCTGCCAACTCCCGAGAATGATGGCACCTCAACCAAAGCCGCAAAAAAAGGCTGGGTTGCTGGAGATAAGCTTAATTGCTGGTTCACCAATAATGCTTGGAATCATAATACGCCGGATCTTGTTATCACATTCGATGGAGAAAAATGGACTGCCGGTTCGCTGAGAGATGGAGCCACTCTATTATCATCAGGTGGCAAGATGCTTCTGGCGTATGAAGGTTATAATGATTTATCCTCATACAGTTATAGTTACAATACGTCGCCGGAGTACAAGCCTGGTACTGTAGGCGTAAGTTATGGGCCATACTGCGTCCCGTTAACTTTTTTTTCCAATCCGGATTATGGCGTAAGTTACACTTATTCTGAGAACACTCTGACGGCAACTGTAACGACGTGGAAGTACTCAACAAAGTTCAAGGTGCTAATCAAAAATGATGATGGCGAAATGAATAAGCTTGCTGGTAATTATTCCTTACAAGTACATAACGATACCCAAAATTCATATATTCAATCTTTCGGCGTGTTCAGTATATCGAAAAGAAGTGATACTTGGTGGGAACTGGGAAGCACATCAGGGAACCCTCATGGTGAAGGTACGACCGGCGGTGTGCAAGAGGCTGATGGTATAGCGTTTTATTATACTGGATTCAGTTGCTCAGCTGCAGACATAACTTTCACTCTTAAGGAGTATACGGGCTCGATATTAACTTCTACCTTAACCTATACCGTTTCTGGAAAGACCATAAGCGCTTTCCAAAACGACCGTTGCGTAGGCATTTCACTCAACTACTCCAGTTTTAACTGATGCTGATTATTGTTATCTTTGCACCGAAATAATGCAAAGATATGATCTGCATATCCTGGCCCTCCTGGACCGCTGCGATCTCTCGGACGAAGAGATAGAAGACCTGTTCGCCAACACCGACACGCCGCTGATTGCGACGTGTCGGATTGTTGAGGTCGGTGCCACCGCCCCCGGGCAGAGCGTAACTCCAGCGCGGGCGCCCGTAATCAGTCCATTGGGAAACGAACTCCCCATTCCTTGCGCAGACCGTCCATTATGGACATCACCCGGAGGATTTCGGAATGCGGCATCTCCTCAGGCTCGATGCGCCCTTCGGCGATGGCCTTCCGGCAGGCGAGGAATTCGTATTCGAAACCGCTGATGGGGGCGCGGCAGTCCAGTTCCTGCGTCAGTTCCCCGGACTTGGAGAAGACCTTGATGGAACAGGGGTTGTTGATGTTGTCTACGACGATGTAGCCGTCCGTTCCGGAGACGACGCCCCGCTTGTCCGTGGCGCAGCGGGCGGAGCAATGGAGATCGGCCATTACGCCGTCCCTGAAAGTGAAGGACATGCTGTCCTGCAGGTCTACGCCGGAGGGGGAGAGGATGCAGTTCGAGACGACTCTGTCTATCTCCCCACGGTGGCACATCAGCATGAAGTTGATGGTATAGACGCCCAGATCCAGAAGGGCTCCTCCGCCGAGCTCCGGCCGCATCAGACGCGGTTTCCAGTCTACCGGATAGCAGAGGCCGGCGCTTATCATCGCGACCTCGCCGACGGCACCGCTGCCTATGAGTTCGCGGAGCATCCGCGCCGACGGCATATAGCGTGTCCATATAGCTTCCGCGACGAAGACTTTCCTTTCCGCGGCCATGTCCAGCACCTCTCCGGCTTCCCTCGCATTCGCCATGAATGATTTTTCCACGAGGCAAGGTTTGCCTTTCCTTATGGCTTCCATGGCAACATCATGGTGATGGGAATGAGGCGTGGCGATGTACGCCATGTCTATGTCCGGATCGTCCAGGAGTTCGCCGTAGGATCCGTAAGCTTTGGCTATTCCGTGCTGCCGCGCGAATTCCTGCGCTTTCCCGAGCGACCTTGAGGCCACTGCGGTGCACTTGCATTCTTCCATTTGCGCCAGCGTCGGGCATACCTTGCCGGCAATGTGGCCTGCGCCTATGACGCCCACCCGGAGTTGTCCGTAATTGTCACCCATTTTTGCAATCTATCAACATGCTGCACGTAAATATAATGAAATATCTTCTTCTTTCCATGCAGGACGTAGCTGACAGGGCAACGGTTACGCGCCTGACTGTCTCTAAAGTGGAGCATGGCGACCCTACGGTGTCCATGGTCATCAGCTGGTCGTAAGTATCCTGGTCACCCTCGAAATTATTTGTTATAAGGTTATCAACTCATTCTTGATAGCATAAACGACCAGTTCGACTGTATTGTTTATACCCAGTTTCCGGAATATGTTGTTTTTGATTGTCACCACCGTGAGGTATCGGATGCCCAGACGTTCGGCAATTTCCTTGTATTGAAGGCCCATGCAACTGAAACGGATGACATCTAGTTCACGGGGTGTAAAGATGCTCTCGGATGCCTTTTTGGCCAGGCTAATTCGCTCAATTAGACGGGCTATGTCGGTGCCGTAGTACTCATATCCTAACGCAACGCTCTTAACGGCATCAAGCATAACCAGAGCATCGCTGGTTTTTGACAAAAAACCGTCTATGCCGATATTGAGGAGCACTTCCAAAGACGCAAGTGACGAATCGCTTGACAATACAAGGAGCGCAACATCAGGATACAAGGCCCTCATCCTTCTGGCCAGTTCGATGCCATCCATAACCGGCATAACGATATCCAGCATCATCACGTCAGGCTTCAGTACCGGTACCATTTCCAAGGCCTCACTTCCGTTACTGGCGGTCCCCACAATCTCTATTCCCTTTCCAGAGAGCATCGATGCTATACCCATCAGCATGAGTGGATGGTCATCCACCAACATAAGCCTCACATTATCACCCATTTCCTTCACCGCCTCCCGCGGGTATATGAATTGTGAAAACGCTACCCTTACCTTCTACACTCCGGACAACCATACTTCCACCTATAGCCGCCACAAGGTCCCGGCTCACCGCAAGCCCCAATCCATGGCTTGGTTCCCCGACTGTACCCGGACGCTTGAAAGATGACTCCGAGTTGTAGATACTGTCCAGTTTATCGGCAGGAATACCTATTCCACTATCCTCAACACTTAGATTTGTTCCGTCTTCTGAGTCTTGAATCCTTACTGAAACCCGCCCTCCTTTATGAGAGAATTTTATGGCATTTGACAAGAGATTCCTTAAGGCAATGAGGAGATGATTCCTGTTTGAATATACTACAATGCTGTCAGCGGGGCTATACAGCTCAAGGCTTATCCCTTTTTGCAATGCTCCTCCCCGATACTGTTCCATCGCTTCCATAACCATGCTCACGATATCGAAACGGGCCTTATCCCGTGATGAAGATTCCTCTTTGTTCCGGGCCCAGCGCATTACATTGTCAATAAGTTCCACTTCCGATTCTGCCTGCCTTTCAAGTTGGACCAGGACCTCCGAGTCTCTTTCAAAACTCCCGTCAACGGAATGGCCCCGAAGCATCTGAATGCCTCTCAGCATCGCTATTGCCGGTGACATTATATCGTGCGATATTACCTTGAAAAGGAAATCCTTCTGGGCGTTACTCTGCTTTAGTTTTTCCCTGTCTTTCTTTGACCTATACGCCGTAATTGCCGTGATAATTGCGGCAACAATCAATACTGACAGTACTATTATCAGAACAAGAGTCAACTGCTTTTCAGTTCGCAATTCCCTCTCCTGCCGGGCAATCTGTTCCTCCTTCTTGGCGGTCTCATACTCTATATTGAAGAGTTCCAGGGCGTTATCACTCTCGCTCTTTGATATCTCCTCCTGCAATTGGGCCGACCGGCTCAGCAGTTCATAAGCCTCATCCGGTGCCGTTATTTTAATATGAGCCGATAAAGAATTGCATATCTTCTGCTCCAACGGCTTGTCCGGCAGTTTCCGGGCAAGGTCCAAAGCCTTCCAATAATATGAAGTGGCCAAGGAATTCCTGCTGGTCTTTTCATAGAGCCCGGCAAGCTGGAAGTACACTATTGCCAATGACTGCCTGTTACCGTTCTGGCTAAAATAATTCTCGGAAAAGGACAAATCGGCCTCAGCCTCTTTATACCTGTTCATTGCCAGAAGAGGATATGCCCTCTGACTCCTGCGTATGGCTTCAGCACCGGCGTCTTCTGTTTCCCTGGCCGTTGATACGGCAAGATTGGCATACTCCAAGGCCGTATCTTCCCGCTTAAGGGCATGATAAACGTCGCAGGCTTTCCCGTAGGCCATGGCCAGTTTTAGCGGCCTTCCCAGAGGCTTCTCGTTTTCGATGGCTTCCAGCGCCTCCTTCTCGGCCAGTTCAGGCTTCCCGGCGTAAACGTACATAGACGCCAAATTGATCAGGGACGATGTCATCCCTTCCTGGTTCCCCACCTTCTTATCGAATTCGTAACAACGGGAAAAATAATCGGCCGCCTTGTCGAATGCGCCGAGCCTCGAGTACGAGACCCCCAGGATGGAATACAGCTCCACGGCCGACTCTTCACTACTGAGAGCAGGTTCCTGCTGGAGTCCTTCCAGTGCTGTCCGGATGGCCTGGCCATACTGCCCTTGGTAGAATTGCTCCTCCGCCACATCATACGCGTCCACCGCACCTTCTTGCGCGGCGCAGACCCAGCATGCCAGCAAAAACAATATGACCATCATGCGCTTCATAAACGCAAATATACGCATTCGCGGCCGAATGGGACATACATAAAAATATGTATTTACTCGCATGCGCTGTAGAT
>JAFTDJ010000060.1 GCA_017454265.1 Bacteroidales bacterium | reverse complement strand
CGCTCTGGATGATGGTAGCGACAGCTGGCAGGGGATTTCTCGACAAGCTCGAAATGACAGCGGACAGTAGCTGTAGATGGCGGTGCGAGACAGGGAGCTCCGTCCGGCGTTACTCGGCCGCAGCCCGCTGAAATGTGTCATTTCAGCGGAAACAGCGAGGACGGACGTAGCCGGATGGAGTTCCCTGCGAGCGGAGTGGCGGCGACTGAAGGAGATTTCTCGACTCCGGCTTCGCCTACGCTCGAAATGACAGTAGCAGCAGACAGCGGGAGATTTCTCGGCAAGCTCGAAATGACAGTGGGAGATTTCTCGGCAAGCTCGAAATGACATATGTTTTATATATCTATCAATATTTTTCTGCTATAGAGTGCGCGGCAATCCATGCAGTGCTCCATGCGGCCTGCAGGTTGAAGCCGCCGGTAACTGCGTCTATGTCCAAAATCTCACCGGCAAAATACAGACCGGGTAATTTCCTGGATTCCATGCTCTCAGGGCGCACCTCACTGAGGCTCACGCCGCCGCAAGTGACGAACTCCTCCTTAAAGCGGGCGCGCCCGATGATATCGTAAGTATCGGAAATCAAGGTGTTTACAAGCCGGGCGGAGCTTTTCAATCCCAATTCTCCCCATCTGGAGTCTTCCCGTACGCCTGCGCGAAGCACCAGGTGCCGCCACAATCTCTCCGTTAGCCGGGGAGGGTGGGAGTTGATGATCAGGCGGCCGCTTCCTGAAGCCATACTGCGGAGCAAAGCGCGGCATTCGTCTTCACTGCAGCCAAGCCAGTTTACCAGGAGCATACCTTTGTATCCACCTGCCGCCAGTTCACGCGCCGCGTAAGACGACAATTTCAAAGTGGCCGGCCCGCTTACTCCCCAGTCTGTGAGCAGCAGTGTCCCGTGAGCGCGAAAACGCGTTCCCGCCAACCCCAGAGTCACGTTTTCTGTTACCGTGCCCATCAAAGACCGCAGCCCTGCATCGTTGATTCTCAAGGTGAAAAGTGATGGGACCGGGGACACAAGTTCAATTGGCATTCCTTCGAGGATTCCGGCAGTTCCACCCCCTGTGGCAAGCACAACTGCATCGGCGCTGTCCAGTACCCTGGAGATGTTGTCGATGCGTGACCCGCACATCAGCCGTACTCCTCCTTTACGCATCCTGCGCTCGAGCGTGCGCACAATCTGCATGGCATCCTGACTCACCGGAAACACGCAGTGGTCGTCCTGCACCAGCAGCTGCACCCCCTCGTCTTCGAACCATCGGCAGCACTCACGCCATCCGAAGCGCCCCAGCGCCCGTCGCATCAGCCTGGAGCCGCGGGGATAAACCTCGGCCAGATTTTCAACCCCCTCGAAGCTGTTGGTGAGATTGCATCTGCCTCCTCCCGTAATAGCGAGCTTGGCCATCGGCCGCGGACCGGCTTCCAGAATACTGATCTCCATATCCGGGCGTAAAGAAGACAACTCCGCGGCGCAAAAGCACCCGGCGGCTCCAGCTCCTATTATCACGGTCTTGGACACGGTGTAAAAATAAAAAAAAATTCGTAAGTTTGTACGATACACTAAAATCCAATTCTACTATGTCCAAGAAAGCGAACAACGGAAAATACGAGTGGACTTACTGTTCTCTCGGCGGCACTGTACGCGTCAATGTACAGAGCGGCGAAGACATTGCCCACCTCGGCGAACTCGACCAGAAACTCTGGACTGTGCTGAGCTGCCCGGTCGAAGGCCTGGAATTTGATGAAGACACCCTGCGGATGATAGATACCGACGGCGACGGAAAAATCCGCGTCAAGGAAATCGTTGCGGCTGCGGAGTGGCTTACCTCTGTAGTTAAAGACAAAGACCTTATCCTTAAGGGAGACTCGGTTATTCCACTTAACCAGATAAATACTGAATGCGAAGCCGGCCGCAGGCTGCACGATTCCGCCCTCCAGATTCTGTCCAACCTCAAGTTGCAGAAGGACGAGATTTCTATCGCAGATACATCCGACAGTGTCGCCATTTTTGCAGAAACCGGTGCCAACGGCGACGGGGTAATAACGGAAGCCTCCGCCGGTGACGATAACCTTAAAGCGATAATCAAAGACATAGTGGAAACCACCGGCTCCGCAATGGACCGCAGCGGTGTTGCCGGTGTAACCGCAGAGCATATCGAGTCCTTCTACACCGCCCTTGCCGACTATTCTGCCTGGAAGGCGGCTGCAACCCCCGATATCTTCCCCTTCGGTGATGATACCCAGGCTGCACTGGACGCCTGTGAAACCGTAAAGGACAAGGTGGCCGATTATTTTATGCGCTGCAAACTTATCGCTTTTACGGAAGCTGCAGCACCGGCAGTTGACGTTTCTGCCGAGCGTATAGGCGAAATTGCGGCAGACGACCTTACTACCCGCGAGGAGGAAATCTCAACCTACCCGATTGCCCGCCCTGCGAAGGAAGGCGTACTTCCTTTCGATGCCGTCAACCCCGCCTGGACGGCACGCTTTGATGCAGTACGCACCCTTGTGAAGCTTGAGGGCAAAGGCGTTACCGAGAAAGAATGGAAAGACGTCCTGGATAAGTTCGCCCCTTATATTGCCTGGAAAGATGCAAAGAAGGGCGAGTCTGTGGAACCTCTCGGCCTGGAAAAGGTGAACGCCCTCCTGAAGGCCGACGACAAGGCTGCGCTGCTTTCCCTTGTAGATGCAGACAAAGCCCTCGAAGAAGAAGCCAATTCCATCGACGAGGTAAATAAACTCACCCACCTTTACAGAGACTTCTACAAGTTGCTGAGGAACTATGTGATTTTCAGTGATTTCTACTCTCCGAACCTGGATGAGCCCGCGATTTTCGAATCGGGTAAGCTTTATATTGACCAGCGCTGCTGCAGAGTGTGTATCAAGGTCGCGGACATGGGCGCCCACGCAGATATGGCAGGACTCAGCGGCATGTTTTTGCTATACTGTACATGTACGTCCAGGAAGACCGGCCAGACAATGGACATAGTGGCGGTGATGACGGACGGCGGAATTCGCAATATGCGCCCCGGACTGAACGGCGTGTTTTACGACCGCGACGGACTGGACTGGGATGCCAAAGTTGTAAAGGTTGTAGATAATCCATTGAGTATCAAACAGGCGTTCTGGGCTCCTTATGTAAAGCTTTGGAACTTCATTACCGGTCTGCTCAACAAGTCTGCCGAGGAGAAGGACAGCAAGGCTGTGGCAGACCTGCAAAGCGGAGCCGCTGCCGCTCCTGCAGATGCTGCAGCAAAGAAACAGCCCTTCGACATTGCCAAGTTTGCGGGTATTTTTGCTGCGGTAGGTATGGCTCTCGGCGTCATTGCCGCTGCACTTGCCGCTATCATCAGCGGCCTTGCCAAGACTCCCTGGTGGGGCATCCTCCTCATCTTGTTCGGTATTATGCTTCTTATCTCGGGCCCTTCCTGCTTCATTGCCTGGGGCAAGCTCCGTCGCCGCAACCTCGGTCCCGTTCTCAACGCCAACGGATGGGCAATAAACTCCGGCGCCAAGGTGAACATTCCCTTCGGCCGTACTCTTACCAGCCTTGCCGAGTATCCCAAGCTTAACCTTGAGGATCCGTACAAGCCCAAAACTCCTCTCTGGCGCAAAATCCTTTGCTGGCTTGTTGCGCTTCTGGTTCTCGCATTCGGAATTCTGTTCTTTACCGATAATTTAAAGTGTATAGGTCTTCCTTTTCATAAAGATCAGCCTGCAGAGGAGCAAGTTGACGCTCCTGTCGTAGTTGCTGCAGAAGGTGAAACCGTTGAAATAGCTGGCGAATAAAATGGACGTTCTTGATAAAATCATTCCCAACAGGGAAGAGGCAAATGTAGGCCTGTTCTGCGATGCATTCCCTCCCGTAATGGATGGAGTGGCGGTATGTATGGAGAATTATGCCTACTGGATGCAGAATAAGGTGGGGAAGACCAAAGTTATCACCCCCAATGTTCCGGAAGCTGATTACAGTAAACTCGACTATGAAGTACTGGACTATTTGAGCATTCCTGTGCCTAAAAGGCATCCTTATGTGACGGGAATCGCTGAGATCGATCCCCGCTTTCTTGCAAAAATTGCGAAGATACGCTTTAAGATTGTACATGCACATTGTCCTTTCGCGTCCGGCCTTGCAGCGCAGCGCATTGCCAAGTCGCAGGGCATTCCCTGCGTCGCCACATTCCACTCCAAGTACCGCGACGACTTCGCCAGGGTGCTTCCCAAGGTGGTTGTGGACGGAATCATCAAGTACATTATCGACTTCTACGAAAACTCCGACCTGGTGTGGGTGCCGCAGGAATCGGTAATTGATGTCATTCGCGAGTATGGATACAAGGGACATGTGGAAGTGATGGACAACGGTTCCGACCTCGTGGCGGATTATCCCGAGAAGTACTTTGTGGACGCGCGCAACGAACTGGGCATCAAGCCTGAGGAGTTCGTTCTCCTTTTTGTCGGCCAGCACATCTGGGAGAAGAACCCTAAGCTTATCATAGAGGCTCTGTCCCGGATGGGGGATGTCCCCTTCAAGATGTTCTTCGTGGGCACGGGATATGCTGCTGAAGACATGAAGGCGCTTGTTACGGAAAAGGGTCTGGACAACAAGGTTACCTTTGTAGGCAATATTACGGAGAGAGCGCGCCTGACCAAGTACTATGCCGCCTCAGACCTCTTCCTGTTCCCGTCGCTCTACGACAACGCACCTCTTGTGGTACGTGAGGCCGCGGCGCTGCATACTCCTGCCGTTATGGCTGAGGGCTCTACCGCCTCCACTATTCTTTCCGATGGAGAGAACGGTTTCCTGGTCAAGAACGATCCTGCCGAGATGGAGGCTCTCCTGCGCAAACTGATAGCAGATCCCGAAAGGGTCCACCGCGTGGGCGTGCAGGCGTCCAAAAGCATAGTGCGCTCCTGGGAAGACTGCGTAGAGGAAGTGATAGACCGCTACAACACCCTGCTCAAGATACGTAATTTACCTACGATAGAAAGAATATGAAAAGATTGATTTTTGCAATAGCTGTTTTGATTATGACTGCTGCATCCTGCTGCAACGACGCAGACAATAAAAACACTGCCCGTGAGGCCGTACTTGATAATATCGCGAACCGCAAAAGCGTACGTGCTTACACCGATGAGCCCGTAAGCGATGCCGACATAGAGACTCTTCTCCGCGCCGCCATGGCCGCTCCCTCGGCAATGAACCGCCAACCCTGGGAATTCATCGTCCTGAAAGACCGTGATTCCCTGGATTTGCTCGCCGGAAAGCTGCGCCATGCCAAGATGCTGCAACAGGCCCCATTGGCAATTGTCGTATGTGCCGAGACCATGCTTACCCTGCGCGACGGTACCGTGGTTGAGAATATGTTCTGGGAACACGATGCTTCTGCGGCCACGGAAAACCTGCTGCTTGCGGCAGAGGCCATCGGGCTTGGAGCCGTATGGACGGCAGCGTCGGATCCCGAGCGCTCTGCCATCGTCAAGGATGCACTTGGCATACCAGGCACCATTATGCCGCTTTGCGTCGTGCCCATCGGCCACCCCGCCAACCCGGACGAGCAACCGAAGGACAAATGGAAACCTGAGAAGATCCATTATAACCGCTGGTAGTGAAAGTCAAACTGTTTCAACAAGATATACTCTGGGGGGACCCGGAGGGGAACCGGTTGCGGCTGGACGGGGTTTTGGCCCGTGCGGGAGATGCGGACTTGTTTGTGTTTCCCGAGATGTTCACAACCGGCTTTGCTACGGCTGAAGGGGCTACTGTGGAAGAAAATGACACTGCGGTACTGGACTGGATGCGCTCCTGGGCTGAACGGAAGAATGCGGCGCTGGCCGGCAGTGTCGCCCTCAAGACCGGTGCCAAGTGTGCGAACCGTTTGTTCTTCGTGACTCCCGAAGGGGTTGCAGCATGGTACGACAAACGGCATCTGTTCTATTACGGCGGGGAAGGTACCCGCTTCGAACCGGGGGAGGCGAGGGTAGTCGTGAACTATCGCGGCGTGCGTTTCCTGCTTCTGGTATGTTACGACCTTCGCTTCCCGGTATGGATACGTAACCGGGACGATTATGATGCCATTCTTGTCGTCGCCAACTGGCCGGACGCCCGTGCCCTTGCCTGGAACACTTTGCTGCAGGCCCGCGCCATTGAGAACCAATGCTATGTGCTTGGATGCAACCGTGTCGGAGATGATCCGGCCTGCAAATACACCGGCTATACCAAGATAGTCAACCCTTACGGGGAAATCATTTCTTCTGTGCCTGACCATACGGAAGCCTGGGCCGAAGCAGAACTTGACCTTGGATTCCTGAGGGCTTACAGCAAGAATTTCCCCGTTTTGGAGAATGCTGATGAGTTTGAATTAAAAACTACTTTCCGAAATACTCGTTAAGAAGTCGGGCGAGCCGATAACCGGCGTCACGCAGCTGAAGGGAAACTACCTCGCGGGATTTTTCTACGGTATCGGGATCAAGGTCCTCGGTGAGAGGAGGGTTGATGTCGTAAATCACGCAGTTGCGGTCGCCGCAGGCTTTGGCCCAGTCGACAGGAGTCCCCTTGGCTATTTTACGTATCTGGCCTTTGCGGCAGTTGTCCAGCCGGGCAGCCAGTTCGTCGGGGTCGGCACCTGGCCACAGGCGGTTTGGCATTGCGTCGTAGAAACTGTGGAAAGTCTTGATCTCTTCACCCTTATAACGGCAGGGCCAGAAATTGCGCGGCCCGGGAAAATATGAGTGAACGGGGCAGTGCATATCGCCCACAAAGTGAATAATCATGCGTACATTCATCACCACTGCCGAGTCGGTGAGCTCCTTGTAGTGGCGCAGGTTGTAGTCTGCTATCTGTATTCCGTGGATTGCATCTCCCTTGGAAAGGCGGGGATTCGGGTCGTAGCGGTGGTCCTCATTTACATTATACACGTGCCAGGCAGTTGTGTACTCAATGGGCTTGTCGTGGCGGTGGTGATCCATCCATACGGCATCCTGCTTGATATCGTAGTCGAAATACTTGGCAATGTTGGCTTTGGTTTTCTCCGTGAGATGGCGCTGAGCCACGGCGATGACCACTTTATGGCCCAGACCGCCCCAGGCCTGGAGATTTAAGCATACAGAAACTGCAAGCAGCAGGGTAATAAGAACTTTTTTCATCGTTTTGGTGTTATTTGGACTATCAAAGATATAAAAATATATTATAATAATCAATTATTATTCTTATATTTGCAGGCTTTTTGCCACGGTGGCAAAAGCATCAGATTTATTAACCAACAAATTTTTTGCGCAATGGCTGAATATTTGGAGCCTTCAAAAAAGCAAGAGATTTTCGCGAAGTACGGGAAGTCCAATAAGGACACCGGCTCTCCTGAGAGTCAGGTTGCTTTATTTTCCTACCGTATCGCTCACCTTACGGAGCATGTGAAGAAGAACAAGAAAGACGTTGCAACGCGT
>JAFTDJ010000059.1 GCA_017454265.1 Bacteroidales bacterium | reverse complement strand
TAAGGCGGACAGGCTCGTGGAGGAGGCCGGGCACGTGGACAGTCTGTTCCTGCATATGGTGGAATGCCTCAAGCAGAAGGATTTCGTGATGCCGCCTATGGATTTGCCTCTGAAGGATATAAGCTACACCCAGACCGGCGCAGGACTGGGGACGAAAATAAATCCCTTTTATACAACCACCGCCCGACATAACGGAGTTGATTTCATTGTGCCTCAGGGTACCCCCGTCTTCGCCCCCGCTTCAGGAATAGTGAGCGGAGTCACACGATCCAGGAAAGCCGACGGTAATACCGTAACAATAAAGCACAAAGGAGGTTATATCACACGCTACGCCCACCTTTCCGACATTTTCGTCGGTCAGGGCCAGAGTGTGCGGCGCGGTGCAAAGATAGCCAGCACGGGTATGTCGGGCAATTCCTACGCTCCCCATCTGCACTACGAAATGTGGCGCGATACGACCCTGCTGGATCCGCTGAATTACATATTCGCTTCCGTAACCCCCGAAGTTTACACGAATATGGTGTATATGGCACAGCACACAAAGCAATCAATGGATTAACAATATGGAAAAACTGTATTACTCTATCAGCGAAACCGCGCAGATTCTGGGAGAATCCGTCTCCCTCGTCCGCTTCTGGTCCAACAGCTTCCCCAAGCAGGTGAAGCCCAAGCGTACCGCCAAGGGCAACCGCCTTTACACGGCGGAAGACATAGATGCCCTCAAGCAGATACATTTTCTGGTAAAGGACAAGGGCCTTACCCTTGAAGGCGCGGCCAAACAGCTTGCCGCCGAGAAATCGCCGGTGAGCAACTCCGTGAAAGCCATTGAATCGCTGAAAGAAATCAAGGCCCAACTTCTGGAAATAAAGAATTCCTTATAAGGAAAAAAATTCCTACCTTTGCAGTTCCCTTAGAAAGAAACAAACTCAATATATGGCCACTACTAAGAAAACCAAGAAAATCGGCGCTCCCATTGATGAGCGCGAGACTTTCGTTTCGCTGCAGAAGAACTTTGCAGATTCAGAATCCAATACCGAAGAAAAGCTCAAGATTCTTTACGACCTCCAGAATGCAGACAACGAGATAGAGAAACTCGTCCAGCTCCGCGGCGAGCTGCCTTCAGAAGTTGCAGCACTCGAAACCGAGGTGAACTCCTGCAACGCCAGAATCGAGAGCCTGGAAGAAATCATCTCCCAGTATAACCGGAACATCGACGCCATGAATGAAGACATCGTAAGTCTGGACGCCGAGATACAGAGGTACACCAAGCAGTTGGAAAAGATATCCAACAGCCGCGAGTTCGACTCCATCAACAAGGAACTTGAGAATCTTGGAATCCTCCGCAAGATTGATGAGAAAAAGATCGGTGAATCCCGCGACAGCATAGCGGAGAACAAGGCTACGATACAACGCGTGCAGGAGAAACTCGAGGTCCTCAAGGTTGACCTGGACGCCAAGAAGGAAGAGCTCGAGGTTATCGTTGAGTCCACCGCAAAGGAGGAGAATGAACTGGTCAAGAAACGCGACACTCTTGCCGCAAAGCTCGACGAGCGCACCCTGAGCGCCTACAACCGTATTCGCGCGAGCGTGCATAACCACCTTGCTGTAGTGACCGTCTTCAACGGCGACTCCTGCGGCGGATGTTTCAATACAGTTACTCCCCAGCGCCTTATCGATATCGCATCCGGCAAGCGTCTCGTCATCTGCGAGCACTGCGGACGCATTATCGTGGCCTCTCCCAACAAAGCTGAGTAATGGCTGATACCGGTTCCAAAACCACACGCAGGAAAAGCCGTCCCGCGGTCGACCTCGATACCATAGGGCTTGAGATGGGCAACAAACCCCCTCAGGCTCTTGACGTTGAGGAGGCGGTTCTCGGGGCCATGCTCATCGAGCCGTCCTGCGTGGACCTGGCAATGGAAGAACTCAGCGCCTCCTGCTTCTACGACCAGAAGCACAGGATGATATTCGAGGCGATGAGCGCCCTGGTTTTGGACCATACCTCCATAGACATCATCACCGTCAGCAACAAGCTCAAGGCCCAGGGCAACCTGGAAGTGGTGGGCGGACCTGTGGTGCTTGCGGGCCTGTCGGAGAAAGTGGGAAGCGCCGCCCATATGGAGTATTATGTGAAGATCCTGAAGCAGAAGACTATACAAAGGGATCTCATAACCGCTTCCTACGACATCCTGCGCGACGCTTACGATGAGTCCGTACCCGTTGACGACCTTATCGACAAGGCGCAGACCAAAGTCTATGACGCCATCCAGAGCAATGTACGCAAGGAGGTCCAGGATATAGGCAGCATAATCAACGAAGCGATGGGTGACATCCAGGAGCAGCAGAACTCCGAGGGTTTGAGCGGCGTACCTTCCGGCTTCGTGAGCATAGACCGCATCACGAATGGCTGGCAGCGCTCAGACCTCATCATCCTGGCCGCACGCCCTTCCGTCGGTAAGACCGCTTTCGCGCTGAACCTTGCCCGCAACGCCGCAGTGGACCACCACATGCCCGTTGCAGTATTCTCCTTGGAAATGTCGGCCACCCAGCTTGTGAAGCGCCTCATGACCAGTGAGTCCGGCCTTAGCGCAGACAAGATCAAGGGCAGTATGAAACTGGAGCCCCACGAGTGGGAGCAGCTGGAGTTCAAGCTCCGCAATCTCTCCAAGGCTCCGTTCTACATAGATGATACCCCCGGCATGCAGATAATGGAGTTCCGCACCAAAGCCAAGAATCTGGTAAAGAACAAGGGCGTACGCCTGATAGTCGTCGATTATCTGCAGCTTATGCAGGGGCCCGTTGAACTGAAGGCCGTACGAGAGCAGGAGGTAGCAGCCATTTCGCGTACCCTCAAGGCTACGGCAAAGGAACTTAATATACCCATCATAGCGCTGTCCCAGCTGTCCCGTCAGGCGGTTACACGTGCAGGCAGCAGCGGAAAGCCCCTTCTCAGCGACCTTCGTGAATCCGGTTCCATAGAGCAGGATGCCGATATGGTGATTTTTATCCACCGTCCCGACTACGTAGGCCTGAGCGAGAATATGGAAGACAGGGAAAAAACACAGATTATCATTGCCAAGCACCGCAACGGCGAAACCAAGGACATCGATATGGTTTTCAAGAGCGAACAGATACGCTTCCTTGAGATGGACGAAGCCCTGGACCGTTTGGCTGCGCGCCCTGTAGCATCGGCAATGAACGACGAACCCGTGTACGGACCTGCTTACGGCGAGTTCGGTCAGCCCACAGAGTTTTAATGGAAGAAATAACCCACAAGGGCCGTATAGTGGCCATCGACCCGGAAATAACCACGGTTGAGATAATCGCGGAGGCGGCCTGTGCATCCTGTCATGCAAAAGGAATCTGCGGCCTCGGCGAGGAAAAGGTGAAGCAGATAATGGTTCGCACCAGCGCCTGGAATCCCCATAGTGTAGGAGATGAGGTGGAGGTGGTGCTCAAGAAGGCGATGGGATATAAGGCCGTGTTCATAGCCTACGGGCTTCCGCTCGTGGTGCTTTTTGTAACCCTGCTTCTTCTGACCCGGATTGGTGCAGGAGAGTTGTACGCCGGCCTTGGCGCCCTCGGTGCCGTGGCGCTGTGCTACCTGGTTATATTCCTGTTCCGCAACAAGTTAAGTAAAGAATATTCGTTTTATTTGAAATGACACAAACAATCATCTGGACCGTGTCTGTCCTCACAGTACTCGGACTCGTGCTGGCCCTGGTGCTCTTTTGGGTGGCCAGGAAGTTCCGTGTTGAGGAAGATCCCAGGATAGACGAGATCGAGAAGACTCTGCCTGGTGCCAACTGCGGCGGCTGCGGATTCGCAGGCTGCAGGGCTTTTGCAGACGCTGCCGTGAAGGCGGGAAACCTCGACAAAAATTATTGTCCCGTCGGGGGCAACGACGTAATGAAGAAAGTGGCCGGCATCCTCGGCTGCGAAATCAAGGAGGCGGCGCCGCGCGTAGCGGTTGTACGTTGTAACGGAGCATGTTCCGTGCGTCCCAGGATCAATGTTTACGAGGGTACCCAGTCCTGTAAGGTTAAGGCCGCTCTTTATGGTGGAGATACAGGATGCCTGTTCGGCTGCCTCGGTTGCGGCGACTGCGTGGCGGCATGCCAGTTCGGCGCCTTGTCGATGAATGCAGAAACCGGTTTGCCGGAGGTGGATGAGGAAAAATGCACCGCCTGCGGAAAGTGCGTGGCCGCTTGTCCCAAGCGCATCATAGAACTGCGCGCCAAGGGACCCCGCGGAATGCGTATGTTCGTATCCTGCACCAACAAAGATAAGGGGCCCGTGGCTCGCAAAGCCTGCGGAAACGCTTGTATCGGCTGCGGCATCTGCGTCAAGACCTGCCGTCACGATGCCATTACTCTTTCCGACAATGTCGCCTACATTGATTTTGAGAAATGCAAGCTCTGCCGGGAGTGCGAGGCTATGTGCCCTACAGGCGCCATTCACGGGGTAAACTTCCCCAAGCCGCTCGACAAAGAGGCCGTAAAGAAGCGCATCGCTGAGCGTAACGCAAAAGAAAAGGAGGCCGCAAATGAATAAGCTTACATTCTCCATCGGAGGAATACACCCCTCCGACAGCAAGATTTCCAGGGGCTGTAAAATTGAGACGCTTCCTCTGCCTCCAAAGGTGTATGTTTCCATGTTCCAGCATCTTGGAGCCCAGGCTAAACCCGTTGTGGCAGTAGGCGACAAGGTGAAAGCCGGGCAGATTATCGCAGAGCCTGGCGGATTCATTTCCGCATACGTGCATTCCCCCGTATCCGGCACGGTAAAATCCATCGCTCCGCGCAAGGACCTCGCCGGTTTTGCCGTGATGCATATAGAAATCGACGTGGAAGGCGACGAGTGGGCCGAGGGTGTAGACCTCAGCCCGGAACTCGTTACCAATATTCCCGAAGACCGCGACTTCATCCTTGACCGCATCAAGATGTGCGGCGTAGTGGGACTCGGAGGCGCAACCTTCCCCACCCACGTCAAGCTTAACCCGCCGCCCGGAAAGACCGCGGAGTGCCTTATTCTCAACGGTGCCGAGTGCGAGCCTTTCCTTACCAGCGATTTCCGCATCCTGCTTGAGCGCACAGACGAAATCGTAGTGGGTGCCGCCATTATGCAGAAGGTGCTCGGCGGTTGCCGCTGCGTTATTGGAATCGAGGAGAACAAGCCGGAAGCCATTGAGGCGGTAAGTGCTTCCGTTGCGCGGCTCGGTTTCCCCGGAATGAGCGTAGCCACCCTCAAGAAACGTTATCCTCAGGGCGGTGAGAAGCAGCTCATAGATGCGGTCATGCACCGTCAGGTCAAGTCCGGAGGTCTGCCCATAGATGTTGGCGCAGTGGTTCAGAACGTTGCCACGTCCCTTGCCGTGTACGAGGCCGTGCAGAAGAACAAGCCTCTTGTTACCAATACGATGACCTTTACCGGCAACGTGGTTCCGCCCGAACGTCAGCACAACTACCTCTTCCGCATCGGCACTCCTCTTTCGTTCATCGCAGAGCAGGCCGGCGGCATCCCGGAGAACGCCGTCAAACTGGTAAGCGGCGGCCCTATGATGGGCAAGGCCATAGCCAACCTGGAAGCTACCACCGTAAAAGGTTCTTCCTCTATCCTCTGTCTGGGAGACGAGACCCGCCGCCACCCCGAGACCGCCTGCATACGCTGCGGACGCTGTGCCGACGCCTGCCCCATGGGTCTTGAACCGTTCTTCCTCAAGAAGCTCTATGGCGTGGGAGACACCGACGCGTTGGAGCGGAATGCAGTACAGGATTGCATAGAGTGCGGATGCTGCCAATACAGTTGTCCCGCGTATGTGCCACTGCTCGATAATATTCGTATGGCGAAGGCCCAGGTCATGGGTATCATTCGTGCCAGAAACGCTAAAAAGTAACGAAGATGGAAAAAATGCTAGTATCCCCTTCGCCTCATTTGCATAGCCCGGCATCTACCAATTCCATTATGCGGGACGTGGTCATCGCCCTGCTGCCGGCTCTTGTAGTGATGATTTTGTTCTACGGCTGGTCTGCAATCATCGTGACGGCCGTGAGCTGCGTGTCCTGCGTCGGTCTCGAATACGCAATATCCCGCTGGCTTATGCACAAGCCGTCATTATTCAACGGCTGGTCGGCCCTTGTTACCGGTGTGCTGCTTGCCATGAACCTGCCCAGCACTACGCCCTGGTGGATTGTTTTCATCGGCGCTGTGGTGGCTATAGGCGTTGCCAAGATGTCGTTCGGCGGCCTTGGCCAGAATCTGTTCAATCCGGCAATCACCGCCCGCGTATTCCTGCTTATATCCTTCCCCGTGGCAATGACAAACTGGGCGATGCCCCAGGGGTTCATTCCTGCCGTTGATGCCGTTTCCGGAGCTACCCCTCTGGGGCTCATCAAAGAAGGCCTCAAGTCCGGGCAGACGATTTCCGAGGCCCTTGCTGCAAGCGGTCTGGATGTGCATTATGTGTTGCGCGATCTTGGCGCCAGCGGCGGTGAAGTATCGGCGCTCGCTCTTGTGCTCGGTTTCTGCTACCTGCTTGTGCGCAAGGTGGTCAAGCCTTGGATACCCCTCAGCATCCTGGTAACGATTACTGTGATATCCGCTGTCTTCAGCGGCATCGACCCGGAACATTTCACGGGCCCGAACTTCAATCTTATGACAGGCGGTGTGCTCCTGGGCGCGCTGTTCATGGCTACGGATTACGTAACTTCCCCGGTGAGCAACTTGGGAGGTGTCATATACGGCATAGGAATCGGTCTCATTGTGATGATGATACGTTACTTCGGCTCTTACCCCGAGGGCATGTCGTTCGCCATTCTCATAATGAACTGCTTCGTGCCTCTTATCAACCGTGCGTTCCATCAGAAAAAATACGGGAGGAGTTAATATGGCAGCTAAATCGAATCTTAAGAATATGGCATTGAGCCTCACCCTGGTATGCCTGGTGTGCTCCGCTCTGCTTGGAGTTGTGTACTCCATGACGGCTGAGCCCATCCATAAGGCGGAAGAGGCCAAGGTGGCTGCATCCATCGCCCGTGTGCTGCCCGCTTTTGAGGGAATGCCCGAGAAGGCCAGCGTAGAGTCGGACGGTTCTTCATATACCTATTATATGGTCCCAGGCTCAGGCTGCGCCATTATATCTACCGTCGGTGGATTCGGCGGTCCTTTGAGCCTGATGGTAGGCATCGACGAGGAAGGGAAGGTAGTGAATACCGTAGTCCTTTCCCACAGCGAAACTCCCGGACTGGGCGCCAAGTGTACCAGCGAGACATCTTTTATAGACCAGTTCAAGGGATGGGATCCTTCTGCCCGCAAGCTGGCTGTACGCAAGGACGGCGGCGAGGTGGACGCCATCACCGCATCCACCATTACCTCCAGGGCTTATGCCAAAGCCATTCAGAATGCAGTTGACGTTTATTCTAAACTGATGGGAAATGAGTAAGTTCGGTTTGATTACGAAGGGCCTTCTCAAAGAGAACCCTACTTTCGTACTTGTGCTGGGTATGTGCCCCACGCTTGCTACGACCACGTCCGCCATCAATGGCCTGGAAATGGGACTTGCCACGATGTTCGTGCTTATTCTGAGCAATATAGTTATTTCACTCATAGCGCCGGTTGTGCCCGACAAGGTGCATATTCCTGTTTACATCGTTGTTATTGCAACCTTCGTGACCCTGCTCCAGCTGCTTATGCAAGCCTACACTCCGGAAGTTTACGAGACCCTGGGACTTTTCATACCTTTGATCGTAGTGAATTGTATAGTGTTAGGGCGTGCAGAGGCTTTTGCCTGCAAGAACTCCGTGGGCGATTCGGCTCTGGACGGCATAGGAATCGGCCTGGGCTTCACGCTTTCTCTTACCGTTATCGGTATAGTGCGTGAAATCTTGGGCAGCGGTTCCGTCTTTGGCTGGAAATTTATCGCCGGCGACGGCATCCTGGCTTTCGTGATGGCTCCCGGGGCCTTCCTTGTGCTGGGGTATCTTATGGTTTTGTTCAACAAGCTTGCTAAGAGATAGTTATGGAGTATTTGCTTATCATCGTTTCGGCGATTTTTGTAAATAATATCGTCCTTGCCCAATTCCTGGGCGTATGCCCCTTCATGGGTGTATCCAGCAAGCTTTCCACCGCTACGGGAATGTCCGGTGCGGTATGCTTCGTAATCACCCTGGCTACCGTTGTTACTTATCTTATCAATAAGTACTTCCTGGTTCCTCTGGGCCTTACGTACCTGCAGACCATTGCATTCATTCTGGTTATCGCCGCGCTTGTGCAGATGGTGGAGATCGTGCTCAAGAAGATCAGCCCTTCGCTGTATCAGGCGCTTGGTATTTTCCTCCCCCTCATTACCACCAACTGCGCCGTGCTTGGCGTTGCCATCAATGTGGTTACGAAGGAGTTTACATTCGGAGATGCCGCGCACATGCTGAATCTGGGAGAGGCTACGGTTTACGCCCTTGCCACTTCCCTTGGATACGGTCTGGCGATGGTGCTCTTCGCAGGACTCCGAGAGCAGCTTGCGATGAACGACGTGCCCAAGTCCTTCCGCGGACTGCCCATTGCCTTCATCACCGTAGGTATAATGGCTATGGCTTTCCTTGGTTTCTCAGGTATCGTGTAATGTTCAGGATTGGCCAGGGGTACGATGTGCATCAGCTCCGCGAGGGGCTGCCGATGTGGCTGTGCGGATTGCAGATAGAGTCGCCGGTGGGTTTTGTGGCACATTCCGACGGGGATGTTGCCATTCACGCCCTGTGTGACGCCCTGCTGGGAGCGCTGGCTCTGGGAGATATTGGTCATTTGTTTCCTGACACTTCAGACGAGTTCGCGGGCATCGACAGCAAGATTCTGCTTTCGCGGGTAGTGTCGCTGTTGCGCGGGCATGGGTGGAATGTTGCCAACGTGGATATTACAATCGCCCTTCAGGCTCCCAAGATTGCAAATTATGTGGAGGCCATGCGGGAGACCCTTGCCGGCGTTATGGGAGTGGATGTTTCGCTTGTCAGCGTTAAGGCTACTACTACTGAACGCCTCGGTTTTGTAGGAAGGGGAGAGGGCTGTGAGGTGTGGGCCGTAGCGATGCTGGAAAAATAATTTTGCATTTTAGCAAAAGAGTTGTACCTTTGCAGTCCCGATATTGAGATATGGTGTAATGGTAGCACTACAGATTCTGGCTCTGTCAGTGAGGGTTCGAATCCTTCTATCTCAACAAAACGAGTCGCCGTCCGGCGGCTCTTTTTGTTGAAATGCCGCTTTGCGACGGCCGTATTTTGAGCGAATCTCGGATCATGCGCAAAAGTATGTGTTTAAGCATAGATATTTTGTAGCCTGTATAGGAAGTATTTAACATCAGATACGCCTCTAAGAGCAGCACGGAAGGATTTGATCTTGCAGTTGAAGGACTCAGCAGAGGCAT
>JAFTDJ010000058.1 GCA_017454265.1 Bacteroidales bacterium | reverse complement strand
GACTTTCGGCTACCCGGGCGCTAATGGCGGAATGCAGGGAATCATCGCTCCTCCTTCCTTTGAGCCCGTACTCCTCCAGGTGGAAGCGAGCAAAGAGTCTTTCCTTCTTTCCATAGGCGGAAAGCTTTATTATGCAGATACCTATGATAAAGAAATCGAGGAGGGAGATGGTAAAGATTCCTGGACCAGGACCGTAGCCTGTACGGACTTTTACAATCTTAGCGTATCCGCAAGTTCAGTCTCACTAGGAAACCTCATCTGCACATTTAACGGGAGAATGGACCCGAACGGGGTTTATATCTCCACAACGGACAAACTCAGCTGGTGGGGCGGAAACGAGTATGATGGTGCTGAGATTCACACCCTGGATCCCAAGGCCGGCACCGTTTCCACCAGAAAGTTGCCCGCCCATTATCCTTCAAATCAAGGTGAGTATGTTGACGGGGTGGCTTATACCATCGACGGCACGGCCGGCTACTGGGAGTGCGACCTTTCCAAGGATGCGGCCGAATACGTGACCCTCGACTGGAGCAGCGCAGCCGAATACCAAAGCAAGATCGTGCCCGGGACCTTGCGGATGGAACGTTTCGAGGCGGCATCGCTTACCCTTCAGTTCGTGGCATACATGACCAACGGCACGCAGCTGAATTTCTACACCTCCGTTGTGGGTGCCGACCGCGGCAAAATCAAGACCAACGTGGGCAGCGATGGCAACGCCGGAATGGTGGTCACTACGATGGTGAAATTGAATTAATTATGATTATCTTTGTAGGTCGTGAGTCTAAAAAAGTACCTTTTTCTTGCGGCCGTAACTCTTGCGGTGCTGGCTTCTTGCCGTGGAATCGGCGGGCAGGAAGAGTCTTGGCGCCAATTTCTTTCCGAGAGTGACCGAATGGCTTCCATCCAGGAATGGGAGCCGGCCACCGAATATGCGATCAAGGCTTTATCGGCCGCAGATCTTACCGATGGAGGGAAGTCTCTGGTGCTGTGCCGCCTGGCTTCCCTCGACATTATGACCTGGCGTGATGCCCAGGGCTGGGAACACGCCGTCCAGGCGGAGCAGCTCGCGCGGGCCGAAGGTACGGATACCCTCATCGCTTCCGCCCTCTTGCAGAAAGGCCGCTTGCAGCTATGCGGCGCCATCACCGAAGGCGAGGCGCAGGATGAAGAGGCCCTCGGGACCCTCCGGGAGGCGCTTGAATTTGCTTCCGGCAGTCCGAATCTTCAGGCTGACATCCTCCTTCAACTGAGTCAGGCATACATCGGCCTTAACCGCTTCAAAACCCCAATAGACCGGGAGATATACGAGAAGGCGGGCAGCTACATAAATCAGGCGGTTGCCTTGTCCACGGATCCTTCATTCCCCTCCAGGGCCCTGCCATACTGGATGCGCTGGTACCGCCAGGGCGGAAATTGGCAGGACGGCATAGAGTGCTGCCACAAGGTGCTCGAAGGCCTGGGCAAGGAAGATTATCTCATGCAGAGCCAGTGCTGGAATAATCTGGTGATGCTTTATGCCCAGAGCGGGGACGTGGAGAACGCCGCATCTGCCCATCAGCAATATGTGTATGCGATGGAGTACTATATGCAGCAGAAAGCCGATACCCGTCTGCAGGATATGGAAACCCGCTACGAGACCTCCCTCAAGGAGGCCCGTCTTTCCCGGATGAGGCTGTGGGTGACGATTCTCATCATTCTGGCTGTCGCCCTGATCGGCATCATTGCCTTAACCCAGGTCTATATCCGCAAGATAGTCGCCTCCGACCGCGGCAAGGAGCAGCTTTTGCGGCTGATTTCAAAAGACCTCGCAAGTCCCCGGCTGGCGGATTCTCCCGCACCGGACTACTCCACAATCCGCGCCCGCTGCCATGAACTCCTAGGAGAGGATGACAGCAGCATGGCCGATGAGATCGCCTCCTACATCACCAACCTTGCAGAGGAACGCTCCCGCCGCGTGAAGGAACTTGGCCTCACAGCGCGGGAGATAGAGGTGATACGCCTGAGTGCCGAGGGGCTTTCCGTCGCCGGCATAGCGGAGCGCCTCCACGTGAGCATATACACTATCAAGAACCACAAACAGAACATCTATCTAAAGATGGACGTGCGCAGCAATGCTGAGATGTTGCGCCTTGCAAATGAACTTGGAATAGTATAAAATAGTGCTTTTGTACTATAAAACCAGAGTGCTTTTTGCCGATATTCGTGGCTGGAAACAACCATAATCGACAATATGATCAAGAGATTCTTTTCTGCCCTTGCGGCAATTGCTCTGCTCGCCGTTCCGGCGTGTGACGAGCTTGAAAAAGTGCTGAATGAGGAAATCCCCTGCACATCCATCATTTTCGATGAGCCTACTTTCATGATGACTGTGGGAGAAACCAAAACCCTTCCTGTGACTGTAGAGCCGGCGAATACCACAGATAAGCTGGAATGGTCCTCCAGTGATGAAGAAACAGTCTCCATAACAGACGGTGTGGCGACTGCAATAAAGGAGGGTATCGCTTCCATCACTGTTAAGGCCGGTAATCAACTGGCAGGGTGCCGTATCGTGGTCCAAAAGGCGCAAGGCGGCGAAGTAGGTGGAGGTGACAAGATAGAGGTAACGGAAATACAGCTCAATAAAACGGAGATTACCGTTGTAACCGGGCTGAGCGAGCAGCTTGAAGTTGTGAAACTCCTTCCGGAAAACGCCACTGAAAAAACCGTTGTCTGGGAGAGCGACGACACTGAGATAGCCCTTGTCATACCCCAGGATGCAACCGTAAACGGCGTCTTCTACAAGGGCGGTAGGGTAACCGGAAAGAATCCCGGCACAACCATTGTCCGCGCACTTGCCGGCGTGGCCAAGGCTGAATGCAAGGTAACCGTTACTGCCGGCGGATCTGTCGCTATTGAGAGCCTTTCCATCGATCCTGCGCCCATCAGCATTGCAGTTGATGAGGAAAAGATACTGACGGCTGTCGTCTCCCCCTCCAATGCCAAGGCGGAAGTTGTATGGAAGATCGACAACGAAAAGATTGCTGCCGTAGGATCTATCAATGAGAAGCAGGCCAAGGTACAGGGTCTTTCGGCAGGCAAGGCAACCGTAACTGCAACTGCCGGTGGCAAGACTGCCACCTGCGAGGTTACCGTGACGGGCGGATCCGGAAATGTGCCGGTTCAGTCGATTACGCTGGACAAGACCACCCTTAAGCTTGAAGTGGGCCAGTCCGCACAGCTTACTGCTACAGTTCTTCCTGAAAATGCCCATGACAAGAGTATAATATGGACCACTACGGATCCTTATAATGCATATGTCAATGGCGGCAAGGTTACAGGCTATGGTGTTTGTGAGGCAACGATCACGGCTACAAGCGTGAGTAATCCCCAGGTGACGGCCACCTGCAAGGTGTCCATAGTGGCCGCTGGAAGCGGAGGCGGCAGTGAGACAGGAATTGAAGCTGTGGATCTGGGCTTGTCGAGCGGATTGAAGTGGGGTTCCATGAACGTCGGTGCTTCGAAGCCGGAGGATTACGGCAACTATTACGCCTGGGGCGAGACAGAAACAAAAACAAAGTATACGACGTCCAACTATAAGTTCGGGCCGGTTAAGTACAGCGAAATAACACTGTATTCCAAGTATGAGACCAAACTGGGTGGCGATAAGAAAACTGTGCTGGAGGCAGAAGATGATGCTGCAAGTGCGAATCTTGGCAATGGCTGGCGAATGGCTACTTTTGCAGAGTGGAAAGAACTGCGTGAGTCTTGCACGTGGACATGGACGCAGCGGAATGG
>JAFTDJ010000057.1 GCA_017454265.1 Bacteroidales bacterium | reverse complement strand
TGCTGTTTATCTATAGAGTAACCTATATCCAACAAGCCCAACTTGAAATCGTACTGCAGGCTGGTGGCGCCGGTACCGGACTGCGATGCGCCGCCCGATTGCCCGGTATCTTTAATGGAGATGATGGCACCGTTCCCGTCCGTATCCGCCTTAATCGTGCCCCCGCCTCCGTTCGACAGGGCCACTTCTTGCCCTTTTTCATTGAGTATCAAACTGATATCCAGCATAAAACTCGCCTGCCCGTCTTCATATCTGGGCCTGTTTTCAGACGAGGACCATATGAGTTTCACATAAACGTCGGCCGGCTCGATTTCCAATGTACCCTGAACCTGTTCTCCTTCCACCGTAGCGCTGGCGAGCACTTTTCCACCCTCGAAGTTGATAATGTCGTCAGTAGTGAAATAGGTTCTCACAAGGCCGTCGGCGGTGGTGGTGCCCTCCGCGTACCCGCCAGCTATGGTGCCGTTTTCCGCGGTAAAGGTGACCGCCGCTCCGCCCAGAGGCGCAGCATTTCCATTGGTAACTTTCTCCAGCAGGAAAATGCAGTCGTTGCCAAGGCGCAGCGCTTTTTGGGGGGATTCCGTCGGAGTGAGCCGGTAGGTTATTTCATCCGGCTTGGCTACGGTAATCTTCTCTTCCACGTCCACGCTGCCGTCGGAGTACTTCACGCTGGCCTTGGCAATGACATCCGCACCCTCGAAATTATCGGGATCGTTGGACTTGTATTCGCAGCCCGCCTCGCCGTTTTCGTCGGTGATGGCTTTTTCCGTGCAACTGCCCTTCGACTGATCCGTTTCGAACCGTATCTCACGTCCCGGCAGGGGTACATCATAGACGGTGCCATCTTCCGACTCGGTAAGGCGCACCCTGAAAACGGTCTTTCCATCTTCTACTACGGGAGGATCGCCCACACGGGTTATTTTTGGCTTCACTTTGCTCTTGCTCGGGCGCAGCAGCGGCAGCACTACAGCCTCTGCCGTGATTACGCCTCCCATCTCTTCCGTGCCTACGCCGCCTGTATTGAGAAGGTGTTTCATCGAGGCGGTTACGGTGGCCCCGTCAAACGTATAAGGGTCGTTTGCCGTGAACACGCAGGTGACATTCCCCTGGGAATCGGTAACGGCGCTGGAAGTGCAGGAGCCGTTGGTGGTCTTGAAGTTGACCGTCATTCCGGATGCCGGAAGATTCCCGCTCATTTTCCACTGCCATACTACGTTGAACGTAAGTGAGGCTATTCCCTGCTCGTTTATAGTCTGGGGGGAATTGGTAGCCACAATCCGGTTGGTTCCGTTGTCCTCCTCCTTGCATCCGGCAAGAAGGGCGGCAAACAGCACAAAAGGTACAAAGAAAAGCTTTCTGAAACTCATAGTGCCAATGCAACAAGGTTTATATTTTAAACTTTACAAATATATAAAAAGTTCAGAAAATAAACCAAAAGAAAGATATTCCGTCAACACTTGCAATCGATATGCTTTTGGATTAACTTTGCAGGAATTTTTGAGGTCTTGCCAGATTTGGAATAATAATAGAAAAGATGATGATAGCGCAGAACATACTGGAGACGATAGGTAATACTCCGCTTGTAAAACTTAGAAGCTTTTCCAAGGGAGACCAGGTAAACGTCTATGCCAAACTGGAGGGGACCAACCCCTCGGGCAGCATCAAGGACAGGCCGGCGCTGAGGATGATCGAACTGGCGGAGGCCAGCGGAAAACTCATCCCCGGGAAAACCATAGTGGAAGCGTCATCGGGCAATATGGGAATCAGCCTGGCCATGATCGGTGCCGTCAAAGGCTACAGTGTTCGTATCTTCATGAGCGAGGCAGTCTCGGCCGAACGCCGGAAAATTTTGGCGGCCTACGGAGCCGATGTGGTCCTGACCCCGGCCGGCGAAGGCACGGACGGAGCCATCCGGCGGGCCCGGGCGCTGGTAGCCTCGGAGCCCGATAAGTACTATATGCCAGACCAATTCTCCAACGAAGGCAACTATATGGCGCATTTTTTCTCCACGGCTTCGGAAATCCTGCAGCAAACGATGGGAAAAGTAGATTACATTGTGAGCGCCATCGGGACCTCCGGCACCCTCATGGGGCTGGCCAAATACCTGAAAACCAGCAATCCCGATATAAAGGTAGTCTGCGCACAGCCCACCCGCGGGCACTACATCCAGGGGCTCAAAAACCTGGAGGAAGCCATTGTGCCTGCCATCTACAATCCAGCCCTCATCGACATCCAGGAGATGATTGAAACCGAGGACGCCTTCAAGATGGCCCGTCAGATTATCCGGAACGAGGGTATTTTCGTAGGAATGAGCAGCGGCGCCGCCATGGTGGCCGCCCAGCGTGTCGCCCGGCGCATAGACAAGGGAAATATCGTGGTCATTTTCCCCGACCGCGGAGAAAAGTATATCTCTACGGCGTTATTCGAGCCTGGACGGTAACATCCGCCTGCAGAGCAAGCTTGCAGGCAGCGGGCCGGGCCTCCGGTAGAAGTTCTGAGGCCCCTCCCTACAGCGTAACTACCATCTCTTCCAGTGACTTGCGGGAAGTATGCAGTTCGGTGGGCTTGCCGCCGTGGGCTGCCGGGTGGCCGATTGCAAGAAGGCCGTAGATACCGTGATTCTTCATTTCCGGGAAGGCTTCGCGAATCTTACCGGGGTCAAAATCCCATATCCACATATTCGCAAGTCCGGCATCCGTGGCGGTGAGCATAAGGTGGGCGAGCACTATGGCGGCATCTGTCTTTGCAGCATTTACCCCGTCGCTCTCGCGCGTCCAGGCTTCCTCGTTGCGGCAACCTACCACCAGCACTACAGGCGCGCCGTAGCAAGGATGTACGTCACGTAAGCGGGCAAGCGCTTCCTCGCTCTTGATCACCCACACGCGCGTAGGCTGGAGATTCATTGCAGAAGGTGCCATACGGCCCGCCTCGAGTATCATTTTAAGTTTGGAATCAGATACGTGGGCGTTTGTAAATGCGTGGCAGGAATAGCGGCTCTCAAGAATGCGCATAAACGCATCGGACCCATACTTGTACTTCACGATCTGGCTGTCAACGTCGGCAAAAGCGGCCCGGTTCATTATTTTGCTGATATCGCCCAGGCGGCTGGAAAGTTTCTTTTTCATATGCGGTTATGTGTTAATATTATAATAGTTCCCATACTGTTATTTGAATAAAGATTTTACAAGTTCCGGGACGTCGGAGACCTTCACCACGCGAATGCCGGAAGGAACCGGTGCGTCCAGTGCGCTGTAGGCGCTGACATAGATACGTTTGAAGCCCCGGCGGGCAGCCTCACCTATGCGGCGGTCGGTCTGCCCTACGGGGCGGATTTCCCCGCTCAAGCCCACTTCTCCGGCGAAGCAGCTGTCGCCTGGAAGGGCATAATCGAAGTTGCTGGAAAGCACAGCGGCAATCACCGCAAGGTCGCAGGCAGGGTCGCTTACCTTAAGCCCGCCGGCCATGTTCAGGAACACGTCCTTGGCGCTCAAGTGAAAGCCGGCACGCTTCTCGAGCACCGCCAGCAGCATGTTAAGGCGTCTCACGTCGAAGCCCGTCGCAGAACGCTGCGCGGTACCGTATGCCGCCGAAGACACCAGCGCCTGCACCTCGATGAGCAGCGGACGGGTGCCGTCCAGCATCACCGAAACCGCCGCCCCGCTCAGGCCCTCCTCGTGCATGGGGATAAGCATCTCCGAGGGGTTTTCAACTTCCCGCAGGCCCTTCCCCGTCATCTCGAACACCGCCAGCTCGGCAGTGCTGCCGAAACGGTTCTTTATGCTGCGAAGGATGCGGTACGAGCCGCGGTTCTCGCCCTCGAACTGTAGCACCACGTCAACTATATGTTCCAGAATCTTCGGGCCTGCAATGTAGCCGTCCTTGGTGATATGGCCGATGAGGAAAACCGGCACTCCGCTTTCCTTGGAGTAACGGAGCAGCGAGGCCGCCACTTCCTTTATCTGGCTCACGGAGCCTGGTGCGGACTCCACGGAGTCGGTATACATAGTCTGCACGGAGTCCACAATCATGAGGTCCGGCTGAATGGCGCGTGCCTGATCCAAAACCTCTTCTATGCGGGTTTCGCAAAAAATCAGACAGTCCGGCCCGGAGCCGCCGGACAAGCGTTCGGCGCGCATCTTTACCTGCTTCTCACTTTCCTCTCCCGTAACGTACAGCGTACGCAGCTGCGGGCAGCCGAGCGGAATCTGCAGGCTCAGCGTGGACTTGCCTATCCCTGGCTCGCCGCCTATCAGTACCAGGGAGCCGCGTACCAGACCGCCTCCGAGCAGACGGTCCAATTCCTTCATTCCCAAACTGATACGCTCTTCCGAACTATGATCTATCTCGGACAGCCTGCGGGGCCGGCGATCTTCCGTACGTGCCTTGGACGGAGAAGCGCCCTTCCCCGCCCCGGCCGGCGCCTCCACCATAGTGTTCCACTCGCCGCACGCAGGGCATCGCCCCATCCATTTGGGACTTTCGTTGCCGCAACTGGTACAGTACCAAACAGTTTTGCTCCTATTCGCCATCTTGCTCAAAGTAATACGGACTGGTGAGCACGGTACGGGCACCTTTCCCGTTGTCTATATCTGTGAGGATTCGGGTTGCTGCAACCACGTCCCGTGCATACTCATCCAGGCTCATTATACGCACCGCGTGAGAAGAGTGCACTATGCGCCCCTCCCCGATGTATATAGCCACATGAGTGATTTTCAAAGGCTTGCGAGAACCGAAAAAAAGCAGGTCGCCCGGCTTGTACTTCCCGTCAGTAACCGGAGTGCCGCATTTGGCCTGCTGGCTGCCGTTGCGCGGCAGCAAGATTCCGTTCATGAAATAGCAGAATTTAACCAATCCGCTGCAGTCGAAGTGCTTCACCGAGTTGCCGCCCCACATATAGGGAACGCCGGCGAAACTGCAGGCCAGGTCGCATATCTCACGGGCGCAGAAAGAACGCTCCGTTTCATCGGAACCGGCACCAAGGGCCGCTCCGCTGCGACTTTCCGCCCAAAGGCGGAAATCCATCAATTCGTACGACAGGACCCATCCGCAGCGACCGTCCGGCAGGAGCACCTGTGTCCATCCGCCTTCCTCGACACCGGTCTGCCTGAGCAGGTCGCCCATGGTGAGGTCTGAGAGCACACCCGCCCGCTCGGACGGTTTTTCCCGAACACGGGTATAATCTGTGACACATATCCACTTGCGGGCTTTCAGATAAGCATCCTTTTCGCTGTCGCTCAGCACTTTGAGCCCAAGATCGGTAACCCATCCGGTATAGTCTTCCGCCTTGACCTTAACCCAGTAACGGTCTGTATCAAGGGTTTCAACGAGAGCTCCCATAAGCATCTGGTTGTCCAGGGGGGCCTCATAATCCGGCGCGGAGCGCATGAAACTTGAAGAAAGGGTCACAACGGCCCAGGAGAGAATTGTTGACAATATCATAATTGCAAATTTATAAAACTTTCCCATATTTGCAGACTGTATGGAAATTTTCTACAGTTTCGACATTGAAGGCGATATCGTCCGACTCGATTCGGAAGAATCCGGCCATTGCGTGAGGGTGCTGAGGCACCGCGAGGGAGACGAAATACTGGTGATCGACGGCCGCGGGACGCTTATGCGCTGCTCGCTGACGGATGCAGACCCCAAAGGCGCCACCGCTCACATCGAGACGTGCGAGAAGGGATTCGGCGCCCATCCATACAAGCTTACGATGGCGGTGTGTCCCACCAAAAACACAGATCGCTACGAGTGGTTTGCAGAAAAAGCTACGGAAATAGGCGTAGATGTGATTGCCCCGGTAATCGGGGAGCGCTCGGAGCGGCGTGTACTCAAGACCGAAAGGCTGGAGAGGCTGGTTCGTTCTGCGGCAAAGCAGTCGCTCAAAGGCGCCATTCCCCAAGTGGCGGAGCCGGTGAGCGTACGCGACTTCATCCTTGGCGCACCGGAAGACGCATTGAAAATGATTTGCTATTGCTTCGACGGAGAAAAGTACACGATCCCATCTCTTCTGAAGCCGCTGTCCTGCCAGAACCCGAACATTATGGTTCTGGTCGGCCCGGAGGGAGACTTCTCTCCATCCGAAGCGCAACTTGCACTCAGCCGCGGCTGGAAAGCAGTCACACTCGGCCCAAGCCGCCTGCGCACGGAAACAGCCGCCGTAGTTGCGGCGACAATGGTATATTCGGAGTTCTTTACTGAGGAATAATGATGTGGTGGTTGCCGAGAGGCTCCCTCAGCATATAGTTACGCAGGGCTTCCTTTCCCACTTCCTTGTCCCTGTCTGCCCAGCTGCGTACCACTATCTGGGTGCGGCAAAGGTTTTCGCCGTAGGGGTTGTCTATAATGTTAATCCTCTCGTCCAAGCAGTGTTCCAGGTCTGCACCGAGCTTGAACAGACGAGCCGGCCCCACCGGAAGGACTCCGTGAAGGGCAACACCTATGCCGGATTCGAAATGAGTGTCGTAGCAGTAGTCGGAGACCATATCCAGCGGCACGGTGCAGTGTGCGAACAGGAAATTGCCGCCGGAAATACGCGACAGGTTGGCCTGAAAACCTGATTTTCCGTATTTCTGGCGCACTATGGCCATGGAGAGCATGGCAGGAATGTCGCCCTCGCAGGTGGCCACATAACCCTCGGAATTAAGCAGCGCCAGCGAGAGGCATCCGGTGTTGTGAAGTGCGGTGAGGAGGTCGAAGCAGCGCAGCGTGAATCCGTCCAGCTTGTATTTTGCAATTATCTGCTTGAGCGCCGCGTAAATCCGCAGCGAGCCGTCCATGTCGGCCTGCGATATAAGTTTTCCGAACTTCGGCTCGTTCAGCGGCTTAAGGGACTCAGGGGCACCATCGGTGCTTACTTCGGATACGGCCGCTATGAGCTCTGAAATCGGAATGTCAACCAGCTCGGCGCCCAGCAGCGACTTGGCACGGGTATAATCTACAGCGCTGCTGATGAGCCAGTCGGAGGGCTGTCCTATGACCCCGAAGCGCTTGCCGGCAAGTGCCTTGCGGCCCGAGAAATGCTTCACCAACGAAGGCCCGGCCGCATGGCGGGACGGATAATAGCGCTGCAGTTCGCCCACAATCTCCTTGATGGAACCATGAATGATCTCACCGTCCAGCCCCTGCTGGCCCAGCCAGCTCAGGATTTCCATGGAAGCGGCAAGGGAATTGCTCTGACCGCTGGTAAGCAGGCGCACGCGTGCCCCCTCGTGTCCCTTGAAAACCTGTCGGAAAATTCCCTCGGTACCGCCGGTACGTACATAAATGATGTCGCCTGCAGCACCGTAGTCGGAAAAATCGTTCTCGCGATAGTCGAAGTTTTCGCCCAAAGATTCCTCGATGTCCTTTATAAACTGCTCATTGTGAGCGCTGTGGGCAAGTTCGCCGTGCAAATCGGAGGTGAGTGTGTATAGTCTCATAGTGCAAAGATAAAAAAAAGGCGCGGGATTCCTCGCGTCTTCTTCTGCTTAAAGTTGTCTGAATAATTATTCAGCCTTCTCGCAGTTCTCGCAAGCCTGGCCCTCGGCCTTCTCGCAGTTCTCGCAGGTCTGGCCTTCCTCGCACTTGCCGCAGCAAGCCTTGGTGGAATCGCAGACTTCTTCAGTGGCGGCGGCTTCGCCCTCGGCGGCCTTGTTGCCAGAATTGTTACAGCAACAGGAACTCAGGAAGAGTGCCGCTACTGCAAGAGAAATGATAACCTTCTTCATCTTTGAAAAATTTTAAGTTAAACCAACTAACCCGCAAAGGTAGAAAGTTTTTTCGGATATTCAAATACTTCCATATCCTTAACCTGCCCTTCTTCTATCCTGAATCTCAGCGCGGTACGCACAATTTGCCATCCCTGGAGGCCTGCAGCGCCGGGGTTTATGTAAAGCAGGCCGTACTTTTCGTCGTGCATCACTTTGAGAATGTGCGAATGGCCACAGATGAAAATGTCCGGTTTATGCATCTCTATGAGCGACTTTGCGAACGGGTAATAGTGCCCCGGAGAGCCTCCGATATGTGTCATAAGCACAGTAATACCCTGAAATTTAAGCAGCTGAGTTTCAGGGTACAGATATCGTATGCCCGAACCGTCGCAATTGCCATGCACCCCCACTACGGGCTTGAACCCGGCAATATCCTCCGCAAAGGCGGCATCTCCTCCCCAGTCGCCTGCATGCCAGATCACATCTACCGGGGAGAGAAACTCGCGGAACGCATCGTCGAACACCCCGTGGGTGTCGGAAATCAACCCTACGTACATATTACGCCCTTATGATTTCCACCTCGCCGCGAAGGCCCAGCTTGATAATCTGGGAAGCGCGCCCCGTGGCTCCGGCCTCAAGTTTGCGCGGAGCGCACCAATCCACGGCAGAAAGCAGTTCCGGAGAGATTTCAGAAAAAGACGAAGGTGCAGGTTCACCGGAGATGTTCGCGGAAGTCGATACCAGCGGCCGGCGCAGGCGGCGGACCAGTTCGCGGCAGAAATCGCTCATGGGTATCCTTATTCCGACCGACCCGTCCTCGGCTGTCACGGACGGCGCAAGTCCCTGGGCACCAGGGTAAATGATAGTCATCGGAGCATCGTTCACCTCCACCAGGTCTATAGCGATGGAGGGGATCTGCTTCACGTGGCGCGCCACCATATCCAGGTCGCAGGCAAGCAGCACCAGCGACTTTGCCTCGCTGCGGCGCTTGATGGCAAACACCTTCCGTACCGCCTCCTCGTTGGTGGCGTCACAGCCTATTCCCCACACAGTATCGGTGGGATATAAAATCACTCCGCCATCCTTGAGTATTTTAACAGCCTCTTCAATTATCTCTTTCATAGCACGTCACGATCGAACAAGACTCCTCTTTTACGCCACCAGCGAATCATTATCCATCCGATGAGCATACCGCCGAGATGGGCGAAATGAGCTATTCCATCGGCCCATCCCACAACTCCGGTAAAGAGTTCGATGGCTGCAAATATTATCACCATCCACTTGGCGCTCAGCGTAACAGGAGGGAATATCAAGGTCATCCTGGACTCGGGGAAGAGCATGGCATAACCTATGAGCACACCGTAGATGGCTCCCGACGCGCCCACGGTAGGAGTGCTCTTGAGAGCCATCATACCTTGCAGCGCGGTCTGGGAGTCGGACGCAAGGAAAGACTGCATCTCAAGGTACTGCGTTCCCATCTGAAGCGCAGCCGCTCCGAGGCCGCAGACGAAATAAAACAGCAGGAACTTCTTGCTGCCTATTATACGCTCCACCACAGTTCCGAAGATGAACAGGGTGTACATATTGAAGAATATGTGCCAGAAGCCGCCGTGCATGAACATATGCGTAACCGGCTGCCACCAGTGAAAGTAGGGGGAACTCGGATAGAACATGCCGAAGGTCCCGACCATATAATTCTCGTTAAACAGGGTTGCAACGAATACTACAAGATTCACCAGAATCAGATTCTTGGTAACCTTGGGCATATTGGAGAAAAAACCTCTCCTGTTTTCCTGATAATAGTATGACATAACTAAAATCTCTTTTCTATTTCATCGGCAGGCATTACGGATACCGTGCGCTTGCCGTTGAACGTAAACTCAGGGTTGTCGCAAGTAAAAAGCGTGTCGAGCAGATGAAGCGCGCTCTGCCGGGTCTGGGGCGCCTCGGCGTTCAGGGCGCCCAGCATGGCAAATTTCGCGGCGGTCTTCTGGCGCATCACCTCCTCCAGCGCGGGTTGGAAATCGGACAGGATGAGCAGCAGGTCTCCCACCATCTGCTCCACTTTTCCAGCCTCGCAACTGTAACCTTCCGGAACGCCGCCCACAGTGATGCCGTCGTCGCCGGAAAGGGCGATGTCGAAGCCGAGGCTGCGGAGCATCTCCGCATATTCCTCGATAAGCAGCCGCTGCTGCACTCCCACCTTCACCTCAACCGGGAAGAGAGCCGTCTGCGATACGTGCCCGCCGCCGGCAAGAGCTTTCAGGGCGCGCTCGTAGAGTATCCTTTCCCACGCCCTGCGTATGCTGAATATCATCAGCCCGGAAGGGGATTTTTTTACGATATACTTTCCCTGAACTATCAGCACGTCCTGCTCGGAAGGCGCCTGCTGGAAGAGCCTGCCGTAATCCTGACGGCCTGCGGAAAGGCCACCTCCAGCGTAGGCGGGAGCATGTGCAGGCGGAGCTGAAGCTCCGGCGGCGTTACCCTCCGATTTGAAAGCCTCGAACGGATTGTACGACGGATCCGGAGCGGCCTCCGGTGAGAGCCCCCCCGCCTTGTACTCCTCGAAACTGCGTCCGAGCTGAGGCAGTTCTACCGCCCCCTCCCGCTCGAAATCGAGGCTTGCGCCAAAGTTGTTGCGCCCCAGCGCTTCCCGCACGCAAGCGAAAAGCACCTGGAAAATGACGTTGTCGTCTTCGAACTTGATTTCCGTCTTGGTGGGATGGATGTTGACGTCCACCGCCTGCGGGTCCACATCCAGGAAGATGAAGTAGGACGGGGTAAGGCCCTCCGGAATAAAGTCTTCATAAGCCCTCATCACCGCCTTGTGCAGATAAGGGCTGCGGAAGTAGCGTCCTCCCACAAAGAAATACTGGTTGCCGGGCATCCTGCGGGCGCTCCCCGGACGGCCTGTAAATCCGTTTATCTTTACGGCCGTGGTATCCGCACCCACATCTACCATCTCTCCCGCCACATTCCGTCCAAGCAAATCCAGTATGCGGAATTTCAGCGATTTGGCCTTCTTGAGGACGAAAACTTCCTTGCCGTTGTGGGTGAGGCTGAAGCCTACGTCCGGGCGGGGAATAGCAACCCTGGTGAACTCTTCTACGATATGTTTGAATTCCACCTGGTCGCTCTTCAGGAACTTCCTGCGGGCCGGAGTGTTGAAAAAGAGGTTGCGGACCGCGAAGTTGGAGCCGACAGGGCCGCTTACGGAAGAAGTCTTCACGGCTTCATCCGGTCCAATGGTAACCCGGGTGGCAGTTTCGTCGCTCTGCCGGCGCGTACGCAGCGTAACCTGGGAAACCGCGGCTATGCTGGCCAGCGCCTCTCCGCGGAAGCCGTAGGTCTGTATCCTCTCAAGGTCTGCCGCATTGCTTATTTTGGACGTGGCGTGACGTTCGAAGCACAGCACGGCGTCGGAAGGACTCATTCCCGAACCGTTGTCTATCACCTGCACGAGGGTGCGGCCGGAATCGGTGACAACCACGTCAACCTGGTCCGCTCCCGCATCCACGGCATTCTCCATCAGCTCTTTCACCACCGAAGCAGGTCTCTGGACCACTTCCCCGGCGGCAATCATATTGGATATCCTGGCAGGCAGTACTTTCAGGCGTCCCATACTTTTAAAGCATCTGGTAGAACTTGGCTATGAAAAACAACACGGCGAATATCAGCAGCATAGTAATGATACCGATGATAGTCTGGGTCTTGCCCATATGCGAACGGGAGCGCTTGTATGCACCGTCGCGCATGGAACCTTTGATGTAGGAGCCGGGTACGTAGGTCCCCTTCTCCTTTTCCTTGTCGAGGCTGCCGTCCACGGCACCGAACATACGTTTGCGCTCCTCCTCGTCTTTGTCGTAATAAATAGGCTTGTAATTAAAGACGCGGTGCTCGCTTTCGCCAAAAAAGTTAAATAGTCCCATAATCCTACAAAAATAGTGAATATTTTCGTATCTGCGGAAATCAAGTCTGTTTTTCGCAGATTGTGAATATTTTAACGCAATTTGCGAAAATAAGAGTGGAATCTATTATCTATATTTGCATAACGACTAATGCTGATACCGATGAAGAAACTCTTGGCGCTGCTCCTTCTGGTACCGCTTGCGGCGGTGGCGCAGGAGCAGAAAAATCCCGAAATAGTTGCCCTTATACACGGCAACCTGCACCGCGCAGGCGTAAATACCAGTCCTTACGAATACGTCAAAACGCCGGAAACCCCCGTACCCGCCGGCTATAAGCCTTTCTATATCAGCCACTATGGCCGCCACGGCAGCCGTACCGAGTGGTCCAGGGACAATTATGCAAGCCTTGTGGAACGCTGGGACAGACTGGCCGACGCCGGCAACCTCACCCCGGAAGGAGAGGCGGCGCACGGAATGGTGAACCGTCTGGTGGCTGTGCACAACGGAATGGACGGACGCCTCACGCCACGCGGAGCCCGCGAGCACAGGGAAATTGCAGCCCGGATGTACCGCAAATACAAAAGCGTATTCCGCAAGGGCAGCCGCCGGGTGCGGGCAATATCCAGCACTGCTCCGAGGTGCCTTGTAAGTATGGCTGCCGCCACCGCCGAGCTGCTCTCGCTCGACCCGCGCCTGGACCTCAGCTGGGACACCGGAGAAAAGATAATGCTCATCTGCAGCACGGAAGACACCAAAGACATCAAGAAGCAGGTTTATGCCACCCTGGACGAGAGGCGCGCATCCCACGTTCCCGATACCGCCGCCTTCCTGGCAAAACTCCTTAAAGATCCGTCCAGGGCCCGTGAGCTTTCCGGCAACCCCGTGAAGCTTATGCAGGACACCTTCGACCTGGCCTCCGTGAGCGCCGCCTGCGACATGGACGACAGCCTGCTGCGCTGCTTCACGGAAGACGACCTGTACTGGTACTCGCAAGTGATAGGAATGAACATGTACCTGCGCCAGTGCAACTCGCGCGAGTACGGAGACAAGCGTATGGAGCCGGTACACTACCTTGTAGAAGACGTAATCGCCAAGGCAGACGAGGCAATTGCCACCCAAGATTGTGCCGCAGACCTTCGCTACGGCCATGAGTACCAGCTGCTTGCCTTTTCTTCCAGGATAGGAATCAAGGGCATAGCCGAAAGACTCGACGCGGTGGGCAGCCGCGACTGGCCCGGAGTGCTCCGCTGTCCCTTCGCCTGCAATCTGCAGATGGTGTTTTACCGCAACTGCAAAGGAGACGTGCTGGTAAAATGCTTTCTCAACGAGCAGGAAGCCACTATCATTACGCTGGAGGGCGGTCCCTATTACAAGTGGGAAGACCTCAGGGAATCCATACTCAGAAACGACGTTAAAAACCTTTGAGCCATGAGACTGCTTTTCATTACCGACTTTACGGAACAGTTCGCATACAGGCTACTGCGCGGCGTAATGCAGTATGCCGAGCAGACCGAGCCGTGGGTCGTTTGTAAAATGCCGCCAGCATATAAGCACAAAGTCGGCCTGGATGGGGTTGTGGAATGGGCCAAGCAATGGAAAGCAGACGTGGTGATAGGTCAGTTCGACCCACAGGACGACGTAACGGTATTCCGGCGCGAAGGCATAGTGGCGATGGCACAGGATTATATCAAGAAATTCGACAGCATACCGAATATCACCGCAGACTACGACCAGACCGGAGAGATAGTGGCGCGCCGTTTCCTGTCGCGCGGATTCAAGAATTTCGCATTCTTCGGCTATCGCGACGTATGCTGGTCCGACGAGCGCTGCAACGGTTTTCGCAAACGTATAAACGAGGCAGGCTTCGGAGACAGTTTTTCGCTTTACAACGAACAGCGCATAGACGCCCTCTGGGCATACGACCTGCCCATGCTCCAGGAATGGCTGCAGAGCCTGCCGAAGCCCGTGGCCATAATGGCATGCGACGACAACCAGGGAAGTATCCTCATACAGGCTTGCAACTCCTTCGGCATCAAGATTCCCGGTGAAGTGGCAATTATGGGAGTAGACAACGACGAAGTGCTGTGCAACATGTCCAATCCGGCCCTCACATCAGTGAATATAGACATAGAAGGCGGAGGCTATATAGCCGCAAAGATGGCGGAACGGATGACAAAAGACCCTTCTTACCTTGGAGAAGACGTAATCCTGCGGCCGCTCAGCATAGTGCCGCGAATGTCGTCGAACATCTTCGCCACAAAGGACAGCGCCATCCTTACCGCGCTGCAATACATCGGAGCCAATGTGGACCACAAGATTTTGGTAGAAGACGTCCTGCGGCAGGTACCCCTTTCCAGGAGACTCCTGGAGCAGCGCTTCCTGAAGGTGACAGGAACAACCATTTACCGCTATATCAGCGAGTTGCGCATGAACCGCTTTGCCGAGCTCCTGCTCTCCAGCAAAGACTCCATAGCCAATATCGCGGCCCGTCTCGACGAGCCCGACACCAAAAGCATTTCCCGCCGTTTCCAAGCCATAAAAGGCTGCACTCCATCTGAATTCAGACGCAGAGAATTGCGCAAATTGGGTGCATAAATACGCAAATCCCCAACCCTCGCGCGCGTGCAATTCCTAAATTTGCACTGACACAACTATAACCTTACTGTTATGCTACTCGGAATAGACATTGGCGGCACCACAATCAGTCTGGGCCTGGTCGAGGGTACCCGGATTGTAAAGATGAACCGCGTGCCGTCCTTCCCCAAAGACGCCGTACTGGAAGAAACCATCGACTACCTCACGCAGCGTATAGAGGAAATAATCACACCGGAAGTTAAAAGCATAGGCATAGGCGTACCAACCCTTGTCGACGTAAAGCGCGGCATAGTTTACAACGCCATGAACATTGCCTCATGGAAAGAAGTCCCGTTGAAGGAAATCCTGGAGTGGCATTTCGGCATCCCGGTGAGCGTGAACAACGACGCCAACTGCTTTGCGCTCGGAGCAGCGGCACGGCTGGGAGAAAAGCACGATGTAATAGCCGGGGTTACGCTCGGCACGGGCACCGGACTCGGTATCATGGTGGGCAGCCAGCTGCTTTGCGGGGCAAACTGCGGCGCCGGCGAGGTGGGGTCCATACCCTACAACGGCAAAGACTACGAATCGTTCTGTTCCAAGAAATTTTTCGAGAGCAACGGCTGGATGCCCAAAGACGCAAGCAATGCGGCGGAGTCCGGCGACAAGGAAGCCCTTTCCTTCTTCGAGGAGTTCGGAAGGCACCTTGGAGAACTGCTCTCCGTTGTGATGTATGCATACGACCCGGGTTGCATCGTGCTCGGCGGCGGAATCGCCAACACATACAAGCACTTTAAAGAATCCATGAACAAATCCCTGCGCAACAGCTACCCCTACAGCCACGTACTGGAAAAGCTCCAGATCCAGGTCATGCCCCAGGAAGACGTGGCATTGCTCGGCGCATCACTCCTGAACTAAAGAACAATGAAACGAACTATTTCCCTGCTTGTACTTCTCTGCATCTGCCTTTCCGGCTTTGCAGAAGATCTTGTGAACTGGAAAATGCAGCGCCAGGGCGATTCCCGTTCCTACGACGTAACAGTACCCTGCACGGTTGCAGGGGCGCTCAACGAAGCCGGCGCACTGGGCTCCGGAAACGTACTGGAAGGCCTTAAATACAAAGAAATAGACAAGTCCGTATTCGACAGCCCATGGGTTTTCAGCACAAGTTTCCCCACAAAGAAAGGGCAGAAGCACATACTGCGCTTCGAATCTTTGGGCTACAGTGCGGAAATCAAGTTCAACGGCAAGCTCATAGCCTCGGCAGACACTACCGTGGGACCCTTCTGCGTACGTGAGTTCGACGTTACGACGCTTCTCGCCAAGAAGCAGAACAAATTGCAGGTTACGGTATTCAAGGCACCCGCGGTTTCTCTCAACCACGGATATGTAGACTGGAACCCCCGGCCGGTGGACGAAACCATGGGCATACTGCGAAAGGTGGAGCTTATTACCACTCCCGACGTGCAGGTTCAGGACGTATTCGTGCGCCCCAATGTAAACCCTGAGGACCTCAAGCACGCATCCATAACCGTACAGGCAAGTCTCGTAAACCGCAGCAACGCAGCCGTGAAGGGTGTGATGCAGGGGGTTTTCGACGGGGGCGGATACCGCAAGGAAGTGGAGCTGGCGGCAGGTGAAAGCAAGGTCGTAACCGTCACTGAAGAAGTGCGTTACCCCCGCATCTGGTGGAGCCGCGAAATGGGCAGGCCGGAGATGTACACGCTCAAGGTTTCATTCATTCCCGCCGGCTCCGGGAGCGTTTCGCACAGCAGGAGCGTGCGCTTCGGACTGCGCGACATACGCTCCCGCATAGACGGAAACGGCCACCGCCAGTTCGTGCTCAACGGCCGTGAGGTGCTGATAAAATCTGCCGGCTGGACAGACGACATCTTTATGCAGGACACTCCCGAGAGCATACGCGCACAAGTTGAATTCGTAGCCGACATGGGCCTCAACAGCATACGCTTCGAGAACGTGTGGGGCAAAGACGACTCGGTCTATGACCTTTGCGACGAACTCGGCATCCTGGCCGTCATGGGCTTCAGCTGCCAGTGGGAATGGGAAGAATATTGCGGACTCCCCGTCACAAAGGGCTTCGGCTGCATAAACGAACCGGCATGGGAAGCTCTGGCCGTACGTTATTTCCACGACCAGATAGTGCGCCTGCGCAACCACCCTTCGCTCATCTGCTGGCTCACGGGCAGCGACCGCATCCCCAACGCCCGCCTGGAAGAAGCCTACATGGCAGAATTCAACAAACTCGAATACCGTTCGTACGTATGCTCCGCCAAGGGCCTCACAAGCAAGTTCGGCGGGCCCTCCGGAATGAAAATGGCCGGGCCCTACGAGTACGTGGGTCCGGATTACTGGTACACCGACACCAGACACGGCGGCGCCTACGGCTTCAACACCGAGACCGGAATCGGCACCAACATCCCCCAGCTGGAGTCTGTGCGCCGTATGGTAGGCGAGGACCATCTGTGGCCGCTGGACGAAGTGTGGGACTATCACTGCACAGCGTCCGCTTCCCATATGAACACCACCGCCACCATTGCGCGCACCGTCGCAGGCGAGTATGGTGCCGCTGAGAACATTGGTGAATTCATGCACAGGGCACACGCCGTGGATTATGACGGAACCCGCGCGATGTTCGAGGCATTCAGGTGCAACGTGCCCGAAACCACCGGCATAGTGCAGTGGATGCTCAACTCGGCCTGGCCCTCGCTGTACTGGCAGCTATACGACTGGTATCTTGTACCTACCGCCGGATACTACGGCACCAAGAAGGCATGCGCGCCGCTGCAGCTGGTTTACAACTATAAAGACGCGTGCGTTTACAGCGTAGATGATGCGGTTTCCGGCTGCGAACTCACCGCCCGCATGAAAGTTTTCTCCCCCGAAGGTACGCTCGTGCGCGAGGAGAGCAAGACGGCCAAATTCCGCCGCCGCAGTCCCCGCAAGATATTCGAGAACGTAACGGGCCCCTGCTTCCTCAGCCTGGAGATATTGGACGCGGAGGGCAGGAGCGTTGCAGACAATTTCTATTGCCTGCCCGCAGAGAACACCGTGCACGCGTGGGACAAGACAGACTGGGCAGGCACTCCCGTGGCAAAGTACCCCGACCTGTGTTTCGTCTCCGCACTTCCCGCCACCAAGGTGTCCATGCAGACGTCCGCCGTACCAGGAGGCTATGAAGTAACTCTCTCCAACGAGACGCAAACCATTGCATACCAGAACATTGTGAAAGCCAAAGACAGCGCCGGCGAGCTCATTCCGGCCGTGCTGTGGTCAGACAATTTCGTAACCTTGTACCCCGGACAGAAGAAAGTCCTGCGCTGCCGCCTGCCCGAGGGGCACAAGAGCGCCGTGCTCACACTTGACGGCTGGAACGCAAGCGCCGCCATGGTGAGTTCTCCCGACTCGCTCCGCCGCGACCGTTCGGCCTTCGCGACTTACAACTTCAGCAAAGACGACCAGTACTCCAAAGAAGAGACCTACGACGTGGTGAGCGTGCAACAGCCCAAGGGCAAGAAGGTCAAGAACATCATCTTCATGATAGGCGACGGCATGGGCTTCGAGCAGGTAAGCTGCGGCTGGGTATGCAACGGCGGAAAGCTCAACATGGAACAGATGCCTTATTTCGGCACTTCCCGCACCACGGCCGCCAACGCCCTGGTCACCGATTCCTGCGCCGGCGGCACGGCCCTGGCCATAGGCGAGAAGACAAATTACTACTACATAGGTCTCGACAAAGAGGGCAACCCCGCGGAATCCGTGCTCAAGGCGGCCCAGAAGAAGGGCAAGAAAACAGGAGTAGCCGTGGTATGCCGTATCAACGACGCCACCCCTGCCGACTATTGCGGACACTCTCCGACCGTACGTGACGAGGAAGGCCTCGCCGCCCAATATGTAGATTCCGGAGTGGATTTCATCTCCGGCGGTGGCCTCCAGTTCTGGACCTCCCGGTCCGACGGCCGCAACCTCGTGGAAGAGATGAAGGCCAGGGGGTACACTTTCGTGGACAAGCTGGAAGACATACGGGGCGCCGGCGGCGACAAGTTCCTCGGACTCTTCGGCCCGCTGGACCTTCCTCCCGTGACTGAGCGCGGTCCCGTTCTTCCCGAATGCACAATGAAGGCAATCGAGATGCTCGACAACCCCAAAGGCTTTTTCCTGATGGTGGAAGGCTCGCAAATAGACGACTACGGCCACCGCCACAAGATAGGCAACGTGGTAGAAGAACTCTTCGACTTCGACCGCACCATAGGGGAAGTGCTCAAGTGGGCCGAGAAAGACGGGCAGACGCTCGTAGTGGTAACGGCCGACCATGCCTGCGGCGGCCTCACCCTGCTCAAGGGAAGCCTGGAAGAGCGCAAGGTGCAGGTACACTTTTCCACCAAAGGGCACAACGGAATACTTGTGCCGGTGTATGCATACGGGCCTCACGCCGAGGACTTTGCCGGAATACACGAAAATGCCGAGATAGGACAGCTTGTACGTAAATATATCAAATGATGAAACTGCTTCTCACACTGCTCTCTGCAGCTATGATAAATGTTATCCCCAAGCCCGCTTCCGTCGAAGTGGGCGAAGGCGTCTTTGACATGAACCGTTCGAAGGGAAAAGTGGAATTCAAACTGGACCCCGCATCGGGGATAGCGCCCGAGGGATATACCCTCACCGTCAGCCGCTGCCGAGTAAAAGCCGTAGCCGCAGACGAAGCCGGACTCTTCTACGCACGCCAGACCCTGGACCAGCTTACCGGACCCGACGGCAAGGTGCCTTGCGTCAAGATAAAAGACGCTCCGCGCTTCTCCTGGAGGGGCTTCCATATAGACCCGTGCCGCCATTTCCTCCCGGTAGATGAGGTGAAGAAGCAAATAGACATCCTGTCCCGATACAAGATGAATACCATGCACTGGCACCTCACCGACGACCAAGGGTGGCGCATAGAAATCAAGAAATACCCCCGGCTTACGGAAGTGGGCGCCTACAGGACCGAGTTCGACGGCAGCGTGTACGGTGGGTTCTACACCCAGGAGCAGATACGGGACGTGGTTGCCTATGCAGCCGAGCGCCACGTGACGGTGGTGCCGGAGATTGAGATGCCCGGGCATGCCATTTCCGCCATACGCGCGTACCCGCACCTGAGCTGCACGGGCGAGGATGTGAGCACTTTCTACACCTGGGGCACGCCGGACATCTCGCTCTGCCCCGGCAAGGAAAGCACCTTCGAATTCCTGGAAGACGTAATAGCGGAAGTAGTTGAGCTGTTCCCGGGCGAATACATACACATCGGCGGCGACGAGTGCCGCAAGGGCCGCTGGGAGAACTGCCCGCTCTGCCAGGCCCGCATCAAGGAACTCGGGCTTGTGAGCGACGCCCAGGGCACCGCGGAAGAAAAGCTCCAGAGCTATGCCGTACACCGTATGGAGGGCATACTGGCCAAATACGGCCGCAAGCTCATCGGCTGGGACGAAATACTCGAGGGAGGCCTGAGTCCCAACGCCACCGTGATGAGCTGGAGAGGCGAGAAGGGCGGCATCAAGGCGGCCGGCGAGGGGCACGACGTCATTATGACTCCCGGTACCGACGGTATGTATTTCGACCATTTTCAGGGCGACCCCAAGGTAGAACCGGCCTCCATCGGCCACTACACGACCCTGGAAAAGGTGTATTCCTACGACCCCGTACCCGAAGAACTGCAGAAACAAGGCAAAGGCCACCACGTGAAAGGCGTGCAGTGCAACAACTGGTCTGAGTACATTTATTCCGACAGCCACCGCCAGTATATGCTCTTCCCCCGTGCTTTCGCCCTTGCCGAAATTGCCTGGACGCAGCCGGAGCGCAAGGACTGGGCAGACTTCAACCGCCGGGTAGATTATGCCTGCATGGACCTCGACGCACGCGGAATCAACTACCACATTCCCATTCCGGAGCAGCCGGGCGGTTCTTGCGACAAGCTTGCCTTTACAGACGAAACCACGCTTGAGCTCACCACCACCCGCCCGGAGCGCATTGTATATACCCTGGACGGCACTGAGCCCTCGGCGGCATCCGAAGAATATGCAGGCCCCCTTTCTTTCAGCTCAGAGGCCCTGGTAAAAACCGCTTCCATAACTTCTTACGGCCGGATGAGCCCGGTGCGCACCATCAGGCTGCGCAAGATGAAGCCGATGGCGGCCCTGCCGGAAGCAGAAGTCTTCGGCGGTCTTCGCGCCAGCCGCACCGACGGCAAGTTCTGGACCATAGACGACCTGCAGGGAGCGGAATGGCACAAGGTGGAACTGGAGCGCCTCCGCGACCTCGTGGCTCTGGAGCCCTACAACCGCAACCTGCCCGACACCACCCGCTTCTATGCCGCACGGGCAGAGGGCTGCTTCAAAGTGAAGGAAACAGGCGTGTACCGCTTCTCCTCCGACAGCGACGCCGTCTGGATTGACGGCCAGCTGATTATAGACAATTCCCGCGGAAGCGTAAAACGCTACTCCCGACAGGATACGGAACTGGCTCTGGAAAAGGGTGTACACAAAGTAGAAGCCGTTTTCATCTTCAATATCAAAGGCGGCTGGAATCCCCTGCGCAACAAAACCGACGTGTCGGTACTTGGGCCGGGAAGCAAAGAATGGAAAACCCTAAAGACCCTCGAATAGTATGAAGAGACTCCTGTATATTACGGTCAGCGCCCTTGCGGCCCTGTTTCTGTGCGCATCTTCCTGCGACAAGCCGGATAACGGCAATACCCTGCCGCCGCCCCCCGATCCCGGCACCGAGACTCCCGGCGGCGACAACGGAGAAGACAATACGGGCAACGGCAACAACGAAAACTCCGGAAGCACCGGCACCCTGTGTACCGACATAGGCCAGACACCAATCGTGCTGGCATACTACACCGAGAACTCCCCCAGTCTTCCCGACGTTACCTTGCTTACCCACATCAACTACGCTCACGGGCGTTTCGCAGACCCTACGAACGGCACCGGAGGCATTGTAATCGCCAAGCCGGAGCTGATGCAGAAGGTACTGGACCTCAAGAGCAGGAATCCCAAGCTCAAAGTGATGCTGATGATTGGCGGATGGGGCATGAGGGCAGACGGTTTCTCAATGATGGCAAAGGATCCCGACAAGCGCAAGGAGTTTTGCGAGAGCGTCAAGGGCCATCTGGACAAATACGGCCTGGACGGAGTCGACATAGACTGGGAGTACCCCACCTATTCTGCAGAAGGGACCGGAGCCGACCCGAATGACACACGCAACTTCAACACCCTCCTGAAGGAGCTGCGCGAGACCATAGGCACGGGCAAAATCATCTCTTTCGCATCTTCTGCCAGCGCCAAGTACGTAGACTGGAAAACAGCCATCCAGTACATAGATTACGTGAACGTGATGACCTACGACATGGGTGCCGCTCCGAGCGGGCACAATTCCCCGCTGCACCGCAGCACCATTTTCAACCAGCGCAGCTGCGAAGAAAGCGTGGAGCTTCACCTCAAGGCCGGCATTCCCCTGAACAGGCAGAACCTGGGAGTCCCCTTCTACGGCAAGGCAGAGAAAAACCCGGCAGTCAAGATTTACGAGTACGAGGTGAATTACAACGAAATGGCCAGCATCCTGGAAAAGAATTACTACGCAAAAGGCAAGAAAGACGTCACCGGCTATAATATCCGCAAATGGGACGACGTGGCCAAAGTGCCATATCTTACCGACATAGCCGGACACAACCTGCTCAGCTACGACGACCCGGAATCCGTTGCCTGCAAGGGAGAGTTTGCCATGAGCAAGGGGCTCCTCGGCGCAATGTTCTGGGAATACCGCCACGACGACGACCAGCAGAGCCTGCTCAAGGCGCTGGTGAAAGCCATGTACGGAAAAGAAACTACTATACAATAATCACAATACTAACCAATAACTATTCAAAATGAATCCAAAAGCAGTACGATTCTTATGGCTGGCAACAGCGGTATGTCTGGTGCTGACACTTTTCGGCGGAAGCGGCGCGTATGCACAGCAGCGCGGCTTTACCGTAAAAGGCAAGGTGCTTGACAACCAGTCGCTGCCGGTCATCGGTGCAGGCGTAACCATCAAGGGGACGACCACCGGTGTCGCTACAGACATCGACGGCGCCTTCTCGATTACCGTGCCCGGAGAGAACTCCGTCCTCGTAGCAGCTTCCCTGGGCTATGTCTCCAAAGAGGTAAAGGTCGGGAAGCAAAGCGATATCGTGATTATTCTCGAGGAGGATTCCGAGTCTCTGGAAGCTACGGTAGTCGTCGCTTACGGTACGCAGAAGAGGGCAACGGTAACCGGAGCCCTTACCACCATCGACGCGAAAGCTCTTGTAAAAGCGCCTGTAGCCGACGTTACCAACGTGCTCGCCGGCCAGATGCCGGGTGTTTCGACGGTCCAGGAGACCGGCCAGCCCGGTGAGGACTACGCCAAGATTTACATCCGAGGCGTGAGTTCGCTGAGCGAGAGTGCATCAACCCCTCTCATCCTCGTTGACGGAGTCGAGCGTCCTATCAACACGGTCGATCCAAACGAAATCGAGAGCCTGTCCATCCTCAAAGACGCAGCATCTACCGCCGTGTTCGGTGTGCGAGGCGCCAACGGTGTGATTATCGTCACCACCAAGCGCGGCGACGCCGGCAAACCCAAGATTTCCGTCAGTTCCATCACCGGCGCCCAGGTACCGCTGTCTTACATCAAGCAAAGCTCCGGCTACGACTTTGCCCGCTATTACAATGTTTACCAGTGGAACGACGGCAAGACCGACAAGGGGCTGTACTTCACCCCTGAGGCAATCGAAGCCTACCGCACGGGCTCAGACCCCATCATGTTCCCCAGTACAAACTGGAACGAAGAGATGTTCCGCAAGGCCTTCCTGCAGACCAAGAACAATATCAACATCTCAGGCGGCTCCGACAAAGTGCGCTACTTCGTTTCCATGGGCTTCATGTACCAGAACGGTCTGCTAAAGCAGATTCCCGGTGTCACTTACAACAACAACTACGCCTACAACCGTTACAACTACCGCGCGAACCTGGACTTCAAGCTCACGGAGACCACCGACATGAAGTTCAACATCAGCGGAGTCATAGGCGACACGCAGGCTCCCTACACAGACAGGGACAATATATGGACCCTCACGATGCTCTGGGCCCACCCGGTAGGAAGCCCCGGAGTGCTCGAAGGAATGCCCTTCACGAGCGTATCCACCAGCGCCCTCCCTTCCGGACTCACCAAGTGGAACGGCTGGGAATACTACTATTGGACCGGCTATACCAACAAGTACAAGACTACCCTGGGCATGGACGTCACCCTCACCCAGAGGCTCGACTTCATCACCGAAGGCCTCAGCGCAGGCATCAAGGGAAGTTACGACACCTCCATGCAGATAACCAAGAAGCACACCGGCGGCAGCGGCCTGCATTATACTTTCGAATATGCGTCCTGGGCCGACGATTCCGGCCTGGCCATCAACGATCCCGACTTCGACAAGAGCTATGTCTATGTGGTTACCGGCAGCAACGCTCCACTGAGCTACAGCGAGTCTTCAGACGACGACAAGGCCTGGTACCTTGAGGCCCGCCTCGACTACGCCCGCAAGTTCGGCGGACGGCACTACGTGAGCGGACTGCTGCTCTACAACCAGAGCCGCGACTACTACCCTAGCTACTATACCTGGCTGCCCCGCGGTTACGTGGGCTGGGTGGGACGCGCCACCTACAGCTATATGGACAAGTACCTTGTGGACGTGAGCGCCGGCTACAACGGAAGCGAGAACTTCGCTCCAGGCAAGACCCGCTACGGTTTCTTCCCCTCCATCTCCCTGGGATGGGTCATCTCGGAAGAGCCCTGGGCCAAGAAGGCAAGCTGGATGGATTACCTCAAGCTGCGCGCTTCAGTAGGTAAGGTGGGTAACGACCTCGGCAGCTCCGCCCGTTTCATGTATATGGAGGGCGTATGGAACGAGGACGGCTCCTACTACTTCGGAGACGCAGGCTCCAGCGGCGTGCCCCGCTATGCCATGGGCACTCCCGGCAACCTCGGCGTAACCTGGGAAACCGCACTCAAAGCCAACGTGGGTGTAGATTTCGACATGTTCCGCAAGCGCCTCCACTTCAGCGGAGACCTGTTCTGGGAAGACCGCACCGGCATCCTTATCTCGCCCCGCTCGCTACCCGGCATCATCGCCACCAGCGTTCCCAATATGAACCTCGGAGAAGTGATAAACAGGGGTTACGAAGTGGAAGTGGGCTGGAGAGACCATATCGGCGAGTTTTACTACGACATAGACGCCAACGTGACCTTCGCCCGCAACACTATAGTGAACATGGACGAGGTTACACCCGCAATGCCTTACCAGGCTCAGACCGGCGGTCCGACCAACAGGCACCTCCTGTACATCTACGACGGCCTGTACCAGAAAGACGACTTCTACATCGACGAAAACGGTGTCCAGCGCCTCAAGCCAGAGCTGCCGCAGCCTTCCACCACCGTGTATCCCGGTGACTGCAAGTACAAGGACATAGGCGGTGCGCTCGACGAGAACGGCAATCCCGTTCCCGACGGAAAGGTGGACGGCCTGGATAAAATGTACACCGGCTATCCCGACCGCCCGGAGTACGTATTCGGTTCCAACTGGAAATTCAACTGGAGGGGCTTCAACCTGAGCCTCAACTGGCTCGCGGCTACCAACGTGAACCGCGTATGGAACGCCGACTACCGCATACCGTTCACCAACTCGGGACACCGCGGACTGCTTCAGATATTCGCAGAGAACAGCTGGATAGACAACGACAATCCCTGGGCCCCCGGGCGCGAAGACGGAACTCTTCCCCGCTTCACCAAGACCAACTATCCCTGGAACTCCGAAAACAGCACCCTGTGGGTCGTAGACGCCAGCTACCTGCGCCTCAAGAGCGCCAGCTTCGGCTACACCTTCGGGCGCAACAAGTTCTTCGACAAGCTGGGCATAGGCTCGGTGGGAATAATGTTCACAGGCTACAACCTCCTCACATTCTCCAAGATGACCTTGCAGGATCCGGAGGCCAAGTCCAGCGACTCCGACGGTACCTACCCTCTCGTGAAGACTTACAACATAGCCCTCAACATCAACTTCTAAACCAGGCTCACAATGAAAAGATTTATCCAGATATTCGCCATCCTCGCGATGACTGTCGCGGGTTCGGCCGCTTGTGAAAGCCTCAAACTCGGTGACGAGGGCCTGAGCAAGGCTCCCGAGACATCCGGCGCCACGCTGGACACCCTGTTTGCAACCCTCAAAGACGCAGACAAGGTGCTGGCTACCGCATATTACAATCTTCCGTACGGTCTCATAACAGATTGGGACAGCAAGATGGGTTCAGACATCCTCGAATCCATCACGGATCACTTTGTATCCAACAAGCACACAGAGGGAGACGGCCCCAACGACTTGTACTACACAGGCGCTCTCGGCGCCAATATTTCCGGTGACGGGGCAGGCGGGGAGACCTACCGCTTCGGCAGCGAGAAAGACTACACTGCCATCCGTTACGGCTGGCTCTTCCTGGAGAACGCCGACCGCATTCCCGACCCCGACCCGGTACAGCTCGCACGCAAAAAGGCCGAGGCGAAGATGTGCATAGCTATAGGCTACGCCAATATGGTACGCTACCTGGGAGGAGTTCCCCTGCTCAAGCACGCTGTACAGACCGACGAGAAGATGGTGTATCCCCGCAACACATTCAAGGAGACCATAGACTACATCGTGGAACTGTGCGACGAAGCGGCGCCGGACCTTCCCTGGTACGTAACCGGAGCGGAGGACGGACGTCTTACCAAGGCTGCCGCCCTGGGCCTCAAGCTTCGCATACTCTGCTTTGCAGCATCTCCCACCTTCAACTCCAACACGCCCTGGCACGCAGATGCCGCAGACTGGGACAATATGGGCAAGTACGTTAGCTACGGCGAGAAATACGACGCCTCCCTGTGGGCCTCGGCCAAGAAGGCGGCAGACGAATTCATGGGCGCCTGGGGCACAGGAGGTTTCTACTCGCTTGTGAGTGCAGTGCCCACGGGAGTCGATCCGGTTACGGGCACGACGTTCTGCCAGCCTGCGGACTACCGCCTTGCATACAGGAAGTCTTACCGAGACCGCGGCACGACCGAGACCATTATCTCCACCCGCAAGAGCAACAGCAGCAGCTATCACAACAAGAACATGAAGCTGCAGGACGACTTCGGCTGCAGCGGCACCCTCAACTGGGTAAACCGCTTCCCTTACGCCGACGGCACCCCCTTCCCCGCCGACTTCGACTGGGACCATCCTTCCGCCGCCGGAGCAGACCGCCAGCCCTTCTTCAAGAGCGACCCTGCAGGTGACCTCAAAGTGGACAACGCCACCTTCACGGAGACCCGCGACCCCCGCCTGTACGAGAACCTCTGCGTTCCCGGAGACCTCTGGAAGAACGGCGTAGTGGGCGCAAACTACGTGAACGCCAAGAGCCCCAACTTCCAGGACGGCAACAGCGGCTTCCTGCAGATGAAGTTCATCTACCAGACCGAGGCAGACCGCAACGTGGCTCCCCACTGGTGCCTTATGCGTCTTGCAGAAGTGCTGCTTAACGCCGCCGAGGCATACAACGAGGCCGACGGAGGTCCCTCTGCTGAAGCTTATTCGTGGGTAAACGCAGTACGCGCCCGCGTAGGCCTTCCCGCCATTGCAGAAGGTATGAGCAAGGAACAGTTCCGGGAAGCGGTCCTGCTGGAGCGAGACCTCGAGTTCGGATTCGAGGAAGTGCGTTGGTTCGATATGGTACGCTGGGGACTTACCGGCGCATTTACAACCAAGCTCCAGGGTCTGGAAGTCACCGGCAACAAGCAGAAGAACGCCACCAGCTTTACCTACAAGCTCAAGGATGCTTATCCTCCAAGAGTATGGTACAACAGCTGGGACACCAAATGGTATCTCGCCCCCATTCCCGCCGTTGAAATCAACAAAGGCTACGGAATGACTCAGAATCCGGGTTGGTAATATTTAAATGTACCCGAATATGAAAAAATTATCTACATACATAATCCTTCCGCTTCTTCTGGTCTGCACGTTCGCCGCAGCCCAGGAAACCGCCTCGCAGCTGGATTCCATCATACTCGGCAATCCTTACCACGTGCGGGCCGCCACGAGCGCATCTTTGGACGATGCAGTCTTCCAGAAAAGCCCGGAAGTTGATATTGCAAAGGCGCTGTACGGCCAGTTCTCGGGCCTCCTGGTGAAGCAGGGTTCCGGCCGCAGCGAAGACAACCAGTCCAAGCTCCGGCTCCACGGGCACAGCCCGCTGGTGCTGGTTGACGGATACCCGCGAGACCTGAACGACCTCACAGGCGTGGAAATCGAATCCGTCTCCATACTCAAAGATGCGGTAGCCGCAGCCATTTACGGAGTCAAGGGTGCCAACGGAGTGGTGATGATCACCACCAAACGCGGCACGGCCTCCCCGTTGCACGTGACTGCAAAGTACCAATATGGTTTTGCCACCGCGTTCCGGAATCCCGAATTCTCCGATTCCTACACTTATGCGTACTATATGAACCAGGCACGCGCCCTGGACGGACTGGCCCCCCGTTACACCAACGAGGAGCTGAACGGCTTCTACAACAACTCCGACCCGTACGCATACCCCAACGTGGACTGGTGGAACCAGATTTTCCGTGACCACGGGGACAAACATCGCGCGGAGTTCACCTTCTCCGGAGGCAACATGAACTTCCGTTACTTCACCTCAGTTGACTACCTCAAGGACAACGCTATGTTCGTAACTCCTTCCAGCGACGACCGCTACAACGGGCACGTTTACGACAACCGCCTGGGGATCAGGGCCAACGTCGATGTGAACATCACCAGGACGACCGCCATGAAGATAGGTGTGATGGCCCGGCTGTCGGAGAGCAACAAGCCGTACTTCATGCGCAGCAGCAACGCTATGGAGAAGCTGCTCTACCGCATTCCGGCAGCAGCCTTCCCCATCAAGCACGCAGACGGCACCTACGGAGGGTCTTCCATCTTCGGCAACAACAACCCAGTGGCCCTGTTCCAGGAGAGCGGCCAGCACCAGTATTCCAACACCAAAGTGCTCGCCAACCTGGACCTGCGCCAGGACCTCGGAGGGCTTCTCCCGGGACTCAGTGCAGATGCTTCCGTAGCTTTCGACTACATCGGCAAACTCACAGAGGTGGCACAGAAGGAGTTCCAGTATGCCGAACTCGTCGGAGGCTCCCTCAAGTACTACGGCACCAACTCCAAGACAGTAGATTTCAGCCACTGGTTCAGCAGCCTGCAGATGAAGGCCGAGATCCAGGGACGGCTGAACTGGCAGCGCGACTTCGGCAAGAACCACTTCGAGACCCACGTCGGCTACCGCCAGCGCTCCTGGGTGGAAAATGAGCGCAACGCCTCTTCCAAGACCCAGGAAATCTTTGCCACGGCAAGCTGGAACTGGAACGAGCGTATCTTTGCCGACGCAGTTCTCAACTACGCCGGTTCCGCATACCTGCAGCCCGGAAAGCGCTTCAACCTTTATCCGGCAGTGAGCGTGGGCGCCATCGTTTCCAATGAGCCCTACGTAAAGGTGGCGGCTTCGTGGGGACTTTCCGGCTCAGACGAAGACCTGGAGCACGAACTCTGGCGCCAGGCCTACGGCTCCAGCAACGGCCACAGCTATTACTTTGGCGCGGGAGACAATCCCACCAGCTATTCCGGACGTGCAGAAGGCGACATGGCCGCCCTCACCCTGGCTCCCGAACGTTCCAACAAAGCCACTCTGGGCGTAGAAACCAAACTCCTGCGCAATCGCCTGAGTGCCAGTGTGGACGGGTTCCTTGAGCAGCGCAGCAACATCCTCATCTCCCCGTCCAACGTATCCGAGGTCATCGGTATCGGAATGAACGAGCAGAGTTTGGGAGAGTACCGTTACGCAGGCTTCGACGCCGCCCTTGCCTGGGACGACAAGATCGGTGACTTCAACTACGGACTGTACGCCAACGGAGGCTGGCTGTTCAGCAAGGTCATAGACGACGGACAGGCCTATCAGGCATACGACTACCTCTACCACAAGGGCAATCCGGTGGGGCAGCGCTACGGCCTCGAGGTGATAGGCATCTTCCAGAACCAGCTGGAAATCAACAATTCGCCCCGCCAGACCTTCGGCGACGTGCGCCCCGGCGACCTTAAGTACCGCGACCAGAACGGGGACGGCATAATAGACAGCCAGGACGTAGTGAAGATGTTCGGAAGCAGCACTCCGCTGCTGGAGTTCGGATTCGGCCTGCACCTGGAGTACAAAGGATTCAAGATCTTCGCAGACTTCCAGGGCGTCACCGGCGTTACGGTGAGCCTGCTTGACTCCCCTCTGTATCAGCCTCTTACAGGCAACAGCACTATCTCGGACACTTTCCTGAGCCGCGAAATTCCCTGGACGCCGGAAACGGCCGACAGGGCCACCATGCCGCGTCTCACAACCCTGGAAGGAGACAACAACTACCGCAGCAATTCCCTGTGGTACCGCGACGGTTCGTTCATCAAGCTGAGAAACGCGGGAATCTCCTATACCATTTCCAGGAAAGTGCTTAAACTGTGCGACGCCACCATATCAGTCAACGGTACCAATCTCTTCAGCCTCGACAACATACAGTTTGCCGACCCCGAGCAACTGGGAGCCGTGTATCCTTCCACCCGGGTATTCTGGGGAAGCGTAAAGTTCAACTTCTAAACCGGGAAATGCAATGAAAAAGATATTTATCCTTATTTCCGCCGCACTGCTCGCAGCAGGCTGCACCTTCCTGGATTTCGACGAGACCTCCTCTCTGAACAGCCGGGAGAATATGTACCAGAACTACTCATATATCCAGAGGATGCTTACCAACATCTACGGATATATGCCCGGAAAGGACATCGTGGCCGTGAGCGACGCAATGCGCGAATGCGGCTGCGACGACGCCGAATTCGGCGACCCTTCCGCCACCGTACAGCGTTACGGAAACGGCAACTGGTCCGCCCTTTCCACGGTAGATACCCAATGGAGCCTCTACAACGCCATACGCAGCACCTGGGAGTTCCTAGAGTCCATCCAGACCATAGACATCTCCAAGTACCGCTACGACGTAAAATATTCCCAGTGGCTTGAGCATCTCAAGTACTATCCGTACGAGGCACGGCTGCTCAAGGCCTACTACCTCTTTGAGCTGGCACGCCGCTACGGCGACATACCCGTACCCATGAAGATGCTCAGCATAGAAGAGGCCAACTCCATAGAAAAGACCCCCTTCAACGACGTAATCAAATACATCGTAGAAGAGTGCGACGAGTGCGCCGCGAACCTGCCCACGACTTACATAGGCATGCTCGACGACGAGTACGGCCGCGTGACCAAGGGATTCGCAATGGCAGTCAAGGCCAAAGCCCTGCTCTACGCCGCCAGTCCCCTGCACAACGGCGCAGCAGATGCGGCCAAGTGGCAGGAGGCTGCAAAGGCAGCACTGGACATAATAGATTCAGGCCTCTACAGGCTCGATCCGGCCCTGTACCAGGGCAGCGCCGACACTCAGGACAAATGGTTCGCCTCCCCTGAGGTTATCCTGGCCGCAAGACGCTCCGCCAGCCAGAGCTTCGAACGCTACAACTTTCCCGTACGCTTCACGGAGGGCAAGCGCACCTATATGTCGGGAACATATCCCACCCAGAACCTGGTAGACGCTTTCCAGACTGCCGGAGGCTACGACATTACGCTCGGAGCAAACGGATGGGAGACGGCAGACCCGGCCTTCGACGTGAGCAATCCCTACGAGGGCCGCGACCCCCGCTTTGCGCGCTCCATCCTGGCCAACGGAATGACCTTCAAGGGCAGTACGATAGAGACTTTCGTGGGCGGCGCAGACTACTCTGCAACCCGTGCCGACCTTGGCAGCCCCACCGGCTACTACCTTCGCAAGCACGTTCAGGAGCTCACCAGCTTCACCCCCGAAGCGGAGGTCTCCTGCCAGCACAGCTGGATAGTTTATCGCTATGCAGAGGCGCTCCTCAGTTACGCAGAAGCTGCCAACGAATACTTCCGCGACCCCGACCGCACCGACGGCACGCTGCACCTCAGTGCACGTGAGGCCCTCAACCAGGTACGCACGAATGCCGGAATGCCGGCAGTAACCGTGAACGGCTACGACGCCTTCAAAGCTGCGGTACAAAGGGAATGGAGAGTGGAATTCGCCTTCGAAGACCACCGTTTCTGGGATGTACGCCGCTGGCAGATCGGAGCCTCTACGCAGGCTCAGATAGACGGGGTACAGATACTGCGCGTGGGCGGAAACTACGAGTACAGCCGCCAGATGGTGGAACGCCGTACCTGGGCAGACCGCATGAACCTCTACCCCATCCCCCAGAAGGAACTCTTCTGCAATACTAACCTCAATCCGCAGAACAGCGGTTGGTAGCAGTTTAACCGAAATAAATACAATAGCATATGAAAACCATAGTCAAGATTATCGCAAGTCTGTGCGCCGGACTCTTTGCAGTTTCCTGCCAGCAGTTCTATGTGGATACACAGATGACTCCCGAAAAGGCCGCCGCTTCCCTTAAGCTGGAATGCGACGCCCTGGACGCATACACCATCCAGGGAGAGAAACCGCAGTCGGTATCCTTCAGCATTGCGTCCACCACCCCCTGGAACATCAGCGGATGGGAAAAAGCCGAGTGGATCAAAGTGTCTCCAGCTTCCAGCGCCCTTTCCAGCCTGAGCGAGGACATAGTTATTACGGCTGCCGCCAACCCCGATTATGCAGACCGCAGCGTAACCCTCACCATCCAGGACGACGACAAGAAGCTGCCTGCCCGCAGCGTGCTCATAACCCAGTCCCGCAAGGGCAAGCTCTTCGTACAGCCCGTGACCGACGTGTTCGAGGCGGCCGGCAACTCCCTGCCCTTCACGGTAGAGACCAACCTTGCATGGGAAGTGCGCTCCGCAGACCAGTGGCTGAGTTTCAGCGAGGCCTCCGGCACCGGCGACGGCAGCGTAAAGACCATCCAGGCCATCGCCGCACAGAACAATTCCATCACCCGCAGCACCACGGTTACCGTGAGCGCAGGCGACGAGAAGTTCAGCTTCGATGTGAACCAGAAGGGCCAGAGCCTTGAATTCCTTCCCGTGGATGAGCCTGTAATAGACCGCAAGGGCGGCGAGCTGCTGCTTGGAGTCAAAGCTACAATGCCCTGGAAGGTCGAGTGCGACAACGCCGACATTACCGTGGAGAAGGTTGGAGACAACCAGGTAAAAGTATCCGCTCCTTTCAACGGCTCATTTGCAGAAAAAAGCGCTACCGTCACCATCAAGCCCGTTTCCGACGACTTTGGCGACGTGTCCAGCAGCATCACCGTAAGCCAGGGCATCAATTTCAAGCTCGAGGGCAACTGCGAGGTGCTTTCCGACGGCAGCGTGAAGATTAGCGGAGGGGCCAAGAGCAGGGTCACCACCCTGGATGAATACCGCTACATCAATGCAGTTATCACCTTGGGAGAAGTGAAATTCAGCAACAAGGGAGAATTCTGGTTCTGCGGGGCTCTGGGCCAGGTAAACATTTACAACCAGCTCACCCTGGGCGGCAACCAGCGCACCCGTCTGGACGGCTACATGGCCGACGGCGCAAGCTCCTACAAGAGCACCAGCTACGGCACCGCCCTCACCCAGGCGGAACTTGAGAGCATGAAGACCTACGGCATCAGCCTGCGTCCAGAGGAAGGCAAGCTCCGCTTCGAATTCCTTTACAACGGTGAAGTCCGCGGCACCCAGGCCGGACCCGACCCGTTTGCAGTGGATTCCGGCAGCACCAAGTACTGGTTCGGCGGCTGGAACAGTTTCGACGCCGGAACTTCATACGTTGTAAAATCCTGCGAAATCACCGCAATAGCCGAGTAAACCATGAAAAAGTATATTTCCTTATTCTGCGCGGCCGCAACCCTCATTGCAGGGCTGTGCGCCTGCGGCCAGAAGCCGGACGATACACTTCCTTCCGTAGATCTGCGCTACAGGGTGGCCGACAGCTACAGCCTGGACGCCATCTCGCCCAAGGCCTTCACCATTACGGTGAAATCTACCCAGAAGTGGACAATCCGGAGCTACCACCCCGACTGGTGCATCATAGAAGTTGAGGAAGGAGAGGCCGTGGCCGATTCACTGGTGCATACCGGCAAGGGTGAGAGCACTTCCGTACGCGTACAGTACTACGACAACGATCAGCTCGACGACCGCACCGACTACATAGAAATCGCGAGCGGCGGCTGGATAGGCAAGACCGTGCCGGTGTACCAGAAGGGTATAGCCTACCTCAACGTGCCCGAAGCGGGGCTTGACGAGGGCCTGATGCTCGAAAAAGCCGGCGGCTCTCTTACCGTCAATGTGCTCTCCAACCAGAACTGGACCGCCAAGGTCATAGAAGGCAACTGGCTGAGCATCACCGAAGGAGCCTCCGGTACCCTGGACGGCGTAGTGAAGCTCAGCGCCGGAGAGAACTCCGGGGAGAAACGCTACGCAGCCGTGGCAATTTACGATCGTCACGACGAGGAGCGCGGCCTGGTGAAAGTCACCCAGGACGGTGTGCAGCTCGACCCCGACACCTTTGAGATACGCGCCGGATTCGACCAGCTGAGCGTGGAGCTGAGCGTGGTGTCCAACGCCAGGTGGACTGCCGAGAAGGGCGGCGAAGACTGGTTCGAGATCGTGAATCCCGACGGGCACGACGGAGACGATGTGCTTAAGCTCACCCTCAAGGATAACTCGGCAGGCAGCGCCATGAGAAAGAGCACCATAACCCTCAAGACCGTGGCTGCCAATCCGGGCGACGCGGTGGCGGTGAAAGACATAGTGCTCAAGCAGGCGTATCCTATCTCGCCCGTGCGCAAGCTTATGGACAACGATGAGATGGGTGCCTGGAAGAGCGACTGGGCCAATCCCCCGGCATACACCAAAGACGTGGGCACGCTGTTCAGCGCCAAAGCCCGTCTGAACCAGGGAGACATGCCCTTCGGCACCTACACCTTCCGCTGGAGCAATATTGCCGGCGGCTCGCGGGTACGCCACTGGTTCTGCTTCAGCGACGGCATCGAGTTCAAGGTTGACGTACGTCCCATAGACGGCAAGATCAGCTTCGACTTCAATGCATCCGGCTCCGGCAAGAGCGGCAAGCCCTCGCTCGACGGCTACACGGCGGTGGACTTCAGCAAACCCATCGAGATTACCTACAAGTTCGACCCGAGCGGCGCCGACTACTGCCATGTGACCTACCTCTGCAACGGAGTGGAAATGGGTTCGTTCGACACTTCCGACGACATCCTGCACACTTGCAAGTGGGGCAGCAAGATAAATATGTACATAGGTAACGACCAGGTATCGGGCCAGGACCCCGGCACAGCCGTTCTGGAGTGGTACGAATTTACCGCACCTATGAATTGGGACGAAGAATAATTAATCTGCAAGACTATGTTCGATCCTAAGAAATTCCTATATGCCATCGCCGCTGTAAGCGCGGCGGCGATGCTTGCTTCGTGCAATCCCGTCAACCCCGAGCCGGAACCCGAGCCGGAACCTGAGCCTGTGACCCTGACGCTGAACTTTGTGCTGCCGGAAGGCGGAGCAAAGACGGCCTGGGCGGCAGGTGACAAGATAGTCATCCACGGAGAATATGCTTCCACGCAGGTTACCGTAACCCTTGAGGCGGGCGACATCAAAGGACGCACCGCCACCAAGAGCGTTGAGAACCTGTTCCCCTACGAGCGCGAAGACTGCAAGAGCACGCTCTACGCAGCCTGGCCCGCAGAAGCTGTGGACAACCTGCCCCACTGTTTCTTCTACAGCAAGTTCAACACCACCAACCGCGAGATAATGGCGGCCTGCAACGTGGGCGACACCTTCACCTTCAAGCCCGTATGCTCCGCCGTCAGCTTTACCGTAAACGGTGACTACGAGGAGTATGCCTTCTCCGGCAACAAGAAGGCCGTGCTCGGTTACGAGTTCCTCCAGGTGAAGGTTACAGATGCCGTGGAGAACCTGTTGCAGTACAAGGGAGACCCCATCCAGGCCGTTACCGCCCCCTTCGTCAAGGGTGCAAACCTGGTCTGCTTCCCCGGAGACATCGAACTTGAGAAGGGCTTCGCCCTCAAGCTCCGCAAAGGAGGCAAGGCAGTGAAGGCCTACTTCGTGCACAACGCGGTATCGCTGGTGCGCGGAGGAGTGCTCGATCTGGGCGACATCACCGCAGCTCTGGAAGATTACGACGACCCTCTGTCGGACGACATCATCAGCCTCGATGCCGCCGGCGGAGCCAACTGCTACATCGTTTCTGCTCCCGGCGCCTACAAGTTCAAGGCACTGAAGGGCGGCAGCAAGCAGGAGATAGGCGAGCCCGCCTCCGCCGAGGTGCTCTGGGAGACCTGGAATACCACAGAGGAGCCTGCATCGGGCAGCGTAGTGGCTTCTGCCGCTTATGCCGACGACTACATCATCATCCATATGCCCGCCGCCCTGCATCCCGGCAACGCCGTGGTAGCAGCCCGCGACGCCGACGGAGCCATCCTCTGGAGCTGGCACATCTGGGTGCCGCAGACACCCGTCACGGCCGACTCCTACGGCGACATCATGGGGGCCGCGGTAATGAGCCGCAATCTGGGCGCGCTGGTGGACACCAAGGCCGAGGGCATGGTGGATCCGCTTTCCTACGGTTTGGTGTACCAGTGGGGGCGCAAAGATCCGTTCGTGAATTCTCCCACGGCGCTCAAGAACGACCTGGCGGCATACGTGGGCGCTGCGGAAGAAGTGGCAGCCGGGCAGATTTCGCTCGCCGACGCCATCGGGAACCCGCGCCTGTTGGGCCACACCAACGATGGCAACTGGATGGACGAAGTGGATGAGACCCTCTGGAGCAACGACGAGAAGAGCATCTATGACCCTTGTCCTCCGGGATACCGCGTGCCTGCGCGCAACACTAACAAGCCTTTCTGGAGCGGCAACCTCACTGCTGCGGCCGGCTGGAAGGCCGACGGCACCAACGGATGGCTTACCATCGGCGAGCCCGTTGCGGTGTTCCCCATCGCCGGCTACCGCGACGACTACGATGTCAAGGGAATGGCCAAAGTTGGCGCACGTACTCTCTACTGGACGGCTCACGGGAGTGAGGCAAAAGCGGCCTGTGCCGACCTGCGATATGACAAGGGCACATTCAAGCTTGGAAGCGCCCCCAAAGCAAGACTCGGTTCAGTGCGATGCGTTGCCGAATAGCATTACTCACACTTCTGTTCCTGCTGGCGGCGGGATGCGGGCCCAAAGTGGACCCCGTAGTTCCGCCGCCTCCGGGACCGGATCCCGTGGTTCCGGACGAGCCGTCCGGGCCCGATGAGCCCTCGGGGCCCGATGAACCTTCGGGGCCTGATGCGGAACGGCTTGCGCGCCTTGGCAAGACTCCGGTAATCTGCTGTTACTTTACCGAGTACACCCCGTCCGAGGACTTTCCCACGCTGGAAGACGTCAAATGCTTTACGCATATCAACGTGGGACACGCCCGCTTTGTGAATCCCAAGAGCGGCGACGGCGGACTCGAAATCAAGAGCCCGGGGCCTTCTTACCTCAAGCGGCTCGCCGCGTACAAGAACGATTACCCTGAACTCAAGCTGCTGCTTTTCATCGGCGGCTGGGGCAAGAATGCCGACGGCTTCTCTGAGATGGCCAAAGACGATACCAAGCGGGCCCTGTTCTGCAGCGAATGCGTACGCATTTGCAACGAGTACAACCTGGACGGGGTGGACCTGGACTGGGAGTACCCCACCTATGCGGCCAAGACTTACCTCGACGACGGCAGCATCTACTACAACGGCGCCGACAAGGCGGACAAGAAGAACTTCTCTACGCTTGTGAAGGATTTGCGCGAGGCCCTGGGCAAAGACAAGCTCATTACCTTTGCAGCCTCCTCCGACGACTACCATTCGGCAGACTACATCAACTACAAGGAGGTGCTGGAATGGGTCGATTACATCAACGTGATGACTTATTCCATGGGCGACCCTTATCCCAAGGATCCGGGCAAGCAAAGGCACAACTCTCCGTTGTACCGCAGCTCAAGGTTCAACAATGCAAGGGGCGGGGCCGACTGCATAGAGGGGTATCACAAGGAGCAGGGCATCCCATACGACAGGATGAATTACGGCATAGGCTTCTACGGCCACGGAGACGGCGACGTGTATCCGTCTTCGGTATCTTATGCCATGGCCAGGGAGGCCCTCGAGAAGGGCACGGCCAAAGGCAGGAGCGTGGCCGGGTACAACATACGCTGGTGGGACGAGGAGAGCAAGAGCTGCTTCCTGGGCAATGCCACGGGCATCATGTACGCCAGTTACGAAGACGCCGAGTCTATCCGCTGCCGCGTAGAGTACCTCAAGAAGACGGGGCTGCTGGGCTGCTTCATCTGGGAATACCGAGAAGACGATTCCGCCGGCACCCAGCGTAAGGCCCTGTACGGGATGATGACTGCGGAATAAGCGCTTTTTGTGTTTTTTTTCGGTGGCGGCCCCTGCTGAGGCCGCCATTTTTGCGCAAATTGCAGGTGTTTATTCGCAATTTACCCCCCCCCATGAAGTTTTAATGCGTAGCTTTGTTAATCAACCGTCAAATCACTAAAACTCAAAAATATGAAAGAATTAGACACCACTTACACCGCGCCCGATTGCAGGGTGGTTGAGATTAAGACTCAGAAGGTGCTATGCGATTCTGCTGGAGCCCCGGATTACAACAAACGCGATGACATTGACATAACGTGGATTTAAAGAGGGAGGATAATAAAATGAGATTTTATAAATATTTTGCATTGGCATTGGGCGCCGCTGCATTGACTGTTTCCTGTGATAAAAAAGTTGAAATAGATCTCGCCCCCGCTTATGATTCTGTGATTCGCACTTTCACTTTTACTATTGCCGATGAAGATACCAAGTTTGGAATTGATAATGCAGGGAAAACCGCTTGGGAGGCTGGAGATCAAATATTTATTCATGGACGCTATCTAAATGAAGGTAAAACAGTAACCCTAACCGCCGGCGATATCATTGACGATAAGACAGCAACTATTACAGTAGATTTAACAGGCGTAACAACATACGACCCGGACTCATACTATGCAGACTTCCCTGCCGATGCCTTGAGCAGTGCAAATAACAGCATATATTATTACGGTGAGTTTTCAAATACTAACCGACCTTTAATGGCCGGTTATCTGAGCGGAAGCTCTTTTATTATGCGTAACCTCTGCAGTGCTATATCTTTCTCGGCTGTGGGAGATTTTGATGCTTATCTTTTTTCAGGCAATAATGGCGAAGTAGTAGGCTATGGTTATTATCAAGTAAAGGCAAATAGTGAAGAATGGAATTATAAACGCAGCACAGACGGGCCAAAGACCGAAATTACAGGAGCCTTTAAATCTGGCGAAAGAAACTTCGCATACTTCCCCAATGGCGTCTCCTTCAGCGAAGGATTCACAATCAAGTTTACCAAAGGTGGCGAGATAAAAAAATATGTTACCACAAATAAATCCTTCTCGCTAAGCAGAAACGACTATTTGAGTCTTCCCACTATTTCCGCCGGTGATCTTCACGACTATGTTGCACCCTTGCATGTTTCATCACTGTCAATCGAGAGTGACAGTTATGATTTGTATGTGAGCAATGGAAACAAGAGCGCTAATAGTTACATCGTCTACCCCACCGGAAACTCAGAAAAGGTATTCCGTTTCAAATCCGTACAAGGTAATAGCAATACAAAAGTAGTTGTATCGAGTGTTGAGGTCCTTTGGGAATCATATAATGACAAAACTGAAGCCTCAAGCATCGATGTCATAGACGAGGTTGATTATGACAGCGATTACATCTATTTCAAGATGCCTGCCAGCCCTCACGCCGGAAATGCAGTTATTGCTGCGAGAAATGCGTTAGGTGCTATTTCATGGAGTTGGCATATATGGGTGCCCAATAGTTCAATTTCTGACATCAGCGCTACAGATTTTTGTGGAGCATCATACATTATGGATCGTAACCTCGGTGCCATTGACGCAACAGCGTCCGCCGGTGACGCCAACCCTACTTCTATCGGCCTTTATTATCAATGGGGACGAAAGGATCCATTTCCCAGCAATTCTGCATTCTCCGGTTCCACTCCTATTACTGTTTCCGGGACCCAGATGGTAAAGCATAATGGCCTTGTCAACACTGAGTACTCAATTTCCCACCCTCTTGATTATGTGTACGTCTATAGTGTGGATGACGGCAAATGGAATGAAGATGATCCAACGGACCTGTGGGAGAATTCCGGGAAAACCATTTATGATCCCTGTCCTCCGGGTTATCGCGTCCCTGTCAGAGATGAATCGAAGCCCATGTGGAAACAGGAAGACACAGATTGGGATTACTCATTGAGCAGTAGATTTATATATAATGGCACATTTGTGTTCCCTATTGCCGGATATATTGATTGCTGGGGCGCTTCATACTCAAATGTAAATGCGCGAAGCCACATCTGGTCTGCGACAAACAGAAGTGCAACTACTGCCTATTGCATGTATTTTAGAGATGATAAAAGTCCTAAGATGTATTCATCTAATTTTAATAAAGCAAAAGCCGGTTCCGTCCGCTGCGTAGTGGAATAGCATTACGGTAACTATACTCCTTTCAAGAGGCCGCCCGCACACCGGGCGGCCTCATTGCTGACAGGTGGTAGTCTGGCCGTAGACACCTCACACGCATCAAATAGCTTCCAGAAAAAGATGTTTTCGCTTCCCATCCACACCAGGGGGCGTTTTTGTGGACGAGTTGCCGCTGCAGCTGGCACAGGTCCTGCACAAAGACACGGAATTATGCTTCTAGATTTGCACTGTGATTCCAATGTGGGGTTACGGTGTTCTTTTTATCTTTGTTCCTAAGTGGTGTAGGCAGCTCGGAGGGACTGTGAATTTTGCATGACTTCTTGTCAATCACCTGTAATAGCTCTGGCTGTACGCACC